>NZ_JALQEA010000056.1:0-284 GCF_023630965.1 Caballeronia sp. ATUFL_M2_KS44 | reverse complement strand
ATATCGAGCAGATCGCTCGCGCATGTCTGATTAGCCAGCGTCATGCAGACCGCAACCAAGACTGCTGAGAATCCCGGCTTCTTCATGCGTCCACCAGCACCGGATCAGATGCTTGCACGACGTGTTCAGGCACGAGCCCGCCATTGGCGAATGCATAGCGCATGTCGAATGCCGATGCCAAAGCCATATCGTGGGTGATGACCACCACCGTTTGCTTCAGACTGCGAAGCAGTTGCGCAATGTGCTTCACAGATGCGGGATCAAGATTCGAAGTAGGCTCATCG
>NZ_JALQEA010000055.1:0-234 GCF_023630965.1 Caballeronia sp. ATUFL_M2_KS44 | reverse complement strand
CTCCGGCGCCATCGCCTGCCGCGCCGCTTCGTACGCGTCCCACTTCGCGCCGTCGTGCAGCGACGGAATCGTCACGAGCTCATCGCGATCGAAGCCGACGAGCGCCGCATCGACCATATCGCCCGCCGACATCACGATCGCCTTGTCGAGATTCTCGATCGGAAGGCCGCCCGTTTCCCAAAAGTCGGTGGCCGTCGCGCCGGGCAGCACGGCCTGCACGCGCACGCCCTTGCC
>NZ_JALQEA010000054.1:0-44298 GCF_023630965.1 Caballeronia sp. ATUFL_M2_KS44 | reverse complement strand
ACGGGCCATTCAAGTGAACGCCGCGATCTATGCCAACAATCTGAACGTCGTTGCCGGGGCGAATCAGGTCGATCACACCACGCTGGCTGCGACGCCTATTGCGGGCAATGGCGCTGCGCCTGCCTTTGCCATCGATGTGAGTCAGTTGGGCGGCATGTATGCGAATCGCATTTTTCTGGCTTCGAATGAATACGGCGTTGGCGTTTCGAACCGAGGCGTGCTCGCGGCGCAAGCGGGCGATCTCACGCTGACATCGCAAGGCAAGCTCGTGCTGGCCGGGCAGACGAATGCAAGCGGCAGCATTAGCGCAACGGCGCGCGATGGTATCGACAATAGCGGTACCACTTATGCGCAGCAGGATGTCGTTGCATCGACGTCGGGCGCTGTGACCAACAGCGGCGTGCTCGCTGCACAGCGCAATACGACGATCAACGCAGGCAGTGTCGCTTCGACGGGCACGCTCGGCGCGGGCATCAACAGCGATGGCTCGATCGGCACGCAAGGCGATCTCAGCGTGATCGCAAGCGGCGCGGTTTCCGCGAGCGGACGTAATGCAGCGGGCGCGAATGGCTTCGTGCAGGGCGCATCGGTGAATCTGGCCGGCAGTTCGACGACCGCGAACGGCAACCTCGCGTTGACCGCTTCGTCGGGCGACATCAACCTTGCCTCAGCGACAACGACGGCGGGCGGCAGCATCACCGCGAATGCCGCCGGCACGCTCGCCAACGACAACGGCGCATTGAAGTCCGGCGGCGCGCAATCGATCAACGCGGGCGCGTTGTCGAACGTCAACGGCCAGATCATCTCCGGCGGATGGCTCTCCGCGAACATCGTCAATGCGCTCGTAAATCAGGGCGGCACGATGCAGTCCGCAGGCGCGCTCGGCGTGCGCGCGGGCAACATCGATAACAGCGCGGGGCACCTGCACGGATGAACAGGTGAAGCAACTGGTCCAAGTGCAAGGCCAGATGAATGGAGCGGCCGGTAAGAATGCAGTGGTGGTGGCGGGCGGCGTCGCGGTTGCGGCGGTGGTTGCGGCGGTGCCTGCGCTGGCGTCGCTTGCGCCGGACGCGCTGGCGCTCGCGTTGAGCAATCCGGCAGCGGCGGTGAATGCTGGCATCATTACGGCAGAGACGGCTGCGGCGATTGTGACGAATTCCGTCACGCCGAGCGTGGCGGTTGAGGGAGCGGCGGCGAAGGCTGGTGCAACGGCTAACGCGGCAAACGATGCAATACAGTTCGGCAGGGTTGAAAACCAAGTTAGTCACACTTTCCGCCATATCGAGGCAGCGGGGTTTGATCGTGATGTTGTGCAAAGTGCAATTCAGACCGATCTGTCACGGCTGGCTGATTCAATTCCGCAAGGTCAATATATCGGCTCGGTTACTGTGAACGGTGTGAAGCTCGACTACAGCGCATTCAAGCTGCCTGATGGAACAATCAATGTCGGTCGTATCACTCCGCCAAGGACAAACTGAATATGCGTAGATTACTTGCTAGTGAAACATCTTTTATTAAAGCGATGTTAAACGGCGTAGCCGACGAGAGACGAATCGTTGACAGCTTGCAAGACAGCTTTGTAGAAGAGATGGACGATGGCGGGATGGGCGGTTTGACATTCGTGTCATCGAAATTGAGTCGCTCGTTGGGTGCGTCATTGGCTGAGAGAGAGTTTATCGATCAGGATGGCGTGGCAGTAATCGCTACCTTAAACTTGGATAGCGATGGCGAATTGTACGAGCTTGACATCTGGAAAGTCGACTTCTCACCTTTAAAGGGTGGTCTTCCATCCAGTGTATAAGTCAAACCCGGCTGCGGCCGGGTTTGTCGTTTCTTTCTTCGTTCACAGGATATTAAGTGGATATCTCGGAGCAAAATGATGCTTATAATGAACAGTCCGATGAAAGCGATACTTGAGCAGTTCTACGAAGAAAGTGTGCTTCCAGCCCGGCTGAACCATGTTTTGGACCAGGGGTTTGAGAGGGTTGGTGACTGCATTTTTTTGAGATCGGCATTTCCAAATGCAAAGCTTCCGAGCAATGATTTCATTACCAAGTTCTATAAGGATCTGAGCGGATACGAGTATTCGATCAATAAAATTCACCTAGAAGACTACTGCGAGGACAACTTGTTCTCGGCTTCGAAGATTTTTCTTGAGAGGTTCCTTGAAAAATGGAGACGAGAGGTCAATGAGTCCATCGTGGCTACTCTTGGCTTTGAACAGCATGGCGAATTCGGCGACATCAGCGTCTTTAGCTTCCATAAGCAAAGAGAAATGCAGTCGATTATCGATCTTGAGCATATAGAGGCTTACTCGGAACCGTTACTTGCGATCTGCTTGCCGAACGTGTAGTTGGCTGATGCGGCCAGTGCGGCGGCGAAGGACCCGAACTTGACGCCGGAGCAGCGAGCAGCGGCACAGCAGCAGGCGGATCAACTGAACGCGGAATGGGGGTCGGGCGGGACGTATCGGCAGGTACTCAGCGCTTTGACAGTGGCTGCGGGCGGCAACGTGAGCGGTGGCGCCGGTCAGTATGCGCAAGCGGCGACGGTGGCTTACTTGCAAGAGCTTGGAGCGAACGAGGTCAAGCAGATCGCGGATAACCTGGGCAGCGAGGAGGCGCGTGCGGCGCTGCATGCGGTCGTGGGTTGCGCGGGCGGGGCGGCATCGGGCGCGAGTTGCGGCGCGGGGGCGATGGGCGCGGCGGCGAGCTCGGTCTTGAATTCTTTGCTGGGATCCACTGAGGGCTCGACCACTGAACAAAGAAACGCTCGAACCAATGCTGTCGGCGGTCTTGTTGCCGGAATTGCTGCCGCCATGGGAAGCAATGGCGTGGGAGCAGCGGAGGCAGCGCAAATCGAGACCGAGAATAACGGAGCGTCCGGCACGCCTGGCAACAACCAAGCGCAGAACCGGCAGACCCGAGCTGTCGCTGTTGCATTGAAGTTGACCCCCGATCAGGCGCAGGAGCTTCATCGCTGGATCGGCGGTCAGCAGATGGGGTACCAAGAGATAATGGAAGAAGCCAGAATGCTGTTCAACAAATAGGAGCGCTCGTTGAATAAGGTCGAAAAAATTTTGTCGCCACTGGTTGGAGAAATGTGTTGGGGGGTTAGACAAACTCATGGAAGCAATTTTTTCGTCGAGTTCGGCATGCCTCACCTAAAGGCACTCGGGCCGATGCAGATGGGCGATTCGGTTTCGGTATCGCAGATTGCTCGTCGGCGTAGACGGCACGCTGTTCTCTATGGGAATTGGACGCTTTGGGTGCGTGACTGCGCGTGGGAAGTACAAGCTTGGGAGTGCCGTGTCGGTCAAGACTCGAGCAAAGAAGACATGCTTCCTGCCTTTGAATCTCTGAGCGGCCAAATTCTGGAATCGGTTAGATATGACGTACTTCGTAAGTCATGTGTTTTCAACTTTGATTTAGGTGCTCATTTGACGACGTCGTCAATTCCCGACTCGGATGCATCGTGGGAGCAATGGACTATCAGTAGTTCCGATGGTCTATCCGTTTCTCTTAATAATAATGGAGAGCTAACAGAAGGTGGTGTTTAATGCGAAGCTGGAGAAATGAAGCGAAGAAGCTCGCCCTGATATCGAGCCACGAAATCAGCGACGCCCTCGGGCAGGGCAGGATTATCAGCGCGCTTCGAGAAGCGTTTTTCCGCAATTTCATACTCAAACGGAAGGCGAGATTGCGAGATCGAGCTTTATTCAGTTGAGTCTTTGAACTCAAGATGTGATGATTTTAGATGGATATTTTCTTTGCAAAAAGTCGGCGCGGGATCTCTCATTACTTGAGTGCGAAATCCGGGTTCAGCAACGCCCGCTTATGGATCAATGGCGGAGTCGACCTGACGGGGTTCGATCTCAGTGCCGACACCGTCTCGGTTTTCAATATCGAGTTTGATTTGAGCGATGAGAAACAATTCCAAGCTGCTGTGGGCACGATCAAAGAACATTACGATGAGTGTATTGTTTGGGTCGAAGCGTGAGTTTCGCTAGCGCAAATCTCCGACTTTGCGTGCTACCTAAGGAGTGCTGGAAACGGCGTTAAAACGGATGACGTACGCTACTACGAATGGGACTACACGTATACTGATATCGAAGTGTACGATAAGCGTGGCAGACATCTTGGAATCCGCTAACCCGGTGCCAGGCGAACTGTATAAGCCCGCGATTCCAGAAAGGAAACTAGCTAGTTGATCGATGAAAAAGGAAGCGTGTAACTTGCGCGGCGATTTAATCAACGATCGGCTATCTCTCGAATAGGCCGAAGCCATTTTGCGACCGGAATACTTTCACATGCACAAAGAGATACAGTCGCCGGTTGTCGATCTTGATAATATGGAGGCTTACTCTGAACCGTTACTTGCTATCTTAATTTCGAACGTGCCCACGGGTTCACGTCTAGGGTGAGAGCGGTACGAAGATACAAATCCGCATGATCAGAGCCAAGAATTCGCTTCGGTATTCCGAATGCAGACAGCGCCGTTGCATGACGGGGAGTAAGCCGGCGTATCCGCTATTGGCTTTCCGGGTGCACAAGCAAAAAATATGGGATAACTCATGGATTCGCGCAACATAATAGCTAGAAATTCGCCGTGGTCGTCTGAATATAGTGAGGCGTCATTTACCGCGTTGTTGCACGAAAAAGGTATATGGCAGCGGGACCAGTATTGGCTTCTTGAGTGGGCGCTTCACGACCTTCTTGCACGCGACGCGAATATTGAAGAATTATATGGCCCAGTTTTCCATATATTCGGTTGCGCGATGAACGCGATAGCATCGCACTTAGATGCAGACGATTTTTATGAGATTAATAATCTCAGTCGAGAGCAAATTCATGAATTTCGCGAGCGAATAAGGCTCGTTTTCGAAGGCTTCTTCGCTAAGCGCCTCCCCGTGCGTGCGACGTTTGATGAAGTGAACCCATTACTTCCGTCGGAATCCACGTAGAATCGATAGAATGCGAACCTGCTCCAGGTGGCGCTCCGTTCGAAGAAGACTGAATGTATTAAGAAATGAAATCCATCCAACACGTCGACCGAATCGTTCAAGACGCCTTCGGGCTTTGGATATCCAGCTTGTTCAGTTCCATAAGTAGCTGGAATCCGTCGTTGTCTTTCCCAGAGCACAAAGAATCTTTCTTCTGGCTCGTGGAGACCTTACTTCGTACTGAGAAGATCAAGTTCGTCGCGCCGGGCGCAGATTGTTATGTTTCGGCTGAGCACCCAAATCCTTGATTTTCGATCGATGCTAGTGAAGCGCATTGGCAAATCGCTCCCGAGGAAATCATCGCCGAACTCCGTTCGCAGTGGCCGGTACAGGCACAAGATGAAAATGACCTGGATTTGCTAATCTACTTTTACAGTATTCCAGCAATTATCTGCGTCTGCGAACACAGAACGCTGACCGCATCTTGAGCAGGGCATTTGGCAAAATGCCCCACCCAAAAACCCCCTCACCCCAACTCCCGCCCCCCCGTCTCCTCGAACATCGAAACCGCGATCAGCGACACCAGCACGCACCCGATCATGTACCACGCCGGCGCCATCTTGTTCCCCGTCGCGCGAATCAGCCATCCCGCAACCAACTGGGCCGTCCCGCCGAACGCCGATACCGCGATCGCATACGCGCTCGACATATACCCCGCCCGCAGATGCTTCGGGAAATTCTCCGGCATCAACGCATACGCCGGGGCCGATCCCATCGTGTAGCACAGCATCAGCACGATCAGCGCGGCCAGCACCACCGGCAGCGACGGAAAATGCGTCATCACCCAGAACGCCGGATACAGCAGCAAGATCAGCGCAATCCGCCCGATCACCGTCAGCGGCTTGCGCCGCCCCATGCGATCCGACCACGCGCCATAAATCGGGCACATCACGAGCGAAATCACGCTCGACGCGACGCCCGCCAGCATCGACATCTTCGACGGCAAGCCGAGATACTGAATGCAGTACGTCGGCATGTAATACATCATCACGTACGTCGAAACCGACATCCCCATGATCGAGAAAATCGTGAGGAACCAGTTGCGCACGTAAAGGCCGCGCTTCGGATCGTCGCGCGTCACGACCGCCTTCGCGGCAGGCGCTTCCTCCTGAATATGACGGCGCAGATAGATGCCGACCGGCGCGATCAGCGTGCCCATCAGGAACGGAATGCGCCAGCCCCAGCTATGCATCGTGTCTTCCGAAAGCAGAAAGCCCAGGCTCGCCGCAAGCCCCGAGCCGAGCAGCGCCGCCGCGCCCTGGCTCGCCAACTGCCAGCTCGCGCGAAAGCCACGGCTCGCGCTGCCGCCCATTTCGAGCAAGGTCGCGGTCGCCGCGCCGAACTCGCCGCCCTGCGCGAAGCCCTGCACCAGCCGCGCGACGACGATCAGCACCGGCGCCGCCAGCCCGATCTGCGCGTAAGTCGGCGCCAGGCCGATCGCCGCCGATCCCACCGCCATCAGCAAGATCGTGAGCGTGAGCGCAGGCTTGCGCCCGGCGCGATCCGCGTACCGTCCGAGCACGATGCCGCCGAGCGGCCGCATCACGAAGCCCACGGCGAACACCGCGAACGCGAGCAGCGACGACGTGATGCCATCGTTCGACGGGAAAAACTGCTTGCCGATGGTCAGCGCGAAATAGCTGTAGACGGTGAAATCGAAGAATTCGAGCAGATTGCCGATGACCGCCGCCAGCACGATCTTGCGCTGCTGCGCGGGCGACATCTGCGGCGCTTCGTGAGCGCCCGCGCGGGAAAGCGCTTGCGTCGTGGCGTTCATGCGCGGTCCCCGCCGAGGAAGCGTTCGACGAGGCGCGTCCAGAACGCCGCGCCGATCGCGAGGTTGTCGTCGTTGAAGTCATAGCGCGCGTTGTGCAGCATCGGGCGGCCTTCGCCGTTGCCCAAGCGCACAAAGCAGCCCGGCACCTTCTGCAGGTAGTACGCGAAGTCCTCGCTGCCCGCTATCGGCGGAAACGGCGCAATCACGTTCTCCTTGCCGACGAGTTCCTCGGCGACCTGTCGCGCGAAATCCGTCTCCGCTTCGCTGTTCACGAGCACCGGATAGCCGCGAATGAAGTCGATCTCGACCGTCGCGCCATACGCGTCCGCCTGCGACGCGATCAGCGCGCGAATGCGCTTCTCCAGCGTCTCGCGCACCGTCGCGGAGAACGATCGCACGCTCATTTCCAGCACCGCGTCTTCGGGAATCACGTTCGCGGCCTTCCCCGCGCGGAACGAGCCGACCGTCACCACCGCCGCCTCGTTCGGATCGATGTTGCGCGAAACGATCGACTGCAAGCCCATCACGATGCTGCTGCCGACCACCACCGGATCCACCGCGAGATGCGGACGCGCCGCATGTCCGCCGCGCCCGACAATGCGCACCTTGACCGTATCGCACGCGGCCATCAGCGGGCCCGCGCGAAAGCCGAACGTGCCGGTCGCCACGCCCGGATGATTGTGCAGGCCGAAAATCGCATCGCACGGAAAGCGCTCGAAAAGACCATCGGCGATCATGCGTTCCGCGCCGCTATCCGCGCCGGCTTCTTCCGCCGGCTGAAAAATCAGATGCACGGTGCCGTCGAAATTGCGCGTCTTCGCAAGCTGCTGCGCCGCGCCGAGCAGCACGGTCGTGTGGCCGTCGTGGCCGCACGCGTGCATCTTGCCGTCGTGGACGCTCGCGTAGGCGAGGCCGGTTTGCTCGTGGATCGGCAGCGCGTCCATGTCGGCGCGCACGCCCACGGTCCGCTTGCCCGTGCCGTTCCTGAGCGACGCCACCACGCCATGCCCGCCGATATCGCGCGTCACTTCGTAGCCCCACGCGTGCAGCTTCTCGGCGACGAAGCGCGACGTCGCCGCTTCCTCGTACGACAGTTCCGGATGCTGGTGAATGTGGTGGCGAATCTCGTCGAGCTGCGGTTTCGCGTCGGCGAGATCGGCGACTTCGCAAAAGCGGCTTTCGGCCATGGTTCGGTGCTCCTTTGTTGCGGTGTCTGTGAATAATCCAGCGAGTATTGCACCGACGAAAAACTCGACCCATGACCGGAACGCATCCAGAATGTTGCCTTTAAGTCAACGATCGAGACGCACATGAACGATTTGACGGACGACATCGGCGAGCGCTCGCTGCGCTATCTCGCCGAAATCGACGCGGCGGGCGGCATGCGGATGGCCGCCGAAACGCTCGGCGTGAACGCATCGGTCATCAGCAGGCAGGTCGCGGCGCTGGAGCGGCGGCTGCGCTTTCCACTCGTCGAACGGCGCGGGCGGAACGTCGTCGTGACGGAAATCGGCCAGGTGCTGATCGACCATTACCGCGACGGCCAGCGCCGCGCCCGCGATCTCGCCGCGCGGCTGGAGGAATACCGGCACTTGCGGCGCGGGCGCGTGGCGCTGGGCGTGGGCGAAGGATTCATCGGCAATCTGATCGCGCGGGCATTGCAGCGCTTTTCGATGACCTATCCCGACATCCTCGTCGAAATTCGCTCCGGGCCGACGCCCGCCGTGCTCTCGCTCGTGCGCGACGACGCGGTCGATATCGGCCTGTGCGCGCGCTCCGCCGACGATCCCGCCATGCGCATCCATCGCTTCGCCGAGCGGCCGTTGTGCGCGGTGGTCGCGCCGGCGCATCGCTTCGCGTCGATGTCGAAGGTGGCCGCCGCCGAACTCGCGCACGAGCGGCTCATCTTCATGACGGAAGCGTTCGGCGTGCAGCAGTTCGTGCAGTCGCTTCTCGACGACGCGCGGCTCAACGTGATGCCTGCGTATCGCGTCGATCTCTTCAACACGGCGCAGACGCTCGCGGCGGCGGGGCTGGGCGTCGCGTTCATGTCGACGATCACGGCGCGGCGCGGCGTCGATCTGGGCGAGCTTGTCGCGGTGCCGATCGATCATCCGATCGCGGCGGGTTTCGGCAGCCAGATGATGACGCGCGTCGGCAGAAGGCTTTCGCCGGCGGCGGATCACCTGTGGAAACAGCTCGCGCAGAGTTTTCTCAACGAGCGCGCGTGAGCGTGCGCGGCGTGGAAAGCGCGGCCAGTTTTATTCGGGCGCGGCGATGGAAAGCCCGAGCACTTTCTCCGGCGCGACGGGCTGACTCAGCAGATAGCCCTGCACGCGATCGCATGCGGCTTCGCGCAGGAATTCGAGCTGCACCGCCTGCTCGACGCCTTCCGCCGTCACGCTCACGCCGAGCGCGCGCGCCATCTGAATGATCCCGCCGACGATGCTTTGCGTCGCGCGATCGTCCTGCAGCCGCGCGACGAACGACCGGTCGATCTTGAGCGTGTCGGGCGAGAAGTCCGCGAGATAGCGCAGACTCGAATAGCCGGTGCCGAAATCGTCGATGGCAATGCGCACGCCCAGCGTCTTCAACGCGGACAAGGTCCGCTGCGCGAGCGCGGGATTCTCCATCAGCGCGCTTTCGGTCAGTTCCACTTGCAGGCTGGATGCGGGCAACTCATAGCGATGCAGCGCGTCGTTGACGACCTCGACGATCGCCTCGTCGCGCAACTGCCGCGACGACACGTTCACCGACACGCCGAGCGAGCGCGCGCCCGCATGACGCCAGAGCGCGAGCTGGCGCAGCGCTTCGTCCATGACCCAGGCGCCGACTTCGTTGATGAAGCCGCTTTCTTCGAGAATCGGAATGAAGACGCCGGGCGAAACCAGCCCACGCGTCGGATGCTTCCAGCGGATCAGCGCTTCCACGCTGCGCACTTCGAGCGTGCGCGGCTCGTGAATCGCTTGGTAATGCAACAGGAACTGGCGATTCGCGAGCGCGGCGGGCAAATCGCGCTCCAGCTTGAAATCGACGATACGCTCGGTCGAATTCGCGTCCGCGAACGAAAAGCCGTTGCGCCCGGCCTTCTTCGCCGCGTACATGGCGATGTCCGCGCTCGTGAGCAGCGTTTCGTGGTCTGCGCCGTTCTCCGGGAACACCGAAATGCCGATGGACGCCGTGACGAACGCATCCGCGCGCGAAGGCTCGCCCGATTTCGCGAGCGCCGCCAGAATGTCCTTCGCGATGCGGGCGAGGCGCGTCTTGTCGGCGGCGTCGTCGATCAGCACGGCGAATTCGTCGCCGCCCAGGCGCGCGAGCAGGGCGTCGGGCGGCAGCGCGGCCTGGATCAGCTCGCTCAGCGACTTGAGCAGGCGGTCGGCGGCGGTGTGTCCGAGCGTGTCGTTCAGCACCTTGAAACGGTCGAGGTCGATGAACATCAGCGCGAACGCGGCGTCGCGCTGGCAGCGCTCCTCGATCTTCAGCACGAGCGCGCCGCGATTCGCGAGCCCCGTCAGCGAGTCCGAGAACGCGAGGCGGTCGAGTTCGGCCAGACGCTCGTGCTCGACGGTGACGTCCTCACTGATGCCGACCACGCGCACGACATTGCCGTTCGCGTCCAATATGGGATAGCCCGTGCTCTGAATCCAGCGCACGCCCGTCACCGGATGCTCGATCCGATAACGCGCGCGCCCGCCGGCCTTCGATTGCGTGATGCGCTGCATCGTCGCGAGAAGCTCCGGACGCTCTTCCGGCAGCACGAGATCCATCCACGCCTGCGGGCGTTCGCGCAGCACTTTCGCGTCGATGCCGAAGACCGACGCGCAGCCCGCGCTCACGTGGTGGAAATAGCTGTAATCCGCGCTGTACGAGTAGAAGCACAGGCCGACGTGCGCTTCCATTTCGGACATGAGCAGCTCTTTCGCGCGCAGGTCGGCGGTGAGTTCGGCTTCCTGCGTCACATCGAGCGATGCGCACAGGATGTCGCGCACGCCGCCGCGCCCGTCGTCGATCGGAATGAGGCGCGATTGCCACGTCTTCGGCACGCCGGCCGTCGTCGGGCACGAGCCCATGAACGAGGCGGGCGAGCCGTTGAGTGCGGCATCGAATGCGGTGCGGGCGGCGCGGGCGTCGTCGCCGGACCAGAAGCCGAGCCAGTTCGCGCCCGCGAGTTGTTCCGGGCTGCTCGCCTGCATGATTTCGGCGCCGTGTTCGGAGATGCGCAGCATGCGGCCATCCGGGCCGATCAGCTTCAGGCATTCGCGGTTGGCGTCGAGCAGCGCGCGGGCGAGCGCGGCGGTCGCGTTGGCGCGCGCGAGTTCGCGCCGGGCGTGGCGCAGGCCGAGCAGCAGCGCGAGCACGCATGCGCCCGCGCCGATACAGAAAGCCGCTTCCTCCGACACCGACGACAGCGCGAACCACGCGAGCGCCCACGCGCCGGCGGCGGCGGAAAATATCTGCGCGATGCTCGCGAGCGGCAGCGAGGCGTTGCTTCGCTTGCGCGTCGAAAGGAAGAAGGAGAGGAAGCCCTGATTGCGTGCGGGAGAGCGGGGTCGCGCCGTATCGCTGGGGTACGGGATGGCTCCTGGAACTCCGGGACGAGTGGTTTGAGACATGTGCGAGACGAAACCGGCTTGCGGTGGACGAGCGGCCGTCCCGGCCTGACGTGGCCGGGAGTGGCTATAGCTGGTTTACGTCGCGGCGGGCGGATGCTTTAGGGTGCGCGTTCGCGATCCGAAAGTTCGGTGACCCGAGCGATGCGTTTTTGCCTTCCGAAAAGCGGAAAAAATTGCGGCATGCGGGCGCTTTCACTGCGCGGCGTTCCACGTGTGCGCGGTGGTGCGCCACTGTCCGTCGGTGCCCCGGGTCATCACCTTGAGCAGCACGCCCTGGTATTGCGTCTTTTTGCCTTCCTTATCGACGGTGGCCGTCCAGTTCGCGGTCTCGTACATGACATTGCCGACGCGCCGCGCGTTGACGACGCTCGTCGTGTGATTGCCGGTGCCTGCCTTGAAATAGCCGTCGAAGAGCTTTTCGATGTCCGCGCGGCCCTTGATCGTCTTGCCGTTGCCCGGCGATATCACCGCGTTTTCATCGTAGAGCGCGGCGAGCTTTTTCGCGTCGCCGCTGTTGAACGTCTGGTCCCACGCTGCGTTCGCTTTCTCGACCGTGGGGTCTTCCGCTGCGTGAACCGCATATGGCGCGGCCACGACGAACACGGCGCATGCGCTCATCCATCCGGCTGCCTTCTTCATCGCTCGTCTCCCTGATCGTTTCGTCGTCCATCGTAAATTCGGACGACGGCGCACGAAGTATAGGAAGCGCGCTGCGGCGTAAGCAATTAACACGCTGCGCGCCAAGCGAAGGAAAGACGAAGGCATGAACGTTCGACCGTGTTTCGTCGATACGCTATTCCTGATACACCGCCGACAACACGTTCTCCGCGTCGGCCTGCGCGTTGTCGAGCTGCACGAGACTCGCGTGACGCGCGCCCAGCGGATCGCGATTGATGATGGCCGTGAGAATCGCCTTGTGCCGTGGCAACGAAAGCGCGTGCGTATCCGGATGACGGCTCGTCAGCTTGATCGACTCCGATAGCGCGAGCGACAACATATGCCCGATATACATCAGCATGTCGTTGTGCGTGGCCGACATGATCGCGCGATGAAAGTCGAGATCGGGCGCGAGCAACGCATCGGGCGTGCCGGCATGCGACATGCGCTCGAATGCATCGCGGATGCGCGCGAGATCCTCGTCCGTCGCATTCGATGCCGCCAGCGCCGCCGCCGCCGGCTCGATGATCCGCCGCACCACGAGCAGCGATCGAAAGAACTCGCCTTCGTTCACGCTGTTGATGGTCCAGAAGAGCACGTCGGGATCGAGCATGTGCCATTCGTCGCGCGGGCGCACGACGCTGCCCAGACGCGGCTTCGACAAGACGAGCCCCTTCGCGACGAGCACGCGCGTCGCTTCGCGCAGCACCGGCCGGCTGACACCATATGATTCGCACAACCTGGCTTCGGCGGGCAGGCGTTCGCCGGGCGCAAGCCGGCCGCTCACGATTTCGATGCCAAGCTCCTGCACGATGCGCGCGTGCATGCTTTTGCGGACCGGAGGATGACGATAGTCCATGCTTTCCTTAGCGCCTCGCCGCGCGGTAACCGAAGGCCCGCTGCGACAGGCAGAACACGAGTAGAAGCGCGCCGACCGCGATCTTCGTCCACCACGAACTGAGCGAGCCGTCGAACGAGATCAGCGTCTGAATGATGCCGAGCAGAAGCACGCCGAAGAGCGTGCCGATCACATAGCCGACGCCGCCCGTCAACAGCGTGCCGCCGATGACGACCGAAGCGATGGCATCGAGTTCGAGTCCCATGGCGTGCAGGCCGTAGCCCGACAGCATGTAGAACGTGAACAGCACGCCGCCGAGCGCCGAGCAGAAGCCCGAAAGCGCATACGCGCCGATGGTCGCGCCATGCACGGGCAAGCCCATCAGCAACGCCGAATGCGGATTGCCGCCGACCGCGTAGATGGAGCGGCCGAACGGCGTGTAATGCGCGACGAACACAGCAATCACGAGCACGACGAGCGCGATGACCGCGCCGATGGAAAGCGAGGCATCGCTTGCGAGCGGAATGCGAATCTGCGAGACGGCCGCATACCACGGATGCGTGATGCTGATCGAATCGATGCTGATGAGATAGCACAGGCCGCGCGCGAGGAACATGCCCGCGAGCGTCACGATGAACGGCTGAAGCCTGAAGCGCGCGATCAGCCAGCCCATGAACGTGCCGAAGGCCGTGCCCATGACGAGCACCAGCGGAATGACGACGAGCGGATGCCAGCCCGCTTTCTCGACGAGCGCGGCGGAGACCATCGTCGTGAGCGCGATCACCGATCCCACGGAAAGATCGATGCCGCCCGAGAGAATCACGAAGGTCTGCCCCACGGCGACGACGATCAGGAACGCGTTGTCGATCAGCAAATTGAGGAACACTTGCAGCGAGAGAAAGCCGGTGTACATCGTCGAGCCGATCACGGAGACGGCGATGAACAGCGCGATGGTCGCCGCGAGCGGCACATAGCGGCTCTGCGCGATCGAGCGTCGCGGGGCGCGGCCGCCGTGATCGGGCGTGAGTGGAACGCTCGGCGGCTTGGGCAGGCGCGAGTTCATCGGCGCACCTCGCGGTCGGAGAGAGCAGGGCGCCGCGCGAACTTCGCGACGGTGGCGCGGAACTCGCCGGATTGCAGCATCATCACCGCGAACACGACGATGGCCTTCACGACGAGATTCACTTCAGGCGGCACGCCGAGCGAATAGATCAGATACGTGAGCGTCTGGATGATGAGCGCGCCGATCACGCTGCCCGCGAGCGTGAACCGTCCGCCCGTGAGCGCGGTGCCGCCGAGCGTGACGGCGAGGATCGCATCGAGTTCGAGCAGGAGGCCCGCGTTGTTGCCGTCCGCGCTCTTCACGTTCGAGCTGATGAGAATGCCCGCGACGCCCGCGCACAAGCCGCTGAACGCGTATGCGCCGAGCGTGAGCCGCCGCGCCTGCACGCCCGCGACGCGCGCCGCTGTCGGATTGATGCCGACGGCCTGAAGAAAGAGCCCGAGCGCCGTGCGTGTGATCGCGAGATACAGCAGAGCAAAGACGAGCGCGACGATCAGGATGGACACCGGCAAGCCGAGGAAATAGCCGCCGCCGAAGAAGAAATACGGCGAGTAGTAGATGGTGATGATTTGCCCGCTCGTGATGAGCTGCGCGATGCCGCGTCCGGCGACCATGAGGATCAGTGTCGCGATGATCGGCTGCATGCCCGCGCGCGCCACGAGCAGCCCGTTCCACACGCCGCACAACAACGCGACGCCGAGCGCCGCCAGCAATACAAATGGCAGCGGAAACCGCGTGACGTTCCCCGCCACCGATCCGCCGATGGCCCACGCGGCGACCGCGCCCGCGATGGCGACGATCGCGCCCACGGAGATGTCGATGCCGCGCGTGGCGATCACGATGGTCATGCCGAGCGACACCACCGCGAGCGGCGCGGCGCGATTGAGAATATCGACGAAGCTGCCGTACAAATGGCCATCGCGCCATTCGACATGCAGGAAGCCCGCGTTGAACGCGGCGTTCAGCGCGAGCAAAAGCGCGAGCGTGACGAGCGGCCAGCCGAGCCGGTGTTCGAGCGCGGCGCGTAGCGCGCTGGCTGGCGTTCTGCGCGGTGCGGCGTCATCCATGTTCGGCTCCGATCATTTCGCATACGGTGTCTTCGCTCGTGCCCGCGGGCAACTCGCCGACCTTGCGACGATCGCGCAACACGACGATACGATTCGCAATCCGAACGATTTCCGATATCTCCGACGAGATGAAGAGCACAGCCATGCCCGTCGATGCGAGCCGCAGGATCTCGTCCATGATCTCCTGTTTCGCGGCGACGTCGATGCCGCGCGTGGGTTCGTCGAGAATCAGAAGACGCGGTTCCGTGGCAAGCCATCTCGCGATGAGCGCCTTCTGCTGATTGCCGCCGGAAAGCAGGCCGATGGGCATGTCGAGCGTCGCGGCCTTGATGCCGAGCGCACGCACGAACCGTTCGGCGAGCGCGTTCTGTTCCGCGCGCGAAAGGCATCGCCGTGTGCCGAGCCGCGCCTGCAACGCGAGCGCGATGTTCTCGCGCAACGACAACTCCGCGACGATGCCATCCGCCTTGCGCTCTTCGGGACAGAACGCGACACCGTGACGAATAGCGTGCGCGGGCGTCGCGAATTTCACCGGAACGCCGTCGATGCGCAGTTCGCCTTCATCGGGCTTTTCGAGTCCGAACAGCAGCCGTGCGAGTTCCGTGCGCCCCGACCCGAGCAGGCCCGCGACGCCCACGACTTCGCCCGCACGCACGCGCAGATCGAGCGGCTGCAATTGCCCCGTTTGACCGAGCCGCGAGGCGTCGAGAAGCATGTCGTCGGTCGCGTCCGTGGCGGTTTCTTCGGGCGGCGTCTGGCGCGCTTGCGCAGCGGCCAGTTCGCGGCCGAGCATCGCGGCGATCAGCGCCTGCGTGTTCAGTTCGGCAGCGCGCCACACGCCGACACGCCGGCTATTGCGCAACACGGTGATGCGGTCCGAGATCGCGTAGACCTGGTTGAGAAAGTGCGTGACGAAGAGAATGGCGAGGCCTTGCGCGCGCAAACGGCGCAGCACGTCGAAGAGCAGACGCACTTCTTCTTCGTCGAGAGAGGAAGTGGGTTCATCGAGAATCAGCACTTTCGACGAGAGCTTCAACGCGCGCGCAATCGCAACCATCTGCTGCACCGCGACGGAATAACTCGTGAGCAGGCGCGTGACATCGATATCGAGTCCGATGCGCGCAAGCAGTTCGCGCGCTTGCCGATTCGTCGCTTCCCAGTCGATGCGAAACGCATGCAGCGCACCGCGACGCGGAAACGATCCCGCGAAGATGTTCTCCGCGACGGACAGGTTAGGACAGAGATTGACTTCCTGATACACGGTGCTGATGCCGAGCTGCTGCGCTTCTTGAGGCGAGCCGGGGCGAATGGCGCGGCCATCGAGCAGGATCTCGCCGGCGTCGAGACTGACGACGCCGGTGAGCACCTTGATGAGCGTGGACTTGCCCGCGCCGTTCTGGCCCATCAACGCGTGAACCTCGCCCGGATAAAGGGTGAGGTTCACGTCGGCCAGAGCGTGCACGCCGGCAAAACGCTTGTCGATGCCGCGCAGCTCGAGTACGGGCGCGGCGTCCGTCGGGCTTGGCGATGTCATCGTCGCTCAGTACTTGCGGTTGGGAAATTCCTTCGCCGCGACTTCCATCGGGAAGATGCTTTCCTGCGTGACGATGCGCTTCTGCACCGGCTTGCCCGCCTTGATGTCCTTCACGACCGACATCAGTTGCGGCCCGAGCAGCGGACTGCATTCCACCGATACGTTGAGCTTGCCGGCCATCATCGCTTCGAAAGCGCCCTTCACGCCATCCACGGAAATGATGACGATGTCCTTGCCCGGCTTCATGCCCGCTTCTTCGATAGCCTGGATCGCGCCGATGGCCATGTCGTCGTTGTGCGCATAGAGTACGTTGATCTTCTTGCCGTCGGCCTTGAGGAACGCCTCCATCACTTCCTTGCCTTTCGCGCGCGTGAAGTCGCCGGTCTGCGAGCGAATGATCTTGTACTTCGGATCGGCCTTGATGATTTCCTCGAAGCCCTTCTTGCGGTCGATGGCGGGCGCGGAGCCGACCGTACCCTGCAATTCGACGATATTCACGGGGCCGGGATTGTCCTTCATCTTCTCGACGAGCCAGCGGCCCGCCTTGCGGCCTTCCTCGGTGAAGTCCGAGCCGATGAACGTGACATAGAGCGATTCGTCCTTGCTGCTGATCGCGCGGTCGGTCAGCACGACGGGAATCTTCGCGTTCTTCGCTTCGATGAGCACCGTGTCCCAGCCCGTTTCGACGACAGGCGAGAACGCGATCACGTCCACGCGTTGCGCGATGTACGAGCGGATTGCCTTGATCTGGTTTTCCTGCTTTTGCTGGGCGTCCGAGAACTTGAGGTCGATGCCGGCATCCTTCGCGCTCGACTTGATGGACTCGGTATTCGCGGTGCGCCATTCGCTTTCCGCGCCGACCTGCGCGAAGCCGAGCACGATGGGCTTTTGCGCAAAACTCAACTCCGGAATCATTCCACTCAATGAAGCGGCGGCCATCGCGGCCAATACGGTACGGCGTCTCATCGGTGTTCCCTCCATTCGTTCGCTGTCGATTTATAGGTCTTCGAATGCTTGTGGAATGCACGTCTGAATCGGTGATTCGGCTTTGATCCTTCTTATCCCTTAACCGCTTAACTGCGATTTCTCTCGCTATTTGGGTTTTGCGTGTGCGATGAGGCGGCGCTGAGATAGGTAGACTATATGAAGGAGTTTCGCGGGTTTTTATCCATGTAAACCCGCTTTTCGGCGGGAAACAGTCATACGATCTTGCGGGACGGAGAAACAGCAGTGCACAGGGTCGATATCTCTGAACTTATCGGGTAATTAGGTATCCGGAATAAACGAGGCGATAAAAAAGACCCGCCGGACATCGGCGGGTCTTTCGAGCGAAGCATCCGGCAGCGATGCCGGACCTGCGAGTCTTAGTAAGCGCCGGCCGGGGCGCGCGCGCTCGTGGAGATGATGTACGGCGCTTCCGTGGAGAACTCCACGCGGACTTCGCCGACCGAGATCGCATCGCCCTTGGCCGATGCTCCGCCGTCCACGCGCACGAACGAAACCGCATATTCGCGCCCGTTGCCCGAGCCCATCTTCAGCAGCGCGGCAGTCGCCGGGAAGTCGAGCGACACTTCACCGTGATGCGCGGCCCCCGAAATTTCGAACGCGCCGACCGTGCCGAGGAAATGCTTCGAACGCACTTCGTCGATATCCACGCCTTCGGGCAGATTCAGATACACGTTGTAGAAGTAACCGCCCGCTGCGCCCGCCGTCGTCAACGTGACGTTGTCGAGCACGATCTTCACGGACTTGTACTGACTGCTCTTGCCCGCCGCGAGCGCTGCAGCGTTCGACGCGCCGCGCGATGCGGCATTGAAGCTGTCGGCCGTCGCGGAGAGCAGATCCTGCAGCTGCTTCGTGGAAGCCGTTTCGCCGATCACGCGTGCGCTGATCGATTGCTTGCCGAGCACGACGTTCTTGACACCGCCGATGGAGCGGCGTCCGTTTGCGATCGTGCGGGCTGCCGTCGCCGCGAAAGAAGCCACTGCCGGACGCACCTGGATCTGCGGCACTTGCGCCTGCACGCGGATGATGCGGCCTTCTTGCGCCTGCGGCGGCATCGTGGTGGGCCGCGACGTGTTCGCGTAGTCGTAGCCGAGGCGCGTGCGGTTGGAGTAAGTCTGTTCCTTGTTGATCGTGAGGCCCGGCGCATACGTGAACGTGCCTGCCCAGTACGGGTCGGTCGGCGGCGGCATGGTGCGTCCGTCCGGCAGCGCCCATGCATGCCAGAGGCGGTCCACGTTCGCGTGATGCAGATAGAAGATCGGATCGCGCGGCGACTGCATCGTCGCCATCGTGTTGCCGATGATGTTATGCACCGGGTTATGCGGTGCGGTCTCGAACTTCTCTTCGAACGAGTTCGCGGTGCCGCGCTGGAAGTTCACGACCGACGACGAGAACGGCGAGAGATCAAGTGCGTTATACACGTTCGTGTTCAGACGCGGGCAATACAGCGGATTGCCGCTTGCGTTGTCGGTGAACTCACTCGGCACATGCGGGTTGCTGAACCAGTCCCAGTAAGGCAGCGTGAAATTGGCGTCACCGGTGATGCGCTTCATCTGCTGTTCGAGATAGTAGAGATAACCGCGATGCCATGCCAGGAAGTACGGCGTGCGGTGCGGGCAGTAGTTCGCGTGAACGTTGCTCCAGTACTGCCAGGAATTGGGATCGTTGGCGTTGGTGTTCGCCATCATCGAACGCACTGCGTTGAGGAACGACGCGTATTGCGGGGTCTGTTTGTACTGCTGCCATTCCACGCGAATGACATTGGTCGCGGCCACTGCCATGTAGGGGAACGCGGCCCATGAGAGAGTGGATGCAGCGCCGCCGAGAAAGGCTCGTCGGGTAATTTTGAGGCGGCTCAAGGTGTTCTCCGGTACATAGTACGTCTAATTAGATGGTGCGCGACCAGGCCGGCCCAGACATCGACCGGCGTGTCAAGCGGTCTATTCCTTGGGCCTTCGGCTGGATGGCGAGCAGGGAAAACCCGGCGACTAGTCCAACGTTTGCGCTTGCAATCGGCAATCGACGTTCGAACGCGAGCCTTGCAAGTGTTTTCGCGCCGTGAGTTGTCAGAAAGGAATGTACGCCGATCAGGCGTGCTTTAATCGTGCGTTTCCGCACGTAAATATCCGACTAATGTCGTTTATACATGTGTTGTCGCACTGTGGCGACAGTCGCGCGCCGATGCGGCGTCCTCGTGAACCCGGCAAACGTCTGACGCTTGACGCCTCGCGTCATTCGCTAGAAAGCGGTGGTTCCATGGTCTATCATCGACGGGCTCATCGTGCCGTGGAATTGCACGCATAACGGCGCAACACAGGAGAACGATGATGTCGATCGGCAAGGCGCTTGGCAAAGCGGTATTGGACTGCATGCCAGACCGCGTGTTCTTGACTATCGAGCACCGGCGCAAGGTTGGAAGGTTCCCGAATCTCACGCATCCGAGAACATTCAACGAAAAGATTCTGCATCGCTGTCTTTATCCCGATGCGCGTTTCGTCGATTTGACCGACAAATTGACCGTGCGCGACTACGTGCGCCGCAAGGTCGGCGAACAATATCTGATACCGCTCATTGCAACGCCGCCCGCGTTCACGCGCGACGTGTTCGATGCATTGCCCTCGAAGTTCGTGATGAAGGCGAATCACGGCAGCGGCTTTGTCGAGGTCGTGCGCGACAAGTCGAAGACATCGTTCGAGCAATTGCAGCGTCTCGCGCAGCGCTGGCTTGCGACCGACTTCTATCGCGTGGCGCGCGAACGTCACTATCGCACCATCAAGCCTCGCATCTACTTCGAACAGCTACTCGTGGAGTCGAACGAGGAAATTCCGCCCGACATCAAGATTCACTGCTTCTTCAGCGAAGGGCAGACCAAGCCGGTCAATTACATCGCGGTGATTTCGGATCGTTTCAGCGAGCATCCGCGCGGCGATACGTACGACGCAAACTGGAACTGTCTCGATGTCGCGATCGGGCACTATCTGCGTAGCGTGGAAGCAGCGCCGCGCCCGGCGAACCTGGCCGCGTTGCTGGCGGTGGCGGCGTCGCTTGCGGAAGGTTTCGAGTATGTACGTGTCGATCTTTACGCGCCGGGCGACCGGATTTATTTCGGCGAGTTGACTTTCACGCCGGGCGCGGGCGTATTTCCCATGGTCCCCGAGAATCTCGACTACGAATGGGGCCGTCTCATGAACCGGCCTTTTCTGCAAGGCGCGCGGGCCTAGAAAGCCGCAGGACTGCGCCGGCGCCGTGCCGCATATCCCGCTGGGTAAGCGCGCCTGCGATCGTCGCCTGCGCGGCGCGGCGGCGCGTTATAGATCACGCCGGCGACGTTCGCGCCCGTGCGCTGAAGCACGTTGACCGCGTCTTCCAGATCGTCGTCGCTTTGCGCTCCGGGCGGCGCGATCAGAATCGTCGATCCGCCGAGCGCGGCCACGGTGATTGCATCGGCGAAGGCGAGTATCGCCGGGGTATCGATGAAGATGACGTCGTAATGCGGCGTGAGTTGCCGCAACATTTCAGGCAAACGTCCGTTCGAAAGCAACTCGGACGGGTCCGCGAGTTCGCCGCCGGCTGTCATCACCTGGAGGCCGCGCACGTCCACGGAGCGAAGCGCCGCCTTGATGTCCGTCCTTCCGCTGAGCACATGCGCGAGTCCCGCACCGGGCGAAAGGCCAAACAAGGACGCCACGCGCCCGTGTCGCAGATCGGCGTCGATGAGCAATACGTGCTTGCCGGCGCGCGCGTTGATGCCCGCGAGATTCGCGGCCACGTAGGTCTTGCCGGCACCGACCGTCGGCCCCGTGATGACCATCACGTTGGATCGGCGGCGCGTTGCGGCCAACGCCGACCGTTGTCCGCGTCCAAAACGAAACTCTTCGAGCGGCATGAGCACGATGCGAGCCTCCGTTGATTGAACTGGCGTGGAGCTTCGAGAACCGCGGACCGCGTCGAGTGATTTATAACGAACGTGCTTTGACTGACTCGCGCATTCGTCGAATGAATGCGTGTTCGGTGTCACCGGGACAGCGTAGTACAGGTTTATTAGTATGGACAACTGGGAAATAATTCGTGCGGCTTTCCATCCGTGCGCATAACGCCTAAAACTGAAAGCGGGCGGACGTCGCTCGGAACAAGACAACGCACAATCGAACACACGTGTTTTAACGACGGCCCGATCGTTCGACATCAACGGATGAGGGCGGAAATGAGCTATCGACTGGAAGGCAGCATTCTCGAAGTATGCGAATGCAAAGTGCTGTGTCCGTGCTGGATCGGCGAAGATCCGGATAACGGGACATGCCGTAGCGCAATGGCGTATCACTATGAAAAAGGCGTGATCGATGGCGTGGACGTGTCGGGCATCACCGTCGCGTTCGCCGCGTTCATTCCGGGCAATGTGCTGAAAGGCGAATGGCGTGTTGCGATGTATGTCGATAACAACGCCACCGACGCGCAATACGATGCGCTCTTGAGCGTGCATCGCGGAGAGCGCGGCGGCCCGCTCGCGGAACTGGTGAAGCTGATCGGCGAGGTGGTATCGGTCGAGCGTGCGCCGATCGAATACACGGTGCGCGACGGCAAGGGCAGACTCACCGTGGGCCAGACGGTCGACGCCGAACTGGAACCGTATCGCGGTCCCACCGGCGAGCCGACGAAGCTCGTCGAAAGCATCTTCTCGACGATACCCGGCTCGCCCGCATACGTCGGCAAAGCGAATAAGTTTCGCTTGAAGAACGATACGCTGGGCATCGATTTCACGTTGAGCGGGCATAACGCCATTCAAGGCTCGTTCAGCTTCGCGTCATAACGAAGCGGGCGTCGACATGCGCAACGCCGAACGCGCGCGGCTTTTCGCGCCCCTCTTCGCGGCATTGGTGGCGAGCGCCTGGGTCGTGCTGTGGGCGTGGGGCGCGGGGCCGTATGCGCGCTACGTGCATCACGCGAGCTGGCTCGACTTGCCGAGCGTGGCCGCGCTTTGCGAATCCGTTCCCGGCGGCAGCGTGATGCTCGACGCGTTGCTGCATAGCGCGGCGTGGCTGCTGATGATCGCGGCCATGATGCTGCCGACCGTGTTTCCATTGCTCGCGAACTTCAGACGCCTCACCGCCACGCGCGCGGACAGGCGCGTGCTGCTTGCATTGCTCGTCTCGGGTTATGCCGCTGCATGGGCGATGTTCGGCGCAGTGGCGCACGGCGCCGATGCCGTGTTGCATCAGTTCGCGCAGCGCACGCCGATGATCTCGCTGCATGCGTGGCTGTTGGGCGCGGGCGTGGTCGGGCTGGCGGGCGTCTACCAGTTCAGCCGCATCAAGTATCGGTGCCTGGACAAGTGCCGCTCGCCGCTCATGTTCGTCATGGAGCACTGGAGCGGCCGGAACGCGCGACGCGACAGCTTTCTGATGGGCGTGAATCACGGCGCGTTTTGCGTGGGCTGCTGCTGGACGCTCATGCTGCTCATGTTCGCGGTGGGAACGGGAAGCGTCGGGTGGATGCTCGCGCTCGGCGCCGTCATGGCGGCGGAAAAGAACCTTCCTTCGGGACGATACATCGGCAAGGCGCTCGGGATTGGGCTGATCGCGTGGGCGGGATGGATCGTGCTGCCGCATATCGTCTAAGCGCGCGCAGTTCGCGAATGCCGATGTACGGCGCGCACTGATGCGGCAGAGAAGACCGAACGCCGCCGTTCTACGGAATGCGATAGCTGCCCGTCTTCTTGCCGATGTAGTTGTACGTGCCTTTATCCGAGGGCAGGGCGACGACTTGCTGCCAGTCGAACTGTCCCTGGATGCCCTTGTATTTTCCGGTGCCCGAACTGAGCGTGCCTTTGCCTGTCGTCGATCCGCCCTGATACGTGTACGCCTCGACGAACTTGTCGCCGTCCTTGTCCGAATAGACGCAGTATCCCGTTGCGCTGCCGGCGCTGAATCCCGCTTCGACGCAGCGCGCGGTCACGTTCTGCATCAGCGGCGTCTTGTTGCTGTTGGTCATCAGGAGCGTCGATTCGAAGAGATAGACGGCGTCGTCGCCGCTGACGGTGACGTTTCGAACATCGGCTCCGGATGCGGTGTAAGTTGCTTCGATCATGCCTTGTTTCGGGAGCGTCTGTGAATGACCGGTCGATGCCCACGTTGCCGCTGTGACGCCGATGACGCCGACGAGGGCGTGAATCAGAAACCTGCCTGAGGCACTATTGCTCATGATGATCAACCTCCACGTTCTTGTTTCCAACATGCGTTGATTCGAACAGGTGCGCGGCAGCAAAAGGAACAATCGGGCACGATCGGACACAGGCGCGTCGAGTGAGTTCGAGCGCCGCCGTGTGAAAATCGACGTGTGATTCAGATGGCTTTCCTGCGCGATGCCGCACACTCACGTTTTATAGAAGTTAGAAATCGAAAGGTCCAGTGCATATTCTCGTAAGTCAGTAGGTGCACTGAATAATGTGAAGTTCTCGATGTCGTGTGCCGTGCTCTTCTCGTGGACGGCGCGGTAGCGGCGCCGCTTTAGCGACCGTCGGCAGAAAAGCGAAAAGCCGTTCGCATCTTCCCCCGCATCTTCCCCTATTCACATTTCGGCAGACAACACGCACGGGGACTCGCATACAGCGCGATGCCGTGGCGCAACAACGCCGGAAACCTTGCTGCGTAAGGGCGATGCAAGACTTACCGCACGCGCATGGCCGCCGGATCTGCCCATGAATACGCCAAAGGTATAACGCTTTCTCATACCCCTATCGCAAATTCTCAATATTGGGCGCGCGGGCTTTTGGCTAGATTCGCTAAGTCGATGCAAGGACGATCCAGAACATTCCGGGGGAACACGAACAATGAGTCAGCACGACAGACCGAATGCAAACCGCGTCGCCATCGTCACGGGAGCGGGCAGCGGTATCGGCCGCGCGACGGTCCACGCGCTCGCCGACGAAGGCTGGCGCGTGGCGCTCGCGGGCCGTCGGCAGGACGCGCTCGATGCCGTCATTCGCGATTACGCCGGGCAGCGTGCGGACGCCGCCGACCGCCTGCTCGCCATCGCAACCGACGTGGCCGATCCCGTATCCGTCACGCATCTCTTCGATACCGTGCGGCAACGCTTCGGCCGGCTCGATCTGCTGTTCAACAACGCGGGCCTGGGCGTGGAAGGAGTCTCGGTTGAAGACCTGTCGGTCGAGCGCTTTCGCAGCATGCTCGATATCAACGTGACGGGCACGCTGCTATGCACGCAGGCGGCCTTTCGGCAGATGCGCGCGCAAGAGCCGCGCGGCGGCCGCATCGTCAACAACGGTTCGCTGTCCGCGCACACGCCGCGTCTTCATTCCGCCGATTACACCGCGAGCAAGCACGCGGTGAGCGGGCTCACGAAGGCATGCGCGCTCGATGGCCGCAAGTACGACATCGCGGTCTGCCAGATCGACTTCGGCAACGTGATGACCGAGATGGCCGCGAAGATGCAGAGCGGCGTGCTGCAGGCCAACGGCGAACGCGCGCCCGAACCCACGATGGACCTCGCGCATGCCGCACGTTCGGTCGCTTACATGGCGGGCTTGCCGCTCGAAGCGAACGTGCAGTACATGACCGTCATGGCGACGAAGAGGCCGTTCGTCGGACGCGGATAGACGAGCCCGAGCATTTCGGCTGACGCAGTGCTTCATATAAAAGTATCGACGGAGACAAGCAATGCTCAAAACCCTGGCGGACGTCGTCCCCGAGGCGCACGCGCTCGATGAAGCGCGCATTTTCAACAAGGTGAGCTGGCGCATCGTGCCGCTCATCCTCGCGTGCTTCGTGGCGGCGTATCTGGACCGCGTGAACATCAGTTTCGCGAAGCTGCAGATGCAGTCGCAACTCGGCCTGAGCGAAGCCGCGTATGGCTTGGGCGCGAGTGTGTTCTTCATCGGCTATCTGCTGTTCGAGATTCCGAGCAACGCGATCATGGTCCGCACGGGCGCGCGCCGCTGGATCGCGCGCATCATGATTTCGTGGGGCGCGGCATCGGCGGCGATGATGTTCGTGCGCGACGAAACGTCGTTCTATGTGCTGCGCTTTCTGCTGGGCGCGCTCGAAGCGGGCTTCGTGCCGGGCGTGCTGTACTTCTATACGCAATGGTTTCCCGCCGAACGTCGCGGGCGCATGAACTCGCTGTTCTTCGGCGCGATTGCGTTGTGCGGGATCATCGGCGGGCCGATCTCGGGCGGCATCCTCAAGTACTTCGACGGCTTGAACGGCATGCCGGGCTGGCAGTGGCTCTTTCTGCTCGAAGGGCTGCCTTCCATCGCGCTCGGTTTGATGGTGCTGTTCGTGCTCGACGATCGCGTCGAAGATGCGAAGTGGCTCACGCCCGCTGAAAAGAGCCTGCTTTCCGCGATCATCGCGCGCGATCGCAAGGTGGACAGCACGCATTCCTTTCTCGTTGCATTGCGCTGGCCGGTCATCTATCTGTTCTCGCTCATCTACTTCGGCCTGTGCATGGGCATCTACGGCTTCCTCTTCTGGATGCCGCAGCTCGTGAAAAGCGCGGGCAATAGCGATCCGCTCGTCATCGGTCTCATCACGATGATTCCGTATCTCTCCGCGATGATCGGCACCGTGCTCATCAGCCGCAACTCGGACCGCACGGGCGAGCGCCGCTGGCATCTGACCGGTTGCGCGCTGGCCGCCGCGTTCGGCTATTTCATCAGCGCCGCGTGGCCCACGAACACGGTGCTGCTCGTGCTCGGCCTGAGCATCTCGGCGACGGGCGTGATCGCATCGTTCGGCATCTTCTGGATGTTCCCCGCGCGCATTCTGACCGGCGCGGCGGCGGCGGCCGGGCTTGCGCTGATCAACTCGCTGGGTCAGTTCGGCGGCATCGTCGCGCCGTACATGGTCGGCAAGGTGAAGGACATGCTCGGCAGCGCATCGATGGGGCTGTATGCGATCGCGGTCGTCTGCATCTTCACGGCTGCGCTGATTGCGTGGGCCATGCCGCACAAGATCCGTTTCCGCGACGCAGGCACGGTGCGCGGCGAAGGCCTTCAGTAAAACGTTCGTCACTCATCTCTGAACCGCCTCGCCGCGCAGACGGGCAACCGCTGCGCGGCGTTAATGCCGGCGCGCTTCGGCATTCCTTCGGCTAAGCGCATCCCCTCGAATTGCGAATGATTCGCAATTAAGCGATAATCGCCGATATTCAATTTCAATCCCTGAAACAAGGGCCGAACGAAGCGCACGACGCGCCGTTCGGCCCTTCGCCATGAGTATCGACATTCCGATGAAAGCCGCACCGCTCATCTCCCGCATCGTCGCCGCGATGTTCGGCGGCTACGCGCTCGCCGCGTTGACGAGCGTGGCCACGCTCGCGTTGCCCATCGACAAGACGCAGGCCGTGCTTGCCGGCATGTTGCTGAGCTTCGTCGTGTACGCGTGCGCGGTGATCTGGGTCTTCGCCGTGCGAAGCGCGATGCGCGCGTGGGCCGGTCTCATCGTTGCAGCCGCGCCGCTGCTGCTGGCGGCGGCCAGCGTGTGGTTCGCAGGGCAGGCGTCGTGAAGAAAAGCCCTGAAATAAAGCCTCGCGGCATCCGGCAGACGATGTCCGACCTGCACACGTGGGCGGGTCTGCTCGCGGGCTGGATTCTCTACGCGATGTTCCTGACCGGCACCGTCAGCTACTTCAAGGACGAGACCTCGCAATGGATGCGGCCCGAATCGCCGCATCGGAGCGAGTCGCCCGATGCCGCGCAAACGGCGCAGCGCGTGGCCGGCACGCTCGGCAGCATCGCGGCGGGAAGCGCGCAATGGAGCTTCGATCTGCCTTCGGATCGCACGAACGTCGTGAGCGCGTTCTGGCGCACGCCGCACGCCGCGCCCGGCCAACGCACGTTTCAGGACGGCACGTTCGATCCCTTCACAGGGCAGAAGACCGCATCGCGCGACACGCTCGGCGGCGAGTTCTTCTATCGCTTCCACTTCCAGTTCTATTACATGCCGCCGCTATGGGGACGCTGGATTGCGGGCTTCTGCGCGATGTTCATGCTCGTCGCCATCGTGAGCGGCGTCATCACGCACAAGAAGATCTTCGTCGACTTCTTCACGTTTCGCGGCGGCAAGGGCCAGCGTTCATGGCTCGATGCGCACAACGCGCTATCCGTGTTCGGCCTGCCTTTTCACGCGATGATCACCTACACCGGTCTCGTCACGCTCATGACGATGTACATGCCGTGGGGCGCGCAGACCGCGCTCAGGACGCCCGCGCAACGTCAGGCAATGCAGGCTCAAACGAGCGCCTTCATTCAGCCGGGCAAGCCGAGCGGCAAGCAAGCGCCGCTGAGTCCCGTCGATGCGATGGTCCGCGAAGCGCAGGCGCGTTGGGGCAAGGATCACGTGGGCCGCGTGACGATCACGCTTCCCGGCGATGCCAACGCGCGCGTGGCCGTGTCGCGAGGCGAGGCGTCGCGGGTATCGATGAGCCCGCAATACATGCTGTTCGACGGCGTGTCCGGCAAGCTGATCGACGTGAAGGAACACGTGGGCGGCGCGGCCGAAACGCGCGGCGTGATGTATGCGCTGCACCTCGGACGCTTCAGCGATCTTCAATTGCGCTGGCTCTATTTCATCGTGAGTCTCGGCGGCACCGCGATGGTCGGCACGGGCCTCGTGATGTGGACCGTCAAGCGCCGTCAGAAGCTGCCCGATCCCGCGCGGCCTTACTTCGGCTTCTGGCTCGTCGACCGCCTGAATATCGCGAGCATTGCGGGGCTTTCGGTTGCCATGACGAGTTACTTGTGGGCCAACCGCGTGCTGCCGGTTACGCTCGCGGACCGCGCGAATGCGGAGGTGAACGTGTTCTTCGCGGTGTGGGGCGCGACCTTGCTCTACGCGATGACGCGCGCCGCCAAGCGCGCATGGATCGAATTGTTATGGCTTGCGGCCGCGTTGCTTGCGTTGTTGCCCGTGCTCGATGCGATCACCACGCAACGGCCGTTCTGGCGCAGCATCGCGGAAGGCGACCTTGTTTTCGCGGGCTTCGAAGCGATGATGTGGGCCTTCGCAGCACTGCATGCCGTGCTGGCGATGCGCGTCACGCGTCATCGTCCGCGCGCGAAGACATCGGTGCGTGAGCGGGCGGGTGTCATCGATCATGTGCGCGAGAAGGAGAACGCATGACGCCTATGCTCGCAGTCGTCGTATGCATCGCCTCGTTCTCGTGCCTCGCCATGGCGATGGAGCGCCATCAACTCACATTGTTCAAGCGGCTCATGACGCGCGGACAAACGCATGCCTTTCGCATCGCGGGCTGGTGCGGTCTCGCGTTCGCGCTATGGATGCTCGTCGCGAATGAAGGATGGGCGATGGGCCTCGTTCGCTATAGCGGATGCACGAGCCTTGGCGCGGGCATCGTGTATATCGCGTTGATCGCATGCGAGCGTGTGAGCGCACGCTAGCCACGCGTCCGCGTTTTCCCCTAACGAAACGCCGTTGACGTCGAACGGAACACGTAACAGAATTCACTGAACCGAACTGTGATCACAGGTCACAGCTGACGCAGCGTAACTCGAGTCATACGACGGAGACGCACAGTGGCGACACGCTCCACAACGGATCTTTCCTCGCTGGAACTCGTGGCAAGGGAAACCATGGCGGGCCGCGTCTATGCGCAATTGCGCGAGGCGATCATGACGGGCCGCTTCGCGCCGGGCCAGTTGTTGAGCTTGCGCAGCGTGGCGGAAGCCGTCGGTTCGTCGACCATGCCGGTGCGCGCGGCCCTCACGCGTCTGCAGGCGGAAGGCGCGCTGATCGACGGACCCGGCCGCGCGCTGATGGTCCCGCCGATGACGCTCGAACTGCTCGGCGAACTGCGCGACGTGCGCATCGCGCTCGAAGGCGCGGTTGCGAAGCGCGCGGCGTCGCGCATGACGCATGCGCATCTCACCGCGTTGCAAGCTGTCTATGACGTGATGGACGCGCATGTCGAAGCCGGCGACGGCCCCGCCTATCTGCGCGACAATTTCGAATTCCACATTGCCATCTACACGCACGGCGCAAGCGACATCACGCTCGCGACGATCAAGAACCTGTGGATGCGCATCGGTCCGTTCCTGAATCTCGTCGCACCCGATATCCCGCACATGCGCCGTTCGATGACCGCGCATCGACATATCGTCGAGGCGCTCTGGCGCGGCGACGGCGAAGGCGCGCGTGCAGGCATCGAAGAAGATATCGGCGATGCGGCGGCGGATATCGCGGAGCGTCTGCAAGGCGCGGAACAAGCCAGTGAATTCAGTATCAAGAAGGCAAACGCTTAGGATCGCGAATAAATAGACGGAGACGACGAATGACGGTTATTCAGATGTTGAAACCGCAGGCGGGCTTGCGCGTGCTCATCACGGGCGGCGCATCGGGCATCGGGCTCGTGACCGCGCGCGCTTTCATCGATGCCGGCGCGCGCGTGCATGTCTGCGATGCGAGCCCCGACGCCATCGATGCGCTCGCGCAAGCCGAAGCCTGCGCCGAACTGAATCCGATTACCGCGACGCTCGCGGATGTGTCCGACCGCGATGCGGTGGAACGCGTCTTCAGCGATGTGGAAAGCCAGCTCGGCGGCCTCGATGTGCTCGTGAACAACGCGGGCATCGCGGGACCGACGGGCGGTATCGAAGAGATCGACGTCGAGGCGTGGGAAGACACCGTGGACGTGAATCTCAACGCGCAGTTCTACTTCGCGCGGCGCGCGGTGCCGCTTCTCCGCAACGCACCGCATGGCGGGACGATCATCGCGTTGTCGTCGGTGGCGGGCAGGCTCGGCTATGCGTTCAGAACGCCGTATGCAGCGACGAAGTGGGCCGTGGTCGGCATGGTGAAGAGCCTCGCGATCGAACTCGGTCCCACGAACATTCGCGTCAACGCGATACAGCCGGGCGTCGTGAAAGGGCCGCGCATCGAACGCGTGATCGCCGCGCGCGCGAAGCAGATGAACCTCTCATACGACGAGATGGAGCAGCAGTATCTCGCGAAGATTTCGCTGCGCCGCATGACGACGCCCGAAGAAGTCGCGGCGACCGCGCTCTTTCTGTGCTCGCCCGCGGGCAGCGGCATCTCGGGGCAGGCCATCTCGGTGTGCGGCAACGTCGAAGTGCTTTGAACTGAAGACCCACACGGACAAAAGGACTTAAGAGGACCCCATGGCAAACAAACGCAAGGTCATCATCACATGCGCGCCGACCGGTGCGATCCATACGCCGTCCATGTCGCCGTATCTTCCGCTGACGCCGCAGCAGATCGGCGATGCGGCGCTCGCGGCGGCGAAGGAAGGCGCGGCCATCATTCACCTTCACGCGCGCGATCCGAACGACGGCCATCCCACGCAAGATCCCGCCGTGTTCCAGGAGTTTCTGCCGCGCATCAAGGCGGAAACCGACGCGGTCATCAACATCACGACGGGCGGCAGTCCGCATATGACCGTCGCCGAGCGATTGAAGCCCGCGCATCATTTCAAGCCGGAAGTGGCGTCGCTCAATATGGGCTCGATGAACTTCGGCCTCTATCCGATGCTCGATCGCTTCAAGGAATTCAAATACGAGTGGGAGCGCAAGCATCTGGAGAACAGCCGCGATCTCGTGTTCAAGAATACGTTCGCGGATATCGAATACATCCTCACTTCGTGCAGTGCGAACGGCACGCGCTTCGAGTACGAGTGCTACGACATCTCGCATCTATACAACCTCGCGCATTTCGTGGACCGCGGGCTCGCGAAGCCGCCGTTCTTCGTGCAGAGCGTGTTCGGCTTGCTGGGCGGCATCGGTCCGCATCCCGAAGATCTCGCGCACATGCGCCGCACGGCGGACCGCCTGTTCGGCAAGGACTATGTCTGGTCGATCCTCGGTGCGGGCCGCAATCAGATCACGCTCGGCTCCATGGGCGTCGCGCAGGGATCGAACGTGCGCGTGGGCCTGGAAGATTCGTTGTGGATCGAACCGGGCAAGCTCGCGGAATCCAGCGCCGCGCAAGTGCGCAAGATCAGGCAGGTGATCGAAGGGCTGTCGCTCGATATCGCCACGCCGGACGAAGCGCGCGAAATGCTGCAACTCAAGGGCGCGAGCGACACCAACTTCTGATGCGCGAAGCATCGTGAACGACAGTGCAGGGATCGTCGTGCTGACCGCGGTCAACGCGCGGACTCGTAACTTATAGAGGATCAATCGAATGCAAGGAAGAAACGTCGCGGTCATCGGTTCGGGGCGCATTGGCCGCGCGTGGGCCATCGTGTTCGCGCGCAACGGCTTCACGGTGAAGATTCACGATGCATCCGCCGACATGCTCGCGGGCGCGATACCGGCGATCCGCGAAAGCGTGGAGGACCTCGCATCGTTCGGTCTGATCGACGAAGCCGTCGATACCATCGTCGCGCGCATCGCCGCATGCGAGACGCTGGCGCAAGCCGTCGCGGATGCCGATCTCGTGCAAGAGAACATCGCCGAGGTGGTGGATGCGAAGCGCGCATTGTTCGCCGAACTGGACCGGCTGACGAAGCCCGATGCGCTGCTCGCAAGCTCGACATCGGGACTGCCTGCATCGACCTTCACCGAAGGGCTGCAAGGGCGCGCGCGCTGTCTCGTGGCGCACCCGGTGAATCCGCCCTCGCTCGTGCCGCTCGTCGAACTGTGCGGCGCGCCGTGGACCGCGCCGCAGACGTTGGAACGTGCGCGCGCGCTATACGAAGAAGCGGGGCAAAAGCCGGTCGTCGTGAATCGGGAAATTTCGGGGTTCTTATTAAACCGCTTGCAAGGCGCCGTGCTCGACGAAGCGTTGAGTCTCTACGAACAAGGCTACGCGAGCGCAGCCGACCTCGATACCGTCATGCGCGATGGTCTCGCGATGCGCTGGTCGTTCATGGGTCCGTTCGAGACCATCGACCTGAACGCGCCCGGAGGCGTGGCGGATTATGCGTCGCGCTATGGCGGCACATATCGCAGTATCGCGGCGACGCGCACGCCGTTTCACTGGTCCGACGAAACGCTCACGCGGCTCGACGCGGAACGCCGCGCGGTGCTGGATCGGGACCGCATCGAAGAGCGCAGCCGTTGGCGGGATCGTCGCTTGATGGCGCTGCTCGCGCATCGGCGGTCGCTGGAAGAGAAGGGTTAGTCTACCTTCGCGCGATGATGTAAGCGCGTGAGTAGCAATCCACGCGAGCGGCACGTTCGAACATTCGATGCGCCGCTCCCGATCGTTTCGCAAATCGAGTCATCGCAGTCAATGAATCTGGACTGCGCCCCGTCGAGCGTCTTTAATGTTTGCAGGCAGAACGGCAAGATCGACGGGAGGCAGCATGGATGCAGTCAGGACGTTCCTCGAAAATCAGTCGCTATTCGCGCTGTTTCTGACCATCGCGCTCGGTTATCTGATCGGCGAGATCAACATCAAGGGCGTCGCGCTCGGGTCCGGCGCGGTGCTGTTCGTCGGACTCGCCGTGGGCGCGTTCGCGCCTAAGTCCGCGCCGCCCGCGTTGCTCGGCACGCTGGGGCTGCTGCTGTTTCTATACGGAATCGGCATTCAATACGGCGCGCAGTTCTTCAAGGGCCTCACGAGCCGCGACGGCGCGAAGGCGAACGCGGCCGCATGCGTCGGCGTGATCGTCTCGGGTCTCGTGTCGTGCGCGTTCATTCCGCTCGGCATCAAGCTCGCCGATTCGCTCGGCATGTTCGCCGGCAGCGGCACGAGCACGGCAAGCCTGCAAGTCGCGATTGCATCGATGAAAAGCAACGACGCCGCCGTTGCCTATAGCGTCGCGTATCCGTTCGGCGTGGCCGGGCCCATTCTGTTTCTCTACGCGCTGAAGGTCATGCTGAAGGCGAAGATCGCGAAGCCGCCCGCGAAGGTGCTCGAAACCGCCGAAATCGCGCTGAGAAACGAGAGCTTCTTCGGTCTCACCATTGCGGCGCTCACGGCTCGGTTGCCTGCGGGCGTCGCGATTGCAGCGGTGCGTCGCGAGCATCACAACCAGTTGCCCGCCGATGACTTCGTCTTGCGCTCCGACGATGTCCTGCTTGCCACGGCCACGGATCGCCGGCTGCTCGAACAGGCCACCGCGCTATGCGGCGAGTTGCAGCCGGGCCGCGTGACGAGCCGTCGCGAAGATCTCGACTACATGCGCGTGTTCGCATCGAATCCGGCGGTGGTCGGCATGGCGCTCGGCAACATCCGCTTTCCCGATGGCGTGAAGTGCGCGATCGCGCATGTGCGACGCGGCGACGCCGATCTGCTTTCCACGCCCGATCTCGTGATCGAAGCAGGCGATCGCGTGGGCCTGCTCGTCAATCGCGCGCATCAGGCGACCATTCGCGCGTTCTTCGGCGATTCCATCAAAGGCACCGCGGACTTGAGCTTCATCTGCCTCGGCATCGGCGCGGCGGCGGGGCTTCTGATCGGCGCGTTGCCGCTGCCCGTGCCGGGTCTCGGTTCGTTCAGTCTCGGCCTCGCGGCGCTGCTGCTGCTCGCGCTGTGTCTCGGGAAGTTGCGCCGCAACGGGCCTTTCGTGTGGGTCATGCCGCTCTCCGCGAATCTCGTGCTGCGCAATCTCGGGCTCACCATCTTTCTCGCGCAGGTCGGCATATCGTGCGGGCCGAAGTTCATCGCGACCGTGGGCACGGCCGGCCCGCTGCTGCTGCTATACGGCGCGATCACGCTGGCCGTGCTCGTGAGCGTGACGGCGGCGTGCTGCCTGTGGCTATTCAGGCTGCCGTTCGATACCACCGCCGGCGTGATTTGCGGCGCGACGGGCAACCCGGCCATCCTCGCATTCGCGAATCGCATTGCGCCGACCGAGCAGCCCGACATCATGTACGCGATGATTTTTCCGTCGATGACCATCGTGAAAGTGCTTTTCGTTCAGATCGCCATATCGCTCGCGAGCGGCTAAAGCCGTATCGACATTTTCAGGGAGGCCATCATGGAAGTCGCGATCTTCAGTTCGACGCCTTACGAGCGCAAGTTTCTCGATGAAGCGAACAAGTCGGAGCACCACGCGCTCAGATATCTGGACGTGCTGCTCGATCACGATACGGCCGGTCTCGCCAACGGCTTCGGCGCGGTCTGCATCTTCGTCAACGACAAGGCCGATGCGCGCGCGCTCGAAGCGCTGCATCGCGGCGGCACGCGTCTCGTCGCGTTGCGCTGCACGGGCTTCAACAATGTCGATCTCGAAGCGGCGGCGCGGCTCGGCATGAAGGTCGTGCGCGTGGTCACGTATTCGCCGTATTCCGTGGCGGAGTTCGCCGTCGCGCTGCTGCTCGCGATCAACCGCAAGGTGCATCGCGCGTACAACCGCACGCGCGATTCGAACTTCTCGCTCGATGGACTCATCGGCTTCGATCTGTACGGAAAGACGGTCGCGGTCGTCGGCACGGGAAAGATCGGCTGCGTGTTCGCGCAGATCATGCTCGGCTTCGGATGCGAGGTGATCGGCTACGACCCGTATCCGTCGGCGGAATTCGAATCGCTCGGCTGCCGTTATGCTGAGCCCGGCGAGATCGGCGAGAAGGCGGACATCATCTCCCTGCATTGTCCGTTGACGCCGCAGACGCATCACATCATCAACGCCGGCATGCTCTCACGCGCGAAGCCCGGCGCGCTGCTCATCAACACGAGCCGCGGCGCGCTGATCGATACCGAGGCGGTCATCGGGGCATTGAAGAGCGGACAGTTGGGCGGACTCGCCATCGACGTGTACGAGCAGGAAGGCAGTCTCTTCTTTCGCGACCTGTCGAATGAAATCATTCAGGACGATGTCATGCAGCGTCTCGTTTCATTTCCGAATGTGATCGTGACGGGGCATCAGGCCTATCTGACTCGCGAAGCGCTTACGACCATTTGCGAAACGACGCTGCAAAGCGTGAGTGCGTTCGAGATAAACGAGCCGCTCGTGAATGAAGTAAAGGCAAGCTGACAAGCGCGATGCGCGGCGCACGCGCCGTGGCCTTGAATAAGCCACGGCGTTTGCATATCTTCAAACTGACTCCGCGATCAATGGCGGCGATTCACGCCGTTTTCGGCACGCTGCTGCGAAAAAATCGACGATACCGTTCGCACATCTCATCGAACCGACTCGCATTGTTTCAGGGACCGAAACCGGTCGGCGCGCTATCACGTTTATCGCAAGCGCTTTCTCGTGCAATAGAGAGAGCGGCGGCATGACTGTCATTGTCAACGGCAACGGCGTGGTGTATCAGAAGAGTCGTGGCGCATGCGCGCTGCCGTTGAAGTACGTTCGTCGAATGAGAAGGAAGGCAAGGAGTGGGCATGAACGCAAAGAGAATGCGAGTGAGTTGCGCCATCGTGATCGCGGTGTTGGCGCTCGACGTGATGGCGCAAGGCAAGCCGATCGCTTATCCGTCGAAAGGACAGAGCGCGCAGCAACAGCAGAAGGACGATGGCGCCTGCTATAGCTGGGCGAAGAGCAACACGGGCATCGATCCGGCGACGGCATCGGCAGCGCCGCCACCGCCGAGCGGGCCTGCTGTCGGCGGCGGCGAACGCGTGGGCGGTGCTGCGCGCGGCGCGGCGGGCGGCGCGGTCATCGGCGCGATCGCGGGCGATGCGGGCAAGGGCGCGGCCATCGGCGCCACCGCCGGCACGATGGCGGGCGGCATGCGCGCGCGTCAGAACCGGCGCGAGCAGCAAGCCAACGCACAGGCGCAAAGCCAGGGCGCGATGAGCACGTATTACCGCGCGTGGGCCGCCTGCATGCAGGGTCGCGGCTATTCGATTCAATGACGTTCAAGGTACGCGGCGCTGTTTGAAGCCATGTAGAAGGAGCGAGAAGATGAGGCGCACGAGTCTGCTTCTGCTGTCATGTCTTGCGCTTTGCACGAGCGCGCTGTCCGCCGAGCCCGAAACGGACATGAGCATCGAGCGCGGACAGCACGGCGCCACGGTGCAGGGCGTGGCGAAGGTCACGGCGACGGTCGTCGGCATCGATCCGGCCACGCGCACCGTCACGCTCAAGACGAAAGCGGGAAAGGTGCTGGAACTCGAAGTGACGCCAGAAGCGCGCAACTTCGATCAGCTCGTGGTCGGCGATGTCGTCACGGCGCAGTATCGCGAATCGCTCAGCCTGAGCCTCGTCGATACGAAGACCGACGTGAAGCGTTCCGAGAAAGAAATCGAAGCGCGCGCGCCGCAGGGCGCGAAGCCGGGCGGCGAGATCGGGCGCGAGGTGACGATCATCGCGGATGTCGTCGCCGTCGATCGCCATGCGAACGTCGTGACGCTGCGCGGTCCGCGCGGGCAGACGGTGGATGTCGTCGTGTCCGACCCCGACCGATTGAAGCGCGTGAAGAAGGGCGACCAGGTGAAGGCGGTGTACACCGAAGCGCTGGCCATTTCCGTCGATCCCGCGATGCCCAAATAAAGTGCCATGAAAAAGGGCCTTTTATTGTCGCGCCGGCATGGTGTGAGCCTGAGCACTGCCGCCGTGTTGATGCTTGCCGCTTGCGCGCAGCAGGAAGCGCGCGTGGATGCGGGCATGGATCAGCAGGCGATCATCGCGCGTCTCGGTGCGCCGAAGGAAAGCTATGAGTTGCCCGGCGGCGGCAAGCGGCTGATGTGGCCGACGCAGCCGATGGGTTCCACGACCACAGCCGTCGATATCGATGCATCGGGCAAGGTCGTCAGTGTGCGGCAAGTGCTTCAGGACAACGAGTTCTATCGCGCGGAAGTCGGCAAGTGGACGCGCGACGACGTGCTGACCGCATTCGGCCGGCCGTTCGAAACGTCGTATTTCAAGCGCATGGACCGCGAAGTGTGGTCGTATCGGTATGTGGAGAACAACATCGACCATCTGCTATTCCATTTCTATTTCGACAAGGACGGCGTGCTCAGGCAGACGCAGAAGCAGCCCGATCCTCGCTACGATCCGAGCCAGCGGAACGTGTTGTGATGAGTGGCGGATGCGGTGCAACGGAGTGCGCCACGGAGGCATGGATGAGACGAGACGAGCTTCGAATGGTGATCGCGGCCATTGGCGTGTTCATCTGGCTGGGCGGGCTGTACGGCACCATTCACGGTCTCATCTACGACGTGCGGCCCGAGTTCCGCTATGGAATGGTCGCGCTGGGCGCGGGCATCGTCGTGTTCGTGGCGGCGCTGAATCCGCTCGCGCAGCGCAAGCAGGGGAATGGCGACGAGTCGTCATGAATCGTCGTGATGGCCGCGATTGTGTACTACGCTATAGAAGCTGAATACTGATCAACGCGGCGGCGCACGTCCCGCATGCGATGGAGGGCTTCGTAATGGGCGATCTCTGGCTTGGCAATGTCGAAGAGGAAACGACCGATGACGAGATCCGCGAGTTCCTCTGTAAGTACGGATTCCCTTCTTTCGATTCCATCAGACGCGTGCGCGGCACGGGCGAGCATCCGGCGGCGGTCGTGACGTTCGATTCCGTGGAGTCGTATGTGCTGCGCCGCTTCCAGCCGCGCCTGCACAACATGGTCTGGAAGGAACGCACGCTCGTGGTGCAGGTCATGCCCGAGCGCCACGAGCGTTGAGGGGAACACACATGAACCATCACGATGCGATCGCAGAGCCGGAACGCACGCACGACCGCGAGAGCGGACATGATCGCCTGAGCGCGAAGACCTACGAAAAGGAACTCGCGCGCCTGCATGTCGAACTCGTGAAAGTGCAGCAATGGGTCGTTCATACCGGCGCGAAAATCTGCGTCGTGTTCGAGGGACGCGACGGCGCGGGCAAGGGCGGCACCATCCGCGCGATCACCGAACGCGTGAGTCCGCGCGTGTTTCGTGTGGTCGCGCTGCCCGCGCCGACCGACCGCGAAAAGACGCAGATGTACATGCAGCGCTATCTGCCGCATCTGCCCGCAGCCGGCGAAATCACGCTCTTCGACCGGAGCTGGTACAACCGCGCGGGCGTCGAACGCGTGATGGGCTTCTGCACGCAGGAGCAGGTGGATACCTTTCTGCGCGGCGTGCCGCTCGTCGAGCGCGCGATCATCGATTCAGGCGTGATCCTGCTGAAATACTGGCTCGAAGTAGGTCCGGATGAACAGACGCGCCGTCTCGAAGCGCGCATCCACGACGAACGCAAGATCTGGAAGCTCTCGCCAATGGACCTTCGATCCTACAGCCGCTGGTACGACTACTCGCGCGCACGCGACGACATGTTCGCCGCCACCGATACCGAACACGCGCCCTGGTACGTCGTGCGTTCCGACGACAAGCGGCGCGCGCGTCTCAATGTCATCAGCCACCTGCTGACGAACATTCCTTACAGCGCCGTGCCGCGCGAAAAGGTGAAGCTGCCGAAACGCCAGAAGCCCGACGGCTATCGCGAGAACGGGCGGCCTCTGCGTTACGTGCCGGAGCCGTTTTGAACGCGGCATCGACCAGTCCTTGATGTAGCTCAACGACGATGACATCGTGCCGATGCAACGTTGCGCATGGGTTTTGTCGATGATATCCATGCGTAATCACGCAGGCGCGTCGTTCATCATCCGGCCCTGCATCTGATGTAAGCGCTTCCCTCTCAATCTCCGGCGGAGGTCACGCATGACGTATGCCGTCCAGTTCGCCCGCAGCCAGGAAATCGCGGGCAAGGTCGCACGAGTGTTCCAGAAGCGCGCGCAAACCGCGCAGCAGCACTACAGCGAGCGCGTGAGCGCCGCCGGCAAGACGTGGCTCGACAACGGCGCGGCCCGTGCATCCATGCCGGCGCAGCCGAATGCATACGACTACGCCGTCGATGTCTTTCAGCGCTCCATTCTCTTCTGGGACACGCTGCGCCAGCGCGGCAACCAGTTCGTCGAACGCGCGAAGCGCGGCTCCGAACCGGTGCTGCATTTCGAGTACGAGATGCTTCTCGATGCACGCGGCTTCGCGCGCCCGGTGAACTATGCGCTCTTGCGTATCGTGCCGCCGCAAGGCGTCGTGATCGACGATACGAAGCGCCCGTATCTCATCATCGATCCGCGCGCGGGTCACGGTCCCGGCATCGGCGGCTTCAAGGACGACTCGCAAGTCGGCGTCGCGTTGCGTGCGGGGCATCCGGTCTATTTCGTCACGTTCTTCCGCGATCCGCAGCCGGGCCAGACCCTGCTCGATGTCTGCGCAGCCGAGCAGCGCTTCGTGAAGCACGTGCGCGAGCGGCATCCCGAGAGTCCGAAGCCCGCGATCGTCGGCAACTGCCAGGGCGGCTGGGCCGCGATGATGCTCGCCAGTTCCGATCCGGACGAAACGGGTCCGCTCGTCATCAACGGCGCGCCGATGTCGTACTGGAGCGGCGCATGGAGCGAAGGCGAGGGCGACAACCCCATGCGCTATTCCGGCGGCATGCTGGGCGGCACGTGGCTCGCGTCGTTCACGGCGGACCTCGGCAACGGCCGGTTCGACGGCGCCCATCTCGTGCAGAACTTCGAGTCGCTCAATCCCGCGAACAGCCTGTGGGACAAGTATTACCACCTGTTCGCGAACATCGACACCGAACCGCCGCGCTTTCTCGACTTCGAACGATGGTGGGGCGGCTACTACCTGATGAACCGCGACGAGATCGAATGGATCACGCGCAATCTCTTCGTCGGCAACCAGCTATGGTCGGGCGAAGTGCGCGGCGTGGAAGGCGCATCGTTCGATCTGCGCGCGATCCGCTCGCCGATCATTCTCTTCGCGTCGCTCGGCGACAACATCACGCCGCCGCAACAAGCGTTCAACTGGGTCACGGACATCTATCGCAGCACCGAGGAAATCAAGTCGCGCGGACAGGTGATCGTCGGGCTGATGCATCAGGATATCGGCCATCTCGGCATCTTCGTGAGCGGCAAGGTTGCGAAGAAGGAGTACACGCAGATCGCATCGGTGCTCGAAGCGATCGAGACGTTTCCGCCGGGGCTGTACGGCATGGAGATCGCCGAACGCAAGACCCCGAACGGCACGACCGAATACGACGTGTCGTTCCGCGAGCATCGGCTGGAAGACGTGGTTGCGCGGTTCAACCGCTTCGAACGCATCGACGAATTGCCGTTTCAGGCCGTGAAACAGGTATCGGATTTCAATCAGCGTGCGTATGAGCTGTTTGCGCAACCGTTCGTGCAGGCCATGTCCAACGACGTGACCGCGACGTTCCTCAGGCAGTTTCATCCGTTGCGTGCGCAGCGCTGGATGATGTCGGACCTCAATCCGTGGCTCGCGTGGCTCGGCCCGACAGCGGACGCGGTGAGAGCCGCGCGCAAGCCGGATACCGCGAAGAACGCGTGGCGCGACGCGGAGCATTGCGGATCGGACATGGTGAGCGCGAGCCTCGATTTCTATCGTGCAATGCGCGACGCCGCCACCGAAAGCCTCTTCTTTTCGGTCTACGGCACGCTGTTCTCGGCGCATCACGATCAGGCCATGGCGAGTGGCGAGCATCCGCATGAACCGGCCAATCCGCGCGATCTGCCGTTCGTGCAGGAAGCGCTGGCGGGCATCGCGAAGGGCGGTTATGCGGAAGCGCTCGCACGCGTCGCGTGTCTCCTGATGCAGCACGACGAGCCGGTGCCTTTCGCCCGCATGCTGCTGCGCCAGGAACTGACGCACGACTACGCGCAATACATGCCGCAGATGCAGCCCGATGCGTGGCGCCGGCTGCGCGGCGAGCAGGAGATCGTCGTGCGTCTCGAACCGCAGCAGGCGCTCGCGACGTTGCCCGATCTCCTCGCCGATGCCGACGAGCGCAAGAAGCTCCTCACGCTCATGGATACGCTGCTCGCCGATAGCCGCATGCAGAGCACGGAGCCGAGCGCCGCGCAGCGCGAGATGCTTGCGCGCATTCGCGCCGCGCTGCCGATGCCGCCCGCGCGCGCGACGAAGCCAGCGAAACGATCGGCGCAGACGCATTGACGGGAGTGAACATGGAGCATACGCACGAGAAGTATCAGAAGCTCATCGCGATCTGCCAGACGCTGCCGCCGCTCAAGACGGCGATCGCGCATCCGTGCGACCGCACATCGTTGGAAAGCGCGGTCGAAGCCGCCGCCATGGGGTTGATCGAGCCGCTGCTCGCCGGGCCGCGCGAGCGCATCCGCGAAGTGGCGGAAGAGTTCGGGCTGAACATCGCCGGCTTTCCGATTGTCGATGCCCCGCACAGTCATGCCGCCGCGCAACGGGCGGTGGAACTGGTGCGCGAAGCGAAGGCGGAAGCGCTGATGAAAGGCAGCCTGCACACCGACGAACTGATGGCCGCGGTCGTCGCGCGCGAAGGCGGGCTGCGCACCGCGCGGCGCGTGAGCCACTGTTTCATCATGGACGTGCCGGGTCACGAGAACGTGCTCATCATCACCGATGCCGCGATCAACATTGCGCCGACGCTCGCGGACAAGGTCGATATCCTGCAGAACGCGATCGATCTCGGTCACGCCGTGCGCATGGCCGAAGTGCGCGTGGCGATTCTCTCCGCGATGGAGACGGTGAACCCGAAAGTGCCGTCGACACTGGAAGCCGCCGCGCTCTGCAAGATGGTGGACCGGCATCAGATCACGGGCGCGCTCGTCGACGGTCCGCTCGCGCTCGACAACGCGATCGATCCCGAAGCCGCGCGGACCAAGAAGATCGATTCGCCCGTCGCGGGCCGCGCGAACGTGCTGCTCGTGCCGGATCTCGAAGCGGGCAACATGCTCGCGAAAAGCCTGTCGTTTCTCGCGGGCGCGGATGCGGCGGGCATCGTGCTCGGCGCGCGCGTGCCGATCATCCTCACGAGCCGCGCCGATACGCTGCAATCGCGGCTCGCGTCGTGCGCGGTGGCGTCGCTCGTCGCGGCCAAGCGCCGGGAAGAAGCGCAATTGCTGGGGTGAAACATGGCCGACGTCATTCTGGTTCTCAACGCCGGTTCGTCGAGCATCAAGTTCTGCGCGTTCGACGTGAACGGTCCCGATGGTCTCGCGCTCGTCACGCACGGGCAGGCGGAAGGGCTCTTCAGTTCGCCGCGCTTCACCGCATTCGACGCCCACGGTCAAAAGACCGGCGAGCACGCATGGGGCGATGGCGAGAAGCTGCGGCACGCGCAAGCCATCGCGCATATCGCGGACTTTCTGCGCTCGCATGGCGAAGGGCATCGGCTGATCGCGGTGGGGCATCGCGTGGTGCATGGCGGCGCGCGTTTCACGCAGCCCGTGCTCGCCACCGCCGATGTCGTCGACGAACTCGACACGCTCACGCCGCTTGCGCCGCTGCATCAGCCGCACAATTTGAAGCCCATTCGCATCATTGCCGAGCGCAATCCGTCGATGCCGGAAGTCGCGTGTTTCGACACCGCGTTCCACGCAAGCCAGGCGCCGCTCGCGCAGGCGTTCGCGCTGCCGGAATCGGTGACGAAGATGGGCGTGCGGCGCTACGGCTTTCATGGCCTCTCGTACGAATACATCGCGAGCGTGCTGCCGCAGATCGCGCCCGATGCAGCGGCGGGGCGCACGGTCGTCGCGCATCTGGGCAACGGCGCGAGCCTCTGCGCGATGCTGAATGGCAAGAGCGTCGCGAGCACGATGGGCTTCACCGCCGTCGACGGCCTCATGATGGGCACGCGCACCGGCAGTCTCGATCCCGGCGTCGTGCTTTATCTCTTCGACGAACTCGGCATGAACGCGCGCGAGATCGAAGACCTGCTGTATCGGCGCTCGGGATTGCTCGGCGTATCGGGCATATCGGGCGACATGCGCGCGCTGCTCGCCACCGACGATCCCCGCGCGCGCTTCGCCATCGATCTTTATGTGTATCGCATTTGCCGCGAACTCGGATCGATGGCCGCCGCGCTGCATGGCCTCGATGCGCTCGTGTTCACGGCAGGCATCGGCGAGCATTCGGCGGAAATACGGCGGCGCGTGTGCGACGAAGCGCGATGGTGGGGCATCGAACTCGACGACGCCGCGAACGAAAGCGGCGGCCCGCGCATCAGCACGGCATCGAGCAAGGTGAGCGCGTGGGTCGTGCCGACCAACGAAGAACGGATGATCGCGCGTCATACGCTCGCGCTGACGCAAGGAGCATCGACATGACACTGCAGGTTCAGACGCCGCCGTTGAAAGGCGCGAAGGCGCTCGTGACGGGCATCGCCAACGAGCATTCCATTGCGTACGGCTGCGCGAAGGCGTTCCGCGATCTGGGCGCGGAGCTTGCCATCACCTATGCCGGCGAGAAGGCGAAGCCTCACGTCGAGCCGCTCGCGCAGGCGCTCGAAGCGCCGATCTTCATGCCGCTCGATGCGTCGCGTCAGGACGAACTCGATGCGGTCTTCGCGCGCATCGAACGCGAATGGGGCGCGCTCGATATCCTCGTGCATTCCATCGCGTGGGCGCCGAAGGAGGATCTTCAAGGCGGTCTTCTGAACTGCTCGGCGCAGGGCTTCGCGGCGGCGATGGACATCTCGTGTCATTCGTTCGTGCGGATGGCGCGGCTCGCGGCGCCGCTCATGAAGAACGGCGGCACGATGTTCACGATGAGCTATCACGGCGCGAACAAGGTCGTCGCGAACTACAACGTCATGGGTCCGGTGAAGGCCGCGCTCGAAGCCTGCGCGCGCTATCTCGCGTTCGAACTCGGACCGCAGGGCGTGCGCGTGCATGCCATATCGCCCGGTCCGCTGAAAACGCGCGCGGCGTCCGGGCTCAAGGACTTCGATCTCCTGCTCACCGAAGCGGGGGGGGGGGGGGGGCCGGGGGCCCGCGGTGGCATCCATGTAGGGCGGGGTTCCATGCGGGTTGTGCGGGCCGCCCTACCGGGGGGGG
>NZ_JALQEA010000053.1:0-260 GCF_023630965.1 Caballeronia sp. ATUFL_M2_KS44 | reverse complement strand
AAATCACCTGTGCCTGGACGCTCGATCTTGATGACGCGCGCGCCGAGATCGGCGAGCTGACGCGTGCAGAAGGGCGCTGCAATTGCATGCTCGAACGTGACGACCTTGATGCCTTGCAGCGGGCGCATGACCGGCCTCCTTCAGAACGAACGTGGCAGGCCGAGGATATGCTCGGCGACGTAAGAGAGAATCAGGTTGGTCGAAATCGGCGCGACCTGATACAGACGCGTCTCGCGGAATTTGCGTTCGACATCGTATTC
>NZ_JALQEA010000052.1:0-116189 GCF_023630965.1 Caballeronia sp. ATUFL_M2_KS44 | reverse complement strand
ACGAGGCTTTGCTCGAAATCGCTTGCTGCATCATATGCTGGCGACACCTGCAAAAGTCATTCTGTTAACGCCTCTTACTACTCATGACCATCATCGGCAGTTCGGCCCTCTCTAGCCCGGGCATCCGTCACGGCCGTCCACGTCTTCGCCTGCGATGAAAGCGTACCTTTGCGGGCACACTTCCTCGCTTTCAACGATTCGGCGAGCGGAGAAAACATTCGGTTTGACCCCTTCGTGATTTCAGCGGAGGAAAATGCCGGCTCGGCGGAGTAATCCTTGCCCGATGACACTCGCGATGCTTCGCTCACCGCCGCGGCTGAAAGCTTTTAGTTTCGGAACGGTGTACTCGATGACCTAACTCGTGTTGCCAGGTCGGGACGGCCTAAATGCTCAAGCATGCGACAGATCGCCATTTTGGAGAGTGCGTTTGCGAGTGAAGGTCCGAGAATTATGCTCTCGACAAGGTTCTCCAGAGAGACGTTCGCATCCACTGCACCGGGAAGCGGCTCGAATTTCAGCTTGAGCTTGGGGTGAACACCACTATGGGTTACAAGGTATGAGAGGCAATCAGTCAACTTTTTCTGATAATCGTGGTGGCGCAGGTAGACGGCTCTCCACTCGCGCTCCTCATCGAATCCGTTGTGTTTCGTGAACAGAGCGAACGTAAGCATCCGTTCGACAGAAAAATAGGCGGCCAGTCGGAGTTCTTCATCGTCTAGCTCGTTCCCGCGTAACGCATCTGCGACTCGGCTCAACAGCTCATCTATCCACACGATGCGCTCGTCATTACTTCCGTACCGAACGCGCCCGATCTGGATCGGAGATTCTTGAATGAAGTTCAATTTCGACGGATCAAAAACTATCGCAGCTCCGCCGCCGTTCGCGCCATATCCACGCCACATTGAAAGTAGTCCGTCTGAGTTCCCTCGTTCGTGGGCACAGAAGCACAGGACGTAGATGTCAAATGCGCCTCCTTGCTCTAATCCGTCATAAGCGTCTTCAACGAGTTTTGAGAACGCTTCATATTGCTCTGCCTTGGAGAACGCGTTTGCAATCGCTTCGTTCTGGCGGAACCTCTCGCGACTTTGCCGCATGCCGAACCTCAGCTCATCTAGGTCGTTCATGAAAAGCGGATTTGAAAACCACATCTCGTTGTTCTTTACAATTGATTCCAACACCGGAAGAGAGCAATAGTGCGCCAACAGAGGCATCTTGTCAGGTGACGGCGTTTCTTCTTGTGCCTCACGCCAAAGCGGGGCGAACAACCCTGTTATCCGGATTACTTTTTCGTTCATGGCTTGAGCGGCTATCTTTGATGTTGAGCATTTTAACCGGTGTGTCTCACCCCGCCGTTTCTCGCATCAAAATTGCGTCATTTCACAACCGCATTTCTTGCTTGAGTGGGCCCCCAGAGCGCGGCTTGACGCGATCCTGGCCATGCATCAAGAGTTGGGAGACAAGGAGCGACCAGGCGCGGAGCAACACCTGCATAGCCGGCTGGCCTCGAAATGGTCGATGTCATGCGGGCCGTACTCTGCAGCAGCTTTTCTATCCGCTGCTTTTAGAATGGCTGGAGTTGGCCAAACCCCGTCGGATGTCTGGCGGGCGAGCTTCGGCCTTTGCGAACGTTCGTGCATCGGCTTGGGTCAGGCGGCTGAGCGCGGCTTTCCGGCCGTTCGCACGTCAGCCTGTCTCGAATGACCGGTCACGCTGTCCCCCAATGCGAACTCGCGACCCGCAAGAGACGATCGCACCGGTCCGGCTCAATGGCCGTTTGCTAAGCTACTGCGGCCATCTGTGCGTCGACAACCATCTGTCCGACGGATCAACCGAAATTGTCTATGTCTCCCGATCAAGCGGTCCATCGTGAGTGAGGTGCGTGCGGCGGGCTATCCACCCTCGGGACCACGGGGTTAGCGCCAACGCGCTCAACCCGCCATCGCTGGTTTCAACTTCGCGCGAAGACGTTGCTCTGCTTCCTTGACGAACCTCAACCGTACAACGAGTATGCCGGCGGCGACGAGCGTCAGGCTCACGAAGCCCAACCCCGCGTAGATGGAACCTGTCGAGTCTTTTAGCGCACCAAACGCAACCGGGCCAACGAAGCCACCCAGGTTGGCAATTGAATTGATCGCTGCAAGGCCAACGGCCGGCGAGGAACCCGTCAAGAAAAGTGACGGCATCGCCCAGAAAGGGCCATACGGTGCATAGATGGCAGCGGTGATGACGATGAGCAGCGCAACGGAAACCCAAATATTGCCCGCCGAAAGCGCCATCAAAACGAGGGCAGCACCCGCAACCAAGAGCGGCAACGCAGCGTGGCACCGTCGCTCGCCAGTCCTGTCCGAGCACCGGGCCCACCACACCATCAAGACGGTCGCCACTGCGTAAGGCAGGCCGTTCACGAAGCCCACTGCGGTGCTGCTGAGCTCTTGTCCCAAGCCCTTGACGATTTGAGGGGAATAGAACGCGAGCACATACCCGCAACAGACTTGGCGTAATAGATAAATGCGAGCAGCCAAATGCGCGCGCCACCCAGACTCCTCCAGAACGATACGTCTCCATGTTGCTTGACCTTCGCGGCAGCCTCAGCTTCGAGGACGCCTACCAGCCAGGTCTTCTCTTCTTCGCTCAACCATCTGGCATCGCGCGGATGGTCGACAAAGATGCGCAGCGCGAGGAACCCGAGAAGCACTGCAGGCAGTCCTTCAAGGATGAACACCCAACGCCAGGAAGCGATGCCATTCCAATGGACGTGGTCGAGGATGATGCCGGACAGCGGGCCTGCGATAAGCGTCGCAATCGGTAATGCGATCATGAAGAGCGCCACCACCCGAGCACGCTGCCGCTCCGGAAACCAATACGTCAAATACAGCAGCACGCATGGGAAAAATCCCGCCTCGGCGATGCCCAGAATCGTCCGAATGACGGCAAGCTGCACCTAGCTCTGCACGAAACCCGTGCAGGCGGCGACCGCGCCGTAGGTGGACTAGTTGCGCGCAATCCTTGACAAGAGAATCAGACATAAATATTCTGATGTCAGTTATTTACTATGACGTTGAATCAAATATATGATCCAAACTCTCTCGCCGGCACAGGTGCGTGCTGCACGGGCGCTCTTGGGCTGGTCGCAGCAGGATTTAGCCAAGCAAGCGCGGGTTGCCGCGTCAACTATCGCTGATTTCGAGCGCGGTCAGCGTACGCCGATAGCGAACAACTCGGATGCGATCCGATCGGCGTTAGAGTCAGCAGGCGTGGCTTTCTTCGGCGGCGGCGCACTCTTCGAAATGCCGCCCGCCGCACCGGCACTCATACCTACAGGGCAGCCGATACGCTGGATCGAAGCATCTGACTTGGGAGACTGGGCGGACCGGCGGGATGGCCAAGCCGCAATGCCGGAACTGCTGAGCAGGCTTATCTCTGCGACGTGCAGCAACGCCGCACAGCTTCGATTTCCTGCCGGAGATAGTGTCCAGTATTCGGGCTGGGATGGAACGTGCGTTGCGACTGTCGCCGTTGAACCGGTCCCGCATGGTGCGTCAGCTTGGGAAGTCGGCTCGCAAAGAAACGGCATCAAGGCGAAGGCCGACGAAGACTATGACAAAAGAACAACTGATCCGGGCGCCGTTTCTCTCAAGGACGCGACCTACGTTTTTGTGACGCCACGGCGTTGGCCAGGCAAGGATCAATGGGCGGCCAAACGCAAGGCTGAGGGCTCGTGGGCGGATGTAAAAGCCTTGGATGCTGACGACCTCGTCCACTGGATAGACAGTTACCCCGCCGTCGCCTATTGGCTTGCAACCCGGCTTCGCAAGCGACCGGCAGGCATCGGTGCGTTGGAGGACGTATGGACCGAATGGTCATTGGCGACGGCCCCCCCGCTTACTGCCGATCTAGTACTCGCCGGTCGCGACGAAGAGGCCGCACACGCACTGCGTTGGTTGCGGGCTGCCCCTTCCGTGCTGTCCGTTCAAGCCGAATCCACCGAAGAAGCGCTCGCATTCTTCCATTCGGCCATCATGGAGTTGCCGCCTCAGTACGCGACGATCTACCTCTCTCGCGCACTCGTGGCGGCAAACGAAGACGTTGCCCGCATCCTTGGTGACGCGGCATCTCCATTGATCATCGCGCTGCGCGCTGCCGATGCGGGATTGGCTCAACTCCTTGCTGCGAGAGGACATCACGTATTCCTTGCGCTTGGTCCAGACTCAGGCCAAACAGCAAACGTGCTCGTGCTCAGCCGTCCACGCCGCGATTTCATCAGCGAGGCGCTATGCGGCATGGGTTTCGAACGTGGAGAGGCTGATCGACTGTCTGGAGACTCAGCGCGGAGCCTCGCCGTTATCCGTCGATTAATCCCTTCTGCGCCTGGTCGACTACCGAGGTGGGCTCAAAGCGTACCTAACCGCGCGTTGGTGGCTGCCATACTTGCCGGGGGTTGGGATGAAAGCGTACCGGCGGATTGCGCCTTACTAGGGAGCCTGTCGGGACTCACGTACAATGATGTGGCAAGGGACTTGGCACCCTTGACCAACGTCCTCGACGGTCCGTTGCGCAAGTCGGGCAATGCCTGGCGAGTCGCGTCGCGGCGCGATGCCTGGTTGTTGCTAGCGCCGTTCCTCACAGACGGCGACGTTGATGGCTTTCTTTATCTGTTCGCAAAGGTCTTTAACGAGCGCGATCCCCAGTTCGCCCTCAGTAGCAACGAGCGATTCTTCGCATCAACGCAAAATAATCGACTACCTCATTCGCGGCTCCTACGGCAGAGCATGGCGGAAACGCTCATTCTTATGGCGACGCTGGCGAATAATGCGAAGAACGTAACACGTTGCGAGCCCAAGGTCGGCTTTGCGATCGAGAAGCTCCTTCGAAACTCAGACGCTGCCCTATGGTGGACGCTGGACGCGGAATCGCCGAGATTGGCGGAAGCTGCCCCCAGAGAGTTCTTGCGAGCGCTAGACGATGCTTTGGGCGAGTCACCGTCACCTATAGTCGAGTTGTTCGACGAAGACGACAATCCTCTGTTCTCAAGTCATCATGTAAATGGGTTGCTTTGGGCGCTGGAAAAGCTTGCTTGGTCGCCGACCTTGCTTGGCACAGTGGCCTATGTTCTTTCAGACTTAGCCGTCCTTGATCCTGGGGGGCGGCAAGGCAACAGGCCGGAAAGGAGCCTGCGCGCGATTTTTCTGCTGTGGTCGCCGCAAACTTTCGCGTCGCTGGATGAGCGCCTGCGTATATTGGATCGTCTTCGTACGTCTAGGCCTGATGTAGCTTGGAAACTGATGCTATCGATCTCGCCTCGGTCGTACGACACATCCTTCCCGACTTCCCTACCTCAGTGGAGGGACTTCGGTGTTGACGGCGGGCAACCGATCACACATGAACTGGTAGCTCGCGGTGCGGACGAGATCGCGACTCGTTTGCTGGAAGATGTCCGATACAGCGTACAGCGCTGGATTCAACTCATCGAAACCATGGCTAGCTTTCCCGGGCGTCGTCGCGCCGATTTGCGTCGGCTATTGCTCGCGTCTTTGCCACATATCGACAAACCAGAGGATCGCGCGCTATTGCGCGATACGATTCGCAAATTCTTAAATCATCATCGCAGTTTCCCTGACGCGGAATGGTCATTGCCCGAGCAGGAGTTGAACGATTTTCAAGAAGCATACGAATACCTGGAACCGACCGATCCGATCGATCGCGTCGTCTGGGCATTTGCACCCGGGTGCGGGTTGCCTCAACCGCCAGCGGGCGGAGATTGGCAGGCCGCGGAAAAAGCCATCAAGGACTACCGAGTTGGGGCTATAAGACAATTGGTGGATCGGGATGGTGTCGATGCAGTTATGACGCTCGCCCGTCGGTCTGAATCGCCCGGCTGGGTGGCGGAGGCTGTCGTGATCGCTGCGTTGCCCGACCAATTGCAACTGGATCTGGTCAAAAAAGGCTTACGCAGCGAGAACGACCGCGAACGAAGACTTGCACGAGCCATGATCGCCGGGCGCAGCGGGCAAATTGGCGATGCCTGGTCTGACTACCTACTCGAGACGGCAACGGTAGAGGGATGGGAGCCGAATGCGGTCCTACGGACACTGCATGCGCTACCGGGCGTTCGACGCACTTGGGAAGCCGCAAGCGCCGTCGGGCCGGAGATGGCTCGAAGCTACTGGCAAGGTGTGACAACGTGGACGATCTCTGGCTCTCCCGAGGACTTCGCATTTGCGGCTGAGCAACTGATCAATGAGCGCCGTGCGAGGGATGCCGTTCATTTCTTTGCTCAGCACCTGAAAGTCGGGTTTCCTCCAGCTTTGATCATTCGCGCGTTGTTCGCAGCCGTCGAAGAAAGCAAAGATGCGGACGCAGCAGATTCAAATGAAGCCACGATGTTTGGCTACCACGTCACACAGTTGCTCAATTGGTTGGATTCGATAGATTCGACGGACCGCTCAACCATTGCTCGTATTGAGTGGGCCTACTTTGCTCTGCTCCAATACTCTGAGCGTCGGCCCAAAGAGTTGCAGAAGGCCCTAGCTACCGATCCCAGCTTCTTCATGTTGCTACTGAAGACGATTTACGCGCCTTCTCCTGACAGCGGCATAAAGGAGCCGGAATACAAGGACACGGAGCAAGCTGCGAATATCGCGTCTCACGCTTGGAACGTTTTGCATGACTGGGACCACGTTCCAGGAGCGAACGAAGCCGGCGAAATTGATGCTGTAGCGCTGCAATCATGGATCAAGACGGTGCGAATACTCTGCTCGGAGAGCGGTCGTCGGGAGGTCGGCGATGAACGCATAGGCAACATCCTGGCTGCGTCGAAGCCAGATGCGGACGGAATGTGGCCGCCGAAAGCAGTACGCGAAGTCATCGAAGCCACGCGGAGCAAAGAGCTTGAAAATGGAATCGTCTTGGGAGTAGTGAACCGTCTGGGTGTGACCACGCGCGGGATATACGACGGAGGAGAACAGGAACGTGCGCTGGAAGCGAAGTATAGACGTGCATATGAGGCCCTTAGCGAATGGCCTCGAACAGCCGCGGTACTAGACGAACTCGCTCGCAATTTTGCGGCAGATGCCGAGCGTGAAGACCAGCGCGTAGAGCGCCGTCAATGGCAGTAATGTTAAATAACGTCGAACAACGCTCTTTGTCGACTTCCAGGCATGCGATAAAACGAGGCTCACAATGACGAAAAATAGAGCGCTTATGTATCCCCGCGACGCCGCGGGCAGCTTCAAGGTCCCCGCAACAAAAGATGGAGCCATTCAACGCCTCGTGCCGCTTGGGGACCATATGGAGATCTATACGCCGGAGGAGACATTCAGGATGCAGACACCTGAATCGATCGACCCTGGTCGGACGAATCCGAACACTATGTTCGTCAACGTTAAGATTGCCGATGTCGGGTCTTCGTCGCCGTTCGTCGCGCGCACGCTTCTTATGGCGCATGACATGCTTAAGGACCGCACGATACTGCAGGACGACGAACGCCGACTCACAGCGCTCAAACTTGTGCACCGGATCAAGGCTTCACTCCTGCACTGCGACCGCGCTTCGGATGAACTGATCCGGTTGGTGAACGCGCAATGCGAAAATTTTGAGCAGACCGAGCAAGCGGCCAGTTCCCGCACTTACACGAACTTCCCAATCGTCCCCGATCTCGACGCGAAGGTGACGGCATTCCTGATTCCCGCGCGTCGCGTCATCACAGATATCTGCCAGATCCCTCAATTTTTCTGGAAACTCAGTGGGACGCACAGCAGTCTGGACTATCTGCTTGACAAAGAGATTGCACCCTTGTTGGGTGAAGACCATCACATGGTGCAATGGTTTCGAAAAATGATTCCCGGCATCACACGCATCGTTAATTTTCGCAACGGACAGGAGCACGCGGGCACGACAAAAGGGTTATCGCTAGTGACCAGGAATTTCGAAATGCTGCCGACAAACGAGGTCCATATTCCCGTTTGGCATCTCGAAGGCGAACGACCGAGCCCGATTGCAGAAGAAATGCCGCGCATGGTCAATCTACTCTTACACTTCGCAGAGACAATGCTCGTCGCGTGCGTCGATGCCAACTTGCCGACCTTTCCACCGATGATTGTGCAACCGATCGAGAAACCCGACCCGCTGTGCCCGATCTGCTACGAGCTGATTATCGACGCTAGTCGCCTCTCATTTCCTGAATCCGGCGATCGCCAAACCGAGCCTCACAAGTCTCGAAAATCACAATGAAGCGTGAAGGCGAGTAGCCACTATGTATAACGCATTATTCTGGCGCCCTTATTTTCAGAGGGTGTTCAAGTCGCACCTTGAGCGCACGCTCCAGGTGCTCGAGCAGCGACTGCTTCCTACGTTTGATGGGATTGAAGCTGAAGCAACCGCACTTGAGGAGAAGACATATAGCGACTTGGTCGCGATGCCGTTTGATCCCGACTTCGTCGACGAATCCATGGTCGCTGAATGGGCGTTTGATGCCGGCTATGCTCACTACTCCGGGATGGAAGCCGTCAGGCAATCGCTCGTCAATTCGTTTGCGCCAATGCTCTATCACACGTGGGAGCAACAGCTGCTGGCGTTTCATCGCAAGGAAGTTTTACATCCCAGAGAAGAACATGACAGGGAGAACCTTAAATTGTCTGTTCTACGCAAGCGATTGGCGACCAACGGTATTGACGTTACCCAGCTATCAACTTGGACGCTCATTGACCAGTTGCGATTAGTGGCAAACACAGTGAAGCACGCGGATGGCGATTCTGCCGATGCGGTGAAGAGACAACGCCCTGAGTTTTTCGAACCGCATCATGCGAATGAAGCGCTCTCCCGTACACCATTCTCCTATGCCCCGCGCGTTTATCGACCGATGTCCGGCGAGGATCTTTACCTCACAATACTAGACATTCAAGCGTATGGCCGGGCGACGATCGATTTCTGGGACCAATTTGCGAATGCTCTAGAGCAAGCGTAGGAGGCCCGCAAGGTTCGCAGAACGCCCATTCGCATTGAAGCCCAGCGACCCTACCTGCTCATAGACACAGATTATTAATGAAAAGAAAAGCTTTTGGCACCTGTGCATTAACGGGAAAATCAGGTCAATATGACCTGCCTGATTTCTCCGGACCGTTTCAATCTTGAAGAACGGCGTTGGCTGCTTCAATTGAACAATACCGCTGCTTGAACTCGTTGGGTGTTAGATAGGCCAAGCTCGAATGCGGTCGAATGGCATTGTAGTGGCGCCGCCATTGCTCGATTGCGACCTTGGCTTCGACGCGCGTCCGAAACCATTCCAGGCTCAGACATTCGTCCCGGAACTTGCCGTTGAAGCTCGCCTTGTCGATCCAAAAAGATCTGGATGCGACGGTAACCGTAGCGCGGGTACTGCGCCGACAGGACACGCATCGCCGCCAACACCGGCGCGTCACGCTCGGCCAACTTCGACTGGTAATGCAACGCCGACCTCGCGACTGACATCAGCGCGCACGCACGCCGCTGCGACAGGCCTCGCGCTTTCGCGTAGGCAACCTGCAGGCGGCGAGCGGGCACGCTCACCATTTTTTGCGTTGATCTCCCTCATTACATCGAGTTCGAGATCACGCTCTGCCACCATCTTCTTCAGTCGCGCGTTTTCCTGCTCAAGCTGCTTAAGGCGCTTCACGTCGGCCGCCTCCATCCCGCCGAAATGCTGACGCCAGTTAATGGTATGGACTGCTCCGGCAGGCGTATCGTGGCTGCTGGCGTTCCCGTTAATAGGAGTGTCGTCATGGACCCCATTCGATTTCTTGCCATCGATCTAGCGAAGAATGTTTTCCAAGTGCACGGCGTAGATGCCGCAGGCAAGCTTGTGCTGCGGCGCCGTGTCGGCCGCGCCCAACTGATGGATCTGGTTCTTCGACTTTCGCCATGCACTATCGGGATGGAAGCCTGCGCAAGCGCCCATCATTGGGCGCGACAGTTCCAGCAGCAAGGTCACGTAGTGAAGCTCATCAGCCCGCAATTCGTGAAGCCCTTCGTGAAGGGCAACAAGAACGACGGCAACGATGCCGAGGCGATCTGCGAGGCGTTGCAGCGACCATCAATGCGCTTCGTGCCGATCAAGTCAGTTGCGCAACAGGATGTGCAGAGCCTTCACCGTGCGCGTAGTCGCCTTGTCAATAACCGGACAGGGCTCGTAAGTCAGATGCGCGGCATTCTTGCCGAGCGAGGCATCGTCTTCGCGCAATCGATCACGCGCGCCCGTCGGGAGATTCCAGCTGTCGTTGCCGACACCTCAAACGCCTTGACACCGCTAGCCCGTGAGATGCTCGCCGATCTGATGGATCAGTTGCGTGAGCTGGACAAACGTATCGCCGGCTTTGACCGGCGTATCGACATGGTGTTCAGAGCCAGTGAAACCTGTCAGCGTATCGCGCAGATTGAAGGCGTTGGGCCCAAGACCGCTACCGCCATCGTTGCTGCAGTTTCCGATCCAAAGGATTTCAAGAACGGCCGTCACTTTGCGGCATGGCTCGGCCTCGTTCCACGCCAGAGCTCAAGCGGAGACCGGACTCATCTCCTCGGTATTAGTAGGCGAGGCGACCGCCATCTTCGGACTTTGCTGATACACGGTGCGCGCGCGGTACTTCGAACCGCGCCAACCAAGCACGACAAGAAACACGCGTGGGTTATGGCATTGCAGGCCAGGCGAGGCGCCAATCGCGCAATCGTTGCGATCGCTAACAAGACGGCCCGCGTGATCTGGTCGATGCTCGCAACCGGCCAGTCGTATCAGAGAGCAGTGTAGTTTCCGACGCCACCAACGATGCGCTGACAAATTGACGAATGGCACTCCGGTCGATCCGGCGAGCAGGGAAGCCGCTCCCACAAGAGCAGCTCCACGCTCGCTTTCCTTTTAGTTCCGTAAGAAATTCACCGAAGTACCGCAAGTCTCGTTCGTCCATTACGCCCGCTGCCTAGATAAGATGCGAATCACCAAATGTGTCGGCGGGAGCGGTGTCCTGTTCTGGCCCAGTAAGGCCTAGAAGATCGATGATCGCATCGATCAATCCGCCGTCAACGTCTGACATGTGCTCGTTCAAAATGCTTACGAAGAGGTCGTACACGTCGCTGTCGGTGATAATCCATCCAATCTGTGTATTCCCGATAGCCGCTTCGAACAGCCGCGTAGCGTCATCTTTCGTGAGAAGGCGCCGGAAGGGCATGAGCTGTGCGACGGCTAAGTGCGTTTCAGCAAACGCTACGCTTTCGCAGAGCCTCTTGAGAGCGGCGTCTTTCTGCGCGATCAATGCCTGTTGCTGAGGGTCTACGTTGACCGCTTCCTCAGCGTTGCCTGCCCGATCCTGTGCCTCAACCACGTTTTCATCGACAATCGCTTCGGCGGCATGAGGCGGCGGTTGCACTGGATTCTGATCGGCGGCGGCGATGATTTCTACGACCACGCCTTGAACTGCGGGTTGCAGAAGTAGCTTCTTGTAGTGCTCAACGACTGACTTGATGGTCGTGAAGATGTAAAGGCTTGCGCCGTCTTTCTTTTGCGCCCATTCACTGGCGAGAAAGGCCATCGGGCGGACAACAGACTTGTCGATGCTACTCAGTGGTGAGGCAAAGTCACCATCCTTCGAGACGATGAAAAGGTCATCGTTCGGAAGATACTTAAGCAGGATTTCCCAGTTGTAGCGATCGCCGAGGCTATCAGGCTTGCCTGGAGGGTTGCCCTTGTTCATTCGCGCGATGGCGATTTCGTAGGAATCCGCGTCCTCGGGATGGCGCGTGGCTTTTTCGAAGAGTGCTGCGATCTTCTTATCTACGTTAAGCTCGCGCTCGTGCGCCAGACCTGTTACGTTTGCGATGAGTGCTTTCTTAGCAATCTGGGCATTCTTCAAGGCCTGTTCGTATTGGACGGCCGTCTCCGTTCCCTTCATCACATTCGGGATACTCATCGGAAACTGGGAGTTCTTGAAATCGAGAACCGCCGTTCGTAGCTTCGATTCGCGATTTCGCTCGAATTCGTTTTCTACCTGCGCAGGCAAATGGAGGGCAATCTGGTCGCCACCGATGTGCGCGATCAACTCATCGATCACCTCAAGCTCGTCATCCGAGAATGAGTAGAAGTTGAGCAAAATATTGGTATCAATAAACAGGTTCAGCTTGGTCATGACCTTGTCGTATTCGAGAAATACCTATGCGATACGTTGGAAATTGCGGGATATCACTGATTTGTCGCCGCTACACTTCATCGCAACTCGCAGTAGCGGCTCCCTTGGGCAAGACGGAAGATTCCTGATCTATCGGCCGTTTTAGCTAAAACTTGAGCCTCAGTTCAGCATAGTTATGGGCGATCCATGCTGGTACCGCCTCCGACTGTCCATTCAGCGCGGAGCCACGCCGAGCTTGTTCAGAACACCCTCGACGTGAGGCGAAAAGATAAGCGAATCTAGGTTTTCTCCGCTAGAAGGCGGCGGCTGTTGCCGTCCGGTGTCTTCTGGTCGAACGTATGCGGTCCTTCATGGACGCCCTAGCAATGGACGAGTGATTCTCTGATGCTACCTGTCCACGTGGACAGCTGGGATGAGAGTACATGACAGAAGATCGAGATTTGCGTAGCCGTCTGGTAGTCGGCGCGAAGCGGGATGGTCGCCGGGAATACGATCCGCAAGCCCGCGAGGAACTGTTCCAGTTGTGCATGACGTCCGGCGTTTCGATAGCGCGTACGGCGATGGAATACGGTTTGAACCCGAATCTGTCGCGCGAGTGGATCACGCGCTATCAGAAGACACATGCGGCGCAGAATTCGGCGGAGAAGGAACTGAGGTCAGTAGAGAGGGCATCGCTTGATGTTACGCCGCCGGCCTTGCGACCTCACGCGTCCGACGTGTCATCACCATTTGTACCGGTCGTTCCGGGGGCTGTGACGGTTGAACCAGCGGTGTCCGCACGCGCACCATCGATCGCGGTTGCCTTGCACATACGTTTGCCCAACGGTGTTGAGTTCGACATCGCAGAGGCGACCATCGACGAGCTGACCACCGTGGTCCAGATGCTCGGGAGGATGCCGTGTTCCGGTTCGACGATAATGTGAAGGTCTACCTGCACCGCGATCCTGTCGACTTCCGCTACGGCATGAACAGTCTGTCGATTCTCGTCGAGCAGCCGATGCGCCTAAATCCGATGGACACGTCGCTTTACATCTTCGGAAACCGACGTCGTGGCCGAATAAAGATGCCGCGCGCATGAGGCAGCCGTTTTTTATCCGGTCGGGCAGTGCCTGATTTTTTGGAGCAGCACTAAGAGTTGAACGGCTTGTCCAAGGGCCCTCGCAAGTTATACTAGGCTCCGATCGAAATGAGAGCGGGAAGCAAAAATGAGTGTGCCGGAATCAACCGCGGTGTCAATGATAGCAGCCGCAGCGAGCGGTGTACCAGAGCCTGTGAAGGCGTCATTGTTCAAAGCGATCTCTGATTTGCTCGGCGGACTTGTCTCCGTGCCAGCGGCAAAGCTAAGGCAATACACTCAAGCAATCGAAGACACTACTGCCGCACGGTCCATGGTTGCGGGTGTCCTTGCAAAGGCTGCGGTCGATGACTCCGGCGCCGACCCCGAGTTGTTGAAGATCGCTGCCGAAGTGTATCTGCCAACTATTGTGCGGAAGGCGAAAAATCGACTAAGCATCGCCAAGAGCGCTGCGGAGCATTTGGGCACATCGGCAGTAAATGCCAGCGAAGAAGAAACGGCGGCGCCGGACGACGACTGGATGAACAGGTTCATGCGGTTTGCCGAGGATGCGTCGTCCGAACGTCTCCAGGACTTGTTTGGTCGGATTCTCGCTGGCCAGATCTTGCGTCCGGGGGCGTTCGGATTCGCCACCCTTCGGACATTGAGCGAGCTTGATCAAGGGATCGCCAACGACTTCACAGAAGCATGGTCCAAAAGTGTCGGAGACGCAGTCGATTACAGTCCAGAGTGGCAGCGGGGCGACGGTTTCTCGAGATGGAAGCGTCTGGCGGAGGCCGGTTTAATGGCGCCTGCGTCAAGCATACAATTCCTACCGCCGTTCAAGGCTGTTATGGACGGGGCTGCATTATGGTCGCCAATGACGGCAGATGGCATTGCATTGTGTGTGCATTTCCAGGAGGGATCGACATCGACATGGGACCATATCGCTTTCACCCGTGTGGGCAGGGAACTCGGGACCATCCTTCAGAAACCTTATTATGAACAAAACATTCGGCAGGCGGCGCATCGGCTGCCACGGCACGGACTAACTCGAATTGATTTGCTCCGGCCTAATGTGGGTTCCGAAACCATCTGGCACTTGCATCTGTAGGCTTACCTGGAGGTAACGAAGCGGTCCGCAATCAGGCGGGCGAAGGACCGTCCTCCGGCGGAAGCTTACTCAACTTATTTCCGAATTCGGCCACGAGCCGACAGTCGAGGCCGCCATCAATCGCATCCCACGTTAAATCTGCATATGAGCCCGGACGATTTCATCAATACAGTGGAAAGATACTCGGCCGAACTGAGCGCCATGCTAGATCGGTTCAAAAAGAATGAAACCGGAATCAACATGGCCAAGGGGGACGAGGGCCGCTACAGGGAGATTGGCGTTGAACTGACCGACTTGTTCAGGGACGAACTGGTGGACGGCGTTCATGCGCAGATGGCCGCTAATCGTTTCAACGAGAGCATCCGCACTTACACGGGATCCCCCTCCTATCGCGGCGTAGAGAACCTACGAGGCGTAGCCAACGCAGTGATCGCCCGAGTGAACCGAAGTCCCGCGTGTCTAAGGAGCGCCCAGATTTCCTCAGGCGCGACCACCGCGCCCGAGCGTGTGGAGGCTCTGTACCGGATAGGAGAGCGATTCCATTTAGTTGCCAAACAGTTGCGAGTTCGGCGCCAAGACCGTGCTACCTTGGATATCGTCGACGAATATGACGTGCAGGACCTTTTTCATGCACTTCTCCGAATCAGTTTTGACGACGTACGTCCCGAGGAATGGACCCCTAGCTATGCTGGCGGCGCATCGCGAGTTGATTTCCTCCTCCCGGAAATCGAGGCAGTTGTGGAAATCAAAAAATCCCGACCTGGATTAAGTGCGAGGGAACTGGGAGAACAGCTTATTGTGGACATCGCAAAATACAAGAAACATCCGAACTGTCGTACTCTTTTCTGCTTTGTCTACGACCCGGACGGCCGGATTGCTAACCCGAGAGGAATCGAGAGCGATCTGAACGCGACCCAAGACGAACTAACGGTCAGAGTTCTCATCGCTCCATGAGGGTACTCCTAGTCTCGGATCACGCCTCCGTTTTGTACAACTAGGCACCATCTGAATAAGCAGACTATCCCAGTCTCGGTCGCGCGATCCGCACACGCGGTGCGCTTGCGCATAGAGGTCGACGATGCACTCGAGATCTCCGAGCAAACCGAGATCTAAAAGAGCCCGCGGCCGTGCGACAGGCCGTTGGTCGCTGCGGCCGCCTCGCGCTTTTCGCGCACCACTCCTTTCGCGCATGAAGCGACATACATCGTCGTTGGCGTCTAGCCTTCGGACAACTGCTTCTTAGCTTCTTACTGGAGTACTGGCATTTCTCATAGAGGGTCGTCGTCGCGCAGTCAGAGCGGTCGACGGGGCAGCTATAGCGCTGTTCAAACGTTCAAACGCTAAACTTGCATAGAAGAATCGCCGCACGAGCGTCGAGAGCGCTGGGCTGATCGGAAAACTGAGTACCTTCGCGTGACGCAAAGCGGGACCGCCACTGCCAGTTGTCTATGTTCGGGTTTTCCTGAGTGCGGGTTCGCTAACGGCTTCGTGAAGCGAGTCAGAGAACAATCGACGCCGGTCCATCTCTAAACGTGAAAATCTCGTTCGGTTCAATGTCACCCGCATCGGTAGGCGAATGCCAGTTTTGTCGAACTTTGAATTTTACAATAAACAATAACCATGTTCGTCGTTTTGGTGTCTGGAAAATCTGAAGCATCGATTTCACGGATTCTCCCGATCCTTGAATGACGGCAATGGCCGAACTGCTTGCCTCTTCGATATCCATAGAGATGCGCGAAGCCGCTTCGTCCAAAGCGCGATGCTACGTTATCGAAGGCGTCAGCCCTTGCTACACTTCTAACGCCCGCTTCCTATCCTCCTGAGCGTTCGATCAAGGGGCGATGGCGAACGATTCTCGCTAGATGGCTCTACGACGATTCTCTGCGTATGCTTGGCCTGGTGTTGAACTAACTTCTCGGCCCTGTCGAGGCGAATGGCGGACCGAAGCGAGAGCCATGCAGAAGGAAGGAAGACTAGCAGCGTGACCCCAGTAACAAAGAGCATATCACTAGGATCGCGGAACAATACCCGTGAAAAAACAAAGGGAAAGAAGCCCGAAAAAGAGAGGGCCGCGTACGCGGCTAGGAACCAATATTTCCGAACACGCCGCGCAACAATAGACTCATATTTCTCTTTGAATTGAACCTGCAGGTTGCCTTGCTGCGGCAAGTGCCGCAGATATTGGCGACCGAGAGTGTAATCCCTTAGCGCACGTGACGCGCCTTGAAGGGAAAGCAAGTATTCAATTTCGTCCGCGCTGAGCCGGGTGTCACCAGCGATCGCTTGGTAGCCCTTCTCACGCATGAAAGGGTGCATCGCAGGAACCTTGTCTTGGTCGAGCAAGAATTCCTTCGCGAAACGATACTCTTCTCGCAGCCTGCCGGGTTGGCTTGTCAAAAGATCGTAGATGAGGCGGCCGGCTCCTATCAGGCCGATCACGAAGCCTCCGATCTTAACCGCAATATCAATGTTCACGAGTTTGCTAGGAGAGTTTCAACAAACCGACTATCGGCAACCTCAAAAGAAACTTTAGGACTTTGCACATTGGCCGCCGCGGCTGCGTTGAGCGGCGGCAGCGCGCCCCGTTGCGAACATTCCGTCTTGTTGGACTCAATGTCAGCAAAGGCCGAACTGCGGCAGCGGCCCGCCCGAAGCGAATGTCCGATGTACTACGGAAGCCGACATACAGATCCCGCCATTTCGAAGGGCTGATGTGGGTCGGCTACGGCCGACCACGTCACGCGATAGTCGGCCCAATCGCAACGGCTTACACAACGAGCACAGTGGCAACGCGAAAGCCATCGATCAAAGAAATCTCTCCATCTGCCGATAACCATGCCTAGAGACGGCCGACCACGGGTCAGCCTTGGCCGCACGCAGACGCGTCGATTGCCAACGGCGCCCGCGCCGGCGTGGCGTCCTTTCTGCTGTCACGAGCAGGAGGGGCCGTTTGGTGGCTGATAAGGCCGTAAGAGTGAAGGCACTGGGGCAGGGTTAATGAGACGACTGACGTTTAAGGCAAAATTGTTGTGCGCGGTGGCGTTTACCGTCGTGGGTCTGGTGGCAGTGGCGATTGTCGGGGCGATTCAGGAACGGTCGATTCTGGTGGAGCAAAGGCGCGTCGCGATGGCGGAACAGGTCGACGCCGCGCTTAGCGTGATCAACAACTACGCCAAGGAGAGTGAAAGCGGCCACATGTCGGCCGAGAGCGCTCAAGCCGCCGCACTCGCGCATCTCCGGATGATCCGATTCGGCAAAAGCGGCTACTTCGCCATTGTCGATTCCGAGCCGAAGCTGGTGCTGATGCCCGTCAATACGAGCATGGAAGGCAAGCACGCGGATTTCGTCGATCCGAACGGGAAGCATCTCGTGCAGGAGATTCTGCAGCACGCGCGCGACGGCACGTACCTCACCTACTACATGTGGCCGCGCCCCGGTTCCGACACGCGCCCGGTGCCGAAGATGACGTTCGGCAAGCAGACTGCATGGGGATGGACGGTCTACACGGGCGATTACATCGACGATATCGACGTCCAGTTCCGGGCGATTCTGATTCGGTCACTGGCGATCGTCATCGCGATCGCGGCGGCGCTCGTCGCGGGAATGAGCCTGCTGATGCGTAGCGTGCTTCGAACGATCGGCGGAGATCCCGCATACGTCGCGCAGGTCTGCGAACGCATTGCTGAAGGCGATATCAGTGAACGTGTCGTGCTGTCGGGGAACGACTCGTCGAGCCTGCTCTATTCGATGCGTACCATGCAGACACGACTGGCCGAAGCGATCCGGCAGATTCATAGCAGTGCCGACGCGATTACGTCCGCCTCGCGCGAGATCGCGGACGGCAACATGGATCTTTCGTCACGCACCGAAGAGCAGGCGGCATCGCTTGCCGAGACTGCGTCGAGCATGGAAGAGCTGACGTCGACCGTGCGCCAAAACGCCGACAATGCGCAAAAAGCCAGCCAGTTGATGGCAAAAGCGTCGCTGACCGTGCAGGAGGGCGGCAAGGTCGTCTCGGGCGTCATCGGGACCATGAGCGACATTGCCGCGAGTTCGGCACGGACCAAGGACATCATCGGCGTTATCGAAGGCATTGCGTTTCAGACGAACATCCTGGCGCTGAACGCGGCAGTCGAGGCCGCGCGCGCGGGCGATCATGGGCGAGGCTTCGCAGTCGTCGCCTCCGAGGTGCGCAACCTTGCACAACGATCCGCGGCGGCAGCCAAGGACGTAAAGACGTTGATCGACAGTTCGGGCGAACGGGTGACCGTGGGCGAGACGTACGCGCGTCAAGCCGGCGAAACCATGGACGCGATGTTGCGTGAGGTGTCGCAAGTGACGTCGATCATGGAGGAAATCTCGGCTGCGTCGTCGGAGCAGAGCCGCGGCATCGAGCATGCCGGAGTCGCCGTGTCCCAAATGGACGCCGTGACACAGCAAAACGCCGCGTTGGTCGAACAGTCGACCGCCGCCACGCGAGCGCTTGCTGACCAGGCCGTCGGGTTGCGGCAAGCCGTGAGCGCCTTCACGGTTTGATGGCTGCGCCGCGTGTCTTTGCCGGTCACGCGTGAGATTTCAGAGGTCGGGGAGAGTGACGCAACGCGAGAAGAATCAGATCGAGCGCCAGCGAGGCCGAGATCGACGCTGATCCTCGATACATCGAGCTGGTTGCGTTCCACCGACTATGGTCGTTTCACGCGTCGGATGGTGGAGTCGCGGCTGTGTGCGCGGAAATAGCCGGCATTCAGCACTCGCGCTACAGGGTCGCCCGGGCGACCGGCTCTGTACGACAGTGGACAGACAGGCACCCCGGCTCGATTCCGCTCTACGGCAAGGTGCTTACAGGACGCCCTTTTTGATCAGTTCGATGAATTCGCGAGTCTGCGCAACGTGCGCCTTCATTGTCTCTCGAGCGTCCAGCATGATAGCGAGCAGTCTTCGCGCTTCATCGGTCGATAAACCTTTCTCGTCCAAACGCAGCAAGTGCCCCTCTTGGTTGTCGATTCGTTGGTTCGCTTCCGCCAGGTGCGCCAGAGCCTTGCCCAGTTGAACTTCTTCGTATTCCAGATCCATGTTTGTCTCTCCATAGGGTGATGCGATGCACGGCGCCAGGTCGGCTGGGGTGCGATATCGTCTCCGCCTGCACTGCCGCGGTTCGCGCACTGGCGGCCTACGCACACCTCTTGCGTCCGCATCGCCAGCACATCGACGCGCATGCGCGATCGCGATCCGCTCACGCTTATGAACGGCGCGCCGCCGCGCTCAGAAATGCAATCAGCAACGGATGCGGTGCGCCATCGCGCGACGACAGTTCGGGATGCCCCTGCATGCCCGCAAAGAACGGATGCTTATCGGCCTCGATGGCATCGGCGATCGAGCCGCTCTCATCGTGCGCGCTGACGGTCACGCCAAGCGTCGCGAGCGGCGCTTCGAGCGCCGGATTGAGCCTGTAGCGATGATTGCAGAGAATGCTCCCCTGCGGGCCGAGCATGGCCTCCATACGTGATCCCGGCACCAGGCTGATCGGCCGCAAGCCCAAGCGATGCAACAACACGCCGTCCTCGCCGACATGAATCGGCTCGAAGCTGGCGACGCGCGCATCCGGCTGCGCTTCCTTCATGCCGATCTCATCGCTCTTCAACGCGAGCCGCGCGATGGCCGTCGCCATTGACTGCATGCCGAGACTCAAACCCACGACCGGAATCGACGCCAGCCAGCCGAAACGCGCGGCCTCGATCTGTCCCGCCACGCGTGCCATGTCGGCGCCGCCCGGCAAAAGAATGCCGTGTGCATCGGCGAGCAAAGTTTCTGCGTTGTCGCGGTCGATGTCCTGCGCCGCGACGAAGCGCACATCGAGATCGAAGCCGAGCGCATCGGCGGCGTCACCGAGGGCGGCGAGCGTCGCGGGGTATTGCTGATGCTGGTCGCACTCACGACCTGTCAGCGCAATCGTCATGGACGGTCCGCTCGCGCGCGATGCGGCTTCTTCCGTGGATCGCCATCTGCCATAGCGATCCCGATGCGCTTGCAAAACCACGCCCGAACCATCTTCGACGAGCTGTGCGCTATCGGCTTCATGAACGACGCGCAACATCTCCACGTCTTCGGCGCATTGCGTAGGAAACGCATCGAACGATTGCACGAGGAGCACGATATCGCGCGTGCGCGCCAGCGCAAAAAGCTCATGGCATGGTTCGGCCATATCGGGCAGGCCCGTGCGCGTGCGCCAGATCAGACCGCTCGCGACCAACCGTCCATCCGCCGTGACGTGCTGATGTGCATCGGGAAACCGCTCTTCGTCGAAATGCACGCCTGCAGAGCGGAGTTCGGCATTCAAAGTTTGGGCGAACAGCGCGGGAAGGGCGCCGAATTGCGCCGGCTCGGGGGTAGCGTCTTCGATGAGATAGAGCATGGAAGGCCATCCGATAAGAAGAAAACCCCGCGACACGGCACACGTGTCGCGGGCATGGCGTCTGTCGTTGAGGCGCTTCGGGCCGCGGCGACAGCAGGTGTCAACGCCGCATATGCGGTCCCGATGCGTCGGCGCAGGATACGCGATCCGCACAGGGCTCTGCACGCCGGGAAGCGCCGCTTCCAGCCGTGACGCATGTGTTTGCAGGTGTCGTCGGCCGTCACGAGCACATGTTCGCGTTCGAGCGGGACGTCGACGAGCGCGCGCGGCCTCGGTTCGATGGCGAACCTTGCACTGCGTCGAGCATGTGATGTCGTGATCGATATGACGGCGCGAACGTCTGTACCGATCCCACCCGTGTCATTATCGACGACGCGGTACTACCAAAAACTATCCGACTCTGAACGCATCCGTCGACGTCTTCAGCCTTCCAGCCTGCTCGGTCAGCGAATGCGCCGCCGCCGCGGCCTGCTCGACGAGCGCCGCGTTCTCCTGCGTGAGACTGTCCATCTGCGTAACGGCGAGATTGACCTGCTCGATGCCCGCGCTCTGCTCGGCCGTCGCCGCCGCGATTTCCTGCATGACGCCCGTCACGCTCGCTATCGCGTCGCGCGCCTCCTGGATGGTGCTGCCGGTGCGCTCGACGAGACTTGCGCCGTTGCCTACCTTGTCGACCGCGCGACTGATCATTTGCCGCACTTCCTTCGCGGCGCTCGCGCTGCGATGTGCGAGCGTGCGCACTTCGCCCGCGACGACCGAGAAGCCGCGACCTTGTTCGCCCGCGCGCGCCGCTTCGACGGCTGCATTCAGCGCGAGGATGTTGGTCTGGAATGCGATGCTCTCGATTACCTCGATCACCTCGACCATCTTCCGCGACTCGACAGAGATGTCGTGCATCGTCGTCACGGCTTCGCCGACCATCGCGCTGCCCTTGTTCGCAATCTGCGCGGCGCTTTCGGCCAGTTCGCGGGCGGTGCGCGCGTTCTCGGCGGTCTGCCGGACCATCGACGTCATCTCTTCCATGCTCGCCGCCGTCTGCTGCAACGACGCTGCCTGATTCTCGGTACGAGACGACAGGTCCGCGTTACCGCTCGCGATTTCGCGCGCGCCCGTCGCGACGTGATCGGCGGCATGCTTGATCGCACGAATCGTGTCCGTCAGCGTGTCGCGCATGCGGCGCATTTCGCGCATCAGGCTCTGTTCGTCGTTCATGTGCGTGTCGATCGCGACGGTCAGATCGCCGATGGCAATCGCGTTCGCGACATCCGCCGCGTAGCCTGGATCACCGCCGATCGTGCGCTGGATGCTGCGGGTCGTCACGGCGACGATCGCCGCGAGCACGAGCGCGATGCCGACGAACACCGCGCCGATCAGATACAGCGAGCGTATGAACGCGGCGTCGATATCGTCCACATACGCGCCCGTCGCGATGATCCAGTCCCACGGCGCAAAGCGCACCACGTAGCCGATCTTGCCGACGGCTTTGGCCGGTCCGTCCGCGTTGTCGCTGCGCGCGTGCGGAAACACATAGTCGACGAAGCCGCCCTCCGGCGACTGCGCAACCTTCGCGAAGGCCACGTAATGGTGACGGCCATCGGCGTCGGCGGTGCCGGCGAGGTCCTTGCCGTTGGTCGTCGGCTTGATCGGATGCATGACCATGCGCGGCGACGAGTCGATCACGAGGAAGTAGCCGTCCTCGCCGTAGCGGATATCGCGCAGCCGTTCGAGCGCCTGCTTGCGCGCGTCTTCTTCGCTCAGCTTGCCGCTCTGCGCGAGCGCCGCATATTCCTGTACCAGCGACAGGCCGACATGCCCGACGTTGACCAGATCGTTCTTGCGTTCCTCGATACGCGTCTCGCGCGACAAATAGGCAGCCGACACCGACACCAGCAACAACGCGAACAGGCTGATGACGAGTGGCAACCACAGCTTCTGCGTGAAACTCAGCTTCAACATTCGGGTGCCTCGCGAAGTGGGCGATTAATGACGTGGTCTCAAGTCGCAATATCGGCAAGTTTGGGCTACGTTGTGTAGAGATAAACCCTGCTGTATCCGCAGCCGGGGGCTGAGTCGCATCGTTACGGTCGATATCGAGCGGCAACGTCTCTTAAGCCGGTAGACGTTCGTGCATGGGCTGGATTTGCGGGCAGGGGCGCCTTCGTGCGCTGTAGTGCCAATCGGTCAGCGCGAGCGAAAGACAGCTGATTTGTCGCTGCGTCGGCGTACGGAAAGCACTAGCGTCCGAATAGCCGGCGTAGTGGTATCTCCGAGGCGCAGTTTCGAAAGGGTAGATCGGCCTTTTCGAATGCGATGTATCAACTCGTTCTCGGAGATCGTAACGGAGGCATTCTGAAAGCGTTGAAGCCGAGCAGCGCATTGAACCTGAACTTGGTATTGCGACGATCAACGAGATACGCTCGGCATGGCCGACCGAGCAATTTAAACTCACTTTGAATTGGAGTGCCCATTCAAGGGCGACCACGCTCGCCTGAGTCAATTGCTCTCCAACTGCTCGTCGTCGCAATAGCGTGTGAGCGCCTCCCATCGGTTCAGCGCATAAAGGATCGCACGACTTATGTCCGATTTGCACGAGAGCGTCTCGAGCGTCGAGGTGGGCCACACGCGAAGGTCATCAAGTAGCGGCCGCGCACGCTCCTGGCGATACATACTGCGCACGTCGGGCGGCTTGCCGCTGATCGTTTCCTCAATCCAATACAGCGCACCAATACGTTCGAGCGCCTCAGTGTTCAAAGCATTGGGGCGCGCTGCGTGCAATTCGTAGAACTGTCGCCGGGCGTGCGCTCAACAAGCCGCCTCGGCGACATGCCCCGTTTCGTGGATGGCCTGATAGCCGCCATACGCGTCGGCCTGCAGCGTACCGCTGAACGACTCAAGGTGCTGCCATGGATGGATGCCCTTGCGATCCGGCGTATAGGCGAACCACACCGCCGACGGCGTCATGTCGGCCGATGCACGATCATCGCGTGCATACATCCACAGGCGACCGGTCTTCGTTTTGCCGTTGCCCGGTGCAAGCGTCATGTGATGTCGGCGACGAAGCTGCACGCCGACGAATCCGGGGCTTGGTCCATGTGACGACATCTTCCCGCTCGGTCGAGGCGCATCGCGTGGCGAGTAGTGACGCAATGACAAGCACGAATCCAGAACGAACACTCATGCGCGGCGTTTTGACGAGTCGCGGTACCGATGCGCTTTTTGCTGCCCTTTGGTGCATGCGCGAGAACATCGGTTCATGGACGAGGGCAACTCGCTCACCCGCGGTCGAATCGCCCGCAGCGGAAGGCGCGCCCGGACGAGGTCGTTCGACTTGGATTTCGTAAGCTTCGGTTGAAGGTAGCCGCCCGGTTCGCGCATGGCTTCAGTCTCCGCGTCTTCGATCACTAATTCAGTGTTTTCACCTTCTCGCCCAAATTACCTGCTGAGAGTTTCAACTGCCTGTAACAGGCTTTACGTTTGAGAGAGTCCGGTGTATGCATTTCACGGCATCTAGAAACTCTGTCGAAGCCTAGTGAAAGGCATCGACGCGGAAGTTTCGGCACAGCTAATTTAGGCATCCGTATAGAGACAAACAGTCACCGAAGCACCAAATTTCAGAGAGCTAATAATTGTCGAGCATTTAGGCCATCGAATGAACGTACGCACCGTTATTTGGATTTGCCTTCACCTTCTCGTCGCCTATCATGTTTCAGACGACGTACGGAGGCGGACATGAGTGAACAAAGAATAGCCAATGTTGTTGCGGCGTTCATGCTAGTCATACTTGCTGCGTGCGGCGGAGGCGGTTCATCGTCAACCGGCTCCACGTCATCGACAGGAAGCGGAAGTTCAGGGTCTACACCGAGCGGCGCTTCCGCACCAAGCGGCGCGTCAACGCCGGCTTCCACGAGCACCGCAGCGTGGAGTGGCATTCAGCAGGACAGTGCGCCGTACGACTATCTTGCGGCGGCTGAGGACAGCCCTCCGCTCAATACGGCCTCAAGTTCGGGGTTCGCTCTCACCACGGACCAGCAGGGCAATGTGATAATTGGCGGGTCCACCGATGGCACTTTCACGAAATTAACTCTGGGGGAACAAGAACCCCAAATGTTGCCCGGTGACGCGTTCGTAGCCAAATATAACTCCGCCGGTGTCCTGCAATGGGGAACGCAGCTTTTGGACGCCCATTCTGATGCAGGGGGGTGGGGCTTGGGATTGCCAGGCGGCGTTGACGACATACCAAGTGGCAACGCAGGTTTCGATGCAGTCTCTGGCATCGCTGCTGACTCAACTGGCAACATCTTTGCGGTTGGAACCACGCTCGCTGGCGGAGTAAGTGGCGAAAGCTTCGCTGAGAGCGCGTTCATAGCCAAGCTCGGACCAAACGGCAACCGCCTGTGGATTCATGGATTGGGCGCCACTACGGGGTCACTGATTACAGGAGGGAATGCTATTGCGGTGGATAGCAGTGGAAACGCGTACATAGTGGGGCAGACTTCTGCGAGCCTTCCCGGGCAGACATTCCTTGGCACCGGAAACATAACAAACTATTTCATTGCCAAATATGATTCCTCGGGCAATCGGCAGTGGCTGCTTCAGCGTGTCTTCAACGACCCGTCTCACGTTGGACCTGCGAGCAGCGTGGCAATAGGAGTCGCAGTGGATTCCAGTGGAAGCGTGTACCTGACTGGCGGCACCGACTATCATCCGTTCGTGGATAAGTTCAACGGTTCCGGCGCTTTACAATGGGAAACCTATATGCCGGCTGTGATTCAGAATGTCGGGGCCGGCTTCACGAACACGTGGTCGGCCGGAGTACCCACAAGCATCGCTGTCTCAACCGACGGAAGTAAAGTTTTCATTGCTGGCGGAACGATTGTTGAACTGGCAGAAGCCGGAACTCCGCATACGCCCAGCGGGTCGTCGGATGCGTTCGTGACGCTTTTCAACGGCTCTGGTGTACAGCAGTGGTCTCAAACTTTGGAGGCATCGACCACAACCGCATGCGGGCCTACGAGCATACCGGTCTGCGGATTTGGAACTCAGGCTTATAGCATCGCTGCGAAGCCGGACGGTTCTGCCGTATTTATAACCGGTTTTACCTTTGGCGCGCTGCCGGGGCAAACAGCAACAAACCCCCAAGCGAATAACGGCACTAGCAGCAATATTATCGCTGCTGGCATCGATTCCAGCGGGAAGGTGCTTTGGACCAAACAGATGGGAGCCGGTCCCTTCAATGGTTCGGTAGGTGCCCCCGGAAAAGACGTCGGATACGGCGTTGGCATGGACGCATCAGGTGATGTGTTCGTCACCGGCGTGACTGAGGGACATCTTGGAGTTTGGGGGGCGGGCGCGAATGGGGGTGACAACTGGTTCGTAATGAAAATGAATCCGGCGACTGGCAGCGTGTACTAAATCCATTCCACATAGCATCTTCCCGCTAACGCTCACTTGGCCTCGGCCGCGTCTCGATGAAGTTGTAATTTTCGACCGTTGACGAAGGGTATGGGTCTCTTCCTTCGAGCAAATGCGCCCCGCGTGGCGCAGCATCTGCAGTAATACGTCACTCGGCGCTTGCACGCGGCCTTTCCTTGCAGACAGAGGACGAGGAACGAGTTGAAGAGGGGCTGAAGAGGCCGTGACGGACTTTCACCGGTGCAGTCGTTTTCGAGAGCATCGTTGCGAAGCAGTGCTTGCGCATAGAGTTGTGCTTCTTCATCGCGTCCACTCAATAATGAGAGTAGCGTCTACTGGGTCCGTCCTGCCGACGAGTCTGAGCAATGCGTAGCTGCCGTCGCCCAGCATCGCCTCGAAACGCGGCGTGGCCGAAGTAATGTTCGGCAGTTCTCGACCCCGAACGGAGAACGGCAAGCGATACGCCAGGGATCTTTCCGCTGGCAGTGGTGTCCGCCAGAAATCGCTCGAGGTCGATCATCGGCTCACGCATCGGTTGGGTTCGTGCCGACTCGTAGCGGCTGCGACGCCGCCCGCGTGTCGGATCAGGCATGACGGCTCACGCTGTCACACGGTGATGCTGAGCAAGACGTTCAGTCCGTCGAACAGCGCATCCGGGTTTTCCTCGGCGATCCAGTGAGCAGCACGTGGCACGCGCATCCCAGTGACGTTGTCGGCCGCTTCGCGCATGATGTCCGCCGTCATCGAGCCGGTCGTGCTCGCTGCACCGCCCACAGCAGGGCCGTCTATTTCGTCAGAACGCCGGCATCATAAAACCGGGCGAGATCGGACCTTACCGCGTGCAGCGCCGCGTCATCCAGATAGATCATGTGACCGGTGGCGTAGTACTTGATCTGAATGTTCTCGCGCAACGCCCTGTCCAGGCTCAGGTGCGACAGCGCGAATTCGGTTGCATAGAACGGTGTCGCCAGATCGAAATAACCGTTTAGCGCCAACACACGCATTGCCGGATTCCGCCGCATGGCCGCCGCGAGGTCGCCGCCCGCATACGGCAACTGAAGTTCCTCGCCCCAGTTTTCCCTGTGCTTCCAGTCCCACTGTTTCAACGCGTCGTCGTTGAAGACACGATAACGGTCCTCGGCTTTGTACTCGAGGTCCTGCGCAAGGTGCTGATGGAATGCGGCATCGAAAGCGCTGGAAATGCCGCTCGCCGATGGATCGTATTCCGGCCGCTCGCCTGCATCGTCGAAGTCGATCCCCTCGAACCGGGCATCGAAGCGGCCCATCGTGCGCGACTCGCTCCGTAGCAACTGCTTGCGAAAACGCGCCGGCCAAACGCGCAGATGCGTCTCCTTCACATATTGCGGATCGAGGCCCGTGTAGGCTGCGACCCGCGCGGCAATGGCATCGCGCTCGGAATCCGGAAGCGTGTCGCCGAGTGCGAGCGCCTGCGAATAGGGGCCGCGCGCAAAGTTGCGCACGTCCGCCAGGAAGGCGGACAGATCGGGCGGCTTTGGTGCAATTCTGTCGTGATACCACGCGACGGCGGCGAACGTCGGCAGGTAGCTTACGTTCTCAAAATCGGAACCTGGCGAAAATGCTGCGGAGTCGAGCACGGACGACATCAGGATCACGCCGTTCAGCGCGATGTGGTCCTGGTTCAGCCGGTACGCGAGCATCGCGGCGCGCGCAGTGCCGTACGACTCGCCGAACAGGTATTTCGGCGAATTCCAGCGCCCCGCGACAGTCAGGTAGCGCTCGATGAAATGGTCGAACGCGTCCAGATCCTTATCGACACCCCAAAAATCCTTGTTGGTGGCACGGCCTACGGGTCGCGACAGGCCCGTTCCTACCGCATCGACGAAGACGAGATCGGACCGGTCGAGCAAGGTATCGGGATTGTCGGCGAGAAGGTACGGGGCCGGTGGCGTGACCGCCGGGCTCGCTGTTCTTACGCGCTTCGGCCCGATCGAGCCCATCAGCAAGAAGATGCTGCCCGTACCCGGGCCACCGTTGAACAAGAACGTGACAGGGCGCTCGGCACTGTCTTTTGTATCGGCCGTATAGGCGACGTAGAAGACACTCGCGGTAGGGCGTCCGCTTTGGTCACGCAAAAGCAGATTGCCAGCCGTCGCGTTGTAGTCGATCGTCTTGCCGTCCACGCGGATCGTGTGACGCGTGCGCGATGCGACCTCTGGCGGAATCGGAATCGACGTGTCCGCCTTCGCGCCGCGTTTGTCGTCGGACTCGTTGAATGCCCTGGCCGATCGAGGTTCCGCCCGCTCGGCGCGTGACGTGGTGGCGTTGCGGTTTCGCAGGGTTGTGTCTTCTCTGCCGGGGCTGAGAGCCGCTCCACCGGAAGCGGGTCCGGACGCGTCAGCGGCAGCCGGAGCAGCGAGAGCCGGCGCCGTCCCGACGCTGCACACGAGCGCTAGCGCGCCTGCGAGCATCCATCGATATATCGATGTATTCAGGTGCAGGGTCATGTCGATTCCCGTCGGCCGATACGTTAGCTGCGCGGGCAGATTCTCGTTGCATCCGCTGGAATGTGTCAACTGAAAGCCCTCTCTCGTCGATGCCGGCCTCAGCGGAGACTCCACTCGATCCGCGCCCGGCGAAATCAGCGCCGCAACCGCTAAAATTGCAGATTTAGCCTGGATTACAACCGTGTCTTTTGCCTCGCTTGGTCTGATCGATCCGTTACTGCGTACTCTGCAGGACCTCGCTTACCAGATACCTACACCGGTGCAGGGCAAGGCGATTCCTGCCGTGCTCAACGGCAAGGACGTCATGGCCGCGGCACAGACCGGCACCGGCAAGACGGCGGCGTTTGCGCTGCCGCTGTTGCAACGGCTGGTGCAAGACGGCCCGGCGGTCTCCAGCAACCGCGCGCGCGTTCTGGTGCTGGTGCCCACGCGTGAGCTGGCCGAACAGGTGCTGCAAAGCTTTATCGCTTACGGCAAAGGCCTCGACTTGCGATTTCTGGCCGCCTATGGCGGTGTGAGCATCAACCCGCAGATGATGAAGCTGCGCAAAGGCGTGGACGTGCTCGTTGCCACGCCGGGCCGCTTGCTGGATCTCAATCGACAGAACGCGGTGCAGTTCGATCAAGTGCAAACGCTGGTGCTGGATGAAGCCGACCGCATGCTGGATCTGGGCTTTGCGCGCGAACTCAACGCCGTCTTCGCTGCCTTGCCTGCTCGACGCCAGACCTTGCTGTTCTCCGCCACGTTCACCGATGATATCCGCGCCATGGCGGCGAGCATTCTGCGCAGCCCGGTCGATATCAGCGTCAGCCCGCCCAATGCGACGGCCAGCAAGATCGAGCAATGGGTGGTGACGGTTGATAAACGAAACAAGCCCGAGCTCTTCATGCACCTCGTGGCTGAGAACAACTGGAAGCACGCGCTGGTCTTCGTCAAAACGCGCAAAGGCGTGGATTACCTGGCCGCCATGCTGGATGAAGCGGGCTATGCGATCGACACCATCCACGGCGACAAACCGCAACCCGCGCGCCTGCGTGCGCTGGAGCGCTTCAAGACAGGCGAAGTAGACATGCTGGTCGCCACCGATGTGGCTGCGCGCGGGCTGGATATCGACGACCTGCCGCTGGTGATCAACGTCGACCTGCCGATCGTGGCGCAAGACTATGTGCATCGTATTGGCCGAACCGGCCGCGCGGGCGCGAGCGGCGTGGCGGTGTCTCTCGTATGCGCCGATGAAGCGCCACAACTGGCCGCGATCGAAGCGCTGATCCGGCAAACGCTGCCCCGTGAAGAAGAGCCGGGTTTTGAAGCAGAGCACCGCGTGCCGCAAACCAGCGCGACGGGCCAGATCGTCAAGAAACCCAAAAAGGCCAAGAAACCTAAAGTGCTGCAAGCGGCGTCCGGTCCCGGGCAGATGCCCGGCAAGAAGCCGCGCCCGCAAAGTGGCGAAAACAATCGGAAGCCTGCAGTGGAACGCGCTGTGGCAGCGGGTAACGGCGCAAGCTCGCCCAGCGGTAATCCGTTCAGCGTGCAAAAGCCACGCGGCAAGGCCGCCGGAAAGCCAGCCACGGGTGGACGTAAGCCGGCTGACAAAGCCGCTGGCGGGCGGAGCAAACGCAAACCCTGATTCGTGGGGGCGAGTAACACGGCCCTGGAACAGGCGGGAGGTTCGCGCCTCGCTGACGGGTAGCGAGACGCTTAGGCATGCTGCACAGCCGTTGAAGTCGTGCGTAGTGAGCGTCCCATCGAGGTATTCGATCGTGCTCGTCTCGAACTACCGCTGTGGGTCGGGTGCCGAAGCTCAGGACGCGCGGCTGCGGATCGGCGCTGCTCGGACTGCGGGCTACGACTGCCGGATGGAATCGCCGACAATCGGACGGCGATGCCACGCCGAGCTTACTTTTAGGGAGTGACGCAATGGCCGAAGCGCTTACCGACCTCAGTTCTTTCTCTTTCGTTCTCGCAGTACCGAATCTCGATGCCAGTGCCTCGTACTTTCGCGATGCGCTTGGTTTTAGACTGGATTGGCCTGACGGCATCGGGTGGAAGTTGGCGACGAGAGGAGGGGTGCGCGTCATGATTGGCCATTGCCCCGACGCGATGCCGCCTTCGGCAACAGGCGACCACAGCTATTTCGGCTATGTCCACGTGACGAATGCCGACGCGCTTCACGAAGAACTCGTCGCTCGGGGTGCCATCATCCTGCAACCTCCGGCCGACAAACCGCACGGCATGCGCGAATTTCTCGTGGGCACTCCGGACGGTCATCGAATGATGTTTGGCCAAGACCTGTCCAACCGAACGGCCGTTGCGGAGTAATGCCATTGGCGGAAACGGGTCCAGAGCGAACGCCTTTCGCGATCGATTCCGTGCCGACGATCGTCGCGATCGGGGAAATGCCGAGACCTTCGATCATCGTCGGCAGCCAGAAGGTCAGCGTGTAGACGGCGCACGCGCAACAGAAATAAACGAACGCCAGCACGTATGTCCTGGAATCGGCCAGCGCGGCGGCGAGACGCCCGTGACGTCACCGCGATGATCGCCATCGAGAACGGACTGCACGAGTGCTTTTTCGGCGTCAGCGTGCGCTTGGAAGTCGGTTCGCACGTTCAACATGACGTTGCGACGGTCGCCGACCACACTGCGAGCACCACCGCTCAGACCGGCTGACGCAGCCTTTTTGCCGCCGCGACCATATTCGTCAGCGCGGGAATCACTTCGGCCCATGCACGCGTCTTCAGGCCGCAATCCGGATTGATCCACAAACGCTCGGCCGGAATGCGCTCGGCGGCTCGCTTCATCAAACTGACGATGTGTTCCTCGCTCGGGATGTTCGGCGAGTGAATGTCATATACGCCCGGACCGATCTCGTTCGGATAGTTGAAGTCGTCGAACGCGTCGAGTAGTTCCATGTCCGAGCGCGAGGTTTCGATGGTGATCACGTCGGCGTCCATGTCGGCGATCGACGCGATGATGTCGTTGAACTCCGAGTAACACATGTGCGTATGAATTTGCGTTTCGTCGTTCACGCCGTTCGCTGCGATACGAAACGATTCCACCGCCCATCGCAGATACGCGTTCCATTGCGCGCGACGCAGCGGCAGCCCTTCACGCAGCGCCGCCTCGTCGATCTGAATCACGCGTACGCGGGCCTTTTCGAGGTCCAGCACTTCCTCTCGAATCGCGAGCGCGAGCTGATGACACGACACCGAGCGGGGCTGGTCATCGCGCACGAACGACCAGTTCAGGATTGTCACGGGACCCGTCAGCATGCCTTTCATCGGCTTCGTGGTTCGCGACTGGGCATACTTGATCCATTCCACCGTCATCGCCTTCGGACGGCTGATATCGCCGAACAAAATAGGCGGCTTCACGCAGCGCGAACCGTACGACTGCACCCAGCCGAACTGGCTGAACGCGTATCCGTCGAGCTGCTCGCCGAAGTACTCGACCATGTCATTGCGTTCCGCTTCGCCATGCACGAGCACGTCCAGCCCGAGTGCTTCCTGTTCTTTGACGGCCCGTGCGATTTCCTGCTCCATCGCCGCCCGATACCCGGCCTGATCGAGTTCGCCCGCCTTGAACCGGCTGCGGGCGTGACGAATCTCGCCCGTCTGCGGGAACGAGCCGATCGTGGTGGTCGGGAACGGAGGGAGCTTGAGCATCGCGGACTGCTTTTTCGCGCGCTCTGCGTAGCCGCTTTTGCGCTTGCCGAGCGATGCATCGATGCCCGCGACCGCCGCCTTGACCGCAGGGTTGTGCACGCGCGGCGAAGTGCGTCGGCTCTCGATGGCCTTCGCATTGGAACGGAGCGCATCGGCAACCGATGCGCGGCCATGGTTCAGCGCGCCGGCCAGCACGCTCAGTTCATCGAGCTTCTGCATGGCGAATGCGAGCCACGATTGGATTTCCGCGTCGAGGTTCTGCTCGCTGTTCAGATCGACCGGCGAGTGCAACAGCGAGCACGACGGCGCAATCCATAGCCGCTCGCCCAGCGTGCGATACAGCGGTTCGAGCCAGTCCAGCGCTGCGTTGAGATCGGTCTTCCAGATATTGCGGCCGTTGATCGCGCCGACCGAGATGACCGACGTCGCCGGCAATTGCTCGATGACCTCGACGATTTCGTCGCGCGCGTTGATGGCGTCGATGTGCAGGCCGTCGACCTGCAGCTTGCAGGCGAGCTGCAGGTTGTCCTCCAATCTGCCGAAGTAAGTGGCGAGCAGCAACTTGACGCGTCGCTCCGACAGCGCCTCGTACGCAGTACGGAATGCTTGCCGCCAGCTTGCATCGAGTTCGGTGACGAGCACCGGTTCGTCGATCTGCACCCATTCGATGCCGTGCGCAGTGAAGTAGTCGAGCAACGCCGCGTAGACCGGCAACAGGCGCGGCAACAACGCGAGCTTGTCCGAGTCGTCCTTCGCCTTGCCGAGCCACAGATAGGTGACCGGGCCAATGACGACGGGCTTGGCCTTCACGCCGAGCGCGCGCGCCTGATCGAGCTGTTCGAGCAGACGCGATGGATCGAGCGAGAACTGGGTGTTCGCGTCGAACTCGGGGACGATGTAGTGGTAGTTGGTGTCGAACCACTTCGTCATTTCACCGGCCGCCACGCCGCCGCAGCATCCGCTGTGGTCCGCGGAACCCTGCGCCGAGCGGCCGCGCGCGACGCGGAAATAGTTGTCGAGCGAATCGCCATGAAAACCACGCACGCGTTCGGGCAGATTGCCCAGCATGAAGCTCATGTCGAGCACGTGATCGTAGAACGCGAAGTCTCCAACCGGTGCGAAATCCAGTGACGCCTGAGCCTTCCAGTGCCGCTCGCGCAATTGCGCGCCGACCGCTTCTAGATCGTCTCGCGAGGACTCGTTCTTCCAGTATGTTTCGAGTGCGAATTTGAGTTCGCGTTTTGCGCCGATGCGCGGGAATCCGAGGTTGTGCGTCGTGAGCATGTGTGCCGTCCTGAGAGGTATCCGGAAGCGATGATAAGATCATCCATGCATGAATAAAAATGGATTAATTTCATGCAAGGATCAATTTTGTTCATGGAGCGCGACTCATGTTGGAGCGCAGTCACCTGATGGTCGTGCGGGAGGTGGAGCGTCTCGGTTCGCTCACGGCCGCCGCCGAGCGACTCAACCTGACGCAGTCGGCGTTGAGTCACGCGGTCAAGAAGCTGGAGCAGCAGTTGGGCACGCCGGTGTGGACGCGTGAAGGCCGCGCGATGCGGCTCACGCAGGCCGGCCGGTATCTACTGGGCCTGGCGAATCGCATGCTGCCGCAGTTCGAGCTTGCCGAAGTGCGCATCAAGCAATATGCGCAAGGGGAGCGTGGCACGCTGCGCATCGGGATGGAATGCCATCCGTGCTATCAGTGGCTGCTGAAGGTGGTTTCGCCCTACCTCGCGCGCTGGCCCGATGTCGACGTCGATGTGAAGCAGCGCTTTCAGTTCGGCGGAATCGGCGCGCTGATCGGTTACGAGATCGATGTGCTCGTCACGCCCGATCCGCTGAAGCATGCCGAATTACGCTTCAATCCGGTGTTCGATTACGAGCAGGTGCTGGTGGTCGCCGATGGTCATGCGCTCGCGAACCATCCGTATGTCACGCCTGAACAACTCGCGACCGAAGTGCTGATCTCGTATCCTGTCGAGACCGACCGGCTTGACATCTACACGCAATTTCTTTCGCCGGCCAACGTCGTGCCGAAGCGTCACAAGGTGATCGAGACGACGGACATCATGCTGCAGATGGTTGCGAGCGGGCGGGGAGTTGCCGCGCTGCCGCGCTGGCTCGCCGAAGAATACGCAAGCTCGATGCCGCTCACGCCGCTCAAACTCGGCAAGAAGGGCATCGACAAGCAGATTTTCCTGGGCACGCGCAAAGCCGACGACGAGATCGAATATCTGACGGCATTCGTGGACGCCGCGCGGGAATCGGACGGGACGGGCGCGAAGTTGCGTCGGTAGTGATGCCGATGGAATCGAAACGAAATCATGCGCCGTTGTGTCTGCGCGCGCACAGACAGTGAAATCGCGGCAAGGCGACGGCCAAAGCCAGACGCGCGCTCATCGACCTCATTCCACACCTGGTTTGACTATTAGCGATTTTCTACTAGATTAAAACGGAGCGAATCGTCGCGAGATGGAGGGGCGTATGGACTGCGAACCAATCGACGATACGTACGTCCTCAATGCCGTCTCGAAGTATCTTTCGCGTCAGGAACCATCCACGGGATATTGCGAGCCGTGGCGCTTTCCGCTGATCGGCAGTTGCCCGCCATCCTCGAATCCTGCCGACGGCTCCCAGCCGAAAGATCTCGTGACCTTCGTCTGGCGAGCTTCGAGCGAAGCGGACCGCCGCCCCGTCGCGGTGACGGGCACCTTCGATCGCCTATGCGAGGCAACAACGCTCGCGCCCGTTCGCTTCGATGAGCAGGACACGGCTTATCGCGCCGTGTCATTGCGCGTTCCCATCGGCGAGGTGCATTACTACAAATTCCTGATCGACGGTGAACCGTCGCTGGATCCGATCAACCCGCAACGGCAGCCGCTCGATAACGGCATCGAATGGTCGCGCTTCTTCACGCGCTATTGCAACACGCCCATCACGCTCGAAGCGTGGGAAGCCGATCTGCTCATGCGGCTGACCAACGCAATCCTCCCGTTTGCCAAGGGCGCCGCCGCCCAGTTTCTGGACCTCTACTATTTCCGCGCGGATCGCGCCGCGCAGGACAACACCTATCATCAGGCGTACCGGCTCTCGCAGCCGATAGGCGCGGTGAACTTCATCGACAACCTGCTCTCGCGTGAGGAAAGCCACCGTCTCATCGACTACCGCCTCTGCCTCGACCAGATCGATGCCGTGTTGCGCGCACGATTTCCCGGCATGGAACCCGTCGACGTGAGCGATACCGCGTACACGGACCTTTATCGTCAGATGGCCGCCAATAGCGTCGATGGCTGGGACACCAGCGCATACCGCGACCCCGTTTTCTTTCTCAAGCTCTTGAGGCGGCACACCTATCTGGGCGCGTTCTCTCATCCTTTGCACGGCGGCAATGCGGCCGGCGCTGGCTGGGCCTTCATCGAAGACCGTTTTCGCGACGCGGCGGGCGCGAGCTGTTTCGACTGGCGGCGAGCCATCGAAAAGCCGCTCGGAACCAGCGAAGCGTATCTCGGTTAGCCCGTGCGAGCGCGTCATGGATTACGACTACGATGCCATCGTCATTGGAAGCGGGGCAGGCGGCGCGCCGGTCGCGCATCGGCTCGTCTGCCAGAACAAGCGCGTGCTGATGCTCGAAAAGGGACCGCTGATCGAACCGCAGTTTCTCTCACGACGCGGCGTCAGCGAATTCAAGCGCGACGAACTGATTTCGGACGGAGCAGAAAAGATCCTGCGTCTCGACGTCGCCAATGCGGGCGCATCGTATTACTCCAGTCACGTGGAACCCGATCTCAACGATGAACCGCACGTGTACCGGCGCGACGCCGGCACGCCTGCCGAGCGCGACTGCGCGACCATCGAAGGGTATACGGCGCAAGTGGTCGGGGGCGGCACGCAGCTTTATGGCGGGGTGTCGCTGCGCTTCACGCCGCGAGACATGGCGCTCGCGACGTGGAACAACCGGCCGAGCGCGGCACTGATCGACGATCCCGATGCAAGCGTGCGCCGCGAGGCGCGCGACTGGCCGTTCACGTATGACGTGCTCGAACCGTATTACGCGAAAGCGGAAGCGCTCATCGGCATCAACGGCGAAGCGAACAATCAGCTCAAGCCGTTCCCGAGCGGCGTGCGCTATCAGACGCCGCTCGACCCGAATCCGGTCAGCGCGCATGTAAGGGATGGCATGGCGCGGCTCGGTATGGCGTATTACCGCACGCCGCTTGCCATCATCACGGCCGATCACGCGCCGAGCGGAAGAAAAGGCCCTGTGCCCGGCGATTCGGCCAAGACCGCCTATATCAACCGATACGGCGATCCCCTCGGCTTCAAGTCCAGTACGTGGGTTTCGCTGCTTGCGCCGATCCGCGATCGCGATAACTTCAAGCTGCTTCCCAACTGCACCGTCACGCACCTCGGTTCGGATGGCAGGACCGTGAAGACCGTTCATTATCTCGGCCCCGATGGCAAGCGGCATCGCGTGTCCGGCAAGACGGTCATCGTCGCGTGTTCCGCCATCGAAACGGTCCGCCTGCTCAAGCTCTCGGCCGAAGAAGACCCGAACGGCTTCGGCAACAACATCAATCAGGATGGCAACGGCATGCTCGGCGCATATTTCCTCACGCATTGCTTCGGCGGCGCGTCCGGTCTCGTGCCCGCTTCCGAGCGATTCGACAAGTCGCGCACGCTCGACAGCGACTACGCCACCGACTTCTGCCACAGCGACGCGTTTCTCGAAGCCCAGCAACTGTGGGCGGGCGCCGTGATCTACAACAACACGTCCGATCGCGCGTTGCCGCTCGCGCTCGCGCGCAATCAGGGAAGCCAGGACCTCGATACGCTCTGGAACGGCTTCAACGACGACACGGGCACATTCAATCAGGACCTGATCGCTTATCTGGACAAGCGCATCGGACGCGGGCTCTCGGTGACGTTCATGGCGAATCAGGTGCCCGTGAAAGCGAACCGTATCGAGCTGCATCCGAGCATCAAGGACAAGTGGGGGCGTCGCGCCGCTTATGTCATCAAGGACTGGCATTCGCATGATATTGCGCTCATGGGCAAGCTCGCGAAAATCTGCGAGGACATTCTGCGGCAGGGCGGCGTGACCGACGAGTTGTCGTCCGGCGCGGTGTTCGGCAAGGACGAACTGGCGCGCTGCGCCAATCACATCATGGGCGGGGCGCGCTTCGGCAACGATTGCCGGGATTCCGTGCTCGATAAAGATTGCCGCGCGTGGGGCTTCGACAATCTCTATGTCACGGACGGCGCGTGCATGCCTACCTCCGGCGGCGCGAATCCCACCCTGACCATCGAAGCGAACGCCTTGCGCGTCGCCGACGTGCTCGCCCAGGGGCTATGAGTCATGGATCCCAGGCTTCAGTCAATCGCAAGCGACCCGGCCAACCAGATTTTCTCGGTCGTGTTCTTTCCGGATCGCATCTATCACTCGGCCTATCTGAACGCGACGCGCAGTTCGCGTTACCGCTACGACGTGCTCGAAGTGCGCGGCTATCACGAAGTCATATGCCTCAAGGGGCATGTCTTTCTGGATGGCAACCTGTGCGCGAACTTCCTGCGCATCGAATACCGCGGTTCCCGTTTGACCGAGGCCATGCGCTCGACATCGCGGCTCCTGCGCGATCGTTGCAGCGCGTGGGTGCGGCTCACCACGTCCACCAACGCGCAGACCGTCACGCCGGATGAGCATCTGCTCACGCTGCACTGGGACGACTGGGTCAATGCTTACCAGGCCGAAGTCTGGGACACCCTCGAACCGCCCGGCCGCAGCACGCATCCGTTGTCGGTCCTGGCCCTGATGGGACGGGACAACGAAATCACGTGCTTTCCCGAAATCACGCCGATGCTCGCTGACGTTCGCGCCATCCGGCAGGTGGAACTGTCATTTCGCGAGCCGCAGCGCGTGTACGCCTCGGGCGCGCTCGTGCGCGACCTTCGCTGGGACAACAACCTTGAGCGAACGCATCAGGCGCCGAACACGGCGGTACCCAGTTCGCAAGACAACACCGTGCCGGACAAGAACTACATGCTCGACTTTCAGCGAGGCTGGTACAAGTCCGCGAAGGATGTCACGCCCGTCGAATATCGCAACGCCATGATGCTGCCGGGCAGCGACGGCCGCTATACGAATCCCGATGCGGCGGACGACAACATCATCGCGATGCGCTGGCTCTTTCAGCGCGAACTGGGCGGTTCCATGATCTTCTTTCACGAGGTCACGATTCCGCCGGGCAAGGTCGAAGGCAATCATCAGCATGTCGGTTCGGAGGAGCTTTACTACATCATTCAGGGCTCCGGAATCGCCTATCTTCGCGTGGGCGACGACCCGTCTCTCGGCGACGAAAACGACACGCGGTATCAAACGGTCACGCGCGAAGTGTTCGGACTCGGCCCGCAGCAATTCAAGCAATTGCCCGTGCAGGCAGGCAACATGATCTTCACCAAGAGCGGCGGAATGCACGGCATTCGCAATCCCCGGGAAAACACGCAGGATCTCAAGTTCGTCGCGTTCCTGTATCACAGCGAATAAAGCCCAGAGGCCTGCATGTTCATTCTTCATGACGAGGTCATTCCGCTTCGGGCCGGGCAAAAGCCGGACTACCGGCGGGACAATCCGCTCACGCGGCTGTTCGGCATGATCGAGCAGGCGAGTTTCGCCGCCGGACGCGAGCACTATGTCTTCGAGGACCTGCAGTATCTCTTTCCCGTCAGCGGCATGACGCTGTACGGTCCGGCCGGCAACGACAGCGCGATCCTCGATCCGCTCATTCAGGACAACAAGACCGACTTCCAGAAGCAGAATCTTCAATCGATCTACGCCGCCGATACACAGCTGATTCGCGGCTGGGTGTGCGCGGGCGACTGGAGCGGCCCGTTTCTACGCGTGACCTACCGCGCCGGACTCGATTCGGTGCTGGCGCACAAGGCGCGCTCGGTCCTGTCGGACTCCTTGCTTCTCTATCTGAAAGTCGGGGCGAATGCTCACGGCGATCTGCTGCGCGTGCCGTATGACGAGCGATCCGGCCGCTACGCGCTGGAGCTTTGGGGATGGACCGGCAGCGTCGACGACCTGCGTGGCCGGCTGGACGCGAAAGGCCGGGACGCCCTCGCGCAAGGAGAACTGGTCGCGGACCCCGCGCTCATTCGCGGCGGCGCGGATTTCACTCGCGAGGCGCTCGATCGACAGGATGTCAGAACCGTCGCGCCGGACCACGCGCTGCATCCCATCTTGCCTCTGCACGTCGAAATGGCCTGGGCGGACGCATCCGGCAAGGTGTGGGATTCGCTCGACGGATCGAACCATCAGTACGAGTTCAACATGAAGCTGCGCGGATGGGAAAGCTTCCTGTCGGTCGGCACGAGTGTCAATCCGCACGGCGGGATGGGTTTTCTCGAATATCGCAACCTCCTGTCCAACTACGGCTCGTTCGGCAACTCGGGCGAGCTCGGGCGGACCGTCGAGCCGTGGAACTTCGACGCGTTCGGGAACAAGGCGGCGACGGTGCGCCAGGAACCGTTCATGGCCGTCGACTACATGGATCTGCACGTCCTTCACGGCCACGCGGCGATCGGGCTGCATCGCCACCGTGACAATCAGGAAGCCTTCATGGTGCTGGGCGACCGCGCGGGTCTCATGGTGATAGGCGACTGGGCACAGATGCCGGGCCGCGAGCGATGTATCGAGGTGCGCACATTGAAGCCGGGTCATCTGGCGCTGCTCAAGGGCGGCAATCTGCATGGACTGATCAATCCCTCGGATCAGGACCTGTTCCTCTTCATGTTCGGCGGATACGACTGAAGGAGCGCGCATGGTCATGCCGACGCTGGGCAACGTGAAGATGGGCGCGAACCTGGTGCAGGGCGGCGCGACGTTCCGGCTATGGGCGCCGTGCGCGCAACGCGTCTACGTCATCACGGGCGAGCGCCTGCCGCTCATCGATACCTCCGGCTTCGCGCCGGCCGATACCGAGGCGCTCTTCAACCTGGGCGACGGCTCATGTAGCGGCTTCGTGCCCGGCCTCGCCGACGGCTCCCCGTACCGGTTCTGGGTGACGGGCAATGGTTCCACCGGCCCGAAGCGCGACCCGCGTGCGCGCGAGTTGAGCATCGTGCCGGCCTATCCGCGCTGCGACTGCATCATTCGCGACGTGAGCCGCTATCCGTGGCACGACGACGCTTATCGTCCGCCCGCGTTCAATGATCTGATGCTGTACCAGTTGCACATCGGCGTGTTTTACGCGGTGGACGCGGCGGGCATGGACAAGCGCCGCGGCATCGGCAAGTATCTCGATCTGCTCGACCGCGTGGACTATCTCGCCGATCTCGGCATCAACGGCGTGCAGCTTCTGCCCGTGCAGGAGCATCCGACCGAGACGAGCCGCGGCTATAACGGCCTCGACCTGTATTCACCGGAGATGGACTATCAGGTGAACGACCCGGCGGAACGCGGCCGCTATCTGACGAAGGCCAACGCGCTGCTCGCCGCGCGAGGCAAGGCTCCGTTGTCGCCAGCCGACATCGAAGCAGGGCAGGACCAGCTCAAGTGCGTGATCGACATCTTCCATCTGTCGGGCATCGCGGTCCTGTTCGACCTCGTGTTCAATCACGCGGGCGGCGGGTTCAACGATCAATGCCTCGAATTCCTGGACCGCCAGCCCTACGGCGACGAGAACCGCAGTCTCTATTTCACGGATCACCAGTGGGTGGGCGGTTACGTGTTCGCATACTGGAACGACGGCGTGCGCGGTTTTCTCATCGATAACGTCAGGCAATGCCTGGAGGAGTACCACATCGACGGCGTGCGCTACGACGAAGTCACCGTCATCGACGCCAACGGAGGCGGGCGGTTCTGTCAGGACGTGAGCTCGACCGCTCGCGCGGAGAAATCATCCGCGCTGCAGATCGCCGAATACTGGGGCAGCGACCGCGCCGCCGCCGTGCGCGCGCCGCCGAACGGTCTCGGATTCGATGCGGCGTGGTCCGACCGCTTGCGCCTCGGCGTGCGCGGCGCGCTGTCCCAGATGCGCGGCGGCAGCGACGCGTTCGTCGACATGCAGAACCTCGCCGCCAGCCTCGCGCCGCCCGATGGATTCGGTGAGGCGTGGCGCGCCGTGAACATGCTCGAAGATCACGACATCGTGTTCGTCGAGCGCGATCTGCGCGTGGCGGCGCTGGCGTCGAACGACAGCCGAAGCTGGTACGCCCGCAGCCGGGCGCGCGTGGCGCTCGGGCTGTTGTTCGCGTCGCCGGGCATACCGCAGTTGTTCATGGGCCAGGAAATCTTCGAAGACAAGCAATGGAGCGACGACACCAACTTTCACGCGAACCTGCTGATCTGGTGGGACGGCCTCGCAGTGGACGGCGTCATGCGGGACTATCACAGCTTCTGCCGCGATCTGATCCGGCTGCGCGCGGCCTATCCCGCGCTGCGCGGCGAACGGGTCGCCGTGTACGTCGTGAACGAACAGGACCGCGTCATCGGCATTCATCGCTGGATCGAAGGAAGCGGGCAGGACGTGCTCGTGGTCGCCAATCTTCAGGAGCAGAACCGCTTCGGCTATCGGATCGGCTTTCCTGGCGCGGGAACGTGGCGCGAGATCTTCAATAGCGACGTGTACGAGGGCTACCCGAATCCGCAGCCCGCCGGAAACGGCGGCAGGGTCATCGCGGATAGCGGCCCGTGGGGTCCGATGCCGAATTCGGCGCAGGTCACGTTGCCGGCCAACGGGTTCATCGCCTTCGCGCGGTGAAGGCCCGCACCGAAAGTCTCAACCCAGCAATCCGACGCCGAGCACCTTGTTCCGGATGACCACGACGGCTTCGAACAGCGCGAGCGCAATCGCGAGACAGATGCCGATGGTCGTGTGCCCCGTGACGTACAGCGCGACCGCCACCAGGAGGGTGAGCAGCATGCAGGCGATGAAGTACAGGCTGACCTGCCACTTGGCCGGGTGCCGCCCGAGGATCGGGTTCACTTCGGTGAACGTCTGGGGATGCCCGGCTATCGTGAGCGTCTGCAGCCAGTCGAGGCTGAGCGCGGCAAGGGCTGAAGCGACACACAGGATGTAGAGCATCGGAGACCTCTGGAGGCTGGCGTGCCGCTGACGTGTCGGCAACGGCATCGCGATGACGGGCGCGAAGATTCGACGGACTGCCCGCAGAGAAAACGAACGGAAACGCCCGCGTTTGAACATCGCCCGCAAAGGCCGCTAGCGCGCGGCGCGCTTCGGGGCCTGCTTCGGGACGTGAGCGGGGCGCCGGTGGCGCAGCTTCGCGAGGGCCTCGTCGATGGCGGGCAGCCCGCTGCCGATGCCCGCCGACTGAAACGCGCGGCGCACGTCGAGCAAGCGTTGCCCGGCCGCGAGCAGGTCGTCATCCAGCGCGAGGCTGCACAGCGCGCGAGCCCGCGCGGCGATGAGAAGCGCGAGCGGCAAGCCGTCATCGCCGACGAAGGTTTGCAAGGACTGCGCATAACGCAGTGCCGCGTGCCATTGCCCGGATTCGAGACAGGCTTCGATGGCATTGGTATGAAAGCGCAACACGGAGTGGGCGAGACAAGGCTCGCGCAGCAGCGCCTCGCCTTCGCTCAGCGCCGCCTCGCGCTCGGCGGCATCGCGCGCGGTGCGGGCCAGCATGCCGTGGATGGCCGCGCCCGCGAAACCGAGCCCGGTGTCGCTCGCGAGCCGCAGGGCGCTCATCGCGCTCGCCCGCGCTTCTTCGCGCCGGCCCTGGCGCAACTGAACGTCCGCCAGCGATGTCAGAAGCGAGGCCTCGAAGCGCCGCGCGCCGGCGCGGCGGGCGAGCGGCAGTCCGTCGCGGCAGGTCTCTTCCGTGCCGTCGATATCGCCGGCGTCGACCTGCACCGTGGCGAGCGTCATGGCCGCGAACACTTGCGCGGGCACGAGGCCGACCTTGCGGGCATCGGACAGGGCGCGCAAGGTTTCGTCGAGCGCCTGCGCCAGCAGTCCCGCATAACGCAGACAGTGGCCGAACATGCAGCGATTGGGAATTTCCATGCCGATCCACCGCCGCGCCGCGCATATCGAAACGCAGTCGCGAAACGATTCGAGCGCCGCCGCGAGCTTGCCCTGTTCGAGCCGCGCATCGCCGAGACCGCTGAGCGCCCGTACCTCGCACGCCGGATGGTTCGCGGCGCGCGCGTGGTCCAGCGCGAGCAGATGCTCCGCCTCGCATGCCGGAACGTCGCCGCGCGCATAGTGCAGATTGCCGCGCAGATTGTGAATCTGCGAGCACTCCACGGTCAGCGCGTTGGCGACGGCAATGGGCTGCGCGTGCGACAGCGCATCGAGCGCCGCGACGATGTCTCCCTTCACGCGATAGTCCGCGGCGGCGCCCATCCAGGCATGGCAACGCTCGATATCGTGCGTCGCCAGCGACAACGCCTCCTCGAATCCGGCGATGGATTCGTCCGACTGCCCCAGCTCCCGCAACGATTCCGCCGCGAGCAGCGCGAGTCTGCAACGCACCGACCGGTCGGTCGCGCAGGCCATGCCCCGGCGGGCAAAGGCCAGCGCCGTTTCCACGCGCGCCTGCTCCAGTTCGTGCCGCCCGGCGAGCAGCCACTGCTGCGCGGCTTCGGCGTCGGCGGCGCGTTCGAGATGCTCGGCACGTAGCGCATGATCGTCGTCGGCCGTGTTGCGCGCCGCGCACAGATGCAACTGGCGGCGCCGGCTCCGCAGCACCGACGCATACACGGCCTCGTGAATCAGCGCATGCGTGAAGCGAAAGCCCGTGCCGTCGTCGTCCGGCCGGATGATGTCGGTCGCGACGAGTCTCGCCACCAGCGTGCGGATCGACAGGCACGCGTCGTCGTCGTCCGGATTGAGGATGCCGGGCGGGACCACCGCCGCGCGCAGCTTGTCGTCGGCGGCGGCGAGCCCTTGCAGCTCGGCGTACGTGAAGCGCCTGCCGATCACCGAGGCCGCTCGCAGTAGCACCCGCTCGGCTTCGCTCAGCCGATCCACCCGTTCCATGACGACGCTCTGCACGGTCGGCGGAACGTCGTCCAGTCCGCCCTGCACGTGCGCCTTCAGCAACTGCTCGAGGAACAGCGGATTGCCTTCCGCCCGCGCGATGCAGCGTTGCGCGACGTCGCTGCCGGCGTCCAGCCAGCCGCTCGTCATCAGGGCCGCTTCGCCGTGACTGAGCGGGGCGAGGTCCAGCACGACGGCGGCGGCGCCGGTCAGCTCGTCGCGCCAGGCCTGATCGAACGGATCGCTTTCGATGCGCGTGGTCATCACGAGCGCGAGCGGCGCGCCGAGCGCGGCCCGCGCCACGGCGTGCAACTGATGCAGCAGTTCGGGCGAGGCCCAGTGTACGTCCTCGATAGTCACGAGCAGGCGCGTGCGCCGCGCGAGCCGCGCCACCAGCGTCGTGATGGCGTGCGCTTCGTAGGCGCTTCGCGTGGCGTTGTCGAGCGCGTCCTGCAGCGGTCGCGCGCCCGCCGCCGGTTCCAGTTCCAGCATGGCATGAAGGAACGAGGCGCGCGCCGGATCGATGTCCGCATCGCGCAGCGCGGCGTCGAGCGTTTCGCGGGCGCTGGCTTCGCCGCACGACGCGTCGATGCCGAGCAGCGACCGGAGGAGCGCGGGCATGGCGGACTGGCCGCGCGCCACGCCGAAATCGAGCACGGGCTGAAGCGGCGTGGCGAAGCCTTGCGCGGCGGCGCGCGCCCGCACTTCGGCAACCAGTCTCGTCTTGCCGATGCCCGCGTTGCCGCGCACGATGACGACCGCGCCTCGCTCGCCCGTGCGCACCGCATCGAGCACGGCGAAAAAGCGTGCGAGATCCGATTCGCGCCCGACGAACGACGAAAGCGGCGCGGCCGTGCATCGAACGCCGTGCAGCCGCCATACCGAAACGGGCCGCGCGAACCCATGCACCACCGTCGGACCCAGCGCCTCGGCCTCGACGATACCGGCGACAGCCTGATACAGCGGCCCCGGCACGAGCGTTTCCCCGGCGCCGGCCGCTTCGCCGAGGCGCGCCGCGAGATTCACCGCGTCGCCCGTCACGCTGTAGGCGGCGTGCGCGCCGTTGCCGCGCATGAGCGCCGCGACTTCCCCGCGCGCCGCGCCGATATGCAGCACGAGCGGCCGGCCGCACGCGTCGGGCAGACGCGCGGCCGTGGCGTGCATGTCGAAGGCCGCGCGCAGCGCGCGCTCGGGATCGTTGCCATGCGCGACGGGCGCGCCGAAAACCGCCATGACGCAGTCGCCGATGCGGTCGAACACGCTTCCGCCGTAGGCGTTCACCACGTGGTCCATGCCCGCATAGAAGCGTTCGAGCATCGCCTGAACGTGTTCGGGATCGCTGCAGGCGCATTGCGCCGTGTAACCGCTGATGTCGGCGAAAAGCACGGTGGCCTGCCGGCGATCCTCGATGGCCTCGCGTGCGAAGCGCGCCTCGCCGTCACGCGGGCGGTGTCCGGAGAGCGGCGCGTGCCATGCCGGATCGCGGGCGTGCGCCGCGCCGTCGAGGGGGGAGCCGCATGCCTCGCAGAAGTTGGCGGCGGCGTGGCATTCGTGCTGACAGTGCATGCACCTCATGAGCCAGCAACCGAGTAAGGAGAAGGGTGCGGCGGCGTCGCCCCTGGCGCCACGCATGGAGTGCGCGAGCCGCATCGGCCGCCGCGAATCGATCAGTCGGATCAACTCAATATAGAACATTGGCCGCGATTGTCTTCGCGGCGCATGGCGCGTTCATGCGCCCCCCCGTGGCGAACGGCAGCCGGCCAACGTCGCGGCGCTCAGAACGTCGAGCCCGGTCCGCGCATCGCCGGGCACTCCGGTGCGGGCGGAAACACGCGCCAGGCGCCGTCGCGGTGCCGAAAGAACACCAATGTGTGATGCATGGCGTCCGCCGCTTCCACGCAGACGAAGCGGAAACCTTGCGCACGGGTGCGCCCGAAGCGGCGCACACGCGGCCTGCACGTTCCGCCCGTGGGCAGCCATTTTTCTACCTGCGCGTGCAGGGAGCGGGTTGCGGTGGTCATGTCGTCCTCCGGGGGAGCGAACGTTGGAAGGGCCTCGGAACGGGAGGCGGCCGGTCGCGCGTGGCGAGGTGCGTTGCGGACGCATCATGAAAATCCGATACTTCAAGCTCTGGACGACGAAGCGATTTCGCTCGCGACGCACCGCGGGCGAGCCGCCCGGCGCCAGACTGGAGGTCGCCATGTACATCCTGCTGACCGGGCCCGCCGGGCTGTTTCGCGAAGGCGTCGAACGCCTGCTGCGCGAGTTCGCTCATCCCGGCGAAGTGGTCGCGAGCGCGTGTCTGGTCGAGGGCTGGCCGGGCGAGCGCAAGCCTGACTGCATCGTGATGGACGGCGACTGCCTGCGTCACGCCAGCGACGAACTCGATGCCGCGCGCCGCCACACGCGCATGACGCCGGTCGTGGTGCTGCTGGAGAAAGCGGAGCCGCGTCAGGTGGACGAGTTCATGGCGGCGGGCGTCTCGGGCTGCGTGGAGAAGTCGGCGTCCTCTTCGCTGCTGTTCGGCGCGCTGCGGCTCGCGCTTGCCGGCGGCATCTACCTGCCGCGCTCGCTGCTCGCGGCGAGCCTGAACGAGCCCCCCGCCGGCGCCGATGCAGGCCACGCGCCGGGCACGCCGGACCCGCATCTGCATCTCACGCCGCGCCAGATCGAGGTCCTCGCGCTGCTGGCGCAAGGCCGTTCCAACAAGATGATCGCGCGCGAGCTGGGCTGCGCCGAGGCGACCATCAAGACCCATCTCACGACCATCTTCAAGGCGCTCAACGTGCGCACGCGCGGTCAGGCGAGCGCCGTGGCACAGCGCCTCGAGCGCGTGCACGAGAAGCAGATCACGCGGGCGCTGGACGGCAGCCTGTCGATCGGCACGCTGCTCGCCAACATGGAGAGCCAGTTTTATCGTTCGGGCGACGTACTGTTTCGCAAAGGCGATCCGGGCGCCGAAATGTTTTACGTTCTGCGCGGTCAACTGAGGCTCGCGGGCGTCGATGTGCGCCTCGGAGCCGGTGCGCTGCTCGGCGAGATCGGCCTCTTTTCTCCGGAGCGCCGCCGCACGGCGACGGTCGTGTGTGAAAGCGACTGCGAACTGCGGGTGGTGCGCGCCGCCGATGCGATCCGGCTCTACTATCAGGAACCCGAATTCGCGCTGCAACTGATCCGCCTGCTCGCGAGCCGCCTGAACGCGGACAACGTGCGCCGCGCGCAGAACGTCTAGGCGGAAGGCTTGCCGTCCATGTTTCACGATGCGTCTCCCGTGTCGCTCAGGCGTGCGATTCCATCGCGAGAAGGCTGAGGACGACGAGAATCGCCGCGCGATTGTCCTCCGAGATCTCGATACGGAGCGTGCCCGCGATCCAGTGGCCGATGAGCGTGCCCGCGAAGTCCTCGGGCGTCGCGGACTTTTTCATGGTCACGCCGAGCTTGCGGGCGCGATAGTGGTACGAGGGCACGTCGTACGCATCGGCGACGCCCCTGAGTCCGCCGCCGCGCTCGCGGATCGAACCGAGACTGCCCGCCAGCACGATGCGGTCGTGCGCGTTCAGCGAGGCGACGAAGGCGCGCGCCAGCATCCGCACGCGCGCTTCGCTCAGGTTGTGCTCGGCGAGGCTCGCCTCGATGGAATCGGCCGGCGCGTGCGCGCTACGCTCGACTTCGGTCTGCACACCCTCTATTTCCATCGAGAGATTGCGCTGCAGGCCGGCGCTGCGCAGGCAGTCGATCAGGAAGCGTCGAAAATACGCGCACAGCGCATAGACCGTGGACGGTGCGCTTTCGGGAGACGCCGCCGACGCGCGCTGTTCGAGATCGAAGCGCAGCACGCGCGAGAAGATGAACTGCGCGACCAGTTCCTCCTTGTCGTCGGGCAGCGCGCGCAGTTCGGCGGGGTAGTAGGAGCGCAGCGCGTGGCGCACGAGTTCGTACATCTGTCCGATTTCGATGTCGGTCAGGGCCGTGCGCCGATGCCACAGATCGACGAGCGTCGCGCCGTCCAGCATCATGGCGCCGGGTTCGCGGCAGGTCAGCGCGTCCATGTCGGCTGCTCCGCGAAATCGAAGAACGCGCGAACGCCGATCGTTCGCGCCGAATCGATAAAGCTCGTCATGTCTTCCCCCTCTGGAAGCAATCGCCAACGATCACGACACGGAACACGCGAATGGCGCCGTTACGCGGGTCCGCCATGGGCGGCCCGTGCGTCGTGACAGGACCCTTCAGTGAGGAAAAGTAGTGGCGAGCCGGTCGGCTGATAATCAGCCGGACGATCTACATCGAAAGTCGTATTGACCGGGGAGGGGTGTTCGTCGACGGGCTCGGAGCCGGTAGGACGCGGCGCTTCGGGTGGCGGCGGTACGCCACCATGCGGCGGCTAAAGCGGCACGCCAAAGGCGGCACGCTAAAACCGAAAAGGCACAAACGACAAGTCGAAAACGCAAAGCAAGAGATACGGCGAGCGCAGCCGCCAACCACGCCCGCCCGCCCGCCCCGCTTACCGACGCACGTACTGCGTCGTCCTGCTGTCCGACACCGCCTTGACGGGAAACGCGCGATCGACGTCGACATGAGGCACCGACGCGTTCGTCACCGGCAGGATCATGCCCACGACACCGCGATGCGAATACTGATGCACGATGCATCGGTTGCCCGCCGGTTGCAGGCAGGCGCGCTGCGCGTAGAGATCGTTGACGTCCTTCGAACCGACGACGCCGATCAGATCGCCGCCGTCGCGCGTCGTGCGGGCCATCCAGACCGGCAGGCCGCGCAGGCAGTCGTCGTCCTGCTGATAGGCGTGGTTGAGATAGTCCCCGAACACCGAAGGCGTCGAATAGATGATGATCATCGTGTCCGGATACCTGGCCTTCACCCGGTCGATATAAGTGCAGACCGCACGCGCATAGAACCTGCCGTAGTAAAGCCGCGCGTTGGCGTTGCGCTCGTCGGTCAGCTTCTGTTCGACGTCGAGCGCGAGAATGCGCCCCTTCAGTCCCGCAAAGGCGATCTGCGGAATCTGGCCCGCGCTGTACTGCTGCAATTGTCGGGGCAGGTCCACCGCGGACTGGCTGCCTATCGCCGCGAAACGTTCGAGCGCGCCGTCGATCTTCGCCGTGTCGCTGCTGCGCAGCGAGGCATACGCGCGGGCATCGCGCAGCGAGTCCGGGACCGAGAAGAACACGTACGGAATCGTCGTCCAGTTCTCGTGCGCAATGGCGTCCAGATGTTTCGGATAGGAACTGTCCAGCTTGACGAACGCGAACTTGCCGCCGCAACGCGAATACACCTTGTAGTCGCGGATCACGTTCGCATGCGACAGATCGATTCCGTGCAGGATGCCGTCCGGATGCGTCAGGCCGACGAAACCGTCGATGATCGCGCCGGTATCGGTCGTGCCCCAGGGCTTGACCGGGTTCGAGATGGTGGCGGGCAAGGGCGCCATGTATTTGGGTGTCGGACAGTCAGTGAGCGGCTGCGCGGAGGGTGCGGCGTGCGCGGCGCTGACGGCAGACAACAGGCTGATCGCCGCGAAGGCGATCTTCGGGGCAAGCGTTGGAAGGCGGTTCATTTTTTCCACAGCTCCGGATATTTGGCGTGCTGCAACAGGTTCGAGAGATCCGCGACCGATCCATAGAAGCGGTCGAGATCCAGGGGCTTGCTGGTCTCGAAAAGCGCGAATCCGCCGTACGACGTGTATTGCTGGAAGACGCATCGGCTGTCCTTGTCGAAGGTCCGGCACAGCGAGGCGGCGCGCTCGCGAACGCGTGGGTCGCTGAGGTCGCCGAAGCGCGAGCCGTCGAGCGTATGGGCCGACATCCAGACGCCGTCCTTGCCGAGGTCGCAGGGCGCGTCGGCGAGGCCGTAATCATGGAAGAGCGAGGCCGACGTGAAGACCATCACCCGCTGATGCGCAAAGCTCTTGTGCGCATCCACGGTCTTGATCCACTCGCATGCCGCCTGCCCGTAGACCTTGCCTATCGCGCGCCGGTCCTCCACGTCGAAGCGGGATTGCGGCCGCTCCATCAGCGTGAGGACGATAGGCAGATACGGCTTGCCATAGTTGCTGTCCGTCACGTCGAGGCTCGGATCGGCGCCGAGCAATTGCCCGAAGTGCTGCACGAACACACTCGCCTGCGCACGCGCCGATGCAAGATTGGCGGCAAGCAGCGCGCCTTGCTGCGCGGCGGGCAGCGCCGAATACGCCGAGCTTGCGTCGCGAAACACGAAGGCGTGGTAAGGCCCGACAAAAAGATTCTGATTGCGCGCGTTGTACCAGTGCGTGCGGGCAAACGTTTCGTTATCCGGATCTTCGCCCGCGCTGATTCGCACGTAGACGAACGGCTCGTGCATGCCGCCCTGACTCGACGCGTCTTCCGTCTTGCCGAGACATTCGCGCAAGTGCGTGAAGTCGGCCTGATCCTGCCACTTGGATACATCGATGCCATGCACCACCGGTTCGTCCCGGACATCGACGAAGCCTTGCGTGATGATGCCGGCGTTCGTCGGGCGGCTCGTCTGCGGGTTCCAGCTCGCGTGATACGGAAACGTGCCGGGCGCGGTGTCGTGCGTGCACGGTTGCGCGCGCGCGGTCTGCATGAGAGCCAGCAGCGTCGATGCCGCCAGCCAGCCGATGCAGCGTACGGAAAATGTCTTGGTCATGTCGGTCGAGTCGTCAACGAGAGAAAGAATGCGACGGCGTGCCTGCCGCCCGGTCGCGGGCCACAGGCACGCACATCGCCCGGATAAGGCGCGCCCCCGCGCCATTCAGTCGATGCGCACCGCGGCGCTCGTCTGCCGCGACATCGAAGCGAGCAGATACCCCTCGTTCGTGTTGTAGCAGTCGAACATCCAGTAGCCGCCGCTGCGCAATTCCCTCACGACATTCAGCGCGGCATCGTAGGAAAGCTGCTGCCTGACGGCCATCGGCTCGTTGCGCGCCATGGGGCGGTCCTGCCATGCGGCCGTGCCGCGCGGCAACCGCGCGTCGAAGTCGCCGGTCGTTCCGGCCGGCCGCGGCGAATGCCGGAACTGCACTTCCAGATAGCCATTGATGTAGCTCGTCTGCGTGTCCTTGCTGCCGTGCAGGACGAGCCAGTAAGACGGAGGCTGCGCGAACGCGGGCTGCATCGCGACTGCCGGAGCCAGTGTCACGGTCGCGGCGATCATGGAATGCACGATGCGCCGTGAAAATCTGGAGAACGAACGATAGGACATTTCAAACCTCCTCGTGTGGCCGGTGGGACGGGTTGTCAGAAAAACGAATCGGCACGGCGAAAGTGCAAACGACACTCGCGACACTTCCGCTTCAAACGTTTCGAGGCTCTTTCGTCTTCTCGGGCAGGAAGCGGTACGGGAGGGAACATGCTCGACGAAGTGGACAGGAGACTGCTGGCGTGGGCCGGTGCCGCCGTGCCGGATGCGCAGGCGCTGCTCGGCCCGCCGCCGGACGCGGTCACGCAGGACAGTGTGAGCGTCCATCTGTTCGCGATCGTGCCGCGTGCGGCGAACCGGCAGCCTCGGCAATGCCGCTGGCCGTTCGAATTGCGCTATCTCGTCACCGCCGATGCGGTCTCGCCCGCCGATGCGCATCGCATGGTGGGCGCGTTGTTGATCTCCGCGCTGGAGACGCCGGACTTCGACGTGCAGGCCTCGCCGCCGCTCGGACTGTGGCGCGCGCTCGGCGCGAAGCCCCGCGCGGCGTTCACGCTGGGCGTGCCGTGGCAGCACCAGGCGACGTTTCCGGCAGCGCCTGCGGTGCGCGAAGGCCTGCATATCGAGCACGGGTCCATCGGCGCGCTGCACGGCGTCGTGCTCGGCCCCGAAGACATACCCGTCATGTCGGCGCGCGTCGAGATCGGCTCGCTCGGACGCGTGACGGTGTCCGACCGCTTCGGCAAGTTCAGCTTCGCGGGCGTGCCGCGCGGCATGGATCTGCGGGTGCGGGCGCAGGCCCGAGGCGCGTCGCTGGAATGCGTCGCTGCGGGCAGCGGCAGCGGCGGCGACGACCGCGGCGTCGTGATTCGCCTGCCGCTATGAGTCCCGGCGCGCGCTGCGCCCCGAAAACCACGTTGCAAGAGCAAGGAGAAAGTCGATATGGCGACCAGTTACCTCGCGCCCGGCCTGTATGTGGAGGAGCGATCCACCGGCGCGCGTCCGATCGAGGCCGTGGGCACGAGCACGGCGGCCTTCCTCGGCGAGCCGCCCGACCCCGGCGCGCATTCCGGCGTCGCGCACGCGGTCAACAGCTGGACCGAATTCCAGCGCACGTTCGTCGGCAAGGCCAGCGCAAGCACGCTGCTCTCGCATGCGGTGTTCGGCTTCTTCCTCAACGGCGGCCGTCGCTGTTATGTGGTGAATACCCGCGAGTGCGGACTCATCAAGGGCCTGCAATCGCTCGAACGCGTCGATGACGTGAACATCGTGGCCGCGCCCGGAATGACCGACATCCAGACTTACGAGGCCGTGCTGAGCCATTGCGAGGCGGCGAACAACCGCTTCGCCATTCTCGACGCCCCGCGCGACGTGGAGGATATCGGCACGCTGACGCGCGCGGGCATGCTGACGGAGACCGGCAAGCCCGGCGCGCCGGCGCAGCCCGCAGCCGGGGCGGCCCAAGATGGAGAGCAGGGCGCGGACGAAGGCGCGGGCGTCGGCGCGCGGGATTCGAACAACGGCGCGTTTTATTTCCCCTGGTTCCGCACGCGGGATGCGCTCGCGTCCGGCGCCAACGACATCGTGACGGTTCCGCCTTCCGGTCATATGGCGGGCGTCTACGCGCGCACCGACGCGCTGCGCGGCGTGCACAAGGCGCCCGCCAACGAACGCGTGAACGGCGCGCTCGGCCTCACGTATCTCGTGACGGACAGCGAGCAGGCGGTGCTCAATCCGGCCGGCGTGAACTGCATTCGCATGTTCCAGGGCGGCGTGCGCGTGTGGGGCGCGCGGACCACGGCGCGCACCGACATCGAATGGCGCTACATCAACGTGCGGCGGCTTTTCATGATGATCTGCCAGTCGATTCGCGCCGGCACGCGCTGGGTCGTCTTCGAACCGAACGACAGGCCGCTGTGGCAGCAGATCACCGGTCAGATCACGGCTTTTCTGCTCACGATCTGGCGAGACGGCGCGCTCGCCGGCGCGACGCAGGAGGAAGCGTTCTTCGTGAAGTGCGACGCGGAAGTGAACCCGCCCGAGGAAATCGACAACGGGCGGGTGATCGTGGTGATCGGCATCGCGCCCGTCAAGCCGGCCGAGTTCGTTATTTTTCGCATCGGTCAGGGCGTGGGCAGCACCGACCTCGAAACCGTCTAGCGACGAGAGGAGATCACCATGGCAGAGCAGACCGCCGCGCAGGGAAGCGTGGGCACGCCCGAAGACCCGTATCGCGATTACAACTTCAGGATCGTCATCAACAACGTCACCGAAGGCTACTTCGTCCAGTGCAGCGGACTCTCGGTGCGCTCTCGGACGATCGCCTACCGGCAGGGCGGCGACGCCACGACGCGGCGGCTTCCCGGACCGGTCGAGTATGGCGAGGTGACGTTGTCCTTCGGTCTCACTGCGTCGTCGCGGACGCTGTGGGACTGGTTTCAGTCCACGGTGCGAGGGCAGGTGGAACGGCGTTTCGTCACCATCGTGCTGCTGAACAGCGACGGCTCGCAGGGCGATGTCAGCTGGAATCTGACGAATGCGTGGATATCGGAATGGCACGCGCCTGCGTTCAACGCGCTCGGCAAGGACGCGGCCATCGGGCATGTGACGATCGTCAGCGATGAAATTCTTGCGGGAGCGGCACAATGACACTCGCCGCTCGTCTGACGCAGATCGTGCGGCGCGGCGGCCTGCTGCTCGTGGAGTGGGCCGCGCGGCGCTCGCCGCCGTCCGTGCCCGATGCCGCCGCGCCTCGCCATGACGACGCCGAGGCTGGGGACGAGGTGGATCCCGTCGCGCTCGGCATCGATCGGGACGTATGGGACGCGTGGCGGCGGGAGGGCGCGCCGGCGCACTGGATCGCGCATGTGGCCCGGTCAGCGCCGAGCTATCTGCGCGCGGGTCCGGCGGGCGGCGGGACGTCGGCGGGGGCGCATGGGCCGCTTGCGGAGGGCGCAAGCATCGGCAGGCGGACCGGTGGACCGGCGGGATTGTTCGCTTCGTCGGGAGCGGATGCGGCGATGCCGAACGCAGCCGATGCGTCGCCGCCACCGCGTCCCCGTGTCGTGCGGATGCTGCGATGCGTCGAGCCGGACGCGCAACCGCGCGCGCCTTCGGCGCGGGCACCGCGAGACAAGGCGCGACGCTCCGGGCCGCAACGCCCGCCCGAGGCATCGGACGCGCCCGACACGCGCGAGCCGTCGCGCACGGCCGCCCCCGCGAGCCTCGCCGCGCAAGGCGAGCCCGGCGCGCACTCAGACGCGTGGCGGCTCTCGCGTCCACGCGATACGGCATCGGCGACCGCCTATGTGCCATCCATCGACATGTTGGGCGAGTCGATGCGCGCATCGACCGTCGGCCGTACGCATTCTCCCGATGCGCCGCTCGGAGCACTCGCGCCCCGCCCCGCGAATGCTTCCGCGCGGCGGTGGCCAAATGCGGCAGCGGCGGCCGGCCATGGAACGGCCCCGCTAGCGCCGATGCCCGGACTGCCCGCGTGGCCCGAATTGCCCGAATTGCCCGAATTGCCCGCCCGCGCGACGACGGTTCGCGGTGCGAATCAACCTTCCGCGCTTCGCGTGCCAAGCGCGCCAAACGCGCCCAACGCACCGCACCCGCCGGCCGCAAGCGGCGACCCGCGACCGCAGTCGTGGCCTGACCCGGCGCCTGTGGCCCTGCACGCCCCGGCGCGCGAAGCCGGCAGCGCAGCCACGCGCGACGGCGAAGCGCCGACCGCGCCCGCGTACAAGGAAAGCGCTCATGCCACCGGACGCTGGGCCGACTTGACAACCGGCGCCGTCCGCGAAGTCGACGCCTGGCTGCGCGCTCAACGCGAAGCGCGGGCCATCCGCGATCTGCTGGCCGAACAAAGGGAGGTGGCATGGAACGCGTGGCATTCCTGATCGAGGACACGGGCGAGCGGATCGATTGCCTCGTGAATCCGGAAAGCGTCGTGCTGCGCCGTGAGGCGGGGCTGCATCGGCGCAGGCTCGTCGGCGAGATCATCGGCGATTCGGCCTGGTCGGACGACGCGCTCATCTGCGGCGGCGGCCTGACCGAACTGCAACTCGATCTCCTGTTCGACACGTCGCTCGTCGCGCCGCCCAACAAGTGCGCGGATGTGCAGGAACTGACCGCGCCGTTCTGGGCGCTTGCCGAACATGCGGTCGATGCCGGCGGCTACAGCCGGCCGCACGTCGCACGCTTTCTGTGGAGCAAGGAGTGGAACGTGCCGGGCGTGGTCGCCGCCGTGGCGGAGCGTTTCGAATGCTTTCTGCCGAACGGCGCGCCGCAGCGTTCCTGGCTGCGCATGCTCTTTGTCCGGGTGGACGACGGCGCGCGCGCTCAAGGCGACCGGCCGACGCAAACGCAGCGCGTGGGCCCGGCGCCCGGACCGTCGTTTCCGGTCACCACGCCCGATCCGCTGGACGACGGCATGCGCGCGGACTGGCTGGACGCCGCGCGCGACTGGGACCCGCGCGACTGGCTGAACGATACCGGCGCGTCGCAGGCGCTGCCCTCCCTGCCGCATGCCGGCATCGCTCTGGATGACGAACGATGAAAGCGCACCCAGTCCTGTCCGCGCTGTCGCTGCAAGTCGGCGGCACGGATGCGCCCGCCCTGTGGCTCGCGCGTCTGGCCGATCTCCGGATCGTCCAGCGTCTCGGTCTGCCGAGCGTGTGCGAACTCACTTTCTCCGATCCCGACGGACGGCTCGGCGACACCGCGCTCACGCAGGCCGGCGGCGAACTGCAAGTGTCGGTCGGGGCGCCCGGCGATGCGCTCTTCAGCGGCGACATTTCCGGGCTCGCGTATCTCTACGAGTCCGGCGACGGACGGCAACTGCGCGTGCGCGCGTACGACCGTCTCGGGCGGCTCGCGCGCCGGCAGAAGCAGCGCACGTTCGCGCAGACTTCGTTGCTGGAGGTGGCGGGCGAACTGGTCGCGGATCTCGGTATCGACGTGGCGTGCGATCTTCCCGATGTCGCGATCGACCACGCCATCCAGCACGAGCAGACGGACCTGCGTTTCCTGAGCGACCTCGCGGCGCGCAACGGCCTGTATGCGTTTCTCGCCGGCCGGACTCTGCGGCTCGTCGCGTTGCGCGGGGCACGACCGGCGCCGGACGCCGTGATCGAGATGGCGATGGGCCGCGAACTGCTCGAAGCCCGCTTCTCGCGCAACGACATGGCCGCCTGCGCCAGCGTGTCGGCGCACGGCTGGAACAGCGCGACGGCGGAAGTGCATCGCGCGATGGCGGAACACGGGGCGGCGCCGGGTGAAACGAGCGGCTTCGCGAGCGCGACGTCGCTCGCCAATCGCGCGTTCTGCGACGACGCGCACGCCGAACGTCACGCGCAGGCAGAGTTCGACTTTCACGCGGCGCGCGCCTCCGGCATGGCGGGCGTGGCGAACGGCGACCCGCGTCTGCGGCCGGGGGCGCGGGTCGCCGTGGAGGGCGTCGCGCGCGCGCTGCGCGGGCCTTATCTGCTCGCTGCGGTCAGCCATACCGTGAGCGCCGAGAGCGGCTATGTGAGCGAAATCGAAACGACGCCGCAGCGCCCGCCCTCGGAAAGCCGGGGAACGTCGCTGACACTTGGCAGCGTGTTTCGCACCGACGATCCGCAGGCGCTCGGCCGCGTGCAACTGACGCTGCCCGCGCTCGGCGAGGTGACGACCGACTGGGTGAAAACCGTCTCGCCGTGGGCGGGCGCGGGCAAGGGCTTCATGTCCCAGCCCGATACCGGCGACATCGTGCTCTTCGCCTTCTTCGACGCCGACCCCGCGCATGGTGTGGTGCTCGGCAGCGTGTATGGCGGTGCGCCGCCGCGCGACTGGAGCCGCAGCGCGCGCGGCCAGTGCTACGCGCTCGTCACGCCCGGCGGCCAGAAAATCCGCTTCGACGACGCCGGGGGCAGCACGCACGTCGAGATCGCCAACGGCAGCTATATCCAGCTTTCGCCGAAGGAGACGGTCATTCACGCATGCGGCGCGCTGCGCATCGAAGCGCCCGGCGAGGCGCTGACGCTGCGCGCACGGACCATCGACCTGGAGCGCGCCTGACATGCTCGCGCTCACCGAGGACGCGGTCATCGTGTGCGAACACGCGAAAGGCGTGGTGAAGCTCGCGCCCTCGCAGGACTTCTGCCGCGTGGAAGGCAGGCGGCTGCTCGTGGACGACGACCCCGAGCACAAGGGCATCTCGGGCTGTCCCAACCTGAATCCGGCGATCGGCATGAAGCCGTGCACGCACACGCTGGCCGTGCGCGAGGGCTATGCGTCGTTCGTGCGGATCGGCGGGCGGCGGCTGTGCATCGCGCCCTTGTCCGGCCTGACCGACGGCACGCCCGCGGGCATCACGCATTACGTGACGCGCGACCCCGGTCAGACGTTCGTGAATTGCAGCGAATGACAGCCGAGGCGCCGGTTCATGCGGCGCGCGGCAAGGAGACGAGTAAATGGCGGCTGCGAGCATTGCATGGAAATTCCGGATGCCCGGCGAGGCGTCCGTCGAGCACGGCACCGGGCCGCGCGTGTCGGTGACCGGCGGCATCGAGACGGTGGCTCACGCGAAGGCGGTGCGTCAGGCCATTCTGATGCTGCTCAACACGCGCCCCGGCGAGCGCGTCATGCGTCCGGAGTACGGCTGCGCGCTGCATCGGCTGATGTTCGCGCCGAACGACGACACCACGGCGGGCCTCGCCATGCACTACGTGCGTTTCGCGCTCACGCGCTGGGAGCCGCGCATCGACATCGTGCGGCTCGACGCCGGGCGCGATCACGAGCGTGCGGACGTGCTCGTGATCGACCTCTGCTATCGGCTGCGCGAGACCCGCGAGGTGGAGGAATTGCGCGTGCCGCTCAACCTGAACGGAGCGTGAGCCCATGTTGCAGGACAGCCCTCGACTCGACGATCGCCAGTTCGAAGACCTGCTCGCGGAGGCCACGCGCCGCGTGCGTCAGACCTGTCCCGCGTGGACCGACGTCGGCCCGAGCGATCCCGGCGGCGTGCTGCTGGAAGCGTATGCCTTCATTTCGACGTGGCTCGCGCGCCAGGTGAACCGCGCGCCGGCCAAGGCCTACGTCGAATTTCTCCGGCTGATGGGCCTGCGCCTCTATCCGCCGCGCGCCGCGCGCGTCTCGTTGCAGTTCTCGCTGGAGCAGCCTGCCGCGAAAGCCGTGGTCATTCCGGAGCTGACGCGCGTGGCAGTGGCGCGCGCGAGCGCGGATACTCCCGCGCCCGTCTTCATGACCGTCGCGCCCGCGCATATAGAAGCGGGCGCGACGAGCGGCACGGCGCTCGCTTATCACTTCGACTGGATCGCGGCGGAAGCGGCCGGCGCCGGCAGCGGGGAACTGGGGCAGCGAATCCAGTTGAAGCATCCGCCGGTGCTCGCGCCCATCGACGGCTTCGACGAACTGATCGTCGGCGTGGAAGAACCGGCGCCTGCGCTGACCGAACGCGCGGGCTACCGGCGTCACGGCAACCGCATGTATCGCCTGTGCCACGAAGTGCCGCGTTTCATGGACGACGACGACGGCCCGGGCTGCGCGTTCACCATCGACCGGGTACGCGGCCTCATCAGCTTTGCGCCGTCCGCCCCGCGAAACGCGGACGGCGCGACGGCGGCGAGCCTCGACAGCATGGCGGCGGTGCCGGGCGAGGGCAGGCAGATTCTCGTCTGGTACGCGCGCGGGGCGGGTCCGCAGGGCAACGTGGCTCGCGACACGCTCACGGTCATGAAGGACCTCGTGCCCGGCGTGCGCGTCACGAACCCGGAGCCCGCGGTCGGCGGCGCATCGGCGGAGAGCATCGAGAGTGCGTTGTTGCGCGGGCCGCAGCAACTGCATTCGCTCGAACGCGCCGTGACGGCGCGCGACTTCGAGATGCTCGCGCAACGCAATGCGGGCGCATCGCGGGCCAAGGCGTTCACGCAGGCCGATGTATGGGCGCATGCGGTGCCCGGCACGGTGCAGATCCTGCTCGTGCCCTCGTGGCCGGAATCGCTGCCGCGCCCGGACGGACAGGTGAGCGCGGAGCGCCTCGCGGAACAGCAGGCCGCCGGGTCGCTGCGCGAGATCGAGGCCGCCTTCGATGAACTGAAACCGCTCGGCACCCGCTGCGAAGTCGGCTGGGTGCGCTACAAGTCCGTGCGCGTGGCCGCCCGCGTGGTGGTGTATCGCGGAGAAGACCCGGCGGCCGTGCGCGCGCGCGTGATCCGAAACCTGCATGAGGCGATCAATCCGCTGCCTGCGCCGGACGGCCGGCGCGGCTGGCCCTTCGGCGAGCCGCTGCGCATCTCGCGCGTCTACGACCTGATCCTGTCGGAGAAGTCGGTGAACTACGTCCACGACGTGCACCTCTTCGTCGACGAGTTGCCGGAGCGCGACGCGCGCGCCATCGCGGCGGACTGCCATCAGCGCGGCACCTGGTACGCATGCGCGGGCGCGGCCCTGTTCCGTTCGATGAACGACGGCGAAAGCTGGGAGCGCGTGGCGTCCTTCGATGCGCCGGCCGTGCTCGTCGCATCGCATCCCGGTTGCGCCGGGGTCATCGCGGCCGTGTCGCGTCAGGGCGACGGCAACGTGCAGTGCAAGGTGCACGTCTCGTTCGATTGCGGGGAGAGCTGGCGCCCCGATCCGATTGCCTTCGAACTGGCGGTAGAAGGCATCGCGTGGCTCCCGCGCGACGATGCGAAGGTGCTTCTGATCGCCACCGGGAAGGGCCTCTACGAGCTCTCGGTCACGGATGCGCAGCCGACGCCGGTGCAGATCGTGGTCGATGCGCAGATCCAGGATCTCGGGATCGGCGCGGTCGTCGTCCTAACGGACGTGCGCGGCGTGACCAAGGTCGCGGTGAGCGGCCAGGCCAACCGCGGCGTGTACCTGTCGATGCAGGGCGGCAAGCCCGGCACCTTCGAGCCGATCGGACTCGAGGACGAGAACATCCGCACGCTCGCCGTTCAAAAAATCGGCCCTCGTTCGTTCATCTGGGCAGGTCCCTCGTTTCCGGGCAACGAACCGGGCAGCGGGCTGCATCGGTGGGAAGTGACGGATTCGGTGCGTTCGTCCGAAGGCTGGCGGCAGTATGGCGCGGACTGGACGGGCGGCAGTTGCAATTCGATCGCGTTCGCCGGCGGGACGGTGTATGCAGCCACGCACCACCTGGGCGTGCTCAAGCTCGACAGCGAGCAGCAGGACCCACATTGGGAGGCGCCGGGCACGCGCAGCGGTCTGCCGGCCCGCGAGCAGGTCACGCGCGAAGGAGGCGCGGACGGCAAATATCGCTACTTCCTGTCGGTGAGCGCGGTGGCGGCGCGGCCGGATTCCCCGCTCGTGTTGGCGGGCGGCGAGGAAGGCGTGCTGCGCAGCGAAGACGGCGGCGGCAGCTACGAGAACGTGTCGAAGCAGGACTACGTCGAACGCATCTCGCTGCCGCCGACGTGGCTCTTTTGTTCAGGTGAGCACGACATCACGGTGACGCAGAGAGATGAAACGCAGAGAGATTGAGGCGCTGCTTCCCGCCTTGTTCAGCAACGCCGCGCAGCAGGGCAACGCCGTGCTGAACGCGTTGCTGGAGGTGATGGAGGCGTTGCACGAGCGGCCCGAAGCGATCCTGCGCGACTTCGACGCGTGGTTCGATCCCTTGCGCACGCCCGACGCGTTCGTCCCGTGGCTCGCGCGCTGGGTCGATCTCGACCGCTTCTTCGTGCGGTCCTCGCGCACCGGCGCGGCCGCGCCTGTCTCGGTCGGCGTCGGCAGGTTGCGCGAGCTGATTCGTCAGGCGAGCTATCTGTCGAAGTGGCGCGGCACGCGCAAGGGGCTCATCGCGTTTCTGGAGACGGCGGTCGGCGTGTCGGGATTCGAAGTGCACGAGGCCGTGGAGCAGGCGGACGGCAGCGTGAAAGCGTTTCACATCCGCGTGAGCATGCCCGCCTCGGCCGAGCGGCATCGGGTTCTGATCGAGCAGATCATCCAGTCCGAGAAGCCCGCTCATATCACCTATGAACTTCAGGTCCTCGGTAACGCGCAAGGAGAGTGAGCATGGCTCAGAGCTTTTCGATCACGGCCGCCAATACGGAATGCACGCTGGGCGCCGGCCGCCAGGCGGAAGCGGCCTTCACATTGACCAACAACACCAGCCGGACATTGCGCGGACTGCTCAAGGTGCGTCCGCTCGGCCAGACGAAAGGCGGCTGGTTCGGCTTTGCGGGAGAGCGCGAACGCAGTCCGCAGATGGAACGCGAGTTCGCGAGCGGCACGCATCAGGTGAAGTTGAACGTGAACGTGCCGACGGACACGCCCGCGGGACAGTACAAGTTTCGGATCGACGCGATCTACGCCGATCAGCCGGACGACGACTATACCGAAGGGCAGGTGGTCTCGATCGACATTCCCGCCGCCACCGCGCCGCCGCCGCCGCCCCGCATGCCGCTGATGCTGATCGCCGCGGCGGTGGCGGTGATCGTCGTCGGCATCGGCGGATGGCTGCTGATTTTCAACGGACCGAAGGTGCCGGGCGATCTCGTCGGCCAGCCTTTCGATGCGGCGAGTTCGAAGCTCACGGCGGCGGGCCTCGTGCCGGAAAAGACCACGGTGACATCGGACAAGCCGGCGGGGACGGTCGTGGACACGAAGCCGGCTCCAGGCGAGCGGGTCAAGAAGGGCACGCAGGTCGTGCTGTCGATCGCGCAGGCGGCCGCTCCGGCGTCGTCGCCGAAGCCGGTGATTTCGAGGGACTTTTCGACGGCGGCGGTGATCGGCGGCGGCGTGTCGCTCGACTATTGCAAGGACTGGGCGACGAACTGCGGTCAACCTGCCGCCGATGCGTTCTGCCAGGCGCAGGGCATGAAGATCGCGACCTTGATCGTCGTGATGCGCAACCATCCGCCCACGCAGGTGCTCGGCACGCATCAACGCTGCGCGACGAATAACTGCACCGCGATCACCGATGTCCGTTGCACGACGGATGTCAGTCCCATGACCAGGATTCTCGCCGCCAAGAACATTCACACCGCGCTGGCGCTGCAGGGACTCGTGCCCAAGCAGTGACGGACCGGTCAGCCCGGCGCGCCGCGTCACGATGCGGCGCGCGCAACACCGAGAGAAGCAACCCGGCGGCGCGTGCGCATGAGCCTCTGCCGCCCTCACACGCAAGGGAGTCGACGATGAAGCTGGCCTTAACGGTTTTCTGCATGAGCCTCGGCACACTGGCTGTGCTCGACGCGATCTTCAGCTGGCGCATCGTGCGCCGTATCTGGGTCGGCTTTCAGCCCGACGAGCGCAACGGCGGCGACATCGAGCGCATCGGGCAGGGCGTGGTCGGTCTGATCCTGGTGGCGCTCGGCGTTCTTGTACTCGTCGGCGTGAAGATGCCGTGATGAACGCGACCCAGCAGAAGTTCATGATCGGGCTGATCGTGTTCGCGGGTATCGCCGCCGTGCTCGCGCTGTGGTCCTACAGCAAGCGCGGCGACGATGCGAGCGTCCCACAGGAGTTGCCCGCGAGCTTCGCGATGGTGGGCGAGCCGCTCGCGTCGCTGCGACCGAAGCTGGGTCTCGATCAGCGCGAGTTCACGCCGGGCCGCGTCGCGCAGGTGGTTACCGTGCCCGCGCGCCCGGACGGACCCGCGCAGCGGTTCGGCGGCTTCAGCCTCGCTCTGGGCGTTTCCGCGACCATCGTCTATCGGGACGAAACGCCCGGCATCGACCCGCGGCTTATCAATCAGAGCGCCACGCTCAAGGCGGCAGGCGGCGCCTCGTCCGGCGAGGCGCGCGCGACCATCATCGCGATGCGCGGGGGAGGTCGGCTCTCGCTTGCCTGCACGGGTCCGTTGCCGTGCGTCATTAAGCTGGACTAATCGACAGGGTGTCGTCATGGGTTCCGAGGATCTGCGCCGTCCGCTGCTGCTCGTCGCGCTCGGTTTGAGTGTGATGATCGTGCTCTTCGAGACCGGGTTGAGCGCGAGATTGCTGTTTCTGTCGGATCGGCTCGCGTCGAGCGTGGCGTCGTCCGCGCGGCCCGGCTACGGAATCGCGTATCTCGTCTGCATCGACGCGCTGCTGCTCTACGGGACGTGTCTGATGACGCTGTCGCTCGTCTTGTCGAAGGAACTCGTCGGGCGCCTTCAGGGCGCGGTCGGCGTCGCGGGCGGAGTGATCGCGCTGCTCGCTTTCGGCGCGATGCTCTTCGTCGCGCTGCAGATGCTGATTTTGATGGTCTCGCTGTTGCTCGCGCCGCCCTTCGGCATGGCCGTTTATGCGCCGCTCTTCGCCCACTTCGAGCGCGCGCGGGCGGCCGCCACGCTCGGCGTGCTGACGTTGTTGAAGCTGCTGACGGCGGGGGCGCTGGTGCTGGCGCATCCCCGCTTCATCGAGAACAAGAGTCTTGTCGTTCTGCTCGCGCTCTCGCTCGGATGCACGCTGCTGGTGGGATTTCTGCAAGCGCTTCCACCGGGGTTTCTCGTCAGCGTGACGGACGCGGCCGGGGCGGTCTGTGTCGCCGCCATCGGCTGCGCGTGGGCCGTCGTGCTGCTCGTGGGGTCGTGCATCGCGACGGTGAAAGCGGTCGTCTAGCGGGTGCATGGCTTTTCATGGTGCGCTCGCGGTGGAGGACTCCGCTGAGGCGTTTCAGCTTTAGAGGCGTGGGGAGAGTGAGCGTCAGGATGTCTTGCGGCTGCCCCCGTTCCGGCGCCATCGACTGCGCGATTAGAAAGTGCTCCGGATTGCGCGGATCTCGCACGCTGACGTGGCCGAAGCCGTCGAGCACTTCATGCTGTGCCAGGATGTGATGGGCAACCGCGAGGTCCTCGAAGAGGAGGGGCACGTTTTGCGCGCCGTGGGTGGTCGCTCGACGAGCGGCGATGTGTTGCTCATCTCGCCCACGCTCGCAGCTACATGCTCTTGACGTTCACGATCATGACGGTCGCACGGAAGACTCCGGCTACGAAGCGAGCGGCAAAAACAGCAAGCTGAGCAGTTCACCCTGTTCAATAATATGGTTCGCGGCGGGATTGATGCACGAGTGCGGCCTCTTCTAATCAGCCTTAAAAGCAGGCTGCGACGTAAGGATTCGAGTCATCGAGGCACCGTGACTCACGGCGCGATCTGGAAGGCTGGAAGAGCGTTCTAATCTGTCTTTGCAGCAAGTCGCCGTTGCTCAGCCCTCTTGTTCGTCGCCTTCGTCTCCGAAGCCGTTGATGCACGAGTCGAACGCTGCGCCTCTAGACGTCGCGCGCGCCCGGCGTCAGTTGCGGATACCTTTCCTGTCGCCTTCCCGCCAAGGTCGACGCGGTCAGCGTCCTCAATGAGACAACTCCAATAGCGAGCGCCGCGACACCAGACTTTGATGGCGCCACGAATTTCAATCTCCGACAAACCTATGTCCGATGCCTGCGCAAGCAAGTCGTCGAGAATGCCGACTTTCAGCGGCAGGTTCGGAGCGGGATTCTTCGGGAAAGCGAGCGGAAAGCGCCGCTGAAGCTTTCCGATTGCGTGCACGACCGGATCGACCGGTTGCTTCTGCGCGTTCGTGGCAGGACGCGGCTGGCGCGTCGGCTTCTCCGCCGGGGCGCTCTTCTTTTGTTTCGACAATTGCTCTTTCAGTTGCGCGAGCTGTTCAAAACCCATAACGGACCATCCTTGAAAATTGTTCGAGGATTTTATCAGCCACAGCACGTCACTTCTCTCTGACGGCAACCGTTTGCGGCGCGTGTACATGCGAACCGTAGCCGCAGCAAGGGACTCTCTCGCAGCCTCGCACTAGAGCGCGCTACGCCTCCGTTCGCTGCGACGCTATTGCTCGACGACCGAAACGATGCAGGCGCTCGCCGCTTCTGCGGCACGATAGGCGAGGACGCCGTGCAACGCACGTCGGCGCCATTCCGGCCGCGTACCGCATTTCTTCTAGATGATACGGTCCTCTCAGGACATTCCCTACCTTAGATGATGCGCGGATGCAGTACTGAGAGTCGTCTTCGTTACATGACAACCCCGCGCAACCGCCGCCCGTCAAGGCTGACGGTGATCAAGAATTGCCAACGCCCACGTCCCCGACTTCCTCTGCCGGACGAGTCATTACCAAAACTATGGGCTAAGGCCAAGGATATGTAACTGGCCAGCGCAATTTGTATTGATACGCTGCAAGCCATGCATTAACGACGTGCCAGCGACCGGCGAGACCTAATGAATCGCTCGGATGCGCGCGTAACGAGTCCTCATCGCCAGATTCACTGACCATCTGCCGGAACAACAGATGACATCCAACCTTACTCTTGCGCCAGCCATGTCTACGCCGGTCGATGCCTCCCGCGCTGCGGCATCGGTCCGGTCGGCCGAAGCGACCTCCACCGCCGACATTTTGCGCGTGCGCAATCTGACGAAGATCTTCGGACCGAAACCCGAACGCGCCGCTGAGATGTTGAAGCAGGGACGCGGGCGCAACGAAGTCTTCGATCTCACCGGCAACATGGTCGCCGTCGATGACGTCAGCCTAAGCGTGCGTGCGGGTGAAATCTTCGTGATCATGGGGCTGTCGGGCTCGGGCAAGTCCACACTCGTGCGTCTGCTCAACCGTCTTATCGAGCCGACCTCAGGCAGCGTGATTCTCGAAGGACGCGATATCGCGCCGATGTCGAAGCTCGAACTGCGCGACGTTCGCAGAAGGAAGATGGCGATGGTCTTCCAGTCTTTCGCGCTGCTGCCGAACCGCTCGGTGCTCGACAACATCGCCTATGGTCTGGAAGTCGCCGGGCAAAAAAAGTCCGAACGCTACGACACCGCCCGCGCCGCGCTGAACCGCGTGGGCCTTGGCGCCTATGAAAAGCTCCTGCCGAGCGAACTTTCCGGCGGCATGCAACAGCGTGTGGGCCTGGCGCGCGCGCTCGCCGTCAATCCGGCGCTCTTGCTGATGGACGAAGCGTTTTCCGCGCTCGATCCGCTCATCCGCTTCGAGATGCAGAACGAACTGCTGCGTCTACAGAAGGAAGAGCAGCGCACCATCGTGTTCATCTCGCACGATATCGAGGAAGCCATCAAGATTGGCGGGCGCATCGGCATCATGAAGGACGGACGGCTGATCCAGGTGGGCACACCCGCCGAACTCATCCAGTCGCCAGCGGATGACTACGTGCGCGACTTCTTTCGCAACGTGGATGTATCGCGTTTCCTGACCGCATCGAGCCTCATGTGCCAGCCTGCCGCAGGCGTGATCTCGTGCGATGTCGGTACGTCGGCGGAACGCTACCTGCCGCAGATGATCGACGCCAACCTCGACTGCGCCTACGTGTGCGACGAAGCTGGACGCTTCCTCGGCTGCGCCACGCTCGACCGCCTGCACAAGGCCGGCAATCGCCCGGTACGCGATGCACTGCACCCCGACCTGCACGCCGTACCGGCAGAAGCGGATCTGCATGAACTCGCGTCGATCGCGCTCGCGCGCGACTACGACGTGCCCGTGGTGGACCGCAGCGGCAACTTCGCCGGTGTCGTGTCCTGCCGAACCATTCTCAGGCAAGTGCTCGAACGGAGAGCAGCATGAACGGATCGTCATCGATTTTCGGGAAGTTCGCGGAGGACCTCGTCAACTTTCTGTTTCAGCATTTTCGCGGCGGCTTCGACGCGTTTTCCGCCGTGCTAGGCGCGTTCGTCAAGATGCTCGAAGACGGCCTTGCCGCGGTCCCGTTCATCGCCATGCTCGTGATCCTCATGGCGCTCGCGCTGTGGCGGCGTGGCGTGGTGTTCGCGGCCTTCGTGGGCGTTGCGCTGTATGTGATTCAGTACATGGGACTGTGGGCGCAGACCGTCTCGACGCTCGCACTCGTCGTGGCCGCGACATTCTTCAGTCTCGTCGTCGGCGTGCCGTTAGGTATCTGGGGCGCGCGCAACAAGCGCGTCGAAGTGGTGCTGAGATCGGTGCTCGATTTCATGCAGACCATGCCCGCCTTCGTCTATCTGATTCCAGCCGTCATTCTGTTTGGGCTCGGCCGCGTGCCCGCCGTGATCGCGACGATCGTATTCGCCATGCCGCCCGTCGTGCGTCTGACGACGCTCGGCATCAAGCAGGTGCGCGAGGAATTGCTCGAAGCGGGCCGCGCCTTCGGCAGCACGGATGCGCAACTGCTCTGGAAGATTCAGTTGCCCAACGCGCTGCCCTCGATCATGGCAGGCGTGAATCAGACCATCATGATGGCACTGTCGATGGTCGTCGTCGCCTCGATGATCGGCGCGGGCGGCCTCGGTGAGTACGTTCTCAGCGGCATTCAACGGCTCGATATCGGCATCGGCTTCGAAGGCGGCCTCGGCGTCGTGCTGCTCGCCATCGTCCTCGACCGTCTGACGGAAAGTTTCGGCGTCAAGGCGAAGAAGCCGCGCAAGGTATCCAAGGTAACGAAGGCGATTCCGGAAAACGCCTCCAATACCCAAGCCTGAAAGCAGGAAGTCCGGCGCACGCACCGGACTTCCGTGAATCGCAATAACCGATTTACCAATAACCCACGAACCGCACGACCTGACCAATAAGGAAGGACTACGAAATGCCAAGCAGTCTTTTGAGAAAAATATTCGCCGGCGCGGTCGCGGCCGTTTCGTTCGGCGCGTTCACGGCATCCGCTATCGCTGCAGAGCCGATCAAGATCGCCGTGACCAACTGGGCCGACGTGCTGGCCGTCGCGAATGTCGCCAAGTACGTGCTGGAAACGAAGCTCCAGCAGCCGGTGCAGTTCGTGCAGGCCGATATCGGGATTCAGTATCAAGGCGTGTCACGCGGCGATCTGGACATCATGGTGGGCGGCTGGCTGCCGGTAACGCACGGAACCTATTACGCGCGCTACAAGGACAACATGGAGGACACCGGCGTCATCTATACCGGCGGCAAGAATGGCTGGGCGGTGCCGGACTATATCCCCGAGAGCGAGTTGTCGTCGATCACCGATCTCTCAAAGCCCGATGTGAAAAGCAAGCTCAATTCGACGATCCAGGGCATCGAGCCGGGGGGCGGGCTGATGCAGGCATCGGAGAAGGCCATCAAGGAATACAACCTTGCAGGCTACAACCTTCAGTCTTCCAGCGAGGCCGGCATGCTCGCTTCGATCTCGCGCGCATATCAGTCGAAGAGCTGGGTCGTGGTGACGGTGTGGAGCCCGCACTGGCTGTGGCAGAAATGGAAGATGCGCTATCTGAAGGACCCTAAGGGCGCGCTCGGCGGCGAAGAACAGGTTCACGGCTTCGCATCCAAGCAGTTCGCCAGCAAATTTCCCCGCGCGGATGTGTTTTTCCATCACTTCAAGTTGACGCTGGCCGATGTCGAGTCCATCGAGTTCGAGGGCAACACGACGAACGATTACGCGACGGCCGCAAAGAAGTTCGTCGATGCGCACCCGGACAAGGTCAAGGCCTGGCTCGAGCAGTGAGCAAAGGGCGGCACGCAGGACCGAATGAGCCTCATGAACAGATGCGGAGCGGCAAATTGAACGAACACGAGAACGCACGATTCTTTTCCGAGACATTGCAGAACCGCGATCCGGTGATCGCCTCCGAGATCAATCTCGAACTGCGCCGTCAGCAGACGCAGATCGAGCTGATCGCCTCCGAGAACATCGTGTCCGCGGCCGTCATAGAGGCGCAGGGCACGGTGCTCACCAACAAGTACGCCGAGGGCTATCCGGGCAGGCGCTATTACGGCGGCTGCGAGCATGTGGACCGGATCGAGGCGCTTGCGCTCGACCGCGTAAAGGCCCTGTTCGATGCGCAATTCGCCAATGTGCAGCCGCATTCCGGCGCGCAGGCGAACGGAGCGGTCATGCTCGCGCTGGTCAAGCCCGGCGATACGGTCATGGGCATGTCGCTGGATGCGGGCGGCCATCTGACCCACGGCGCGCGGCCCGCGCTGTCGGGCAAGTGGTTTCATTCCGTGCAGTACGGCGTGAGCCCGGAGACGTTTCGCATCGACTTCGATCAGGTGCGGCGGCTCGCGCACGAACACAGGCCGAAACTCATTATTGCCGGATACTCGGCGTATCCACGGGCGCTGGATTTCGCAGCGTTTCGCGAAATCGCGGACAGCGTCGGGGCGCTGTTGATGGTGGATATGGCGCATATTGCGGGCATCGTCGCGGCAGGGCGGCATGAGAATCCGCTCGCCTATGCGGACGTGGTGACTTCGACGACGCACAAGACGCTGCGCGGTCCGCGCGGCGGCTTCATCCTGACCAACGACGGCGACATCTCGAAGAAGATCAACTCGGCTGTGTTTCCCGGTCTGCAGGGCGGCCCGCTGATGCATGTGATCGCGGGCAAGGCCGTGGCGTTCGGCGAGGCGTTGAGGCCGGAGTTCACGCAATACATCGACCGTGTGCTGCGCAATGCCGTGGCGCTCGGCGACGTGCTGAGCGCGGGCGGCTTGCGGCTCGTCACGGGGGGCACCGACAACCATCTGCTGCTCGTCGATCTGCGCACGAAAGGGCTCACCGGCGCAAGTGCGGAGAATGCGCTGGAGCGCGCGGGCATCACGTGCAACAAGAACGGCATTCCCTTCGACACGCAGAACCCGATGATCACTTCAGGCATCCGCCTGGGCACGCCTGCAGGCACATCGCGTGGCTTTCGCGAAAAGGAGTTTCGCCTCGTCGGCGAAATGATCCTGGAAGTGCTCGGTGCGCTCGAACGTTCGCCCGAAGGCGATGGCGAAGTGGAGCGCTCGGTGCGCGGCCGCGTGAAGGATCTGTGCAGCCAGTTCCCGATCTACGCGAGCGCCGACGCGCTCGTCTGAACCATCCCCATGAAATCAACATCGAGAGAACACTCATGAGCTTCGAAGGAGTCCACGCACCGCTGGTGACGCCGTTTTCGCAGGACGGCGAGATCGACCACGCGCTGCTCGCGAAACACGCCACGGGTCTAGTTGGACGGCTGAGCGGCCTGGGCGTCGGCGGCACGACGGGCGAGTATTACGCGCTCACGCTCGACGAGCGCGAGAAGACCTTCAACACGGTCACCGAGGCCGTCGGCGGGAGGACGTTCCTGAGCGCGGGCATCAACGCCACGACGACGCGCGATGTCATCCACTTAGGGTTAGCCGCGAAGCGTGCGGGCATGTCGGCCCTGCTGATGGCCACGCCGTACTACGCGCAGCCCACGCAGGAAGAATTGCTCGCGCATTTCCTGAAGGTGGATGACGCGGTGGATCTGCCCGTCATGCTCTACAACTTTCCCGCGCGCACCGGCACCGAGATCAGCGACGACGTGCTCGCGAAACTGCTCGAACGCCCGAACTTCCAGGCGATGAAAGAGAGCACCGGCGACGTGGGCCATCTGCATCATCTGATCACGCACTTCGGCGAGCGGCTGGTCGTGAGTTGCGGCATGGACGATCAGGCGCTCGAATTCTTCGCATGGGGCGCGCGAAGCTGGGTGGGCGCGGCGGCGAACTTCATACCGGAGACGCACGTCGAGCTGCTTGAAACCTGCAAGGCGGGCGACTTCGCGAAGGGCCGCCGACTGATGACGCAACTGCTGCCCGTGCTCGAACTGCTGGAGCGCAGCGGCAAGTTCATTCAGTACGTGCGCTACGGCTGCGAACTCGCGGGCGTGCCGGTAGGCGCCGCGCGCGCTCCGCTCGGCGGCCTCACCGATGACGAAAAGCGGGGCTTTGCCGCCGTGGTTCAACCGCTGCTGCGTCAGGGTAGGTAAACCGCACATGGGCTCCAGACTGGATTTCGGACGCGTACCCCGACCCGATGGCGTGAACGGCTGGTGGGAGACGCTTCCCGCCGCCGCCGATGCAATCCGCGTCGCGGGCGAGCAGCGCTTCGACTGGGTGGTGATCGGCGGAGGCATCACGGGCTTGTGCGCGGCACGGCGCCTGGCGGAGCTGGCGCCGGATGCGTCCATCGCGCTGGTCGAAGCCGACCGCATTGGCCGGGGCACGGCGGGGCGCAATTCGGGCTTCTTCGTCGATCTGCCGCACGACATCAGCAGTGAAAGCTATTCGCGCAGCGTGGAGGCGGATCGCGCGGATATCCGATTGCAGCGGCACGGCATCGACTACGTGCGCACGGCGGTGGTGGAACACGGCATCGACTGCGACTGGCGAGACGACGGTAAGTATCACGCCGCCGTGAACAAGCGCGGCATGGCGGCGCTCGGGCATTTCGCGGCGGGTCTGGAACGCATCGGCGAAGCGTTCGAATGGCTCGATGAAGCGGCCATCGGCGGTGTGACGGGCAGCGCGTTCTACAAGAGCGCCATTCGCACGCCGGGATGCAGCACGGTGCAGCCCGCCGCGTTGATGCGCGGACTGGCGGCATCGATGCCCCGGAACGTGAGCGTGTTCGAGTTGAGCGCGGTGAAGGGCATCGAGGCGGGCAACGGCATCCATGCATTGATGTTCGAGCACGGCCGGATCGCGGCGAAGCAGATCGTCCTGTGCACGAACTCGTACGCCGCCACCTTCGGCCGCGATTCGAACGGACTGCTGCCGGTCTACACGTTCGCCTCGCTGACGCGCGTGATGAACGACGACGAAGTGGCGACGCTCGGCGGTCTGCGCTCCTGGGCGCTGATTCCGGCGGACCCGGTCGGCTCCACCGTGCGACGTCTGGCGACGGACCGCATCTGCGTGCGCAATCACTTTGCATTCCGGCCCGACGTGAGCATCTCGCAGGCGGATCTGGACAAGGCGCGCGCGCTGCACCAACGCTCGTTCGAACGCCGTTTCCCCATGCTCGCGGATGTCACGTTCGACTACACCTGGGGCGGGGCGCTGTGCCTTTCCGCGAACAGCGGAACGCTGTTCGGCAAGCGCGAGGACGGCATTTTTCAGGCGCTGGGCTGCAACGGACTGGGCCTGAGCCGCGGCTCGGCGGCAGGCAAGCTGATCGCGGAACATGCGCTCGGGACATCGAACGAACTGATTGTTCAAATGTTGCGACAACCGCCGCCGCGTCCGTTGCCCGGGCGGCCGATCTCCGATCTGGCCGTATCCACCGCAATCTGGTTCAAGGAATTCTCGGCAGGCGCCGAACTTTAATTTTTCGAGGTCAGCATGAGCACGTATCAGGAATGGAAGCAGGCCGCTGAAGCATTGTCCGTCGACGGCCGTGCGTTCATCGGCGGACAGCGCTGCGCGGCGGCGTCGAACGAAACGTTCGTGACGCTGAATCCGGCCACGGGGAAGAAGCTCGCCGACATCGCCAAATGTGCCCAAACCGATGTGGACCGCGCCGTGCAATGCGCGCGCGATGCGTTCGAGAGCGGCGTGTGGGCGAAGGCATCGCCCGCGCAGCGCAAGGCCGTGCTGCTGCGCGTGGCGCAACTCATCGACGACCACGCCGAGGAACTCGCGTTGCTGGAAGCGCTGGAGGCGGGCAAGCCCATCGGCGAATGCATGGGGCTGGACATTCCCGAGTCGGCCGCGTGCATCCGCTGGCATGCAGAAGTGACGGACAAGCGTTACGACGCGCTCTCGCCTTCGGGTTCGGGCGTGGTGAGCATGATCACGCGCGAGCCGATCGGCGTGGTGGCGGGCGTGCTGCCGTGGAATTTTCCGGCGCTGATGCTGGCGTGGAAGATCGGCCCGGCTCTCTCTGTGGGCAACAGCGTCGTCATCAAGCCGGCGGAGCAGACTTCGCTGTCCACGCTGCGCATCGCGGAGCTGGCGAGCGAGGCGGGTCTGCCTGCGGGCGTGCTGAACGTGGTGACCGGTTTCGGCGAAGGCGCGGGGCAGGCACTGGGTCTTCATCCCGATGTCGATCTGGTCGCGTTCACCGGTTCGACGGAAACGGGCAAGCGTTTCCTGCGCTATTCGGCGGATTCGAACCTGAAGCGCGTGGTGCTCGAATGCGGCGGCAAGAATCCGCAAGTGGTGCTGCCCGACGTGGCGAACCTCGATGCCGTCGCGGAGCAGGCCGTCGCGGCGGCGTTCTGGAACATGGGCGAGAATTGCAGCGCGGGGTCGCGCATCATTGTGCCGTCGTCCACCAAGGCTGCGTTGCTCGACAAGATGCTGGCCGTGCTGGAGGGCTGGAAGACCGGCGATCCGCTGGACCCGGACGTGAAGCTCGGCGCGCTGATCGAGGCGGCGCACCACGACAAGGTGCTCTCGCATATCGAGCGCGCGAAAGCCGAAGGGGCAAACCTCGTGTGCGGCGGCCGCGCGACGCTGGTCGAATCGGGCGGCTGGTTCGTCGAGCCGACCATTTTCGATAACGTCACGCCGGAGATGAGCATCGCGCGCGAGGAAGTGTTCGGGCCGGTGCTGTGCGTTATCGAGTATGACGATATCGACGATGCCGTGCGCATCGCCAACGACACGTGTTATGGACTGGCGGCCTCGCTCTGGACGGACAACGTCAATCATGCGCACAAGGTGGCGGCGCGCATCCGCGCGGGCACGGTCACGGTGAACTGCTTCGGCGAAGGCGATCTGTCGACGCCGTTCGGCGGCTTCGGACAATCGGGCTTTGGCGGGCGCGACAAGTCGGTCTATGCGCATGACCAATACTGTGAGTTGAAAACCACCTGGATCAAACTGGATGACTGACTTTCGCCTGGGTTTCATCGGAACGGGGGCCATCACGAAGGCGGTGGTCACGGGTCTCTGTCAATCGTCGTTTCATCTGACGAGCGTCGTGCTTTCGCCGCGCAATGCGCAGGTCGCGGCGTCGCTCGCGAGCATCGATGAGCGCGTGAGCGTGGGCGCATCGAATCAGGATGTGGTCGATCGCAGCGACGTGGTGTGCATCGCCGTGTTGCCGAAGCTCGCGCCCGATGCGGTGAACGCGCTGAAGTTCTCGCCCAGGCAGACCGTCATCAGCTTCGTGGCCGGCTGGCCGCTCGACGAAGTGAAGCGCGCCGTCGACGCCGATGTCGGCATCGCCCGCGCCATTCCCTTGCCCGCGACGGCGCAGGGCAACGGCAGCACGGTGATTTATCCGCCGAATGAGCACGCTGCGGCGATGTTCGCGTCCATCGGCGCGGCGGTTGAAGTCACGGACGAAACGCAGTTCGACGCGTTTTCGGCCATCACGGCCACGATGGCGAGCTACTACGCGTTCATGGAGGTGCAGGCGCAATGGCTCGCGCAGCATGGCGTGCCGTACGAGAAGGCACGCACTTTTCTGGCTGGCTATCATGATGGTCTGGGACGTCTCGCGCTGTCCGGCGACGACGCGTTCACCGAGCTTGCCCGTGAATGCACGACCGAAGGCGGCATCAACGAACTCATGCATCGCACGCTGGAAAAGGAGGGCGTGTTTCGGCAATACGGCGCCGCGCTCGATGCGGTCTGGAAGCGACTGGAAAAGTCATGACGCCAGACCCGCGAGCTGAGCGAACGAAACATGCGGGACCACTCTCGCAAACGCGAGCAGTAATATAAGACGCAGCCACACCAGGGTTCCGACCATGCAGAAAAAGCAGCTTTTCGCCGACCGGTTGCTCGCGCAGATGCCTTCGCTGCGCGCGCTGAAGTGCTTCGTCACCGCCGCGCGCTATGAGAGCTTCACGCAGGCCGCCGACGTGTTGTGCGTGACGCAGGCCGCCATCAGCAGGCAGATCAAGGACCTGGAGGATTCGCTCGAGGTCGCGCTGTTCGACCGCTCGGCGCGGCACATCACGCTGACCGAAGCGGGACGGATTCTGTATAACGCGTCGTATCTGTCGATCATGAACATCGCGGAGACGGTGGAGGCGGTGCGCCGCGCGGGCCGCGTGGAACTGACCATCTGCGTGTCGCACACGTTCTCCGCGTTGTGGCTCGCGCCGCGTCTGCAAAGCTTCCGCAAACAGTTTCCCGATGTGCGGCTGCATGTCATCGTCACCGATCATTTCATGGAGTTCGACCGGCTCATCGACCCGGATGTGATCATCACCAAGAATCCGCCGCGCGAAGCGGAATACGAAGTCGAGCGGCTGTTTCACGATGTCGTCTATCCGGTGTGCAGCAAGCCGTTCTTCGAACAGGCGTTTCGCGGCAGAAAGACCGGCGCGCTCGACCTGCTGTCGCAACCCACGCTGAACCTGTCGCCGCTGGGCCGCACGCAGGTGTGCGAGCACGTCGACTGGCGCGTGTGGCGCAACTGGTTCCAGCCCGGCGACGTGGGCGAGCGTTCCGTGGAGAGCGAGCATCTGGAAAGCAACGACTACCGGCTGCTCGTCTCGCAGGCGGAAGCGGGCGAGGGCACGCTGCTCGGCTGGCATCATCTGGTGCATCGTCAGATCGAGCAGGGCCTGCTCGTGCGCCCGGTCGAGGAAAGCCTTGTGTTTCACGATCGCTATCACTACCTCATCACGCACAAGAATGCGCTGGAGCGCCCCGAGTACAAGCTGTTCCGAGAATGGATGGCGAGCGAAGTGAAAGAGATGATGGGAAGCTGGCGCGAGACCACCGAAACGCGCGAGGCTTCGTAGCTCAACGACACTCAAGGAAGATCGATGACGGCAGGACGCATCATCCATACGCTGCGCGAGCGCGACTGGCAGCCGATGATGATCGAAGGCAGGCGCCATCCCGGCTTCTGGTTCATTCCGCTCGTCGACGACGAAACGGGCGCATGGACGAGTTACTGGATGCGTCTGGACGCCGGCGCGCGCTCGTTGCTGCACACGCATGCATCGACCGAGCTGCTGTTCATCATGGACGGCATCTACACCGATCAGGACGGCACCGACTTCGCGCCGCGACAAGTCGTGACGTATCCTGCCGGCACCTCGCACTGGTCGCATTCGCGCGAAGGCTGCACGGTGCTCGTCGTCACGAACGCCGAATCGACGCTGTAGATGCGCGTGCGATGAAACCCGCGTCATCGGCCGTCAAGGGTTATCGGCGTCTCATTCCTTCGGTGACGGCGCTCGTCGAGTTCGAGGCCGTTGCGCGGCTCGCGAGCTTCACGCTGGCAGCGCACGAACTCGGCGTGACGCAGGCCGCGGTCAGCCGCCAGGTGAAGTATCTCGAAGACCGCCTCGGCGTGCGGCTGTTTCACCGGCTGCATCGCTCGATCACGCTGACGGAGGAAGGTGAGGCGCTTTATCTCGTCGTCGCGGAATCGATGCAGAAGATCGCCGGCGTGTTCGACCGGCTCGCCAGCGGCCCCGCGCAACAGGAACTGGTGCTCGCGGCGACGTCCGCGTTCTCGCAGCTTCGTCTGCTGCCGCGTCTTGCAGCGCTGAGGGCGGCGCAGCCGGACCTTCAGCTTCGCCTCTCCACGCAGATGTTCACCGCCGATCTGCGCCACAAGGAGATCGATGCCGCCGTGCGTTTCGGCGCCGGCTCGTGGTCCGACGGTTCGTCGACGCTGCTCTTCGACGAGGAAGTGTTCCCGGTCTGCTCCCGCCGATGGCTTGAGACACATGAATCGCCCGTCACGCTCGATGCGCTCGCCAACGCGCCGCTGATCGAATCCGACTCCACGTCCGAAGGCTGGATGACGTGGGACGAATGGTTTCGCACGCTCGGCTTCCGCCCGGCGCAGCTCAACTTCGCGCTGCGCTGCACGCTGTACACCGATGCCATTCAGGCGAGCCGCCACGGCCAGGGCATCGCGCTCGGCTGGGGGCGGCTGGTGCACGACTTCATCGCGGCGGGCGATCTGGTGCGGCTGCCGCTGGCGTCGTTCAGGACGCGCGATGCGTATTACATCGTGGTGCCGCATGGCCGCACGATCACGCCTGCGATAGAAGGCCTCATCGACGGGTTGCGGCAGGACGCGCCGGGCGACCAATGACCGTGCTCGAAGCGCCGAACTTCGCATAACTCAAAGTCATCCCACCACGAGAATAAAGCGCGTTGACGCTCGTTTTCGGCACGCCAATACTGGTTTCATGGCGGGAACATTCGACGTCCCGGGCCGTGAACATTGGAGAACGAAGATGGACGCGCAGTCACGAACCCATGGTGAACTCATCCGCGGCCGCGAGCCCGGACACGGCATGCCGGGCGAACTGTTCGGGCGTCAGGACGTGTTCGAAACGGACGTCGATGTCTTTTTCCACAAGCACTGGATACTCGTCGGCGTGACGGCGGACGTGCCGGAACCGGGCGACGTCTCCACCGTGGATATCGGTCGTGCCTCGATCATCGTCGTGCGTGATGACGACGGGAACATTCGCGCGTATCGCAACGTCTGCCGCCATCGCGGCGCGCGGCTGAAGGAAGCGGGCAAGTCGACCGTCGGCATGCTGGTCTGTCCGTATCATCAGTGGACCTACGATCTCGACGGCAGCCTGCGCCACGCCGCGCACATGGGCCGCGATTTCGATCCGACGTGCCGTAGCCTGGCTCCGGTGCACACGCGCATCGTCGGGACGCATGTCTTCGTGTGTCTCGACGAACATCCGCCCGAGGACATCGAAAAGCTCGACGTGACGATGACGCCGCGCTTCGCGCCCTACGACCTCACGAACACGAAGATCGCCTTCGAACAGGAGATTGTCGAAGAGGGAAACTGGAAGCTCGTGATCGAGAACAATCGCGAGTGTTACCACTGCCAGGGCACGCACCCGGAACTGACCGCATCGTTCCTGCCGGAAGATTTCGGCTTCTGCCCGGAGAATCTGAGCGACGAATCGCTGCGCGCGCTGGACGACTACAAGACCCTCAATGCCGGCTGTCAGGCGAGCTGGGAAAAGGACGGCTTCACCACCCAGACCGTGGAATGGCTCGGCGAGGACGCCGTGACGCAGTTCCGCACGCAGCGGCTCGTGATTGCCGGCGCGGGCGAATCGCAGACGATCGACACGAAGGTCGCCTGCACGAAGCTCTTCGGCGAACTCTCGCGGCGCGATCTCGGCGACACGCATCTGTGGACGCACAACTCGTGGACGCACGTCATGAGCGATCACGCGGTCATCACCTACATCATTCCGCTCGCGTCGGACCGGACGCTGGTGCGCTCGAAGTGGCTCGTTCATGCGGATGCCGTCGAAGGCGTGGATTACGACGTCAAGACGCTCACGGAAGTGTGGGTCGCGACGAATACGCAGGACAAGCACCTCGTGGAGATCACGCATGAAGGCACGCAGGACCCGGCGTACCGTCCCGGCACGTTCTCGCGTTTCACCGAAGCCTATGTCGATCAGTTCTCGCGCTGGTATGCGGCGCGGCTGAACGCGCACGGCGTGTGAGGGGGCGCGCATGAACGTCGTCGATTCGATCTTCAACGCCGATACCCTGAGCCGCGCCGAGACGTGGGAGCGCGGCGCGCGGGCGTGGCCGGGCAACGAGCAACAGCTTCTGACCTGTGTGCGCATTGCCGATGAAACTCACGACGTCAGAACCTTCGAGTTCCGCACGCCCGTGACGAACAGAAAGCCCAGAAGCCGTTCGGACGACTGAAAACGCAGCGCGCCGCGTAAGGTCGCGTCGTAAGCGTCGGGACCGGTCGCCCAGAACCCGCCATAGCCGAGCGCGTGGATCGCGTTGAGCATGTTCGTCGTCGCGGCGCCGACCGACAGCAGTTGCTCGATCTCCGGAATATGCGATTCGGCGGATACGGCCGCGCCCAGCGCGATGATCATCGGAACGGCCTGCGCACGCTGTCGCCGATGCTCGTACGTTTCCGCAGGCTCGTCCGGCTCCCGCGCGCGGGCGACATCGACGAGCACCTGTCCGAGCGCCTCGCGCGCTTCGCCGCGCACGACGACGAAGCGCCACGGACGCAGACGGCCATGATCCGGCGCACGCAGGGCGGCATCGACGATCAGCGAAAGTTCATCGTCCGTTGGCGCGGGCTCGATGAGCGGCCAGTGCGACTCACGAACACATGGCGCTGTACGACATTCAGCGCCTTGCGCGACTCGCAGGCGGGCAGGCGCTGTTCGACAGCATCCTCGTGTTCGAGAACTATCCGCTCGACGATGCACTGCGCGGCGTGGCGCACGGAGGACTCGCGTTTTCGGGAATCCGCGCGCGCGAGCAGACGAGCTATCCGCGCACGGTGTCGATCACGCAGCGGCCCGGCACGCCGGATGCCGGATTGCGCATCGACTTTTCATTCGCGCGCGATGCGTTCGATGAAGCGAGCGTCGCCGGGATCGCGCGGCATGTGTCGAACTTGCTCGACGCGCTCACGAACGATGCTCGACCTGATTTCGGCGCTCTGATGACACTTCGATACAACGGGAATCCATCGCATGAATGCGAATCATTTGCAATTACGAGCTTGTCTCGGTTATAGTCCGGCGGGTGTTTTCCACGCGGTTTCTATTCGTTTCGCAGCGCGTTGCCTTGGATTTGCACGGCGATATCTTCAATCACGTAAGTCTTCTGAAAACAAGGGCGGGGCATGACAGCGTGCAGGCATAAGAACGTCATGGCAAGAGGAGAGCGGACCGATCCGTCGCCTATCGCGCGCGGTCTGCGCAAGCGGAACATCGCAGTCGCGGCGTTCTTGCTGTTCGGCGGCGCAGCGCACGCGCAAAGCGCGGGCTCGGGCATCGACCCGGCGACGACCGAGGAAGGCCGCGCGCCGCAGACCGTGCAGCCGTCCAACCCCAGCGGCACGGGGCAGCAACTCAAGCCGGTGATCGTCACGGGCGAGCGCGAGAAGGAAACCGCGACCGGTCCCGTCGAAGGATACGTGGCCAAGCGCAGCGGCACGGGGACCAAGACGGATACGCCGATCGTCGAGACGCCGCAGTCGATCTCGGTCATCACCGCCGACCAGATGCAGGCACAGGCCGCGCAAACGGTGGGCGAAGCGCTGCGTTACACGCCCGGCGTCGTCGGCGAGCAGTTCGGCGGCCTCGATTCGACCGTCGACTATTACACCGTGCGCGGCTTCCAGCAGACGATGCCCTTCGTCGACGGTCTCTCGACCCAGACCTTCTTCACCGTGCTGTCGCCGGCGTACGACACCTACGGGCTGGAACGCATCGACATTCTTCGCGGCCCGGCTTCGGTGCTGTACGGCCAGAACATTCCGGGCGGCATGGTGAACCTCGTCACGAAGCGGCCGACCGCCGATCCGCTGCATGAAGCGTCGATCGAAGTCGGCAGCCGAGGGCTGATCGGCGGGCGCGTCGATCTGTCCGGGCCGGTGAACAAGGACGGCTCGCTGCTGTATCGCTTCACCGCGGATTCGAGCAGCGAAAGCACGCAGACGGCCTTCGTGCAGGACAAGCACATCTATGTCGCGCCCGCGCTGACATGGAGACCCAACGCCGATACGACTTTCACGCTGCTCTCGCACTTCAGCTATCGCGACACGGGCCGCCAGAACGTCGACTTGCCTTCCGTCGGCACGTTGTACGGCAGTCCGTTCGGACGCATCGGCACCGGCACGTTCCTCGGCGAACCGCAGTTCAACGAATATCGCCGCACGGACGAAGCGATCGGCTACGAATTCGAACATCGCTTCAGCGATATCCTGACGGTGCGCCAGAACCTGCGTTATTCGCATACGCATCTGGATCAGAAGATCGTCGGCGATGCGGGACTTGAAGACGATCTGCAAACGCTCGACCGCTACGCGTATGCCGCGCGCGCGAGTTCCAACGTCTTCACGGTCGACAATCAGGCGCAACTCAGATTCGGCACGGGCCCGGTCGAACATACGGTGCTCGTCGGTCTCGACTACACGCGTTCGGTGGATAGCTGGGACGAGCGCGATGCGGCCGAAGTCCCGTCGATCAACGCCTATGCGCCGGTGTATAGCGGCGCGAGCAGCATCGTGCTGCCGGATTCGCCCGACTTCAGCGTACACGACACGCTCAACCAGCTCGGCGTCTACGCGCAGGACCAGATCCGCTTCGGCAAGCTCGTGGCCACCGTCGGCGTGCGGCAGGACTGGACCAGCACGAAGCAGTTCGACAACATCGCCGGGGCGAATTCGCAGGACAACGACGCAAACCGCTTCACATACCGCGCGGGTCTCGTTTATCTGTTCGACAGCGGCTTCGCGCCCTACGTGAACTACGCGACGTCGTTCCAGCCCGGCCTCGGCACGACCTTCGACGGCTCGGCGCTCAAGCCGACCACGGGACAGAGCGTGGAAGTGGGCGTGAAGTTCCAGCCGAAGAACCAGAAGAGCTTCGCGATGCTCTCGCTGTACAACATCAAGCAGAAGAACGTCGTGGAGCCGGACTTCGATCATCCGGACGGCAACTTCGTCGTGCAGACGGGCGGCGTGCGCGTGCGCGGCGTCGAGTTGTCGGGCGTGGCGGATCTCGGCAGCGGCCTTTCGCTGACCGCCGCCTATACGTACATGAACGGCGAGATCACCGACAGCGATCAGGGCTATGCGGGCAATCGCGCGGCGAACGTGCCGCACAACATGGCGAGCCTGTGGGTCGACAAGACCCTGCAGACGGGTCCGCTCAAAGGGCTCGGTTTCGGCGGCGGCATTCGTTATATCGGCTCGCAGTACGGCGATCAGGCCAATACGCTGAAGCTCGCGTCGACCACGCTCGTCGATGCCGCGATTCATTACGACATCGAACACTGGCGCTTCTCGGTCAACGCGCACAACCTGTTCGACCGCATCTACGTGAACTGTCAGAGCGATACCTACTGCAGCTATGGCCTGCGCCGCAGCGTGGTCGGACGCGCGACATACCAGTGGTAATCTGCGTGCTTCGCGCATTGCAGTGTCGCAGTTGAAATACTCGATGCCGGCGCGGCTTGCCGGCATCCGCGAAGGAGAGCAGGGATGTCGCTGATCTGGTATCTGATTCGCAGTTCGCGCTGGACGCTGCTCGTCGCGATGGTCACGAGCGTGATCAGCGGTCTCGCGAGCGCGGGTCTCGTCGCGCTCATCAATCAGGCGCTCGGCGCGTCGAGTGAAACGCTCGGCGCGCTCGGCTTCAAGTTCCTGGCGCTGAGCGTGCTCGTGCTGGTCACGCGCGCGGTGTCGTCGACGCTTTTCATGAAGCTCGGCCAGAACGCCAAGGCGACGCTGCGCATGAGCACGATCCGACGCATCGGCGCAGCCTCGTTTCAGCATCTGGAGAAACAGGGCGCGGCGCGCGCGCTGTCGGTGCTGACCGCCGATCTCGATTCCATCGTCGTGTTCTTCGTGAGCCTGCCGAATCTCGCGATGCAAGGCGCGGTCATCGCCGGCTGCCTGATGTATCTCGGTTACCTGTCCTGGCAAATCCTGCTGTTCGCGATCGTCACCATTTTTCTCGGCTCGCTGGGTTTTCATCTGGCGAACACGCGCGCGGAGTTCCATCTGCGCGCCTCGCGACGCCGCGAAGACGATCTCGTGAAGCTATTCCGCGCGCTCTTCGACGGCGCGAAGGAACTGAAGCTGCATCGTCATCGCAAGGAGGCGTTCATCGACGATACGCTCGCCACCAACGTCGAAGCGGTGCGCGTGCAAAGAACGCGCGGCTACGTGCTGTATGCAGCGGCCGCGAGCTGGGGCAGCTTCATCTTCTTCGCGTTCATCGGCTGCGTGCTGTTCCTGCTCTCGCGCTTCTATCCCGTGCAAGGGCCGGTGATGTCCGGCTACGCAATGATCTTCCTCTACATGATCATGCCGATCGAAGGGCTGCTCTCCGCGCTGCCGAGCATCAGTTCCGCGAAGGTCGCCATCGAGCGTATCGACGCGATCAACGCCGATCTTCCGCCGGAGAACACGCTGCCCGCGAGTGAAGCCGCCGCGTTCGAGAGCATCGTGCTGGAAGGCGTCACGCATCGCTATTACCGCGAGCGCGAAGACGAAGTGTTCACGCTCGGGCCGATCGATCTTTACTTCGCGCCGGGCGAACTGGTCTTTCTGATCGGCGGCAACGGCAGCGGCAAGACGACGCTCGCGAAGATGCTCGTCGGTCTCTATGCGCCCGAGGGCGGCCGCATCCTGCTCGACGGCAAGCCGGTGGGCGAAGCGGAGCGCGATATTTATCGGCAGCATTTCTCGGTGGTGTTCAGCGACTTCTATCTCTTCGAAGCGCTGCACGGCCTGCAGCTCGACGGCCTCGACGCGCGCGCGCAGGCCTTGCTCGCCGCGCTGCATCTGGATCACAAGGTGAAGATCGAGAAGGGCGTGTTCTCGACCACCGATCTCTCGCAAGGGCAGCGAAAGCGTCTCGCGCTGCTCGTCACTTATCTTGAGGATCGCCCGTTCTACGTGTTCGACGAATGGGCCGCCGATCAGGACCCGGTCTTCAAGGATGTGTTCTATCGCCGGCTGCTGCCGGATCTGAAGGCGCAGGGCAAGACCGTGCTCGTGATCTCGCACGACGACCGGTACTTCCATCTCGCCGATCGCTACCTGAAGCTGGATTACGGACAGCTTGTCGAGCAAGGGCGTGGCGAGGAGTTCGCCCACGCGCCGGAACGCGTTTCGCTGGGATGAAGTTGCGCAGTGAAGACTCGTCATTCCACGATGAATCCAAGACGCCGCCGCGTGCTGGGCGCGCTCGCGTGTCTTCCGTTGGCATCGCGGGTGCGCGCGGCCATGCCGCCACGCGTCGCGTCGTTGAGCTGGGCGGGCGCGCAGATTCTCGCGTCCATCGGCGCGCCGCCGATCGCGCTCACCGAACTCGAAAGCTATCCCGAAGTCGGCGCGCTGCCGCCGATGCCGCCGGGCGTGCTGGAACTCGGGTCGCACAGCGAGCCGAACCTCGAACTGCTCGCGCAGCTAAAGCCCGATCTCATCGTGCTCGATCAGGGCCAGTCGAATCTCGACGCGCAGCTTCGGCGTATCGCGCCGACGTTCGCCATCGACATCTACGATCCGCAGCGCGGCAGGCCGCTTGCGCGTGCGGTCGCGGAAACCGGCCGGCTCGCCGCAAGGCTCGACCGGCTACCGCAGGCACACGCCTATCTCGACGATGTCGAACGCCGGCTCGCGTCCCGTGCCGCGACGATAGACACGCTCGTCGTGCCGCCCGTGCTCGTCGTCGATCTCTATGACGACGGCCGGCGTCTCTTCGTCTACGGTCCCAACAGCATGATTCACGACGTCATGACGCGGCTGGGGATCGCCAACGCGTGGCGCGGCGATACCGGCACCGGCTGGGTGCTGCTCAACATCGAAGATCTCGCCCCGATGGCCGATGCGCAGATGTTCTACATCAGCCACGGCGCGCGGGACCGGATCGCGCTTTCGAACCTGGCGCGCAGCCCGCTATGGCGCAGCTTGCCCTTCGTCGCGCAAGGACGGTTTCATCCGCTGTCGGGCTTTTTCACGTACGGCGCGGCTTCGTGCGCGGTGCAATGCGCCGATGGCCTCACGCAAGGTCTCGTCGCGGCCACGCGAAACGGGAGCGTGGCACGTGGCTGAGACCGTCGCCATGAGCGCCGCGCCGCGCCGCTTGCGCATGCATCCTGTCTGGCTCGTCGCCGTGCTGATGGGCTGCGCGTTTGCGCTGTCGTTGCGCCACTTCGCCGAACTCCTGCCCGGGCATTTGTGGTGGCGCGCGCTCGTCGATCCCGACCTGCGCGATCTGCGGCAGATCGTCGTGCATCAGAGCGTCGCGCCACGCATCGCCGTGTGTCTGCTCGGGGGCGCGCAGCTCGCGCTCGCGGGCGCGATATTCCAGCAGGTGCTGCGCAATCCGCTCGCCGAACCGACGACGCTCGGCGTGTCGGCGGGCGCATCGCTCGCGCTCACGATGGCGACGCTCTTCGCGCCGCAGTGGTTGTTCGGCGGACAGCAATGGGTCGCGCTCGCGGGCGCGGTCGCGTCCATGCTGCTCGTGCTCGTGCTCGCGTTGGCCTGGCGGCGCCGGCTCGCGCCGGTTGCGCTGATTCTCGCGGGGCTCATCGTCACGTTCTATTGCGGCTCGCTCGGCGCCGTGCTCACGCTGTTTCATCGCGAGACGCTGGTGTCGCTCTTCATGTGGAGCGCGGGGTCGCTGTCGCAGAACAACTGGGATGCGCCGCGCGCGCTGCTGCCGCATCTCGCAGCGGGCGCGGTGCTCGCTGCCGCGCTCGTGCGGCCGCTCACGATGATGTCGCTCACCGATGCCGGCGCGCAGTCGCTCGGCGTCTCGCTGCGCGTCGTGCGCTTCGCGGCGCTGGCGCTGGCGGTGTTCTTGAGCGCATCGGTGGTGGCGTCGGTCGGCGTGATCGGCTTTCTCGGCATGCTCGCGCCGCTCGTCGTGCGGCTCGCGGGGGCGCGGCGTTTTCGCTCGCGTCTCGTGTGGGCGCCGCTCTTCGGCGCGGCGCTGCTGTGGATCACCGACGAGCTGGTGCAGATGATTCCGGGTGGCCGCACCGGCTTACCGACCGGCGCGGTGATGTCGCTCGTGGGCGCGCCTTTCGTCTTCTGGCTGCTGCCGCGTCTGCCCGCGCTGCCCGATACGATCGATCTGTCGGCGGACGCGATCGGCTTCAGGCGCGTGCATCTGCCGCGCTGGATCGCGTTCGGGGTCGTGCTGCTCGCCGCGGCTGTCGTGCTCGGCGTGACGGTGGGCGGCTCGCCGCACGGCTGGACCTGGGCGCGCGGCACGAACTTCGATGCGCTGCTGCCCTGGCGCGCGCCGCGCGTGGCCGTCGCGCTCGCGGCCGGGGCGATGCTCGCGCTCGCGGGTGCGATTCTCCAGCGCGTGACCGGCAACTCGATGGCAAGTCCCGAGGTGCTCGGCATTTCCGCGGGCGCATCGCTCGGCGTGATCGCGCTCGCGTTCATCGCACCGGCAGCCGGGCGTTGGCTGCAGACCGGCGCGGCGGGTGCAGGCGCTTTTGGCGCGCTCCTCGTGATGCTCGCGCTCGGCCGCCGCTATCACTTCGCGCCGGAGCGCATGCTGCTGCTCGGCGTCGCGCTCGGCACCGCGTTCAGCGCGTTGGTGAGCGTGCTGCTCGCCACCGGCGATCCGCGTCTCACGAACCTGCTCGCGTGGCTGTCCGGCTCGACCTATGGCGTGTCCGTCGACGATGCGGCCTTCGCGTGCGCCGCGCTCGCCGTGCTGTTCGCGGCGGCGCTGTGCTTTGCGCGCTGGCTCGATATCCTGCCGCTCGGCGATACGCTTTCGCGCAGCCTCGGCGTCGGACTGGACGCAAGCCGCATCGCGCTGATGCTGCTCGCCGCCGCGCTGACGGGCGTCGCCACGATGGTGGTCGGTCCGCTCAGCTTCGTCGGCCTGATGGCGCCGCATCTCGCGCGCATGCTCGGTTTCCGGCGCGCGGCGGCGCAACTCGCGAGCGCCGCGATGCTCGGCGCGCTCGTGATGGTCCTGGCCGACTGGCTCGGGCGCAACATGCTCTTTCCGTATCAGGTGCCGGTGGGTTTGCAAGCGACGCTCGTCGGCGGACTCTATTTCATGTGGCTGATGCTGCGCGGACGCGCCGCGCCTTGAACATATCGATGAATTCGGATCTCGCGGCCCACGACGGCCTCATCTACCAGATCGACGACGCGTCGTTCTCGCTCGGCTCGCGCGTGCTGCTGCAGCCGCTGCGCCTCGCGCTGCCGGCGCGGCGCGTGTGCGGACTCATCGGTCATAACGGATCGGGCAAGAGCACGCTGCTCAAGCTGCTCGCGCGCCAGCAGACGCCGACTTCGGGCGATATCCGCTTTGCCGGCAGGCCGCTCGCGCACTGGGAGAATCGTGCGCTCGCGCGCAAGGTCGCCTATTTGCCGCAGCAGCCGCCCGCCGCCGACGGCATGACGGTGCGCGAACTCGTCTCGCTCGGGCGCTATCCGTGGCACGGCGCGCTCGGACGCTTCGGCGTGCGCGACGGCGCGAAGGTGCTCGAAGCGATGGAGCTGACCGATGTGGTGCGCTTCGCCGAGCGTGCCGTCGACAGTCTTTCAGGCGGCGAGCGGCAGCGCGTGTGGCTAGCGATGCTGGTCGCGCAGGACAGCGACTGCCTCCTGCTCGACGAGCCGATCTCCGCGCTCGATATCGCGCATCAGATCGAAGTGCTCGGTCTCGTGCGCGAACTGAGCCAGAAGCGGGGGCTGTCGGTCATCGTCGTGCTGCACGACATCAACATGGCGGTGCGCTTCTGCGACGATCTCGTCGCCCTGAAGAGTGGCCGTCTTCTCGCGAGCGGGCCGTCGGCGGATCTGATGCGTGCCGACACGCTCGAAGCCATCTACGGCATTCCGATGGGCATTGTCCCGAACCCGCGCGGCGGCACGCCGATCAGCTTCGCGCATTGACTACGAGCTTAGGCATCGACTGTTCTTCGTACTTGGCGTGGCAAGCACTTTCTTCTTGACTGCAACGCCCAACCCGAACTGAATATCCAGCACGATCCGCGCATCTTGCGCTCACTGACGCGTCCTTGAGCGGGTCTTCGCCGCCGAGACCACGAATCTGTCGGCTGAGCGACGGCGGCGAGGGTAGCCGCGCAACGAAGCTAGAAAGTCGTGCGCAGGCCGACCATCACGCTGCGCCCGCCTTCGGGTGCGATATCGCGTACGACAGAACTCGCGTATCGAATATCCTGATTGGTCAGGTTGTCCCCGCGAACATAGGCGAGCCAGTGAGTCGTACCGACATGGAATTTATAGGTGAGCATCAAGCCGAGTTTCGTGTAGCTCGCGGTCGGCAGGTCGTTCTCAGGCACGCGATGCTGTGCCCATGCATGCTCCATCTCCGCACGCGCGCCGAAGGGCCCATAGCCATAATCCAACGCGACGGTCGCGCGCAACGGTGAGATCCGCGGCAGCGGCTCGCCGGTGTCGATGTTTCGTGCGTGCGTATAGTCGCCGACCAGCGAGAAATCGACTTTGTGCGCGCCGCGTTCGTAAATACGCCACTTGTTGTCCCACTCGATGCCGTAGAACTCGGCTCGCACGCCACGATAGACAGCCTCGTTCAACGCGTCGTCGGTGCCGGGCGCCACCACGTGGTCATCATCGTCGACAAGGCGGCCGGTGTTGTATTCGGTGAGATAGTTCCGGAAACGGCTGTAGAAGACGCCAATGCTTCCCTTGTTTGGCCCGCTCGCGTAGCGCAACGAAAGATCGGCCGACACCGCTTTCTCTTTGTGCGCATCCGGGTTGCCGATCAGGTATTGACCGGTCGCGTCGTGCGGTCCGTTGGCAAAGAGTTCATACAGGGCCGGCGCGCGCTCCGTGTACGCGATATTGCCGGCTACGGCCCACGCCGGGGTGAGTTTATAAAGCGCGCCGAGCGACGCGCTCACGGCGTTGAAGTCGCGATCCGCAGCGCTCGCGAACTTATCGTTGCCGGCCGCGGTGGGATCTTGCTTCACGTGTTCGTAGCGTGCCCCCGCGCTGAGCTTGAGCGCATCGGTGACGTTCCACTCCTCCAGCCCGAACAGCGCCACGTTGGTCGTCTGCGTGGTCGGCACGAGTGCTTCGTCCCCGAGCGCCGAGAACGTATCCTGGCTGATCTGCACGCCAATCGCACCTTCCAGCGGACCGATCTTGCGGTGTCGCGCTTCCAGCCGCGCTTCATAGCCGTGGTTGCGGAAAGTCGTGCTCGTCTCGCCGTTGTCGATTTCCCGGTGCTCGTAATCCGTGTACCCGAAATCGAACTTCAATTGCGAAAACGGTCCTTGCAGATTGCGTACTTCGGACGCCAGCGCGACGTGATCCTGATGCATGCGCAATCGCACGTCGTCTTCCGCGACGGAGCCATAGTTCGCTTCGTAGCCGTTGTACGACACGCCCGCGTAACCATCGGCCCATGTGTACGACGTCCCGACCGCGCCTCCGTGCCAGCGACCGTCGCTGTTCGGAATGCTGCCGTATGCCTCGTCGGCGTCCGGGCCGTCGAGCGCGCGCTGGCGATCGGAATGGGCGAAGCCGGGAATACGCAAGTTGCTGGTTTCGCGATCGAACGCGTCGACGTGGAAGGCGAAGCGGCCGTTACCGCCCTCCACCATCGCTTCCCCGGCGCGCGCATTGTTGGCGCCGCCGTAGCTTGCGTCGACCGCGCCGTCCACGCCCTTAACCGGCTCGCGCGGAATGCGGTTGTCGATCGTATTGACGACACCGCCGATTGCATTGCCGCCGTACAGCAACGCCGCCGGCCCGCGCACGATCTCGACGCGCTCGATGGTCAGCGGCTCCTGGGGCACAGCGTGGTCATACGACAGCGACGAGGCGTCCCACGCTGCCACGCCGTTCTGAAGGAGGCGGATGCGGTCGCCATCCATGCCGCGGATGATCGGGCGGCCGACCATCGGCCCATAGGTGGTCGTGGAGACGCCCGGCAGGCCGTTGAGTGATTCGCCGAGCGAATTCGTTTGCCGGCGCGTGAGTTCATCGCCGTAGAGCGCGGTCGCGGGCGCGATGAGGTCCGTGTCACCGAGCGGGTTCGCCGTCACGAAGACGGGAGCGAGCGCACCGCCGGAAGCCTGAGGGGCGATCACAGCCGCATTTTCCTGCGCCTGCGCGATCAGGGCGACGCACGCCAAAGACAGCGGAGCGAGGCGAGGCGTGCGTTTGGTTAGGTCTTTGGAGTTTTTGTTCACGGTGGTTGTTTTAGGTATTTGTCTCGTAAGCGCCGGCTCTTGGGAGTGCAACGTTATATCATTGCGATGAGCGGAAGCGGCGACGCTAAAACACTTGCCGCGCTAAACGCATCGATGCAATGTTATATCGTTGCATTTGTGGCGTAAACAGAAATCTCCTGTGACGAGACAAGCCATCGATTCGTGAGACCCATCATGACTTGCCGGAACGGCTGCGTCTGGACGCACCTCTGAATCGCTACGACCGGACGACGTTTCACGGCGGCGACGCACGCGGCTATATTGACTACGGCTTCTATCAGCCTGAAACAGCCTGATTGCAACCGGTTCGCCCGGTTACCAGCGGCTCTTCAACGCCAGCCGTAGCGTGCACGATTGCCGGCACGGCTGTATTCTCTTTCGCGTCGTCGGGCTGCCCGTTGAACAACAGAAGCGAACAGGGGTTGCATGGATCGGATGGCAGCAATGGAAACGTTCGTCGCGGTAGTCGAAGCGGGGTCGTTCTCGGCCGCTGCGCGGCGCCTGGCACTAGGGCAGCCCGCAGTGTCAAAATCCGTCGCGCAGCTTGAAGAGCGTCTGGGCGCGCGTCTGCTGCTGCGTTCGACGCGTGGCCTGACTCCGACAGACGCCGGACAGCGCTTTTACGAACATGCGCGCCGCGCGATCGAGGAGGCCGACCATGCGGAACAGGCCGTGCATGAATCGTCCGCGGGTTTGTCGGGCCGTCTCCGCATCAGCGCTGCAGTAACGTTTTCGCGTTTGCACGTGCTGCCCGCGCTGAAGGTTTTTCTCGACCGGCACCCGAACCTCGAACTCGACGTCATCCTTGACGACCGCTCGATCGATCTGCTCGAGGAGGGCGTGGACGTCGCGCTGAGAATGGGCTCCCTCGACGATTCATCGATGACCGCACGCCATATCTCGCAGAGCCGCCGTCTCGTGATCGGCACGCCGGACTATTTCGCGCAGATGGGCGTGCCCGGCACGCCGGCCGAGCTGAGCCGTCATCAGGCCATCGTCTACTCGTTGCGCGGCGGCGGCGAATCGTGGGCGTTCAGCCAGAACGGCACCGAAGTCGCCGTCGTGGTGTCCGGCCGTGTGCGCGTGAGCGCTGCCGAGGGCATGCGCACGGCGGTGCTCGGCCACCTGGGCTTGGCAATTGCATCGGAATGGATGTTCTCGCCGGAACTGGCCGACGGAACCGTGCGAGCGGTGCTCACGGACTGGAGTTTGCCGCCCGTCGATCTGTGGGCGGTTTTTCCGGCTGGCCGCATGCCGACGTCGAAGGCGCGTGCGTTCGTTGCATTCGTCGAGGAGGTACTGGGCGCAGCGGCGGGTGCGACTGCATCGGGGCCAGCTTCAGAATCCCAGCTTGCCGATTGATGCGCCACCGTCCACGTACAGCGTCTGCCCGGTCATGAAACCTGCGTCGTCCGAGAGCAGAAACGCGACGGTCGCCGCGATCTCGTCGGGCTTGCCGAAGCGGCCCATCGGCACGGCGGATAGATAACGCCGTTCGCCTTCGCTGCCGGGCTGGTTATTCGCGCGGAACAGTTCCGTTTCGGTCGGTCCTGGCGCGACCGCGTTGACCGTGATGCCGGTATCCGCGAGTTCCAGCGCCCACGAACGCGCGAAGCTGACGAGCGCCGCCTTCGCGGCGGCATAGGCGGTGCGCTCGGTCATGCCGAGAATAGTCAGACTGGAGAGGTTGACGACGCGGCCCCAGCGGCGCGAACGCATGCCGGGCAGCAACGCCTGCACGGCCTGAACGGCCGGATGCAGATTGACCGCGAACACGTCGTCCAGCGAACCGAGGTCAACGTGACCGATGCGCTGCGGCTTCACGAGACCGACGTTGTTGACGACGCCGTCGAAGCCGAAGCGGCGCGTCAGATCCTGAAATACGGCGTCCGTTGCGGCGCGGTCGCCGAGATCGACGGTCACGAGCTCGCCGGGGAAGTCGGCATCGGTGCGTGCAAGGCCGACGACCCGGTGACCGGCGTTCACGAGCCGCTTGCTGAGCGCGAGGCCAATGCCTTTGGTCGCACCGGTAATGAGGAAGGTACGCGGGGTGGGTTGAGTCATCCGTGAAGTCTCAAGAAAATCACCGCCCAGTGTGTCGCTTCGGGCGGTGCCAGGAAGGGGGTGTCAGGCGCGGCCTGCGGCCTTTTCGAGCACAGCAATCATGTCAGTCGGCTCGGGGCGATGCGTGTAGTCGGGGTTGACCTCCGAGTACAACACGACGCCGTCCTGTCCGATCACGTAGCGCGCGGGCATCGGCAGCGTCCAGGACGGGTCGTCGTTGAACGCGGGCAGGTCGTTCTTCAGTTTCTTGTAGAGCGCGACCAGATAATCGGGCAGCGCGAAGCGCAGGCCGAACGCCGCGCCGGTTTCGCCTTTTTCGTCGCTCAGTACGGGGAAGTCGAGGCTGTTGTCGCGTACCGACTTGCGGCTGTTCACCGATGTCTGCGGCGAGATCGCGACGACGTTCGCACCCAGCGCGCGGATCTGCGGCAACACGTCGTTCAGCGCCTGCAACTCGATGTTGCAATACGGACACCACACTCCGCGATAAAACGTGATGACGAGCGGCCCTTGCGCGAGCAAGTCGGCTGACGACACCGGATGACCGTTCTGATCGTTCAGGTCGAATTGCGGCGCGCGGTCGCCGGCCTTGATCGCGCGGCCTGCCTGGCCGCTCGCGATCAGCTCGGCCGTGGCGCGCTCCATGATCGGGTGGATTTCCGGCGGCGCGTTGTACGGTGGCTTGCCGCCCTTGAATGCATCGAGTTTTTGCTGCAGGGACATGATGGTTCTCCGTCGTTCGATTCCGTTATGCCGAAACAGCCTGCGGCTTCGTCCACTCGTTGCCCTGCATGAACGCGTCGTACGGCGTGTGCACGATGTGGTTCGTGTAGTTGCTCATGACTTTGGTCGCGACGCCGAGGATCACTTCCAGCACGTTGCGGCGTGCGTAGCCGGCAGCGAGGAACGCGTCGACGTCAGCGTCCGGCACGAATCCGCGCGCGCGGACAACGCGCGTGGTGAAGCGATGCAGCGCTTCGAGCTTCGCATCGGGCAGCGGCGTGCCGGCGCGCAGCGCGGCGATCACGCCTTCGTCCATATGGATCATCTTCGCGAGCGTGCTGTGGCCCGCCATGCAGTAATGGCAGTCGTTCTCGAAGTTCGAGGTGAGATAGACGACCTGTTGTTCGTGCGGCGTCAGCGTGCTTTTCGAAAACAGGTCCCAAAGCGCCGAGTAGCCGGCCAGTAGCTCCGGCGCTTCAGCCATGTACGACTGCAGGTTCGGCACGAAGCCAAACGCTTTTTTCGTGCCTTCAAGAAGGGCTTTGGACGCTTCGGGCGCGTCGTCGATGGTGTGTTTCGGGAAGGTGCTCATCGCGGTCAAGGAGTCGAGTTGCGGTGAGCAGATGATCGGACGCCGTGCGCCTTTGGAGAAGGCCGCCAGCGGCAATAACAGCCATTACCGTATGGAATGGCCGCCGGATCGGAGGCGACTAATCGCAAGATGGGTTTGCCACGCGCGATTGCTCTTCGATCAGCTCGCGCAGCAGACGAGCGAGAACCTGGCGCATCCGCAAGAAACCGCGCGCTTCCTGTCGAACAATACGGCGTGCCAACCGGGCACGATGCGCGCGCATCGCTTAGCTTATGAGAAATGAGTCGTATCGATGATCGTGCGCGTGAGCTAACGTTGAACTCTTCATCCACACCGGGAGAAAACGACGATGTCCACACTTGCGCCCGATCCGGCGACGCTTGCCGATGCCAACGTCAATCGTGAGCCGATATCGCGCTTCGTCGTGCCGGATGAAGCGCGCTTGCCGCCGCACGTCGCATCGATTCATGCGCAGTTTCGCCGGCAGTACGGCTTCGTGCCGAACTGGCTCGCGGCGTTATCGGTGAATCCGGATACCGCTTACCGGCTCGTCACGTTCTACGAGCATCTCTTCGATCCGCACCGGAGCAACCTGACGGCGGCCGAGCGCGAATTGATCGCGGTCGTGACATCGGCGGCGAACGAGTGCAGCTATTGCGTGTTCAATCACACGCAGGCGCTCGCGCACGTGCTCGGCGACACGGTCCGTGCGCAGCGCATCGCGCAAGGGTTTCATCATGTGCGGCTGACGCCGAAGGAAGCCGCGCTCGCCGAGATTTCGGTGCGTCTGACGCGCGATCCATCGAGCATCCGCGACGACGACTTGCAGCAGTTGCGCGAGATCGGCTTCACGCAGCAAGCCGTGACGGAAGTGCTGGAGATCGCCGCTTTCTTCAATTACGCGAACCGGCTGACGATCGCCCTCAATGTCGTGCCGGATGATCAGTTCTTCGCGGGGCGCGATCTGAAGACCGCAGCCGCATAGATTGGCGCTCGATCAATAAAGACTCGGCTTGACCGGATAGGCAGGGACATCAACGATGATCGAACGTAATGCGTTGCACCGCGACGTGCAGGATCGACGCGAATCGCACCCTGTCACGCTCGTGACGGTTCCCGGCCTGCATGGCAGCGAAGGCGCGCATTGGCAAAGCTGGCTGGAAAGCCAGATGCCCGGCGCGCGGCGTGTCGAACAACGCGACTGGAATGCGCCGCATCTGGAAACATGGAGCGATGCCGTGCACGACGCACTCCTGCATGCGCCGAATCCGACCGTTTTGGCGGCGCATAGTTTCGGTTGCCTGGCCGTCGCGCAGGCGCTTGCGCAGCGTGCGCGCGGAGCGTTCCATGGGTTGGGCGCGACGGTGCTCGGCGTGCTGTTCGTCGCGCCGGCGAGTCCCTCGAAGTTCCGATCCGCGGGCGCGTTCGACGCGCGCCGCCTCGATATGCCCTCGCTCGTCGTCGGCAGCACGAACGACCCGTGGATGCCGATCGACGAAGCGCGCACGCTCGCGCAGCACTGGAACAGCGCTTTCGTGAATCTGGGCGATGCCGGTCATATCAACACGGCAGCGGGGTACGGGCCGTGGCCGCTCGCGCGACATATCGTCGAGACGCTCGCGCGCCGCATCGACACGGTGACGGACGATGCGCGCACGCGGACGCTTCATCGCGCGCACTCGTGACCAGGCCGTTTAGAGAGCCAAGCCGAGCCTGATTTCACCTTTCAGCGTCCCTTCCACGGCACGAGCCGCCGTTCCAGCGCGCGCATGCCGAAATCGAAAATCCACGCGATCGCGCCGATCAACACGATCCCCATCACGACGACATCCGTGCGCAGGAAGCTCGATGCGTTGAGCACCATCTGCCCCAGCCCGGCGGTGGCGGCGACCATTTCGGCGGCGACGAGCGTGGTCCAGCCGAAGCCGACCGCGATGCGCAAGCCCGTCAATATTTCCGGCAGCGCGGCGGGCAGCACGACATGCCACACCACCTGCCGGAAGTTCGCGCCGAGCGACCACGCGGCGTTCACCTGCTCGGCGGTCGCGCTTCTTGCACCGGCACGCGCGGCCATCGCGATGGGCGCGAAGCACGCAAGCCAGATCACGACGATCTTCGCAGTCTCGTCGATGCCGAAATAGATGACGACGAGCGGCAGATAAGCGAGCGGCGGCAGCGGCCGATAAAACTCCAGCGGCGGGTCCAGCACGCCGCGCGCGATGCGGCTCACGCCCATCAGAATGCCGACGGGGACCGCCGTGACGACCGCCAGCGCGAATGCGCCGAATACGCGAATCGCGCTCCACAGCAGATGTTCCGAGAGCGGCAGGCCGCCTTGCAGACGCCCATGCCACGCATCGACGAATGCGTGCCATACCGCCTCGGGCGAAGGCAGGAAGAGCGGCGGCAACCAGCCGAAATGCGTGGCGGACCACCACAACGCCGCGAGCACGACGACGCACAGCGCACTCGGCAGCGCGGTCGGCCCTGCACCGGGCATGCCGCGATAGCGGGCGCGGCGCTTCGCGCGAGCGGTGCGTCGAGTGAGCCGTGACGCCGCCGTTGCACCGGACAACGATGCATCCGAAGCCTGCCGGTTCACGCGGCCTCCTTTTCCGTGCGATGCAAACGGCGCGTCAGCCGCTCGCGCCATTCGATGAACGCGGGCGACGACTTCACGGCGCGCGCGTCGCGGCCACGCACGTATTCGCGCGAGAAAGGCAGTTCGTGCACTTCCTCGATTCGTCCGGGACCGGGCGTCATCAGCACGAGCCGCGTCGCCAGAAAGAGCGCTTCTTCCACGCTGTGCGTGATGAAGAACACCGTCTTGCGAGTGCGCGCCCACACATCCAGCACCAGCTCCTGCACGCTTTCGCGCGTGAGGGCGTCGAGCGCGCCCATCGGTTCGTCCATCAAGAGGACTTCGGGATCGCTCGCGAGCGCACGCGCAATGCCGACGCGTTGCTGCATGCCGCCCGAAAGCGCGTAGACCTTCGCATGCTCGTGCTGCGCCAGGCCGACGAGCGCAAGCGTGCGCCGCGCGATCTCGTGACGTTCGGCGCGCTTCACGCCGCGAAAGCGCAAGCCGAGCGCGACGTTGTCGAGCACGTCGAGCCACGGCATCAACGCATGCTTCTGGAACACCACGCCGCGCTCCGCGCCCGGTCCGGCGATCGGTTCGCCGTTGAGCGATGCCTCGCCCTCGGTCGGATCGATGAAACCGGCGAGGCAGTTGAGCAGCGTGGTCTTGCCGCAGCCCGATGCGCCGAGCGCCACGACGAACTCGCCGCTGCCGATGTGCAGATCGACGCCTTCCAACGCAGGCGCGCTCGCGCCGTCATAAGTGACGCCCAGATCGCGGATGGAAAGCGATGTCATTTCGCGGCCTGCTGCGCGTAGCGCGGATCGACGCCCGTGGAGTAATCCGCGAGCACGTTCTGGATCGTGCCCTGTTGCTTGAGGAACTGCGCAGTCGCGGCAAGCGATTTCGCCGCGCCGGACTGCTGCCCGCCGCCGAGCCACGTCTGCGACGCCTGTTCGCCCGCCGTCGGGAACGCGTAGAGCGCGAGACTCGCGGGCACGTCGACGGCGTTCGCGCCGGATTCCTGTGCCACGGCCTTCACCTGCGCGGAGCCGGCGCTCCAGTCGGCTTTGTGATCGCGATATTGCGTGTCGGTATCGGCGAGCACTTTGACGAGACCGGCCATGAACGCGGCGTTGTCCTGCGCGAACTTGCGCGACGCGACGAAGCCGTCGAAGGTCGCCTTGCCGGTTTCCTTCGCCACCTCGCCCGACGTGACGAGCACCTTGCCGTTCTGCTTGACCTTCGCGAGCACCGGGTCCCAGATATACGTCGCGTCGATGTTGCCGCGCTCCCACGCTGCGGCCACTTCGGGCGGACGCAGATTGACGATCTTGACCGCGGAAGGATCGACGCCCGCCTGCTGCAACGCCACGAGCGCATGGAAATGCGATGTCGACACATACGGCACGCCGAGCGTCTTGCCCTTGAGATCGGCGAGCTTGCTCACGCCCGAGCCGTTGCGCGCGACGAGCGCTTCGGCGTCGTTGATGTTGTCGAGAATCCAGAACAGCGAGAGATCGACGCCTTGCGACAACCCCGCCGCGATCGGACTCGAACCCGCTTCGCCCACTTGTATGGAACCCGATGCGAGCGCGCGAATGACGTCCGCGCCGCTGCCGAGCTTGCGATAGGTGACCTTGTAGCCGGTCGCCTTCTCTACGGCGCCGCTCGCCTGCGCATAACGCCAGGGCACCACCATATCCTGATAGCCGATGACGACCTCGCGTGTCTCGGCGCGCGTCGAAAGAGGCGCGAATGCGATGGCGGCGAACAGAAAGGACGCAGCGCCGGCGATCAGCCTGCGACGATGGAACGTGTGTTTCATGGAGCGGACGAAAGTGGTGGATGGAGCATTCGACTATAGGCACTTCGCGTACCGCGGCTACGAATTTTTCACGCATTGCAAGTGAAGCAGGAAGGCATGATCGCCGGTCATATCCGATGCTATGCATATTCCGCGTCGTGAAAAGCAAAGTTCCGAAGCATTCGAGCGCGTTTTCGCAAGTTGCAGTACCTTGGCGCGAATCACACTCCTTGCTCATCGAACGCGATGCCACACTCACGACAGCTTCATCTCGGCGCGTTCATGCGTCCGGTCAGTCTGCACACCGGCGCGTGGCGCTACCCTGGTGCATACCCCGACGCCAACTTCAACTTCAGGCACCTGAAGCGCTTCGTGCAGACGCTGGAGAAAGCGTGCTTCGATGCTTTCTTCATGGCCGATCATCTCGCCGTGCTCAACATGCCGGTGGATGCGTTGAAGCGCAGCCATACCGCGACTTCGTTCGAACCGTTCACGCTGCTTTCGGCGCTCGCCTCGGTGACCGAGCGCATCGGGCTGGTGGCGACGGCATCGACCACGTTCGACGAGCCGTATCACATCGCGCGGCGCTTTGCCTCGCTCGATCATTTGAGCGACGGGCGCGCGGGCTGGAATCTCGTCACCACGTCCAATCCCGATGCCGCACGCAACTTCGGCCGCGAAGAGCACATGGAGCACGACGAGCGCTATCGACGTGCGCGCGAGTTCTACGATGTCGTCACGGGCCTGTGGGATAGCTGGTCCGACGACGCCTTCGTGCGCGACACCGAAAGCGGCCTCTTCTTCGATCCGGCGAAGCTGCACGTGCTCGATCACAAGGGACCGTATCTATCGGTGCGCGGGCCTTTGAACATCGCGCGGCCGGTGCAGGGCTGGCCCGTCGTAGTGCAGGCGGGATCGTCGGAAGCGGGCAAGCAGCTCGCCGCCGAAACCGCCGATGCGGTCTTCACCGCGCAGCCGAATCTCGCCGCGGGCAAGCGTTTCTATGCCGACGTGAAAGGCCGCATGGAACGCATTGGCCGCGCGCGGGATCATCTGAAGATCCTGCCCGGCGCGTTCGTCGTGGTGGGCGATTCGCGCGACGAAGCGCAGGAAAAGCGCGCGCTGCTCGATACCTTCGTGCACGACGATAGCGGCTTCGCTTCGCTGTCGATCGCGCTCGGGCACGATGTATCGTCGTTCGATCCGGACGGCCCTCTGCCCGAGATTCCCGAAACGAATGCGAGCCGGAGCGCACGCGAACGCGTCATCGACATGGCGCGCAGGGAAGGACTGAGCGTGCGCGAGCTTGCGCGTCGTGTCGGCGGCTATTCGGGCTTGCAGATGGTCGGAACCGCGACGGACATCGCCGACGAGATGGAGCAATGGCTCGTCGAGGAAGGCAGCGACGGCTTCAACGTGATGTTTCCGTTCTTGCCGGCGGGCCTCGATGATTTCGTCGCGAAGGTCGTGCCGGAACTGCAGCGGCGCGGCATCTTCAGGCGCGCATACGAAGGCGCGACACTGCGCGAGCATCTGGGTCTGCCGAGACCGCGCAACCGCTTCTTCGATGAAGGGTGATGATGCGCGAGCGGCCTACGCTTATGACCTCAGGGAACGATTGGTTATCTTTATAAATTGGATAGCCGGACGCGCGCGCGGCATTAGCATGATCTGCTTCGCCACGTCTCTAAAGGCTCATTCAAACGATGTCCAACTCTCCCCGCTTCGGCGTCTGGGCGCTGGTGCATGGCAGCCGCGCGGCGCTGCAGGATCCCGACGAGCCTTACGATGCATCGTGGGCGCGCAACAAGGCGCTCGTGCTCGAAGCCGAACGCCTTGGCTACGACTCCGTGCTCGTCGCGCAACATACGATCAATCCGCACGACCCTTCGCTCGATCAACTCGAAGCATGGACGGCATCGGCGGCGCTGGCTGCGCTCACGTCGCGCATCGAGATCATCACGGCGATCAAGCCTTATCTCTATCATCCTGTCGTGCTCGCGAAGATGGCGCAGCAGATCGAGCACATCAGCGGCGGCCGCTTCGCGATCAATCTCGTGAATGCGTGGAATCGTCCCGAGCTTGAGCGCGCCGGCATCGGCTTTGCCGAGCACGACGAGCGTTACGCGTATGGCCGCGAGTGGATCGGCGTCGTCGATGCGTTGCTGCGCGGCGAAGCGCTGACGCATCGCGGCGATCACTTTCGTATCGACGATTACCAGTTGCGTCCCGGCGATCCGTTTCGTGCGCGTCCGCGCATTTATGTGGGCGGCGAATCGGAGCCGGCGCGTTCGCTCGTGGCGGCGCATGGCGACGTGTGGTTCATCAACGGTCAGCCGCACGACGATGTTGCGAAGCTCATCGCCGATGTCTCCGCGCGTGCGCGTCCGGCTGGGCGCGAGCCGTTGCGCTTCGGGTTATCGGCGTTCGTGATCGCGCGCGAGACGCACGATGAAGCGTTCGCGCATCTTCAGCATCTCTTCGCGCTGGCAGAACTCGACAAGCCGCTGCGCGAGCGGCAGAAGGGGAATACCGATCCGAACGCCGTCATGCATCAGACCTTCGCGCGCTCGGCGCGGGTCGGATCGAATGGCGGGACGGCGGCCGATCTCGTCGGCGATTACGATACCGTTGCGCGGCGCATCGCCGATTTTCATCGCGCGGGCATCGAACTGTTCATGCTGCAGTTTCAGCCGTTCGAAGCGGACATGACCCGCTTCGCGCAGGAAGTGATGCCGCGTGTGCGCCGGCTATTGAACGCATGAGCGCATGCGTGTCCGCCCGCGAGCGGACACGCTTCACTGCATCATCAAAAGAACGCGCCCGTGGGCGGCAGTTGTCCGCTCAGCAGGTTTTGCCCGAGCAGGCGTTCCTTATAGAGCCGCGGATTGTGCGACGCGATGACCTTGATGTTGCGCCAGTGCCGGTCCAGCGCGCCGATGCGTGAGACGACCGATCCCGAGCCGAGATCGATCAGCCAGCTTGCAATCTGCGGCGCGAGATCGTCGATGACCACCTTCGCTTCCGATGCCGCGAGCGTGGCGGCAAGCGTTGCCTCGTATTCATCGCGCGTGCCGTAAGCGTCCCACACGCGCTGCAATGCATCGGCTGCGCGGTCGGCGATTGCTTCGACGCTTGCCGCATACGCGCGCATGCGGCCGAGCAGGGCGTGCAGCACGGGTTCGTCCGTGGGATGCGCGGCTTCGCCATGATAGAAGTTGCGTCCTCGGGCGCGCAGCACGCCGGCGCCGTCCAGCGCCACGCGCCGCGCAATCCCGGCGATGCAGTTGGTCAGATACACCTGATGGAACGTGAAGCCCCACGGCGCGGCTTCGTCGGACTTCGGCGGATCGGCGGGATAAACGTGCGCGGGCGGCACCGTCACGTCGTGAAAGCGCGCCGTCCCCGAGCCTGTCAGACGCTGGCCGAAGCCCTGCCAGTCATCGTCGTTGCTGACGCCTGCGCCGCGTTCCAGCACATACTGCACCGTTCGCCCCGCGCGGCTTTCCACTGCCACGCCGGTGAATGCATCGTTATAAAGATTGCCCGTCGCGTAGGGCTTCTCGCCGGAGCCGACATAGACATCGCGCGACGCGTCCCATTCCAGCCGGGTCAGCACTGTCGTGGGCCGCGCGCCTGCCGCTGTCACATCGCTTTCGACGAAACCGAGGCCGATGGTCTTCTTCTGCGCAGTGAGTTCGAGCACGCGCGCATGGAACGGATGGTCGCGTCGTCTGAGCGCGGCCTCGACCTGCCACAGATGATTGCGAAACGCGTGCGCGATGTTCGAATCCGCTGCGGCGATGTCGCGCGCGACGACGAACAGTTCGCGCAGCGACACGCCATGGCCGCCGGCATCGGAAGGAAGACGCAGTGCGCCGAAGCCGAGCGCCTTCAGCTTCGCGATTTCCTCGTGCGGCAGTCGATGATCGCGTTCGCGTTCGGCGGCCGTCGCGGCGATATCGTCGATGACTTGCGAGAAGCCGAGCGTCGCGGAAAGCGGCGATACGAGGCGCGGATATGAACTCGTGTATTGAGTGCGTTCAGTCATGTTCGTGCGTGTCCTGGTATCACACCTTGATGCTGTAATCCGCGACCTTGATGCGCGAATGGATGATCTTGCGTTCCGCGAGCCAGTCGGCGGCGCGCTGGAATTGCGCGATGAAAGCGGCGTCGTCCGGCTCGTGAAACTGATTGACGCGCTTGAGGCTCGTCAAGTACTCGCGCACCTGATCCGGATACTTGCCCTCGCGTTGAACGAGCAGTTCGGCATCGGCGGAATGCGCGGACTGCCATGCGCCTTCGACGTAGTAGGCGTCGATCACGGCGCGAATCAGTTCCGAGTTCTCCTCGGTGAACTTGCGTCGCGTCACGAGCGAACTGTAGTCGATCAGGAAATCCAGATCGCGGCCTTCGTTGAAGATGTCGCGCGCATCGTTGGCGAAGCGCGAAATGTCGACGCCCGGCGACCACATGGACCACGCATCGACCTTGCCTTGCGCGAACGCCGGTGCCGCGTCGGGCGGATTCAGATAGACGAACTGCACCTTGTCCCGATCGACGCGATGCTTTTCCAGCGCCGCGATGAGCAGGAATTCGCCGAGTCCCGAGCGGTTGACGGCGACCTTGCGGCCCGCCAGATCGCTGACCGAACGAATGCCGCTCGACTTCTTCGCGATGATGGCGGTGGAGCGCGGCGAATAGATATCGAACGCGTTGAAGACGATGGGCGAGCCGGCGAGCATGGCGGCGAGCGCGGGTGTCGTCGATCCCCAGAAGCCGAAGTCCGCGCTGCCGCCGACGACGGCCTGAATCGAGGGCGCATGGTTCGGGAACGGCCCGACCCATTCGACCTTGATGCCTTTGGCAGCGAGCGTCTTCTCGAACACGCCGCGCTGTTTCGCGATGTCCGGCAGGCTGCCGTAGCCCCAGCCGATGCGTACCGTATCGGTATTGCGCGTGAGCTTGCGCGGCTCGGCTGCCTGCGCCGGGAACAGCCCGCCGACGGCTGCGCCGGCAAACAAGCCACCCGCCGCGCGCAACAACCGGCGGCGGGTCAGCGATGAATCGTTCATTCTTTCGGGTCCTTCTTGTCGTGGAAAAAGGCGGTCAATGCGACCGGACACCCAGCTCGTCGAGCAGGATGGGCCGCAGCGTTTGCGGCGTGTGCGCCTTCGGCTCGAACGAAGCCGCGATGCGTCCCGCGCGCATGACGAGGATTCGGTCGGCGAGCGCGAGTGCTTCGTCGACGTCATGCGTGACGATCAGCACGCCGGGGTGGTGAAGCGCGACGAGTTCCTTCACGAGCCCGTGCATCTTGATGCGCGTGAGGGCATCGAGCGCCGCGAATGGCTCGTCGAGCAGCAGCAGCGCGGGATCGTGGATGAGCGCGCGTGCCAGCGCCACACGCTGAGCCTGCCCGCCCGACAGATTGCGCGGCCAGTCGTCCTCGCGGCCTGCGAGTCCGACTTCGGCCAGCGCACGCGCCGCGCCGTCGCGACCGATGGTGTTCTCATGACCGAGCGCCACGTTCTGCCACAGCGTCGCCCACGGAAGAAGGCGATGCTCCTGGAACACGACGGAAGGTCGCGCCGGCGCGCGGATGCTTCCCGCATCGGGCAGATCGAGTCCCGCGAGCGCGCGCAGCAGCGTTGTCTTGCCGCATCCGCTTTCGCCCAGCAGCGCGACGAATTCGCCTTTGCGGATGTCGAGATCGAGGGCATCGATGACGACGCGGCTGCCGTAGCGCCGCTGAAGACCGCGAACCGATACGGCCAGCGCCGATGCAGCGCTTGGCTCACGAAAGGCCGACGCCCTTGCCGAGGAATCGCGCGAAAGAGCGATGCTTTCAGTCACTTGTGCGCTCCCTTGTTGTTGTTCGCGTAGTTCGCATGCCAGGAGAGGAAATGGCCTTCGAGCACGCGCACGAGTGTGTCCGCGACGACGCCGATGATCGCGTAGATGATCACGGTCAGAACGATGACATTGGTGTTCAGAAACTCGCGCGCGTCCATTGCGAGAAAGCCGATGCCTTTGGTTGTCGCGAGCGTTTCGGCGATGACGAGGGCAAGCCACGCATGAGCGAGCGCATAGCGCACGCCTGTGAGGATCGAGGGCATTGCGCCGGGAAGAATGATTCGCCGCACGGTCGCGCTTCGGCTCATGCCGACGACCTTGGCAAGCTCCATCAGCTTCGGATCGATCTGGCGGATGCCGAGCATAGTGTTGATATAAATCGGGAAGAGGACCGCGAGCGCGACCAGAAAGATCTTCGCGGTCTCGCCGACGCCGAACCACACGATGACGAGCGGGAGCATCGCCAGAAAAGGAATGGCGCGCACCATCTGCACGGAGCGATCGATAATCGCCTGCGCAAGGGGCGAGAAGCCGACCACGACACCCAACACCAGCCCGATGATCCCGCCAATGGCGAAGCCCGCTGCCGCGCGTAATAGCGAAACGCCAAGGTGAACGAAGAGCTCGCCGTTCTGCGCCATGTTCGCGGCGGTCGCGAGGACGCTGCTCGGTGCGGGAAGCACCTGCGCAGCAATGAGTCCGGCGCGTGCGGCGGCTTCCCATAGAACCACCACCATCGCTGGTACGAGCCAGGATAGCCACCGGTAAAGCACGGTCTTGGTTAAGCCCGCGCGAGCGGGTCGCGTGGAGAGATAGCGTTCGTGCGTCGAAGTCAGGTCGGCCATTTCATTCCCGTGTCAGTCCATGAAGGATGGAACGCTCCGGCAGGACGCAGAAGCGCGGCGGTGCGCCGAATGCCGTGGGTCATCGAATACTGGATGGTGTAAAGCAGCCAGTCATTAAAAGACAGCGCGATGAGCAACGACAAACGATTTATCGTCGTTTGCTTTTCAGCTCTGGCGCGATGAGCAATTCACGACAAATGATGTCGGCTCCGGCAACCCGTCGCGCAGTGAACTGCATCTATGCATCGAAGAATTGCTTGTTTTCGGCGGCAGTTGAGTTGCCGTATCGTCGGCGAGGAAGATCACTCGGGCAAGGAGGAAGTCGATGACGATTCCCGCGGAAACGAGAAACTCGGTCCACGGAGTACATGAGGCGCGTGCCCGCACGCTGGCAAGCAGCTTAGCCGTGGTTGCCAGCAAGACGCGGGCAGCGGCGGCATCGACATTATTCAGGGCTGCGAGAAGCGCTCTTCCGGATGCGTTGCTGCTGCGTCTCTTGCATCGCCGAAAAGTAGGGCGATTCCCGAACCTTGCCAATCCGGCGACCTTCAACGAACTGATTCTCGACCGCTGCCTGAATCCGCAGCCGCAATGGACTGCGCTCACCGACAAGCTGCTCGTCCGAGACCACGTGAAGCGCACCATCGGCGAGCAGCATTTGATTCCGTTGATCGCTGCGCCCGACGCTTTCACGCGCGATGTTTTCGACGCGCTTCCGAATGCCTTCGTGATGAAAGCCAATCACGGTTGCGGTTTCGTGAAAGTGGTCTGGAGAAAGGCGGATACGTCGTTCGAAGAACTGAGCCGGATTGCGAGCAGGTGGCTCGATACGAACTTCTATCGTCACACGCGCGAACGGCACTATGAGCCGATCGAGCGTCGCGTGTTCTTCGAGAAACTGCTGCTGGATAAAGACGGCAAGATTCCGCCTGACATCAAGCTCAATATCTTCGGGCACGGACCGAACGGACCGATCATCTATACCGGCGTCATTAGCGACCGCTTCGGCCATCCGCGCCACGATTTCTACGATCCGCAGTGGAATCGCATGGACATCGTTCTTGGCGAATATCCGTGCAGCGACGTGGCTGCTCCGCCGCTCAGGAACTGGAAAGAGATTGTCGAAATCGCGACGCGCCTGGCGGACGGTCTCGGCTATGTGCGCGTCGATCTCTATGCACCCGACGATCATATCTATTTCGGGGAGCTAACGTTCACGCCGGGCGGCGGACTCATGCGGATCACGCCGGATCGTTACGACCGTGAATGGGGACGACTGATTCGCCAGATGGGCTAACGGACGAAGCGCGTCGATTGACGAGGGTCACTATGTCAATAAGGCTATCGGAATCGAAACAAATTCCTTTCGACGAGGCGTCGTCCGATCCAGCGTTCGCCGATGTCGTCGACTGGATCGTGCAGTTTCTGTGCGCGCCGCATGCGGATGTCGGCCGGCTGGGGGACGTATGCCCGTTCGCGAGATCGGCGGTGCTGAGGAAGAGCATAGCGTTCTTCAGCAACTGGTCTGCGGACGCGGACGCGTTCGAGCACGAAGTCGCGGCGCATCGCGAAGACTTCGGGCAAAGCGGCGGAATGCTGGACACATATCGTTGCCGTATCATCGTTCCGATGCGAATCGCCAATGCGGCGCACGCGGTCGAGCGCGTTCAGCAGCGGCTCAAGCCGAGCTTCGTCGAACGCCATCTGATGATCGGCCAGTTCTTTCCGGGCTGCGAGGAGCCGGGTCTCTGGAACCCGTCGTTTCGGCCGCTGCAAGCACCCGTTCCCTTGCTTGCAATTCGAAACATGGTCCCGACCGACATCGCGTTTCTCCACGATAACGCGCACTATGTCCGCCTGTATCTGGAGAAGTTCGGCGGGCGCGGCAGGATCGCCCTTCGGCAACTGGAAACCGCAAGAGAGGCCAAGGCATGAACGCATCGTCAATCGAACGATTCGGCAGCGACGTGTACCGCAACACGCTATACATCGAGAAGCTGGACCTCGCGTTCTCACAGTTCTTCATTCGCTCGCCTTCGGGCGGCTACGTGGGCGTGTCCACCGGCATGCGGTCCGACTTTGCGCAACTCGAGGCGAACTTGCGGAGCGTGGGCATCGAAGTGGGCGAGGTCGGAAGCATCGTGGCGCCGCATTTCGAAGCCGATGAAATTGCCGCGCTGCCCGAGTTCGCATCGCGTCATGCGGGCGTCGTTGCATACGCGCATCCCATTTGCGCGCACGCGCTCGCCGATATTTTTTCCGTCAAGACGAAGCCGCTCAGGGATGAAGTGCCGATCACGATATCGGGCGAGCGCGTCGTGCCGATCTTCACGACGCACGTGCATCAATGGGATGCGCTCGTGCTCTATGTGCCGCGGCTGAAGGCGCTGTTTTCGTCGGATATCTTCATGAGCTACGGACCGGTCGATGCGTCGGGCGATGCGTTGCGCAACATCATCGGCTCTATCGAGAAGTCGGGATATCTGCCTTCGCTCGCGCATCTGCATGCCGCACTCTTGAAGATACGCGAGTACGACATAGACTGGATATTCCCGATGCATGGCCCCGCGATCACCTCGGGCATTCCGCAGATCATCGATGGACTCATCGAATACTGCACGGTGGCAAGGGCGAGGGGAGTCGTCGAGTGATGCGTTGCGCTGCACTGGCAGCTTGGCCCGTGACGCGCACGCTGCGGCGTTTCTCGGTGTTTGCGAGAGCGTCTTCCATGACTTTCGTGACGCGAAGATAAAGCCGCGATCGAAGCGCAGCTTCAAGCGGCTTCGGTAAAGAACGCCTCGACGATATCGTCCCGGAGCTTCGCGACCTTGCGATCCCCGAGTTTGCGCGGCCTCGGCACCGCGACCTCCACCACTTCTCCGATGCGCCCCGGCCGCGCCTGCATCACCACGATCCGGTCGGACAGCAGCACGGCTTCCTCCACGTCATGCGTGACGAGCACCATCGTGATCCGCTCATGCTCCCATATGCGCTGCAATTCGAGCTGCAGGCGGCTACGCGTGAGCGCGTCGAGCGCGCCGAACGGTTCATCGAGCAAGAGGAGACGCGGCCGGGTCACGAGCCCGCGCGCAATCGCTACGCGCTGCGCCATGCCGCCCGACAATTGATGCGGGTAATGCCGCTCATATCCCTTTAATCCGACGAGTTCAATATGCTCCGCCACCGCGCGCGCCTTCTGGGCCTTCGTTAGCGGCGCGTTGCGCAATGCCACCGCGACGTTCTGCGCGACATCGAGCCACGGGAAAAGCCGATGATCCTGAAACACGATGCCGCGCGACAAATCCGTCGTCACGACGCGCTCGCCGCCGAAATCGATCTCGCCATCGTAATCGCCATCGAGGCCCGCGATGAGCCGCAGCAACGTCGACTTTCCGCAACCGCTCGCTCCGACGATGCTCACGAACTCGCCGCTCGTGATCGACAGATCGATGCGATCGAGCACCGGCGCCGCCGCATCGCCATCGAAGCGCTTGCTCACATGCCGCAGCGTCAAGCCGCTGTCCTGCTCTGTTTGCGTCGTCATATCCGGATTCTCCTCAAGCCACGCGCGACGCGCCGAGCCAGCGCCGCTGCACGCCGCGCGCGAAGGCATTCAACGCCCACCCCGTCAAACCGACCACGATCACGCCGAACACGACGAGATCCATGCGAAACTGTTCGCTGCCATCCACGAGCGTATTGCCGATCCCGCTGCCCGCGACGAGCAGATACTCCGCGCCGAGCGTCGCGAGCCACGAATAGATGAGTGCGAGATAGACGCCCGTGAAGATGGAGGGCAGCGCGGCCGGCAACACCACATAGGCGAGCGTTTGCAGCCTGCCATAGCGATACGCGCGCGCGACATCGAGCCAGCTCGCAGGCACGGCGCGGATGCCGTCGCTCGTATGCATCACGACGGGCACGAGCGCGGCGAGCGAAAGGAACACGACCTTCGCGACATCGCCCAAGCCAAACCACACGGAAATGAGCGGAATCCACGCGAACAGCGACACTTGCTTGAACGTATTGAAGCTCGGCGCGACCGCGCGATTCGCGAGCCTCGATATGCCGAGCAATGCGCCGAGCGCGAGGCCGAGGCTCGTGCCGATGGCAAAGCCCGTCAACTCACGTGCGAGCGAAGCAGACAGCGCACGCGCGAGCGCCCCGCTGCGGAGCTGATCGACGGCCGTATTCCATACCTGCGCGGGCGAAACCATCACGCCGCGCCCCACTTGGGCATCGCGCGACACGTACCACCACACGGCGAGCGCGGCTATCGGCAACACGAGCCCGCGCCACGATCCTTTGATTGTTCCCGCTTCCCAATCCAGGTTCGACATGGCTGATCCTCAGTTGGCACGGCCGCGTTGCAGCTTGCGCTCGAATGCATCGAGCAGGCGATCGACCGCATAGCCGATTGCACCGACGATGAGCACCGCGGCCAGCACGAGATCGAGCTGAAAGAGCTGGCGTCCATACACGATCAGATAACCCAGCCCTTCCGACGAAGCGACGAGTTCCACGACAACGAGCGTTAGCCACGCTTTGGTGAACGCGAGCCGCACGCCCGTCCCGATGACGGGAATCGCGGACGGCAAAGTCACGCGCGTGATGACTTGCCAGCGCGTATAGCGATACACCGACGCGACTTCCTGCAACGCGCGCGGCGTGCCGCGAAAGCCTTGCAGCGTCGAGAGCGTGACGGGCACGAGCGCCGCATGCCCGATCAGCAGATACTTCAGCGGCTCGCCTATGCCGACGACGATCATCAGAAACGGCAGCCATCCGAGCACGGGCACCTGCACGATCGCGTTGAAGCTCGGCAGCACGTAGGCTTCGAGCGTGCGCGACAGACCGAGCAATCCGCCGAGCACGATGCCAAGAAGCACGCCGCCGCCGAACCCGACAGCGGCGCGCGTCGTGCTCGCCAGCAGATGCGTCCACAATTCGCCGCTCTTCGCGAGCGCGCCGAGCGTTTCGAAAACGAGCGCGGGCGGCGGCAACACTTGCGCGGAGATCCAGCCATAGTGCGAGCCGAGCACCCACAGCAACGCGCACACGCTGGGCACGAGCCATGGCAACGCAGTCCAGCCGATCGTGCGCCACGTATCCGTCGATGAAATCCCGCGCGCACGATCCGCAGGCTGAAACACGCGCGTCAGTGCATTGGCCATTTATCGGTTCTCCGCGAGACGTTCGCCGGAAGGCTTGCCCGCTGCATCGAAACGCGGCCAGTATGCTTCGAGCTTCAGCGACTTCAGCGCCTGATCGAGATACTTCGGCTCGAACCATCCATTCACGCTGACGGGCTGGCGAATCAGATTCAGACGCAAGGCGTCATCGGCGACGGCCTGATAGCGCGCGACCAGAAACGGATCGATGAGCGGCGACATGCGGTCCTTCATCGGCTGATTCGCAAACTCGGACGACCACGATTCGACGGGCACGCCGCTCTTCGCCCACAACGCGAAAAGCGCATTGCGATTGGCTTCGTCGGAGGACCATTGCGCGGCCTGCACCACGGCGGTCACGACCTTCTGCACCGTGTCGGGATGCGCGCGCTCGTAGTCTTCGAGCACGAGCAGATGCGCTTGCCGCGTGAACTGCACGCCGTCATCGCGCGAGGCGTAGACGATCTTCGCAAGCCCTTGACGTTGCAGCTTGAAGAGAGAGTAGTCGAGGAACACGGCATCGACGCCCTTCGATGCCAGCGCGGCCTGCGCAGCGGCGGTATCGAGATTGATCACGCGCAGATCGCGTTCGCTGAGGCCGTTTTGCTTCAGCACGTTATCGGCGACGAGTTGCAGATTCGTCCCGCGAAAGATGCCGACGCGCTTGCCCTTCAGATCCTTGACGCTCTTGATGCCCGAATCCGGCGGCACCGCGAGATAAACGCCCGTGCGCACGTTCGACGCGAGCAGCAGATGCGTCTTCAATCCGTTCGCGCGGCCGAGCACGGAAGGCAGATCGCCCTGATACGCGAAGTCGAGCTGCTTGTTCGCGAGCGCCTCGTTGACGGCGGGCCCCGCGCCCTTGAAGAAGATCCACTCGACCTTGATGTGCCCGGGCTGCAACGCATCTTCCACGCGATGCTGCAATAACGCGGTCGCGGCGGGGGAGCCGCCGAACGTCGGCGGATCGCCGGTGCCCTGCTGCGCAACGCCGATGCGCACCACGGCCGGATCGGCGGCATGCGCGGGACCGATGAGCGCAGCGAACAGCGTCGCCGCGCCGACGAAGAGCTTGAATCGTAGTGTCATCGTGCAAAGAGAAAGAGTGGATTGCCGGCGATGTCATCGCCGGTGCATGCGGTATCGAAACGCGTCACGCGGTGCGCGTTTCCTGTTTGACGACGCGGCTCTTGCGCCCGTCGATGCCTACGGGGACATCGCCGTGCACGGTCGCGCGGCGCACGACGCGATGTGCGTCGCCGTAATCGGCCACCGCGTAATGCTGGGTCGCGCGGTTGTCCCAGATCGCGACATCGCCTTGTGTCCAGCGCCAGCGCACGGTGTTTTCGAGGCGCGTGACGTGATCGTGAAACAGCTCGGCGAGACGATCCGAATCGCGCTGAGAAAGCCCGATGAAGCGCTGCACGAAGTGACCCAGCACAAGCGTGCGTTCGCCCGTTTCCGGATGCACGCGCACGACCGGATGCTCCGTTTCATAGAGCGTCGATGTGAACTGCTTGCGATACTCGCGCTCGGATTCCGTATCGGGCACGTTGCGCGTCGCGGCATAGTCGTAGGCGTTCGAATGCAGCGCCCAGAGCCTGTCGGCGAGATCGCGCAGCACGTCAGGAAGGTTCGCGTACGCGGCGGCCGTGTTGGCCCATACCGTGTCGCCGCCTGCGGGCGGAATCACGACGCCGCGCAGAATTGAAATCTTCGGATAGGCATCGACGAACGTGACGTCCGTATGCCAGGAGTTCGCGCGCGTGCCGTGCTTCGAATCGAGCTCGAGCAGACGGCTGCCGCTCGAGAGCGACGGCACGGTCGGATGCGCGACGGTCTCGCCAAAACGCGCGGCAAAGGCTTCCTGCGCGGCGTCGTCGAGATGCGACTGACCGCGGAAGAACAGCACCTTGTGTTCGAGCAGCGCATGGTTGATCGCGGCGATGGCGTCGTCGTCGAGATCGGCGGAAAGCGTCACGCCGCGCACTTCCGCGCCGATGCGTCCGCCGATCGGGCGCACCTGGAACGGTTCATTCGACGTGACAGGGGCAAGCGTGGACTCGGCGGCGAGCGTGGGGAGGTCGGGCATCGAAAGTCTCCGTTGGTTTGCGTTTGTCGGATGCAGGCCGCATTGAATGCGACGGAAACATTGAAGCATCGGCCAGACGCGTAACCAACGAAGCGTTTCGGCTATGCATATCGCTGCAATCCCGCGATGCTTTCCCGCAGTTCCTCTTGCAGCAGCGCCATCCGTTCAGCGGCGGGCATTTCGCGCGCGAGCGCGCCGGTGTGTCCCGTCCATTGCGCGCCGTAGCCGAATTCGTTCTTTGCTTTCGCGGGCGCGTGCGATGTCTTGCCGGCGTCGTCGGTGACGGGATAGGCGGGAATCGCGGGCGACGTCTTCGTCGCGCCCCAGATCGGTGAACTTGTTGACGAGGCGATAGATGAAGGCGGACGCATCGGCGCTGAGAACGTCTGCCATGCCGCATTCCTCGTCCGGATAGATTCGAACATGTTGGGGGCCATCATGCGCAGTGTGTTCAGGCTCGTTCCGATACCGATTCGCGATTAGCAATTCAGCGAGGCCCGATGCACGCGAATCGCTTAGGAAATGAAAAATGAGTCGTACCGATAGAGCGCCTGGATTTAATCGCGCTCTTCGCGCAGGCGCGCTCTTCGCGCAGGCGCGCTCTTCGCGCAGGCGCGCTATTCAGCGCGGGGCCGGCGGTCGTGTTTCGGCCGCAGCTCGATATACGGCTGGAGCAGGAAGCCGTTCAGCCGTAAGCAAATGAAGCAACATGGGTTATCGCCTGCGCGAGGTCTGCTCAAGAATAAAGCCTCGGCTTGATCGGATAGGCAGAGGCATCAACGATGATCGAACGTAATGCGTTGCACCGCGACGTGCCAGATAGACAAGAATCGCATCCTGTCACGCTCGTGACGGTTCCCTTCCTTCAAAGCGCAAGCCAAATCTTCCCGCCTGCTTTCGACGTGAGAAAAACTTCGTTCCCTTGCGCCCCTTGCGCGGATACAGTGCGTGCCTCGCCACCGCCGACGCACGACGACGGCGCCGGCGGCACAACGAACGAGGAATCCATCCAATGAAAATCAAGACCTGGGGCGCGGTGCTGGCGGCACTGCTGGTGACTGCATCGAACGCCGCGCATGCGGACCGTCTGGACGACATCAAGAAGGCGGGCGTGCTGCGCGTGGCGGCATTCGACAGCAACCCGCCATTCGGCTTCGTCGATCCGAAGAACAACCAGATCGTCGGCCTCGATATCGACTATGCGCGCGCCGTTGCGAACAGTCTCGGCGTCAAGCTAAAAGTGCAGCCGACGAATCCGGCCAATCGCATTGCGTTCCTCAAGTCGGGCAAGGTGGACCTCGTGTTCGCCAACTTCACGATCACCGACGAGCGCAAGAAGGAGGTTGATTTCAGCACGCCATACTTTGCATCGGGCACGCAGTTCATCGCGAAGAAGGGCGTGCTGAAGACGCCCGATCAGATCAACAGCCTGCGCATCGGCGCGGACAAGGGCACGACCAACGAGCAGCAAGTGCGCGCGAAATTCCCGAACGCGACCATCGTCGCCTATGACGATACGCCTTTCGCCTTCGCCGCATTGCGCACGGGCAACGTGCAGGCAATCACGCAGGACGGGCCGAAGCTCGTCGCGCTGCTCGCGCGCGTGCCTGACAAGTCCGGCTATGAAATCTCGCCTTTCACGATTTCCAACGACTACGAAGGCGTGGGCGTGCCGAAGGGCGAAACGCGCTTGCTCGACGCCGTGAACAGCACGCTCACGAAACTCGAAGCGGATGGCGAGGCGAACCGAATCTACGACAAGTGGTTCGGGCCTCAAAGCGCCGCACCGCTGCCGCGCCTCTTCAAGATCGGCGATCCGCAGAAGAACAGCTGAGTCTCGTCGACGATATCAATGGGCCGGCGCGCGAACTTCGGGCGCCGGCCTTCGCTGCTTATGTTTCTCGCTGTCGATCATGCACACCTGGCTCGAACCGAAGTATCTCGCGTGGCTCGTGCACGGCTTCGCCGTCACGCTCGCGCTCTCCGCATGTGCGGGGATCGGCGCAACGCTGCTCGGCTTCCTATTGGCGGTCGCGCGCACGTCGCGAAGCGCGGTCTTCGCGCAAGCCGCCGCGCTTTATGTCTTCGTGTTCCGGAATTCGCCGTTGCTCGTGCAATTGCTCTTCTGGTACTTCGGCGCGGCCGCGTTGCTGCCGTCCGACTGGATGACGTGGCTCAACACACCGCATGCAGTGACCTTCAGCCCGGTTTCAATACCTTGGCCCAGCTTCGAACTGTTTGCTGGATGGATAGGCCTCACTTGCTACACAACGGCCTTCATCAGCGAAGAGTTTCGCGCCGGCATGCGCGGCGTCAGCCATGCGCAGGAACAGGCCGCCGCCGCGCTCGGCATGGGCCGCTTCGCGACCCTGCGATACGTGATCCTGCCGCAGGCGCTGCGCATCGCGACGCCGCCGCTCGCGGGGCAATATATGAACGTGGTGAAGAACTCGTCGCTGACAATGGCCATCGGCGTCGCGGAACTGTCGTACATGTCGCGTCAGGTCGATACGGAAACGTTCAAGACCTTCCAGGCATTCGGCACGGCGACTGTGTTCTATGTGCTGACCATCGCCGTCATCGAGATCGCGCTGGTGCTTTGGCAGCGCAGTCGCGTGCACGCCTTTCAGCGAGGCCATGCATGAGCGGTTTCGACTGGCTGCCCTCGCTGCGCTATCTCGCTTTCGGTGCGTTTCCTTCAGGGCCGTTGGGCGGCATCGCGCTGACAGTCGCGCTCTCGGTCACTTCAGCGTCGCTCGCCGCGATGATCGGCCTCGCTGGCGGCATCGCGCTCGCCATGACACGCGGCATCGTGCATCTTCTGCTGACTTCGGTGGTGGCGTTTTTTCGCGCGATTCCCGTGCTGATGCTGATCTTCTGGACGTTCTTCCTCATGCCGATCCTGCTGCATGTGAACGTGCCGGGGCTCGCGACGGTGGTGTGCGCGCTCGCGCTCATCGGCGGCGCGTATCTGTCGCATTCGGTGCATGCGGGCATCGCGTCGATCGGCGATGGCCAGCGGCAGGCGGCGTTGTCGCTCGGTCTCACCCGCTGGCAGGCGTTGCGCGAAGTGATCCTGCCGCAAGCCGTTCGCGTGATGATGCCGTCGTTCGTCAATCAGTGCGTGTCGCTCGTCAAGGAGACGTCGCTGGCGTATATCGTCGGCGTACCGGAATTCACGTTCCTCGCGAATCAGCTCAACAATCGCCTGATGATTTATCCGGCGCAAATCTTTTCGTTCGTTGGCTTCATCTATCTGATGCTGTGCGGCGCGCTGCAAGGGCTTGCGCGCCTGCTGCTCGGACGTCGCGAGAAGATGCGGCCGCGCGAGCGGCGCACGCGCAAGCCGGGTCTCGGCGAGCGGCTTCCGGAGTGATGGCGCCGTCAGCGTGGCCGACACGATGTCATAGCGGCGTGCCTTGTTCCGCGCATCGAGATAAGACGTTCGCCGGAACGAATCAGAGCACGATCTGCCCGCGATCCGTGCATTCGTTACTACAGGAGCACCATGAACGCCGACGAGAGACTCAACCGTCTGATCGGCCCCGACCGCACTTCGAGCAGCCCGAAGGCGAACTATCGCAACGCCACGCGCTGGGGCGATCTCGTTTTCGTGTCGGGCAAATCGGCGGGCGCTGCCATCGAGGGTAAGCCATCGAGAGGAAGGCTGGGTGACATGGTCACGCTCGAAGACGGCGTCGCGTTCGCACGTGAGGCAGCGCTGGAACTGCTGCTCGTGCTGCGCGACGAACTCGGTTCGCTCGAACGCGTGAAGCAGGTGCTCGACGTGCAAGGCTTTGTGAACGCCGACGCCGCCTTCGAAGACCACGCGAAGGTGCTCGACGGCGCGTCGGACCTGCTGGTCGAAGTTCTCGGCGACGCCGGCGTGCACGCGCGCTCGGTGTTTGGCGCCGTGTCGCTGCGCGGCGGGCAGCCGGTGATTCTGCGCGCCGTCGTCGGCGTGAGCGACTGATCGCTTCGGAGGGCGACGGCGCTAAGCCCGGGAACGGCGAGCCTCACGCCGCACGGTTTCACTTTGCGGGTGCGCCGTCCCATGCCGGCAGCACCGCGCCGTGGTACGCGCTCAGGATGACCGAGGCGACATTCGCTTGCTGATAGCTCTCGAGCAGCTCCTTCACCCATGGCGCCTGAGCATCTTTCGCGTTGACGGCCAGAAAATTGCGATACGGATTATCCGTTACCTTCTCCTGCGCGATACGCTCCTGCGGCACCTTTAAACGCCCACCCCGTGTTGACCACCGCGGCGTCTAGATCATCGATCGCGCGGCCCACGATGCCCGCGTCGAGTTCCTTGATCTGCACGTGCTTGCGGTTGTCGGCGACGTCGCGTGCGGTCGGCAGCAGACCGACTTCGTTACGCAGTCTGATCAATCCGTTGGCCTGCAACAGCAGCAGTGCGCGGCCCTCGTTGCTCGGATCGTTCGGCACGCCGATGATCGCGTTCTGCGGCAGGGCGTCGACGGACTTCCACTTGCGCGAGTACAGGCCGGGGGGGGGGGGGGGGGGGGGGGGGCCCCCCCCCCCCCCCCCCCCCCCCCCGCCCCGGGGGGGGGGCCCCCCCGACCCCTCCCGCACAACCACCCCAAACAGTTAAACCACATACCCCACCCAGAAACCGGGCGCGGCGCGG
>NZ_JALQEA010000051.1:0-486043 GCF_023630965.1 Caballeronia sp. ATUFL_M2_KS44 | reverse complement strand
CTGAACGATCCGCTGCCAGCTTGCCACCGAGTCAAAACCCGACATCTGTAAATAGCCAGAACACGACATTAGGATATAGCCGCTACAAATCAATTAATCGATAATTTGCATTATGTAAAACAGAAACAAACCTCAATGAGGCGCGTTATGCAGTCGGTCTTCGCCTGCGCCTCACATCTCGTCTATCACATACGGGTGAGCCAACCGCGCTTCGCTCCGAGCAACTCGATCAGCATTGGGTCAGAAGGGTTTAGGTGATCGATCCAAAACGACACATCAACGAGATTCGTTCAACCTCCTGCCGGCGATGTGGAAGAGGCAACGAAGGCGTAGGCTGCCTCCATCACGCCGATGGTCAACTGTTTTGACGAAGCTGGAGAGAGCCTTGTCGGGACACTTCCCTTTCGTTTGGCTCTTCCTCAAAGGCCGCTTGGGGCCCGTTGTTGTCGTCCGGCGACGGTTTCAAAACATCTCAAATGGACAACCGAGCCCTTTTCCGTCTGCCCCACCGAGTGCGCCAACCGTCGCCACTCGGAGATTCGGCTATACCGAAGACGGACACGGTGCCCAGGATAGGCAAAGTAACGAGGTATTTATTCATTTCCTGATTTTCTATAGGCCCGGAATCATACAGGGCCATGGTTTAAGGCGGCCTTTCAAGGTTACGCCCTACCGAAGCCACGCCCGACTAGCTTGGGACGTCCTCCCGCCGCTCGCGGCGCTGCTTTTCCAGCCATAGAGCCAGGCCCAACGCCGAACCACCAGCAATCATTAAGCTGGCGAGCCAGCCCAGATGCTCGCTAATCCGAGTGAAGAACAAGGTGTACGCTTGAATGATGAAGAACGTCACGCCATACCCCCTGAGCATCCGGTAGCTCTGTCGGATGCCAGCGAGAACAAGGCCGAGATTCAGCGCGGCCCAGGCCAGATTGAAGATCGCGAGTTCGCCTGCACCGGCTTCGTGCAAGGGGCCGTCGATTTCGGCGAAATTGCCGAAAATCGACAGCAGCCACAGCGCCATCTCGGTCAGAAACAGGCCAAAAGAAATCCACACCTTGCTGAAACTTCGGTAGGCCGCTAGCGGCCCAAGTTCGGCCTTGAGATGCAGTAGTCCCACGAGGGCAATGAAGGTCGACGCAACGAGGAACCGCAGTGGATAGTTCATGCCGAACCAATACGCGTTCCAGCCCGAACTGTAGCCAGTCACTCCGCCGAACCAGGAAAAGAACACCACTGCGGAAAGCGTCAGCAACAGAATATTGTTCAGCGCATAGCTCAGAACGAGGAGCATGACGAGATCGATCAGCAATAGCGCGGGCCAGTTGCCGGAGCCGGTGGAATAAATCATGCCGAGCACGAAGCTCAGGCCGATCAACGCGAAACCACCCAGCAGTTCCGCAGTTCGGCAACTCCATGGCCACGATCGCTTTCGCAGCCTCCAACCTGTGATGAACATTCCGCCTGTGACGAGCGCTAACAATACGGCCAGATGCCATAGACTGGGAACGAACACATCACGCAGCGAGATCACCGCACCCGCGGCTGCGGCGACCGCGCCAAAGATCAGGAACCAGCGGCCCAGCGAACGCCAGTCCCAGTGGCCTAACGGATATAGCGCGGACAGTCGGCAATGCGTCGCATTGTCCAACAAGCTTTCACGCATGAGTTGATCGAGCTCAGCACGTACTACTTTGTTTCGGTTCATTGCGTCACCACTTCCGCGCGTCGTTCGAAACACCAGCCAAGCACCACGCCCGCCAGGCCCGCAATCAATAGAAACAGGCCCATGGACAGTCGCCCCCAAAAATGCTCGAAAAAGCGCGTGTACAGATCGATGCTCAAGAAAACGATGCCGAAGCCGGTCAGTTTTCCATCTCTAAAGCGTGCGCCAAGCACGATTTGCGCGACGCATGCCGCAGAGAAGCACAATATCCAGCCCAGAGCATGTGCCTCGCTATAGAAGTCCAGGGTCAAAAACCACAACGAACAGTTGCAGTAAAGCAGTCCGAAGATGACATAGAGCCTGCCGAATCCGGCATAGCGCGCTAGCATGCCTTCTTCCGCATGCTGATGCCATAGGCCCAATGCAGCGCACATGGCGCCGGTGAGAGCCATGGTCGGCGGATCCTGGATGGCAGCCGCGTACGCGCCGTCGCCCGCATATTCGTGCCAGGCGCCAAGGCCGTGAAACAGGCAAAGCAGTGAGAGAATCAGTGGCCAGCGCAGATGGTAGACATATGCCGTTGCCATGCTAAGCGCGGCGGTCACGATCAACAGGGAAAACATTCGGTCGGCGCCAAGGTCGTCGCTGCGAGCCAGAGTCAGCAGCGTCATGGCACCGTAGGCCGCAGCGAGCCCGATCGTAACCAGTGCACTTCCTGTAACGGGATGCCGCTGCGCCGGGTCGGAGATCATCCTTATACCGCAATACCAGAGTCCCCACGCAACGGCAGCGAGAAGCACGCCATTTACGCCGGCGGATGCCGTGCTTAGACCAATAACGGAGAGGACCGCCATGCCGAGCAGGAAGATCGCGGCAAGACCCAGCCAGGTGATCAGGCCTGAAAGCGCCGAGCCCTCGCGGTCATAGCGGTGCCCCAGTTGCGCCGACAACGCTGCGCTAATGAGGCCGCGGTGGCACCAATCGGCGCTTTCGCACGCCATCAATTCGGATTCAGCTTTCTTCATCGATTACTTTCTTGGAGGCTGCGCAGATCGAGCGTGCCAGTAGAAAAGGTTTTGGATAGGGACGCGTTATAGCTCTTGCCACTGCAAACGTGAGGTTTGAGACAAGCGAATCGCTTTAACGCTGAGCGAGACCTAACTTGGCACGTTTGAGCCATTCACGATTGTGAGCGCGGGCAAAACGTGTCCAGTGCTTCGAATCGTGCAGAATCTCGGCAAAGAGTTCGCGTGCGCGTTCACGGTCGCCCGTGCCGTTTTGGCTCATCAGCCATTCCGCAAAGCGGCATCGCGCGGACGCATCATCGCAGTGTCTTACGGCTTGCTCGAACGCAGCACGTGTTTCACGATGATTCAAGGCGGCCAAGGTTTGCGCATACAGCAATGCCGGGCGCGCTTCCGACCGGGACTGGGCATGTGCTTCGAACATCTTCGTTAGCGTCACGCGAGCGTTTTCATAAAGCTCTTCGGCAAATTGTGCGCGCGCGAGTCCGAACAGCAAGGCGGGTTCCGTTGCGAACGGCCCTTGTGCCGCATACTCGAAATGTTCTCTCGCTTTCTGCACATTTTCCGCCCCCCCACTTTCGAGTAGAGCGTTGCCCAAGCGCATACGGTTTTCAACGGTAGGCGCGCGGTCGAAACCTCTATGAGCCTCTCGCAGACCCCGGTTTGGGTCAAGGACCCGGACAGCGGTTTGACCCGCCACCTTAGCGGAACGTGAAAAGCGCAACTCCGGCAGATAGATTGAGAAGAAGTACACAAGGCTCCCCATCAGCGGAAAGGCGAACAGGATGTATAGCCAATATGTGTCTTGTCTTGATCGAACCGCGTGAACGGCAAAGCAGAGTGCAATGACGATATGAATGCCAATGCCGAGAATGGAGAACGGGGAATATTCCAGCAAGTCCGAAATCATAAATGCAAAATAAAGTGTTCTAAGTCTGTCGGTCGGTTAAGCCTGCGAGGGTAGGCGAAAAATATGCATGGTCATGCGAATTGACAGAATTTGATCTTTGCCTGATCGGTGCCGCGAGGTAGCCGTGGTCTTCAATGCGTTATCGCCCGTATGACCGGCATTCACGACCATCGCGCGTGGAGTAGGCGACGTTCTGATGACGACACACGCACTGCGTCGTCACCGAAACACGGAAGACTCAGTTTTTGCCAATTTCTACCGATCGCAGGGATGCTGTGCCGGATCACACACAGAGCAGCCACGTCTCGCCGCACCCATTGCTTTCTTCTTCAGGCCGATCAATACACGAGAGACATCGATGTGCTCGACAACTATGCACGCCAGACTGTCGGGCATGACGCCGCTGATGCTTGCCCTCCAACGTTTGTCAATGCGCTTTGATTGATACGCATGCCGAACGATAATTTGCGTATGTCACTTACACGCGCCCCGCGCCCCGCGCCCATCACCGCCTCGCGTTCAACTTCCGCCATAGCGTCGTCTTACTGATCCCCAACGCCTTGCAGGCCGCATCGCGATCCCCTCCGAATTCGTTCAGCGTCGCGCGCACCTGATCCGCTTCCGCCGAACGGCTCAACTGACGCAAACTCGGATTCCCACCCGCGTCATGCGCCGCGCCGAACACTTCCGGCGCGATCGCCTCGAAGTCCGCCAGCGTCAGTTTCGATTCACGCCCGTTCCTGGCCGGCATATGCGCGATCTCCACGGCAACGCGCTCGATGACGTTCTGCAATTCGCGCACGTTCCCCGGCCACCGATACGCGCTCAGCGCGGCTTCGAGCGGCGCCAGCACCTTACGCACCGCATCGCGATTCGCAAGCCGCTGCGCGAGCGCTTTGTCGCGGCTCGCGGCCTGCGCGAGCAGTTCCGCCGCCAGCGGCAGGATATCGCCGGGACGCGCACGCAAAGGCGGCAGCGCAATGCTGAGAATGTTGATCCGATAAAACAGGTCGGCCCGGAACGACCCGTCCTGCACGCCGTCCGCGAGCGTGCGATGCGTCGCCGCAATCACGCGGATATCCACGCGCGTCGGCTCCGTCGATCCGAGCCGCACCACTTCCCGTTCCTGCAACACGCGCAGCAGCCGGCTTTGCAGCGACGACGGCATCTCGCCGATTTCATCGAGAAACAGCGTGCCGCGATGCGCCGCCTCGATCAGCCCCGCCTTGCCGCCCCGGCGCGCGCCCGTGAACGCGCCCTCCTCGTAGCCGAACAGTTCGCTTTCCAGCAAGGCTTCCGAAAACGCGCCGCAGTTGATCGCGACGAACGGAAAGTCCTTGCGGCGACTCATCTGATGCATGCTCTGCGCGACCATCTCCTTGCCGGTGCCGCTTTCGCCAAGAATCAGGACCGTGGCATCGGACGTCGCGTATTTGCGCACCTGCGCCTTCACGCGACGCATGGCCTCCGAATCGCCGACGATCGATTCGAGCTGGTAGCGCGCGACGAATTCCTGCGCGCCCTGCCGCGAGCGCAGCGTCCGGTCCAGCCGCTCGACCGCGCGCGATTCCTGAAACGTGAAGATGGTGCCGCCCGATGCGCCCTCTCCGCCCAGCGGACCACGATGGATCGCGTAGCTGACGCCGTGCACGCGGCCCACCACGTCCTCACCTTCCGCAGGCAGCAGGCCATCGAGCGCAGGCGCGACATCGAGCAGCGTGTGGCCGACGACGCGCGCGGCATCGGTCAGACCGAGCGCCGTCAGCAATCGGCGATTGATCGCTTCGATGCGCCCGTCGGCATCGACCGCGACCACGCCGTCGCGCAGATGCTGCAGGAGGTTGTCGAGCCGCGTGCGCCGCCCGACTTCGCGGCGCATCGCCTGCGCGACTTCCAGCGCGGTCTCGAACGCCGATGCAACGGACGTGCGCGAGTAAAGGAACACCGACTGCATGCCGGCACGCGCGGCCAGATCGGTCACGAGACCCGGCCCCACGACCGTATCGATGCCGCGGTCGCGCAAATCGAGCACGAGGTTTTCGGCGTCCTGCGCCGATCGATACGACTCGCAAGCGACGTCGATGGCGTACGCGGCGAGGAAGCGGCGAATCTCCGGCGGCGTGTCGCCGTGCGTGACGAGCGCCATGCGCGCATCGTCGCGCCGCGCCTTCGCGAGCGCCTGCATCACGTCGAAACCCGTCGGGCTGATGATGACGACCGGCACCGACACGCGCGACTTCAGATAAGCGCCGTTCGATCCGCCGCCGACCACGACGTCGGGCCGCTCGCCGGTTTCGGATTCGATGCGCGCCACGGCGTCCTCGTAGCCGAGCGCGATCACGTCGAGATCCGCGCGGTCGGCGTACTCGGCGCCGACATCCATGAACAGGTCGCGCAGCCGGCTGATGCCGACCGCCCAGATGCGCGGACGCGATGCGGTGTCTGCTTTCATGTTTTCTAAACGATGCGCCGAAGGGAACCCGCAGCTTAACGCGGCAATTCCCAGTTCGAAACCGCTATTTCATATGTGAAATCGACGAATGCCGGGCGCAGTCACGCGCCTCTTTCCAAATCAATGACTTACGCACCGAATCGCGGATGGCAAGGATATTGCAGGAAGTGGCGCCTTCTTGCGGAGACCTCAAACGTGAACACACCTACCCCACTCGGACACACCGCCGGCGCGCGTTTTCGCGCGGCCGTGCGCGACGAATCCCCCTTGCAGGTCGTGGGCGCCATCACGGCGTATGCGGCGAAGATGGCCGAAGCGGTCGGCTTCAAGGCGCTGTATCTGTCGGGCGGCGGCGTGGCCGCCAACTCGCTCGGCATGCCGGACCTCGGCATCAGCACGATGGAAGACGTGCTGACCGACGCGCGCCGCATCACGGATGCGTCGTCATTGCCGCTCATGGTCGATATCGATACCGGCTGGGGCGGCGCGTTCAACATCGCGCGCACCGTCCGCTCGTTCATCAAGGCGGGCGTGGCGGCCGTGCATATCGAAGACCAGGTGGGCCAGAAGCGCTGCGGGCATCGTCCGGGCAAGGAAGTCGTGTCGAAGGGCGAGATGGTCGATCGCGTGAAAGCGGCTGTCGATGCGCGCACCGACGACTCGTTCGTTATCATGGCGCGCACCGACGCGGCCGCCGCGGAAGGCATCGATGCCGCGATCGAACGGGCCGTCGCGTACGTCGAAGCCGGCGCGGATATGATCTTCCCCGAAGCGATGAAAACGCTCGACGACTATCGGCGCTTCAAGGCGGCGGTCGGCGTGCCGATTCTCGCGAACCTGACCGAATTCGGCTCGACGCCCTTCTTCACGGTCGACGAACTGAAGGACGCCAATGTCGATATCGCGCTGTACTGCTGCGGCGCGTATCGCGCGATGAACGCGGCGGCGCTGAATTTCTACGAGACCGTGCGGCGCGACGGCACGCAGAAAGCCGCCGTCGAAACCATGCAGACGCGCGCGGATCTGTACAAATATCTCGGCTATCACGCATACGAAGACAAGCTGGACCAGTTGTTTTCGGCACAGAAATAACCCGCATTCAGGAGACGAACGATGAGCGAAGCAGACAACAGCACCGCAACGAGCGGCTTCAAGCCGAAGAAGTCGGTTGCGCTTTCAGGCGTGACCGCCGGCAACACGGCCTTGTGCACGGTCGGACGCACCGGCAACGACCTGCACTATCGCGGCTACGACATTCTCGATCTCGCCACCACGAGCGAATTCGAGGAAATCGCGTATCTGCTCGTGCACGGCAAGTTGCCGGGCGCCGCCGAACTCGCGGCCTACAAGACCAAGCTGAAAGCGCTGCGCGGCCTGCCCGCGAACCTCAAGGCCGCGCTGGAATGGATTCCGGCTTCCGCGCATCCGATGGACGTGATGCGCACCGGCGTCTCCGTGCTCGGCACCATCCTGCCCGAGAAGGACGATCACAACATTCCCGGCGCGAAGGACATTGCCGACAGGCTGATGGCTTCGCTCGGCTCGATGCTGCTTTACTGGTACCACTATTCGCATAACGGCCGCCGCATCGAAGTGGAAACCGACGACGATTCCATCGGCGGGCACTTCCTGCATCTGCTGCACGGCGTCGAACCGTCGAAAGCCTGGGTCGATGCGATGCACGTCTCGCTCAACCTCTACGCCGAGCACGAGTTCAACGCATCGACCTTCACGAGCCGCGTGATCGCGGGCACGGGTTCGGACATGTACTCGTCGATCACCGGCGCGATCGGCGCGCTGCGCGGCCCGAAGCACGGCGGCGCCAACGAAGTCGCGTTCGAGATTCAGTCGCGCTATCGGAACGCCGACGAAGCGGAAGGCGACATCAAGCGCCGCGTCGAAAACAAGGAAGTGGTGATCGGCTTCGGCCATCCGGTCTATACGATCTCGGACCCGCGCAACAAGGTCATCAAGGAAGTCGCGAAGACGCTCTCGAAGGAAGCCGGCGACACGAAGCTCTTCGACATCGCCGAGCGGCTCGAATCGGTGATGTGGGACGCGAAGAAGATGTTCCCGAACCTGGACTGGTTCAGCGCCGTGTCGTATCACATGATGGGCGTGCCCACGGCGATGTTCACGCCGCTGTTCGTGATCTCGCGCACCTCGGGCTGGAGTGCGCATATCATCGAGCAGCGGATCGACAACAAGATCATCCGGCCGAGCGCGAACTACACCGGTCCGGAGAATCTTCCGTTCGTTCCGCTTGCCGAGCGCACGTAAGAGGCGCATGTTGCATCTTCGCGCGAGAAGCCGGACGCGCGCGAAGTCACTCCTCGCCGCCGCGTCAGGCGGCGGGGCCGTTCGATGAAGCAAGGCTTTTCGCCCCACGATACCTTTGAGCATGGCGCCTTCGCGCACAGACATGCGATGAGCGAGACACGGCCATGAATACTGCCAACCGCAAACCTCTTCCCGGCACGCATTGCGACTACTTCGACGCCCGCGCGGCCGTCGATGCCATCCGCCCCGGCGCTTACGACGCCCTGCCCTACACCTCGCGCGTGCTCGCGGAGAATCTCGTGCGCCGCTGCGATCCGGCGCTGCTCGACGCCTCGCTGCTGCAACTGATCGAGCGCAAGACCGAGCGCGATTTCCCGTGGTATCCGACGCGCGTCGTGTGTCACGACATCCTCGGGCAGACGGCGCTCGTCGATCTCGCGGGCCTGCGCGACGCCATCGCGAGCCAGGGCGGCGATCCGGCCAAGGTGAATCCGGTGGTGCCGGTTCAACTGATCGTCGATCACTCGCTCGCCGTCGAATGCGGCGGTTTCGACCCCGATGCCTTCGCGAAGAATCGCGCGATCGAGGACCGGCGCAACGAAGACCGCTTCGACTTCATCAACTGGACGAAGAAGGCGTTCAGGAACGTCGACGTGATTCCGCCGGGCAACGGCATCATGCATCAGATCAATCTGGAGCGGATGTCGCCCGTCATCCATGCGATCGACGGCGTCGCGTATCCCGATACCCTCGTCGGCACCGACAGCCACACGCCGCACGTCGATGCGCTCGGCGTGATCGCGATCGGCGTCGGCGGCCTCGAGGCGGAGAACGTGATGCTCGGCCGCGCATCGTGGATGCGTCTGCCCGATATCGTCGGCGTCGAGCTGACGGGCAAGCGCCAGCCGGGCATCACGGCGACCGACATCGTGCTCGCGCTGACCGAATTCCTGCGCAAGGAAAAGGTGGTCGGCGCCTATCTCGAGTTTTACGGCGAAGGCGCATCGAGCCTCACGCTCGGCGACCGCGCGACCATCTCGAACATGGCGCCGGAATACGGCGCGACGGCCGCGATGTTCTATATCGACGAACAGACGATTGCGTACCTTCGGCTCACCGGCCGCGACGATGCGCAGATCCGCCTCGTCGAAACCTATGCGAAAACCGCCGGACTGTGGGCCGATTCGCTCGCTAACGCGCAGTACGAACGCGTGCTGCGCTTCGATCTGTCGAGCGTCGAGCGCAACATGGCCGGGCCGTCGAATCCGCACAAGCGGCTGCCGACGTCGAAGCTCGCGGAACGCGGCATCGCGCAGAAATGGGTCGAGACGCCGGGCAAGATGCCCGAAGGCGCGGTCATCATCGCGGCGATCACCAGTTGCACGAACACCAGCAATCCGCGCAACGTGATCGCGGCGGCGCTGCTCGCGCGCAATGCGAACGCGCGCGGCCTTGCGCGCAAGCCGTGGGTCAAGTCGTCGCTCGCGCCGGGATCGAAGGCCGTGGAGTTGTATCTCGAAGAAGCCGGTCTGCTCGGCGAACTCGAAACGCTCGGCTTCGGCATCGTCGCGTTCGCGTGCACGACCTGCAACGGCATGTCGGGCGCGCTGGACCCGGTCATTCAGCAGGAGATCGTCGAGCGCGAGCTTTATACGACCGCCGTGCTCTCGGGCAACCGCAACTTCGACGGCCGCATTCATCCGTACGCGAAGCAGGCTTTTCTGGCGTCGCCGCCGCTCGTCGTCGCGTATGCGATCGCGGGCACCATTCACTTCGACATCGAGCAGGACTCGCTCGGCACGGACGCGAACGGTCAGCCCGTGTATCTCAAGGACATCTGGCCCGACGATGCGGAGATCGACGCCATCGTCGCGCAAAGCGTGAAGCCCGAGCACTTCCGCCGCGTCTACGAGCCGATGTTCGCCGTCACCGAGGCGCGCGACGAAGGCATCAGCCCGGTCTACGACTGGCGCGGCGAGAGCACCTACATTCGCCGTCCGCCATACTGGGAAGGCGCGCTCGCGGGCAAGCGCACGCTTTCGAGCATGCGCGCGCTGGCCGTGCTCGGCGACAACATCACGACCGATCACCTGTCGCCGTCGAACGCGATTCTCGCGGACAGCGCGGCCGGCGAATATCTGGCGAAGATGGGCTTGCCGGAAGAGGACTTCAATTCCTACGCGACGCATCGCGGCGATCATTTGACGGCGCAGCGCGCGACCTTCGCAAATCCCACGCTCGTCAACGAAATGGCCGTGGTCGACGGCGAGGTGAAGAAAGGCTCGCTCGCGCGCATCGAACCGGAAGGCAAGGTCACGCGCATGTGGGAAGCCATCGAAACCTACATGGAACGCAAGCAGCCGCTCATCATCGTGGCGGGCGCGGACTACGGGCAAGGTTCGTCGCGCGACTGGGCCGCGAAGGGCGTGCGGCTCGCCGGCGTCGAGGCGATCGTCGCCGAAGGCTTCGAGCGCATCCATCGGACGAACCTCATCGGCATGGGCGTGCTGCCGCTCGAATTCAAGGCGGGCGTGAATCGCCTGACGCTCGGCATCGACGGCACCGAAACCTTCGACGTGACCGGCGAGCGCAAGCCGCGCGCCGACCTGACGCTCGTGATCCGGCGCAAGGACGGCGCGTGCGTGGAAGTGCCGGTCACCTGCCGTCTCGACACCGCCGAGGAAGTGTCGATCTACGAAGCGGGCGGCGTGCTGCAGCGCTTCGCACAGGACTTTCTGGAATCGTCGAAGACCGCCGCGTAAGACCGCGGCCTTCGCGGATGCGGCGCCGCACGCCGCATCCTTTCTCTTTCGATACAGGACTCAAGCATGGCCTACGCACCTCAGATCCGAATCGCCGCGACCTACATGCGCGGCGGCACCAGCAAGGGCGTTTTCTTCCGGCTCGACGACCTGCCCGAAGCCGCGCGCGTGCCGGGCGCCGCGCGCGACGCGCTGTTCCTGCGCGTGATCGGCAGCCCGGACCCGTACGGCAAGCAGATCGACGGCATGGGCGGCGCGACGTCGAGCACGAGCAAGACCGTGATCGTTTCGCGCAGCACGCGTCCCGGTCACGATGTCGATTACCTGTTCGGACAGGTGTCGATCGACAAGCCGTTCGTCGACTGGAGCGGCAACTGCGGCAATCTGTCGGCGGCCGTCGGTCCGTTTGCGATCGCGAGCGGCCTCGTCGATCCCGAGCGCGTGCCGGACGACGGCGTCGCGGTCGTGCGCATCTGGCAGGCGAACATCGGCAAGACCATCGTCGCGCATGTGCCGATGACGCGCGGCGCGGTGCAGGAAACCGGCGACTTCGAACTGGACGGCGTGACTTTTCCTGCCGCCGAAGTGCAGCTCGAATTCCTCGATCCGGCCGCCGATGAAGAAGGCGCGGGCGGCGCGATGTTCCCGACCGGCCAGCTCGTCGACGACCTGGAAGTGCCCGGCATCGGCACGCTGAAGGCGACCATGATCAACGCGGGCATTCCGACGATCTTCGTCAACGCCGATTCGATCGGCTATACCGGCACCGAACTTCAGGACGCGATCAACGGCGACGACGCGGCGCTGCGGCGCTTCGAGACCATTCGCGCTTACGGCGCGCTGCGCATGGGGCTGATCGCGAGCCTCGACGACATCGCGAAGCGCCAGCACACGCCGAAGGTCGCGTTCGTCGCGCCGCCGGCCGCGTATGTGGCGTCGAGCGGCAAGCGCATCGGTGCGGAAGACGTCGACGTGCTGGTGCGCGCGATGTCGATGGGCAAGCTGCATCACGCGATGATGGGCACCGCCGCCGTCGCGATCGGCACGGCAGCGGCCATTCCGGGCACGCTCGTCAATCTCGCGGCGGGCGGCGGCACCCTCCGCGAAGTGCGATTCGGGCATCCGTCGGGCACGCTTCGCGTGGGCGCGGAAGCGGTCGAAGCGGACGGCGAATGGAAGGTCACGAAGGCCATCATGAGCCGCAGCGCGCGCGTGCTGATGGAGGGGAACGTGCGGGTGCCGGTGGATTCGCAAGCCTAAGGCATCGACGCGGTCGCGACAATACGCACTGCTTCGCGGCGCGAGAACGATTGGTGCTTCGACTTCGTTCTCGCGATGCCGCTCCACTATCGCGATTCGCGAAGAGGCGCGCTCGCGCTCCGATACCTATCGGCGTCTTGCGGCCTTCTGTCGTCTCGATGACCACGACATCGCCCACATGGCCCTCCCGCATCAGCTTCGAAGCGGCAAGCACGGTGGTGTCGGCACGGCACGTCACGACATCGAGCGTGCAAATCCGTCCTGCGTTCATGTCCACCCCGGCGCGGCACTCGCTGTCATGATTTCATGGCCAAGCATGAATATTCGTATCCGCGCGTCGTTGTTACGGGTCAATCGGTCGCGCGCCTTGCATTCGATCGGCGACGACTGATCCAGATCAATCGTCTGCCCTTGCACGGTGGAAGAATCGGATCGTTAGCCGCTTATCGGCGCGTGAGCGAACGCGGACATACAGCCATGATCAAGCCATTGTTTCGAATCGGAGCCGTGCTGAACGCGCCGACGCCGCGTGCCGTGGAAACCGAGCCGCCCGCCGTCATCGAGTTCCCCGCGCCGCGACGCAGCGGCGGCATGCCGCTTCTCGCCGCCCTCGCCGCGCGGCAAACCACCCGCAGCTTCTCGTCCGATGCGATCGATACCGGTCTGCTCGGCGACCTGTTATGGGCGGCTGACGGCATCAATCGCGATGTGGACGGCGGGCGCACGGCGCCATCGGCGCTCGGCGGATACGAGATCGACATCTATGTGCTGCTGGCCACGGGCTCGTATCGATACGACCCGACCGCGCACCAGCTCGTGCTCGTCGCGCCGTTCGACTTGCGCGCGACGACCGGCTACCAGGACTTTCTCGCGCATGCGCCGGTGGACCTCGTTTATGTCGCCGATCTGAACCGCATGCAGGACGTGCCGCCTCGCCAGCGCGAAAACTTCGCATGCGCGAGCGCCGGTGCGATTCTGCAGAACGTCTATCTGTTCTGCGCATCCGAAGGGCTCGCCGCAGCAGCACGCGGCTGGATGAATCGCACGGCGCTGGCCGTCAATCTGAAGCTGCCGGTCGGGTCGAGCGCCATGCTCGCGCAGACCGTCGGGCGCTTCGCTCGCGATTCCCGATACGGTTAGGCATCCGTACTATTTCGGGCGTCTTGCCTCGCACTGACGCAGGCCATGCCTCTAGACGCTGATGACCTTGTCGGACTTGAGATTGATCCACGCCATGCCTTCGCGCAGGCCCGCGAGCACCGCATCGCGCTCGCTTTCGAACTCGCCTGCATGTTTGAACCGATGCACGAATCGGCCGCCTTCCACGTTCGGATGCTCGACGGCGATCGTGCATACGATGCCTTCCGATGTTCGTTCGGCGTTGCATGTCACGGTCCAGTCCGCGCAATTCACTTGTCCCTTGATCGACATTTCCCTGCTCCTGTTCATCGTCGTATGCGGTACGGCGGCCATCGCCTATTTCGACTTTATCGATGCCCGCGCGCGCCGTCTTGAGCCAGGTCAAGGCGTGGTTCGTTGTTTCTGCCTCGTGATCGTTTGACCTGAGTCAAGCGCGTTTCATGAGCCGATCCATACACTCTTCCGCATGCAATGAGGCTTCCCTTCGATTCCGCCCTCTTCCTCAGACGAGTCCGCCATGTACCAACGCATCCTCGCGCCGATCGACGGCAGCATCACTTCCACGCACGCCTTCGAAGAGGCGCTCAAGATCGCGCGGGACAACGGCGCCATGCTTCAGCCGCTCTTCATCGTCGATCTTCAGCCGGTGACCTATACCGCGGCCGCGACCTTCTATCCCGACATGCGCGATGCATTGCTCGAAGAAGGCCGGCGCCTGACTAAGCAAGCGGCCGAGCGCATGGCGCGCGAAGGCGTGAAGGGCGAGCCGCGCATCGCCGAAGTGAAATTGACGGGCGATGACATCGGCGAGCGCATTCTTCATTGCGCAGAAGATTTCGGCGCGGACCTCGTCGTGATGGGAACGCACGGACGGCGCGGCTTTCAGCGCGTCCTGCTCGGCAGTGTCGCCGAGCGCTTCATTCGGCTCGCGCGCTGTCCCGTCATGTTGGTCCCGGGACGCGAAGCCGAAGCACAGGCAAAGCAAGCGGAGGAAGCAGCGCAAGTCGCGCAATGATCGAGGACCTGCGTCCGGGACTTCAATCGCATTTCCCTACTTTGCAGGGCGGCGATGCCAGGGCCACATGAGCAAGATCGAAGCATCGATGAACCGCACGCCCGGTTGCGGCGCCATGCGTACGCGAAGGCGGCTCTTGCGGGAGCCATCGTGTTCGCGGCGTGGTGGCTGGGCATTCAGCGCCTTCTTTCGGTTTGCGTTGCCGGGGCGCTCGAAGAGGCATGGCTCTGGACAGCCGCCGTCGCGTGCGCGCTGCTCGTCGCATCGCTCGTCTTTCTCGTCGTGCGACAACGCGCGTCTCGTTCCATCGCCGTAAGCGGAGCGCTGACGCACGCGCGCCTCGACGGCATCATCCGTTCGACGACGGAAGCCATCATCACGATCGATTCGGCTCAGCGCATCGTCCTCTTCAATCCGATGGCCGAGCAGGTCTTCCGTTGCCCCGCGAGCGATGCGATCGGTGCGTCGCTGTCACGCTTCATTCCCGAGCGCTATCGCGCGGCGCATGAGCATCAGGTCCGGCAGTTCGGCACGACCGGCGTATCGGACCGGCAGATGGGCGCGCAGCGCGTGCTGTTCGGCTTGCGCGCCGACGGCGAAGAGTTTCCCATCGAAGCATCCATCTCGCAGACCGAAGACGACGACGGCAAGCTCTTCACCGTCGTCCTGCGCGATGTCACCGATCGCGTGAAAGCGGCAGCGCAGCTCGAACAGTCGCGTGAAGAACTGCGCGCGTTGTCTGTCAATCTTCAGCAACTGCGTGAGAACGAGAAAAGCCGCATTGCACGCGAACTGCACGACGATCTCGGTCAGACGCTGACCGCGCTCAAAATGGATGTCTTCGCGCTCGAAGCGGAACTCGCCGCGCGCAAGGCTCATGATGCGAATATTGCCGATCGCCTGAAGCGCATGCTCGGTCTCATCGATCGCAATATCGCTTCGCTGCGGCGCATTGCGGCGCATCAGCGGCCCGTCATGCTCGACGATCTCGGACTCAACGCGGCCATCGACTGGCTCGTGGACGACTTCGTTCAACGCTATCGCATCGATGTGACGCACACGCTCGATACCGGCGACATCGTGTTCAACGCGCACGCAGCGACGACGGTTTTCCGTATCATCGAGGAAGCGCTCGCGAATGTCGCCCGCCATGCGCACGCCAGCCGCGTCGAACTGTCGATTCAAGCCAAGGAACGCGATTGCATACTGCGCGTGAGCGACGATGGCATCGGCGCGCGTGCACTGCCTGCGCCGAACGGAAAATGCTTCGGCCTGATCGACGTGCGCGAGCGTGCGAATGCACTGGGCGGCCGCGTGTGCGTCGATTCGATGCCGGACAACGGCTTCGTCCTGACCGTGGTCCTGCCCCGAGAAGCGGTGCACGAAAAGGAATCGCAACCATGACGACGAAAGTGCTGATCGCGGACGACCACACGCTCGTACGCGACGGACTGCGCCACATTCTCGCCAACGCAAGCAGCTTCGAGGTGGCCGGCGAAGCGAGCGATGGCCCGGGCACGCTCGCCCTCGTGCGCTCCACGCCGGCTCACGTGCTCGTGCTCGATCTCTCGATGCCGGGCCGCAGCGGCCTCGAACTGCTCAAACAGATCAAGGACGAAATTCCCGCGCTTCGCATTCTCGTGCTGACCATGCATGCGGAGCAGCAATATGCCGCGCGCGCGTTCAAGGCCGGTGCATCGGGCTATCTCACGAAGGAAAGCGCCAGCGCGGAACTGGTCTCCGCCGTCACGAAGGTCGCGGCGGGCGGCGCATACGTGAGCCTCGCGATGGCCGAGCGCTTCGCGCAAAGCCTGACGGAACCGGCGGATGCGTTGCCGCACCAGCGCCTGTCGGATCGCGAGCACGAGGTGTTTCGCCGATTGTGCGCAGGCGAATCCATCAACCAGATCGGCGAAGCGTTGTGCGTGAGCGCGAAAACCATCAGCACGTACAAGGCGCGCATTCTCGAGAAGATGCAGATGCCGCATGAAGCGGCGCTCGTGCGCTATGCCGTCAAGCATCATCTGTTCGACGACGAGAACGACGACGTCTGAATTTCGTCCGTCAGGATTTCCCTACACGCCTGCCGAAGCGCCTACGGAAGTTTCCGCCACCGCCGATTCATTTCGGAATTTACGCAGCCGATAATCGAACGCATGGATTCATCGGCCGCGCCGGAAGCACCACGGTGCGCGCGAACCAACGTTCGACCGGAGGCGCAGCATGTTTCCCATAAGCGAAGCCAGACCCATCGTCGGCCACAACGAAGCACCCGCGCCGCGTCGCGCGTTTCAGATCGCGGACAACTCATCGCAGCGCGCAACACGCCAGGGAATGCGCTGCTCGACTTGCTCGATGCAGCGTGTCTGCATGCCGAGCGCTCTCTCGCCGGACGAATGCGAACGGCTCGACGCGATCATCTGCGCGACGCGCATCGTGCGGCGCGGCGAGACGCTCTATCGCTCCGGCGATGCATTCCAGAGCGTCTACACCGTGCGCAGCGGCTGTTTCAAGACCGTCGTCGTGCATCGCGACGGCAACGAGCAGGTCACGGGCTTTCATCTCGCGGGCGATGCGCTCGGACTCGACGGCGTGAGTTCCGACAGCCACACGTGCGACGCGCTCGCGCTCGAAGACAGCGTCGTCTGCATCATTCCGTTCGATCTGCTCGAACTGCTTTGCCGCGAAGTCAAGGCGATCCAGCATCACGTGCATCGCCTGATGAGCAGCGAGATCGTGCGTGAGTCCAATCTCATGATGCTGCTCGGCACGATGTCGGCGGAACAGCGCGTCGCTGCGTTCCTGCTCAACATCTCGGCGCGCATGAAGGCGCGCGGCTATTCGCCCGCGCAATTCGTGCTGCGGATGACGCGCGAGGAGATCGGCAGCTATCTCGGCCTCAAGCTCGAAACCGTGAGCCGCATGTTCTCGAAGCTGCAAAAGGCGGGCGTGGTCGATGCGCGCGGCAAGGAAGTGCGCATACTGAATCAGGCGAGCCTCGAAAGCGTTTGACGCGCGATTGCGCTTGGCTATGCGCCGTTGATGCAGATCAACGAGCCTCGCGGCCGCGGATCGCATCATCGGTGCGTACCTTCATTCGTTGCGCGCCATGCTTCTCGCTCTTTCTCGTCATCGTGCATTCGCTGCGCTGCTTGCCGTTCTCATGTCGTGCGCATCGCGCGCGCTGGCGCAATCCGAACCGAGCGCGCTGATCGATCAGCAACACTGCATGTTCTGCCATACCAACGACGCGCCGTTTCTTGCGCCATCGTTCCAGCAGATCGCAAACCGGTATCGCGACGATCCGCAAGCGCAAGCCATGCTGGAGCACAAGCTGCGCGCGGGCGGCCGCACACACTGGGGCGACATGGCCATGCCGATGCCCGCCGAACGCGGCGGCGCGCTTTCGCCGGAAGATGCGCATGTGCTCGTCGAATGGGTGTTGCGTCATTAGTCGCGACGTCACGCTAAGGACACGATCGAACCGGACACGCATCGTGATGCATGACGAACCCGGGCGCGATGCCGGGACGCAACGCGAGCGCATAGAAGATCATGCGGAAGACACGTGCCGCTGTTCGAGCAGGCGCATGGCGTTGTCGAACGCACGATGAATCGCGATGCACACGTCCGCGTCCGAACCGCGCTCCACCGGGATCAGATCGAACGCCCGCGTGATGAGATCGAGCCGCGCATCGTAGCGCCGCGCGCCCGATGGATCACGATACGCTTCGACGGTCAGATGGCTGTTGGCAATATCGGTCGCGGCGCGTTCGAGCCGCACCAGTTCGACGCCGGCCACGCGCTCCGCGTCGTCCGAACCGGCGAACCCCCGATACGCAATCTGCATTCCGAGCCCCATGAGCGCTCTCCTCGTCCTTCTTCATGGCCGAGCCGCCGCTTCACGCGGCATCGTCCTGAGCACCTCGCTCCGGTGCGAGCACGAAGCCGCGAAACCGGATCTCGACCTTCTGTATCTCGCTCGCGCATTGCGTGTATAGCCAGCCGGGGCCGCCATCCATCGCGTACATGCCCCGGCACATTGCCTTCACGCTGATGCGCGCCCACCCGCGCTTCTCCGCCGATGGCGTGCGCGTGGCCCACAGGTACACCACGCCCGCTTCGAGCGGCCGCGCGGTTTCGATGGCGCGTTCATCGGCATAGCGTATGTGCGTGGCCGAATAACGCGTGACGTATGCCTTCGTGCGCGTCCAGAGCAGCGAGCACTCGTCCGGCCCCTGACAATCGACGGCGGCGAATTCGCGCGCCTGCAGCAACGCGGGCTCGGTCTCGCTGAAGCGATTCCAGCGCGCATCCGTCGAGCAGCCAGCCAGCGCGCTCAAGACAAGCGTGGCGCAAAACGATCGTGCTCTCATCCCGCGCTCCGTGGCGTCGCTATGGCGATGAGATGACAGTACCGCTAATTGCATCGCTCGAATTGACCTGGCTCAGCCTTGCACGTTTCGATACGGCCACGCGCGCGTCGCTGTCGGCCCGAAGCGCATCTGAAGTCAGCGTCGCCCGTGGACGTTAGTGGAAAACCCTAGCCTCTTCTTCTCATTGGCTGGGAATCGTATTTTTGTCCGGCGGGAGTGACGTGGCATTCTGCGTTATCGCGATCGCTTCCCTTCAGGCAACACTCAACGTGACACAGGAATCCACCGTCATCGGCGCCGAGCGCCTGCTGCTCGTGCTCACCGCGCTCGCGAGCCACGGCAAGGCCATGTCCGTGAAGGACATGCTCGGCGCGACCGGTCTCGCGCAAAGCACGCTTTATCGCCAGGTCGCGCTGCTCAAGCGCTGGGGCTTCGTGACGGAAGACGCGGGCTGCTATGCGCCCGGCCCCGTGAGCCTGCAGCTCGCGCTCGGCTTCGACATCAATTCGATGCTGGTCGAAGCGAGCCGCGACGGCATGGTGCAGCTTTCGCGCGCGACCCAGGAGAGCGTCGGACTCATCGTCGCCATCAACGATCAGGTGATTTGCCTCGAGATGATCGAGAGCACTCACTCGCTGCGCTGCTCGTTCGAAAAAGGCCGCGCGGTGCCGTTGCGCGCGGGCGCATCCGCCAAGTCGCTGCTCGCGTTCATGTCCGAGAAAACACGCAACGAAGCGCTCGATCGCCAGTTCGCCGACGACCACGCGGCGCGCGGCGCACTCGAAGCGGAACTGGAGCGCATCCGCGCGCGCGGTTACGCCGTGAGCGACAGCGAAGTCGATCCCGGCGTCTGGGGCGTGAGCGCGCCCGTGTTCCGCCGCACGTCGCGCGGCGCGGGCGCGAGCGCATCGATCACGCTGATGGCCCCGTCATCGCGCGCCGCGGGCCGCGAACGGCAACTCGCCGACTGGACCGTGCGCACGGCCAACAGCATTTCCGCCCGGCTGCAGTCCGCCTGAACTCACTCAACGACGACCACACACTCTGGAGCCCACACCATGAAACTGAAAAGCCTTCTTTCCGCTGCGAGCCTCGGCATGGCGCTGCTGACGGCGATCGCGCCCGGCACGGCATCCGCGCAGGATTCGAACGTGCTCAACGTCGCGACCGACGCGACCTTCCCGCCGATGGAATTCGTCGACAAGGGCCAGCGCACCGGCTTCGACATCGACATCATGAACGCGCTGGCCAAGGCGATGGGCAAGCAGGTCCAGTGGACGGACATCGACTTCAAGGGGCTGATTCCGGGTCTCGTGGCGAAGCGCTTCGACGCGGCGATCTCGGGCATCTACATCACGCCGGAGCGCGCGCAGGTCGTCGATTTCACGCAGTCGTATTTCGCGGGCGGTCTCTCCGCGCTCGTCAAGGCGGACTCGCCGATCAAGACCCTCGCCGATCTCAACGGCAAGAAAGTGACCGTGCAGGTCGGCACGAAGTCGGTCAATTTCCTGCGCGACAACTATCCGCAGGTGCAGCGCGTGGAAGTGGAAAAGAACCAGGAGATGTTCGATCTCGTCGGGATCGGCCGTGCCGACGCCGCCGTCACCGGCAAGCCCGCCGCGTTCCAGTTCGTGCGCACGCGCCCCGGTTTCCGCGTGCTCGACAAGGAGCTGACGACCGAAGCGTACGGCATCGCGGTGCGCAAGGACGAACCGCAACTGCGCGACCAGATGAACGCCGCGCTCGCGAAGATCAAGGCGGACGGCACCTACGACGCCATCGTGAAGAAGTGGTTCAGCGCGAGCGCCAGCACCACGGCTAGCGCGAAGTAACCCGGCGAATCCGACTCATGCAACTCGACTTCACGCCGGCGTTCGCCGGTTGGGCCGATATCGCGCACGGCGCGCTGGTCACGGTGGAAGTGACCGCCGCCGCGCTCGTGCTTTCGTGCCTGCTCGGCCTCCTGATCGGCATCGGCCGGCTCTATCCGCAGCGGCGGCTCGTCTACGGCTTCTGCACCGGCTACCTGATCTTCTTTCGCGGCACGCCGCTGCTCGTGCAGCTGTTCCTGCTGTTCTTCGGCTTGCCGCAATTCGACATCCTGCTGCCCGCGTTCGTGTGCGGCATGCTCGGGCTCGGGCTGTATTCGGCGGCCTACGTCTCGGAGATCGTGCGCGGCGCGATTCAGTCCGTGGATCGCGGACAGATGGAAGCGGCGCGCTCCATCGGCATGTCGTCGGGACAGGCCATGCGCGCGATCATTCTGCCGCAGGCCATCGTGCGCATGATTCCGCCGCTCGGCAACGAGTTCATCGCGCTCATCAAGAACTCGGCGCTGGTGTCGCTCCTGACCATTCACGATCTCATGCACGAAGGCCAGAAGATCATCAGCGTGTCGTACCGGTCGCTGGAGGTGTATATCGTGATCGCGCTCGTGTACCTCGTGCTCACGCAGGCGACCAACTTCATTCTTCATCGCGTCGAGCGCCGGCTGCGCGCAGGAGGCATGGTGCAATGAGCAGCGCTCAACCTATCGTCAGCATCCGCGAACTCACGAAGTCGTTCGGGCCGCATCGCGTGCTGAACGGCATCGACTTCGACATTCAGCCGAGCCAGGTCGTGGTCGTGATCGGGCCGAGCGGTTCCGGCAAAAGCACGTTCCTGCGATGCTGCAACGGGCTGGAGCAGCCCGAGCGCGGCACGATCGATATCTGCGGCCAGCGGCTCGTCGATCACGGCACGATGCTCAAGGAGCGCTCGCTCAACGCGCTGCGCACCGAAGTGGGCATGGTGTTCCAGTCGTTCAACCTGTTCCCGCATCTTTCGGTGCTGCACAACATCACGGTGGGTCCGCGCATGCTGCGCGGCGCATCGAAAGCCGACGCCGAAGCCGCCGCGCTCGCGCTGCTCAAGAAGGTGGGTCTGGAGCACAAGGCGGATGCCATGCCCGCGAGCCTTTCGGGCGGCCAGAAGCAGCGCGTGGCCATCGCGCGGGCGCTCGCGATGCAGCCGCGCGTCATGCTCTTCGACGAACCGACTTCGGCGCTCGACCCCGAACTCGTGGGCGAAGTGCTGCAGGTGATGAAGCTGCTCGCCTCCGAAGGCATGACGATGCTCGTCGTCACGCACGAGATGGGCTTCGCGAAGGAAGTGGCGGACGTCGTGGTCGTGATGGACGGCGGCGAGATCGTCGAAGCGGGACCGCCCACGCAGATTTTCTCGGCACCGTCGCAGCCGCGCACGCGCTCGTTCCTGCAGGCCGTGCTGTCGCGCGCATGAATCCGACCCTGATACGCGGCGACGCGCTCGTGGCCTCGCCGTGGAAGAACGGCGGCGGCATCACGCGCGAAGTCGCGTCCTCGGCGAACGCCTGGCGCGTGAGCATCGCCGATATCGATCGCGACGGGCCGTTCTCCCGTTTCGACGGCATCGACCGCCTGTTGATGGTGCTCGACGGCGCAGGCATGACGCTCGGCAGCCACGGCGTCCTGCGCGCATTCGACGTTGCCCGCTTCGCCGGCGACGCGCCCGTTGCGGCGCACCTCGCGAGCGGCCCGGTGCGGGTGTTCAACCTGATGACGTATCGCGGCGCGGCGCGCGCCTCGCTCGAACTCCTGCGCACGCCGGGCCGCCGGACGCTCGCCGCGGACACCGCGTTGCTGCTTTGCGCGCAGGGTTCGTTCGACGTGCGGGCCGGTGAGACGCGCATCGCGCTGACGCGGTTCGACACGCTGCGCATCGACGGGGCGAACGCCGTCGAAATCGATATACAAGGAGACGGCGTGCTCGTGTGCGCGTCGCTGGATACGGAAGAAGCCGACTCATGAATTCATCCACGAAATCGCTGTTCGCCGCGCATGCGCTGTTGCCGGACGGCTGGCGCACCGACGTGCTGCTCGAATGGAACGATGCGGGCACGCTCGTCGCCGTCACGCCCGATACGCCTGCCGCGCCGCCGGATGCCGCGCGCGCGGCGGGGCCGGTCATGCCCGGCATGCCGAACCTGCACTCGCACGCGTTTCAGCGCGCGATGGCCGGCCTCACCGAATATCGCGCCAACCCGACGGACAGCTTCTGGAGCTGGCGCGACCTGATGTACCGCTTCGCCGCACGCATCACGCCGGAGACGCTCGGTGCGATTGCGCGCTGGCTGTATGTCGAGATGCTCAAGGCGGGCTATACGTCCGTCTGCGAGTTCCACTACGTGCATCACGCGCAGGACGGCAGCCGCCACGCGCATTCCGCCGAGATGGCCGAGCGCGTCGTGGACGCCGCGAGCGAAACCGGCATCGGCATGACGATGCTGCCGGTGCTCTACCAGTACAGCGGCTTCGGCGCAGAGCCGCCGCGCGCCGACCAGCGCCGCTTCATCAACACGACCGACGCCTTCCTCGAGCTGCTCGCCACGCTGCGCGCGGCGCGTCCGGAGCACGGCGCGCTGCGTTACGGCATCGCGCCGCATTCGCTGCGCGCCGTGTCGGAGGAAACGTTGCGCGCCGCGCTCGAAGGGCTCGATGCGATGTCGCCCGGCGCGCCGGTGCACATCCACGTTGCGGAGCAGACAGCGGAAGTCGATGCCTGCCTCGCGGCCTCAGGCGCGCGGCCCGTGCAATGGCTGCTCGATCGTTTCGACGTCGACGCGCGCTGGTGCCTCGTGCATGCGACGCACGTCGACGAACGCGAAACGCTCGCGCTCGCGAAGAGCGGCGCGATTGCGGGCCTGTGCCTCACGACCGAAGCCAATCTCGGCGACGGCCTCTTCCCCGCGTTCGATTATCTCGATGCGGGCGGCGCGTTCGGCGTGGGCTCGGACAGCCATATCGGCGTGGACTGGCGCGCGGAATTGCGCCTGCTCGAATACGGCCAGCGGCTCGCGCGGCGTCAGCGCAACGTGCTGGCCTCCCCGCGGACTTCGCATGTCGCCGACCGGCTGTTCCAAGGCGCGCTCGCGGGCGGCGCGCGCGCGGCCGGCCGTGCCGTCGGCACGCTCGAGCCAGGCGCGCGGGCGGACTGGATCGTGCTCGATCCCGACCATCCTGATCTCGCCGAACAGACCCGCGCGACGTGGCTTTCGTCCGCCGTCTTCTGCGAGCACGGCGAAACGCCGGTGCGCGATGTCTTCGTCGGCGGCGAGCGCGTGATCCACGCGCGCCGTCATCGCGACGAAGCGAGGCATTACGCGGACTATCGCCGGGCGCTGGCGCAGCTTCTCGCCGACGCCTGAACGCAACCGTCATTCAATCCAGCCACCATGAACGATCTCTTCTCGCTCGAACGCGGCGATGCGCCGCTGATGATCTCCATTCCCCATCTCGGCACGCACATTCCCGACGCCCTGCGCGACCGGTACACGGATATCGCGCTGACGGTCGCGGATACCGACTGGCATCTCGACCGCCTCTACGGATTCGCCCGCGCACTCGGCGCGACGATTCTCGGCGCGCGCGTGTCGCGCTACGTGATCGACCTGAACCGGCCGTCGAACGACGAGAGCCTGTATCCCGGACAGACCACCACGTCGCTGTGCCCGACCGAAACGTTTCGCGGCGCGCCGCTGTATCGCGATGGCTGCGCGCCCGACGCGGCCGAGCGCGATCGCCGCGTGGCCACGTACTGGCAGCCGTATCACGACGCCCTTCACGAAGAACTGACGCGCCTGCGCAGCCAGCATCGCAATGTGCTGCTGTGGGAAGCGCATTCGATCGCGAGCGTGCTGCCGCGCCTGTTCGAAGGCAAGCTGCCGGATCTGAACATCGGCACGCAGGATGGCCGCACCGCCGCGCCTTCGGTGCAGGAAGCGGTGCAGCGCGCCGCCGCCGCGAGTCCCTTCACGTGGATTGCGAACGGCCGCTTCAAAGGCGGCTACATCACGCGGCACGCCGGCGCGCCGCAGGACGGCGTGCATGCGGTGCAACTGGAGATGTGCCAGTCCACCTACATGAGCGAGGATGCGCCGTTCGACTATCTGCCCGAGGTCGCGCGGAAAGTGGAGCCGGTCGTGCGCGGGATGGTGAGCGGCGCGCTAGACGCGATCGTCGAACTGAACGCGCGCGGCGCGCGGGAAAGCTGAACGCGATGCTTCGAGGCCGGCGCGCATCCGGCCAGGCCGCGGTCAGTTACCGTTGGCCACGCTCGCCGCGATCACTTCATCGGCGCATTGCATCATGCCGTAGATGAGCCGGGCGCGCGGCGACGCCCGCTGCCACACCATGCCGAAGCGGCGCGGCTCCGCCCGGACCGGCAACGCGAGCTGCACGACCGACAGCGCGGACGTCATCGGCGAGACGATATCCGGCACGAGCGATACCCCCAGTCCGCGATCGACCATCATCGCAATCGCCATCAGCGAGTTCAGTTCGAAGAGTTCGTTCGGCACGATCCGCGCGGCGCGCAAGTACTGATCCGCCTGCTTGCCGCCGCCGAGCGTGCGGTCGTAGCGGATGAACGGCTCACGCTGCAGCAGTTCGTGCGGGTCTTCGGCGGCGAGCCGCGCGGGCGCGAGCACGACGAGCGGCTCCTCTCGCAGCAGATGCCAGTCGTACGCCTTCGGCAGCGCGAAAGCCGGATGGAGACAGATGGCGACATCGAGATCGCCGCGCTGAAGCGTGTCGTATAGCTCCATCGACGTGCCCGCCCGAATCAGCAGCTTCGCGCGCGGGAACGCGCGTGCGAAGTTGGCGAGCACGTCGGGCAGCAGGCTCAGGAGCGCCGTCGTGATGGTGCCGATGCGCAATTCCCCCGTCGCCTCGCCTTCCAGCGCGTGCGCCTTCAGTTCCGCGAGGTCGGCGACGAGGCCGCGCGCCCGCTCGATCACGCGATACCCCGCCTCCGTCGGCATCACCGTGCGGCCCGATCGCGTCAGGAGCGCGACACCCAGCTCGCGTTCGAGCGCCGACATTTGCTGTGCGATGGCAGCCGGCGTCACGCCGACGCGCCGCGCGGCTTCCGCCATCGAGCCGGTATCGACGACGAGCAGCAGGTTCGACAGGAATGCGGTCTCCATAAGCTAGCTTTTCTTTCGTTTTAAGATAGACGCGGATAGTTTATCTAAAACGTGGGCGAACGTAGACTGGCCGGCATACATAAAGCAAGGGAGACGCATGAGAAGCAAGCTCTTCGTCCCGGCCTCGCGCCCGGAACTCTTCGCCAAGGCGCTCGCCAGCGCCGCCGACGCCCTGTCGTTCGACCTCGAAGACGCCGTCGCACCGGAGCGCAAGCCGCAGGCGCGCACCGACCTGCGCGCGCTGCTCGCCGCCGACGACGCCCGCGCGAGCCGCAAGACGCTCATCGTGCGGGTCAATGCGCTCTCGACACCGTTTTTCGCCACCGACATCGAAGCCGTCGCGCGCAACGGCGTGTCGCTCGTGAATGTGCCGAAGCCCGAGCATCCCGACGACGTCCGCGCCGCCGCCGCCGCGCTCGAAGCGGCGGAGCGCGCGAACGGCGTCACCGAACCGATCGGGCTGCTGCTGAACGTCGAATCGCCGCGCGCGTTGCGCCACGCGGCCGAGCTGGCGCTCGCGCATCCGCGTGTCGCCGGGCTGCAACTCGGCCTCGGCGATCTGTTCGAACCTTTGTCGATCGCGCGCCGCGAAACCGCCGCCATTCAGCAGGCGATGTTCGCGCTGCGCGTCGCGGCGGGCGAAGCCGGCGTGTTCGCCTACGACACCGCATTCGCCAATATCAAGGACATCGACGGCTTTCGCGCCGAAGCGCAGATGGCGCGCGCGTTCGGATTCATCGGCAAGAGCTGCATTCATCCGAGCCAGATCGCGGTCGCGAACGACGTGTTCCGTCCATCCGATGACGACATCGCGCATGCCGTGCGCGTGGTGCAAGCGGCGCGCGATGCGGACGCGCAAGGCATCGGCGCATATGTCGTCGATGGAAAGATGATCGATCCGCCGTTCGTCGAACGGGCGCGCGCGCTCGTCGCGGACGCGGCGCGGCTCGGCCTGCTCTCGGAAGAACAGCGCGCCTGCGCAGGCATTTGAAAGGAGAAGTCAGATGGGACAACAGGCAGGACGTGGCGGACCGCTTTCGGGCGTCCGCGTGCTCGATCTGAGCGCCTATATCGCCGGGCCGTACGGCTGCACGCTGCTCGCGGATCAGGGCGCGGAAGTCATCAAGATCGAACCGCCCACGGGCGACAATCTGCGCAAGTATCCGTCGACGCTCGAAGCCGAAAGCCGCGCGTTTCTCGGCGTGAATCGCGGCAAGCGCGGCCTCGTGCTCGATCTCAAGCAACCGGAGGCGCTCGACGTGCTGCTGGCGCTCGTCAAGGAAGCCGACGTGCTCGTCCACAACTTCCGCCCGAGCGTGCCGGCGCGGCTCGGCATCGCGTACGAGCAGTTGCGCGAGGTGAATCCGCGTCTCGTCTATTGCGCCGTGACGGGCTACGGCGACGCCGGTCCGAACAAGGACAAGGCCGGTTACGACCAGGTTCTGCAAACGATGACCGGCATGTGCGCGCTGCAAGGCCCCGCCGGCGGTCCGCCCGAAGTGCTGTACGGCTCGGTCGTCGATTACTACGCGGCGGCGCTGGTGGCGTCGAGTGTCTCGTCGGCGCTGTTCGCGCGTGAGAAGAGCGGCGAAGGCCAGTACGTCGGCGTATCGCTGTTGCGCAGCGCGCTCACGATGCAATCCGCGCGCATGATCTGGGCCGACAGCGAACCGAAGGACGTGGGCCGCGACATGCGCTCGGGCGGCATCACCGGCATTCATCCGACGCGCGAAGGCTATCTGTACCTCTCCGCCAACACGCCGCACTTCTGGAAATCGCTGTGCGGGCTGACCGGCCTCGATGCGCTCGCGACCGACGAACGCTACGACACCGTGCGCAAGCGCGCGATGCATCGCGATGAAATCGTGCCGAAGCTGCACGCCGCGCTCGCACGGCGTTCGGCGCTCGAATGGGAAGCGCTTTTCGGCGATGCCGTCCCGTGCGCCGCCGCGCGCAGCATCGAAGACATGTTCGACGATCCTCAAGTGCTCGCCGAGGACATGGTCGCGCGGTTCGAGTATCCGGGCGTCGGCGCATATCGCGGATTCAAGCATCCGGTACGCTTCGGCGCGACGCCGCTGCCCGAGCCTTTCGCCGCGCCCGCATTCGGGCAGCACAGCGACGCCCTGCTGCGCGAAGCGGGCTTGAGCGACGCACAAATCGAAGCATTGCGCGCCAAGGCCGCAGTGCTCTGACCGGCTGACAGCATACGAAAACGGAGGAGACCCATCGCGATGAAATGCGACTCGCACATCCATATCTACGACCGCGCGTTCCTCAAGCAAGGCGACGCCGCGGCCTTCGAGGACAACGCCGATGTCGATGCGTACCGCAAGGTGCAGGCGAAGATCGGCACCGGGCGCGTGGTGATCGTGACACCGCGCGTGTACGGCACGGATAACGCCGTCACCGTCGATGCCATCCGTCAGCTCGGCATCGACAATGCGCGCGGCATCGCCGTGCTGAATCCGGACGTCACCGACGACGAACTGGCCGCGCTCGATCGAGGCGGCATTCGCGGCATACGCTTCACGCTCTATACGGCGAAGCATGCGGCCGTCGGCTTCGAGATGGTCGAGCCGCTCGCGCACCGCGTCGCCGAGTTGGGCTGGCACGTGCAATTGCATTGGACTGCCGAGCAGATCGTCGAGCACGAAGCGTTGCTGGATCGCCTGCCCGCGAAGATGGTCTTCGATCATCGCGCGCGCCTGCCGCTCGAAGCCGGCGAGCATCACGCGGCTTTCGATATCGTGCGCCGTCTCGCCGATGCGGGCCGCACGTGGGTCAAGCTGTCCGGTCCGTATCTCGACTCGGCCGCCGGGCTGAAGCACCGCTACGCCGATGTCACGCCGATGGCGCGCGCATGGGTCCAGGCGGCGCCTGAACGGCTCGTGTGGGGCAGCGACTGGCCGCACGTGACGGAGACCGAGAAGCCCGACGACGCCTTCCTGCTCGACCTGCTCGCCGAATGGACCGAGGACGACGCGACCCGCGAACACATCCTCGTCACGAATCCCGCCGTGCTCTACGGCTTCGCACTCTAAAAGAACAAGACTTTCCCGGAGACACCGCATGAAAACCGCCGCCGCGCCGACCCCCGTGCGCAAAAGACGCTTCACCGAAGCGACCATTCAGCTTTTCGAGCGCACTATCCCCGACCCCTTCGTGCTGGCGATTCTGATCACGGCGATCGTCGCGGCGCTGTCGTTCATCTTCGCGCCGCACGCAACCGTGCCGAAGATGATCGGCGGCTGGTACAAAGGCTTCTTCGACATCTTCACGTTCGCCTTCCAGATCACGCTCGTTCTCGTGACCGGCCACGCGTTCGCGCATGCGCCGCCGGTGCAGCGCATCTTCAAGGCGCTCGTCTCGATCGCGCGCACGCCCGCGCAGGCGGCGACGCTGACCTTCGTGCTCGTCGCGGTGACGTCGTTCTTCAACTGGGGCATGGGTCTCGTCGTCGCGGCGCTGCTCGCGCGTGAAGTCGCGAAGCGATTGCGCGTCGATTTCGCGTGGATCGTCGCGGCGGGGTTTTCGGGCTGGGTCGTGTGGGCGAGCGGCATTTCCAGTTCCATCGCGCTGGCGCAATCGACGCCCGGCAGTTCCATGAACGTCGTGCAGAAGCTGACGGGCGCGGTGCTGCCGTTCGGCGAAACCGTGTTCACGCGCTTCAACCTCGTGCCGACGCTCGTCATGCTGTTCGCAATGCCCTTCGTGCTGATCTGGCTCAAGCCGCGCGACGAAGACGTCGTCGCGCTCGACACGGAGAAATTCCCCGACGCGCCCACGCGCGAGAAGCCCGAAGGCAAGCAGAGCTTCGCGCGCCGGATCGAGCATTCGTGGATCGGCAGCGCGTTCATCGGCGTGGTGGGCGTGGGGCTGATCGTATTGACGCAATTCCAGAAGATCCCGTTTTCCGGCGTGAACGCGGTGATCTTCGTGATGTTCATCGCGGGCGTGATTCTGCATGGCTATCCGCTCGCGTATGCGGACGCCATCAAGAACGCCGCGAAGCAGACCGGCTCGATGATGCTCCAGTACCCGCTCTATGGCGGCATCATGGGGATGATGGACGCGACCGGCCTGCCCGACACCATCTCGCACTTCTTCATCGCCATTTCGAATGCGCACACGCTGCCGTTCTGGAGCTACGTGTGCTCGCTGATCGTCACCTTCTTCATTCCGAGCGGCGGCGGCCACTGGGCCGTTCAGGGACCGTTCGTCGTGCCCGCCGCGGTCGCGCTGCACGCGTCCGTTCCCGCCACCACGATGGCCGTCGCGATGGGCGAGCAGGTCTCGAACATGTTGCAGCCGTTCTGGGCGGCGCCCGTGGTCGCCATGGCGGGCGTCGGCGTGCAACGCGTGCTCGGCTTCACGGTGATGACGTTCGCGCTCGGTTTGATCGTGTATGGCGCGGCTCTCCTGATCTTCGTCTGAGGCGCCATGAACACGGACGAATCGATGAACTCGCCTGCACGACGGGCTCGCTCGCAAGACGGCACGAGTCTCAAGGAACGCTGGTGGCGCGTGTTCGACGTGCGCGTCGGCGCGCTGCCGCTGCCGGTCTATCTGATGCTGATCGCCGTGCTCGCCGCGATGACCGCGCACGGCAAGCTCGCCTCCGACCTGCCGACGGGCATCGCGCTCGTCACGGTCGGCGGCTTCACCTGCGCCGAGCTTGCGAAGCGCATCCCGTGGATACGGCATATCGGCGCGACGTCGATTTTCGCGGCCTTCCTCCCGTCGATGATGATCTACTACGGGCTGATGCCCGCGCCGGTCACGAAGGCCGTGACGGCGTTCACGAAGCAGTCCAATTTCCTGTATCTGTTCATCGCGGCCATCATCGTCGGCAGCGTGCTCAGCATGGACCGCGAGACGCTCGTCAAAGGCTTCGTGCGCATCTTCATTCCGGTGGCGAGCGGGTCGATCGCGGCGGCGGTCGTCGGCACCACGGTCGGCACCGTGCTCGGGCTCGATCTCAAGCATGCGCTCTTCATGGTCGTCGTGCCGATCATGGCGGGCGGCGTCGGCGAAGGCGCACTGCCGCTTTCGGCGGGCTATGCGCAGATACTCGGCGTCGAACAGGGGCCGCTCTTCGCACAGGTGTTGTCCGCCGTGATGCTCGGCAATATCGCGGCGATCTGCTGCGCGGGCTTGCTGAACTATCTCGGCGGGCGCAATCCGCATCTGACGGGCAACGGACGTCTGACCGTGGCTCACGGTCACGACGAAGTGACCGACGCGAAGTCGCCATCGTTCGAATTCGACGTCAGTTCGGTGGCCGCCGCGGGCGCGACGGCCATTGCGCTGTATCTGCTCGGCGTGTTGAGCAACCAGTTCTTCGGCTGGCCCGCGCCCGTGGTGATGCTCGTGCTCGTCGTCGCCGCGCAGTTCTTCCATGTGATATCGCCGCGCGTGCGAGGCGGCGCGCGTTTCATGTACGGCTTCTTCTCGACGGCCGTCACGTATCCGCTGATGTTCGCGATCAGCGTCGCGATGACGCCGTGGGGCGAGATCGTCGCGGCCTTCCACTGGGTCAATATCGTGACGGCCGTATCGACGGTGCTCACGCTGACGTTGACAGGCTTCTTCGTCGCGCGCCGGGTGGGCATGTATCCGGTCGAAGCGGCGATCGTCAACGCAACGCACAGCGGACTCGGCGGCACGGGCGACGTGGCCATTCTGACCGCCGCCAACCGCATGGAGCTGATGCCGTTCGCGCAAATCGCGACGCGCATCGGCGGCGCGATCACGGTCATGATCGCGCTCGCCGCCTTCGCGTGGATGCGTTAGCCGCGCAGCACGAGCGGCGCGAACACGTCCGAGACGTGGTCGCGCTGTTCGAGGCTCCATAGCACGCCGAGCGCTTCGTCAGCGGCCGATGCGCCCAGCACCGGCGCTGCGTTCTTCGTGAACTTGGCGGCGAAGTCGGTGCGCTGCATCGGACGCGTGGCGGAGCCGGGAATATCGTCGATGCGCTTCGTGAACACCTTGCCGTCGTCGCGTGTCGCCGAGACGACGGTCGCATAGTATTTCGGGTACAGCTTCGACATCTCGGGATCGTCGATCACCTTGATCTTCTTCATGAACGCGCGCAGCTTCGGGTCGTGCAACGCGTCCTTGCTGTAGCTGGCGAGCGTGACGTCGCCGTCGAACATGGCGCGCGCGGTCACGTAAGGCAGGCTGTGGTCCGCCGTGCCGCTCGTTTCCGGCGCCCACTTCTCCGCATCCTTGCCCGCGGAAAACCATCCTTCGTGCGACGTGCGTATCTCGACCGCAGTGATCCTGTCGACGCCACCGGCTTGCCGCGCCACGTCGATGCCCGCATCGATCGCGGTCTGCGTGAGCGCCTGCGCCGGGTAGTACTTCACCGAGCAATCGCGGATGCGAAACGGACGGCCGCGACCGCCGAACTTCGCGACGTCGAGCGTGAAAGGCCCCGAGACCAGCTTGAAGAATCCCGCATCGCCTTCGAAGATCGGCGACGGGCCGGTGATGCCTTCCCGCGCGAGCGCCGCCGCGAACACGCCGTTGCGCGCGGCGTCGGCATCGGCGAGTCCTTTCCAGTCGGAGATGGTTTGCACGCGGGTCTGATTCAGCGCGACGTGACCGTTGATGGCCAGATTCACCGCCTGCGCGAGTCTCGCTTCGTCGAGCTTCATGAGCTTGCCCGCTGCCAGCGCCGCTGCGGGCAGGCTGAAGTTCGGATGATCCCAGCCGTGCTGGCTGATCGACGCGGCATCCATCAACCGGCAATCGATCTCGTAGGCAAGCGCAATCGCGACGATGAGATCGCGGCCGCTCGCGCCTTCCGCTTCGGCTTGCGCGAGGCACGCGGCGATGTTGTCGCTCGGGTGGCCGATCTCCTTGCCCGCGTAGACGTCGTTGAGATCGTAGAAGCGTATTGCCGCGCCGTTCGCGAAAGCCGCCATGTCGGGCGACGTGCGCGAGCGCGTGCCGAGCAGCGTCGATGCGCCGCGTCCGCCGCCCTCGGCCAGCGCGACCTTGCGTGCGCTCTCGACCGGCCGCTCGCGAAGCGCGGCGACGCCGCAGCCGAGCGCATCGGCGAGGTGCGTCTTCACCAGTTCGACGGTCTCGTCGTCCAGATCCTCGTAACGCAGCGACGCCGCATACGATGCCATCTGCTGCGCGAGATTCTGCGCGCGCGTGCTCATGTCATCGGGATTGGATTTCGAGGATTGCCCGAATGCCGGCGTCAAGCCGGTTGTACTTGCGAGGCATGCGCCAAGCGATGCGAGAAAGTGACGTCGCTGCATAAGTCCGTTTGTCTCCTGCGCTCTTTTGAGAAATGATTTCCGAGCAGTCTAGACTTGAGGACAGGCAGCGCCAAGCGCCTCGCACTGTGTTTATACGAAAGCAAAACTATGTTTATCGACGGGCGTGCGCTTGCCGTTTCAACGCTCGACTTCCTTGAGAAGATCGGCGAACGTCGCGGACGTCACGCGATTTCGACCCTGGGTTTTCGACTTGTACAGCGCTTCGTCTGCAAGGCGTTTCATGTCTTCGAGGTCGACGCCGTCCGCAGGCCGGCAGACGATGAAACCGATGCTCACGGTTACTTGAGGCAGTTCTCTGCGTCGAATTTCATCGACGGGACCCGCGACTTCCTGACGAACTGCCTCAGCGACTTGCGCGGCATAGCACTCGTCGGAGTCGGCAAGCGCAACGAAGAACTCCTCACCGCCGTATCGAGCGACAAGGTCGACGCCTCGTCGGGCGTGCTTCGAAAGGCAGTCGGCGACGTGCTGTAGCGCGCGGTCTCCGACGTCATGACCGTATGTGTCGTTATAGCGCTTGAAGTGGTCGGCATCGACGAAGAGCAATGCGACCTTGGTGCCCGAGCGCCTCGCCGATGCCCACAGATCGTCCAGTCCCGAGTCCAGTCGTCGCCGGTTGGAGACTCCGGTCAGGGCATCGGTGTTGGCGATCGTGACGAGCCTCGCTTGCGCCGCATCGCGTTGTCGAACAGCGAACACGAGCAACCACACGACCACGGTGAATGCCGTCGACACGACGATCACCAACGTTCCGATGATGAGCGAGCGATGCTTCCATTCCGCGGTGACATCGTCCAATGCCGGACCCACGACGACAATCAGGTTGCTTCCTTGCACGCGCGCGTAGGTGAAGGTGCGCATGACTCCGTCGATCGGCGATTGGGCGTCGAACGAGCCGCTGCTGGCCGTGAGTCTTTTCATGAACTCCGGCGCGCTGACAACCGTCGCTTTGTTGTCGCCCGTGGACAGGCGCGGATTGCGCGCAACGATGAAACCATCGGTTTGCACGATTGCGGCTATTCCATCGTGGCCGGGCTTGATGTCATCGACAAGTTGCTGGAAATAACCGAGATTGATCGCGATGAGCGCGATGCCGCCGAAACTGCCGTCGTCTTTCGAAATGCGGCGACTGAGCGCAATCGAAGCCGTACCGTTTCTCAAGCGCGACGCATAAGGCCTGGAAATGAAAAGCCCGACATTGGCGCTATCTCGGTGGACAGTGAAGTAGTCGCGGTCGGAGAAGTTCGCGTTGGGAAGCAGTCGCGCACGTGCCTGAACGACGCGGCCTTTTTCATCGACTGCATAGATGCCGCTGATGTAGGCCGCCGTGGTCGAACGGTCGAACAGGATCTCATGCCTGAGCTGCGCGGGCAGACCGGGTACTTCGGGGTTGGACATGCCATCGACTACCGCTTGCAGCGAGAGATCGTACACTTCGAGATTTCTGCCCAAATCCCGGGCCAGCGCCCCAACGACGTTCGCAGACGTGTTCCTTGCCCGCGTGATGGCTTCCTGGCGTCCCGAGGAAAGGACCATGACCGTCGATACGAGAACCACGACACTTGCGAGGGTCGCGAACATTGCAACGATGCGCGCATGCCGGTCAACCCACGATCGACGTAGGCCGCTTTGCTTTCCGCTGCTGATCGTCCGCCTCAAGTCGTTCTCCTCGCGACATCGCCGTCAATGTGCGGCTGAATATCGGCGCGCCCGCCAGGGATGCTGCCATCCTGCGTGCGGCCAACACCAAACCGCGCTGGCGACAAACTCCCGGTTGCGTCGTCCAGCCAACTCGTACGATTTTACGGCGAACGCGGTCGCACCTGCAGCCGAACTCGTTCAAGCGTTGCGAGAAGACCGCGCGAACCGCGCAGGCGTGAGGGAAGAAACGCATGTCATCGTTAGAGCTTCATGCAGGGGACGTTTGCGCGCACTGTCGCCGCATTGGAGCAAGTTTCGTTCTCCTCGCGCCGCGCGACCGAGGCACATGACGGCTTGCGAATGTGAAAGAGACGTTGTGTTTGAAGGGCCGCTTCGCTGCCCTGAGTGATGACGAACTGGCGGAACGCGCTGCATCTGACGCCGGGACGCGTGCTCCATGCGGCGATCGATGGCTCAACCGCCGTGCCGTTCGCGCCGCGATGAAACCATTCATCTTCGACGCGCCGCCGCCGTGACTGCGTGCTGCCTCCGGACCGGCTTAAAAGCGTGTGAGCATGCCCACGGCGCCCATGATCTGGTTACCCGTCGACGATGCGCCGCCAGCGTTGTACATGACCGCCACGTTCTTGTTGCCCGTCGCGTGCTGATACATCGCTTCGGCATAAAGCTCCGTGCGTTTGGACAGCGAGTAACGTGCAATCGCGTTCACCTGATTCCACTTCGGATCGGCGCCATACAGCGTCGCGCCGCTCAGATGCGCGTCCGTGTATGTGTAGGACAGGCCAGCCTTGAGCGCAGGAGTGAAGTTGTACATGCCATTGACTTCGTAGTTATCGAAGCGCACCGAGCCGTTGTTCAGGCCGAACGCGCTCGTGTCGCGATATTGGCTATGCGAATAAACGAAGCCCAGAACCGCAGGTCCGAACGCGTAGTTGAAGCCGGCGGCGACTGTGCGTTGCACGTCCGACGTAAGGTTGCCCTTGACCTCGGCCTGATCGACCGCGCCGCCGGTGTTCGCGAACGTGGTGGCCGAAGCCGTCTTCGCGCCCGACCCATCGGTCTGGAGATAACCCGCAGCGGCTGTCAGCGAGCCGTAGTGATAGCTTGCCGCCGCGCTATAGGCGCGATTCAGCGCGAAGTCCGTGCTGTTGCTGAAGGCGTACATGCCGCCGAACTTGAAGCCTCCGTAATTCTCGCTCGTGTACTTGACGGCGTTGTTGAAGCGGACGCTGTGCTGGAGATTGTCGTTGTCGTATGGATGCGCGAAGCCCGAGTCGCCGAACGTGCCGGTCGCGGCGGAAAGCGGCGCGACGAAGTCGACGACGTCGTCGTACTGGCGACCCATCGTCACGGTTCCGAAGGCGTTGCTGCTCAAGCCGACATACGCCTGGCGGCCGAACATCCGACCGTTCTGGCCCAGTTGCCCGTTATTGGCGCTAAAGCCGTTCTCCAGCACGAAGATCGCCTTCATGCCGCCGCCGAGGTCTTCGCTGCCGCGCAAGCCGAACCGACTGCCGCTGATGTTGCCGCTCGCGAGAGCAACGCGACCGCTGCCGCCCACGTTATTCGTATAGGCGATGCCGGTATCGATAAGGCCATACAACGTAACCGAGTGTTGAGCGTATGCGGAAGTGGCTGCGAATGCGGTGACGCATGCCGCCGCGATGAAGATTTTTTTCACTGGAGACTCTTGTTCTATGAACGCCGGTTGGGACGCCCGCGAGTATAGAAAAGGTCTTCCGTTGAAATCAGGTCCGAATTCGGCACGGTCTCTTCCTGAATGTGGAAGGATCGGTCACCGAACCGAGACAAGTGGGACGACAGGCGCGGTGATGCGCCGTGACGTCGAAGTGGAAAGGATCCAGAAGGACGCTCGAACAGGACGTGTAGGCAACGACGAGGCAGCCGAATGAACGCTAGCGCGGTGCAGTGTCATCAGGAAACAGCTTGACCCCGGCTACCCCTGCTTCGCCTGAACGCCGGCAAATCGCTTCTCGACATCGACCGCCTCATCCAGCCCGACGAATCGGTTGTATTCCTCGAAAGGCGTCAGCCTGTCGGCGATGGCATCGGTCGAACCTTCGCGCATGAACACCGTCATCATGTCCTTCACGGCCTTGTGCATCGCAAGCATCGGCTCGATGGGACTCAACGTGTACGCAAAGCCCATGTCATACGCGTCTTTCATCGACACATACGGGCTTTTTCCGGTGCGCGCCTGATTGAAGAGAATCGGCTTGCCGAGCGGCTTCAGACGCCGCGTCAGTTCGCGCATGTGCTCGATGCTTTCGGGCGCATCGGCATAGAGCCCGTCCGCGCCCGCCTCCGCATACGCTTCGAGCCGCGCGATGGCATCGTCGATGCCCGTCACCGCAATCGCATCGGTGCGCGCGACGATGAAGAAATCCGGATCGCGGCGCGCATCGATCATCGCACGCAGCTTCGACACCATCTCTTCCTTCGAGACGAGCTGCTTGCCCGCATAGTGGCCGCATTTCTTCGGCAACGCCTGATCTTCGAGATGCAACACAGATGCGCCCGCCTCTTCCCAAAGACGCATCGTGCGTTGCACGTCGAGAACGCCGCCGTAGCCCGTATCGGCATCGGCGAAAACCGGCACCGACGTCACGCGGCAGATGCGGCGGATATGCTCGAACATCTCCGTCTGCGAGAGCACGCCGACATCCGGCTGTCCCGCGACGACGCCCGACGCGACGAAGCCCGACACATAGATGGCCTTCGCGCCGGCCTGCTCGGCGAGCATCGCGGTGATGGCGTCATGCGCGCCCATGCAGACGAACGGCCCTTCGTTGAACAACTCGCGAAAGCGTGCGGAACGGGTCAAGATGAGTCTCCGGATATCAGTCAAGGTAAGCCCAGCCGCGCGCCTTTCGATCGCTCGCGCGAAACTGCGTAATCCGCTCGCTGAGCCTGCGCGTCTGGTCGATCTCGTCGAGTCCTTCGAGCAGCGCCTCGCGCGGCGCTTGGTCGAAATCGAAGGGAATCGCATCGAGTCCCGGCACGCGGATTTCGAGCGCGCGCAGATCGACTTCGATGCTCGCGCCATCGCGCGATATGTCCGCGATTCGCTGAATATCCGATGCATCCAGCCGCACGGGCAGCAAGCCGTTCTGCAGGCAGTTGTTGTAGAAGATATCGCCGAACGAAGGCGCGATCACGCAGCGTATGCCCGCTTCCTCCAGCGCCCATACGGCCATTTCACGCGAACTGCCGCAGCCGAAGTTCTTGCCGCCGAGAACGATGCACGCATGACGGAACGCGGGCTGATTCAACACGAAGTCATCGCGCTCGCCGCTCGACGGACCATCGCCGCGATAACGCAGCGTCTCCAGCAAATACGGCCCGAGTTGCCCGCGCACGCGTTGCGAAATGCGTTCGATGCGGATGATGAGATCGGTATCGACGTTATCGCGCAGCAGCGGCGCGGCCGGACCCGTTATCGTCGTGACGGCTTTCATTGCGATGCTCCCGCTCGCGGCGCGGCGATATGCCCGGCGAGCGCGCTTGCCGCCGCGACCGCGGGACTCGCGAGATGCGTGCGCGCGCCCGGTCCCTGCCTGCCGATGAAATTGCGATTCGACGTCGATACGCAACGCTCGCCGCGCCCGACGATATCGCCGTTCGCGCCGACGCACATCGAGCAGCCCGGCTCGCGCCATTCGAACCCTGCCGCGCGAAAGATCGCGTCGAGCCCTTCTTCATGCGCCTGCCGCGCGACCGTGAGCGAACCGGGCACGACCCACGCCTTCACGTTGCGCGCGACATGCCGGCCATCGACGATGCGCGCCGCCACGCGCAAGTCCTCGATGCGGCTATTCGTGCACGAGCCGATGAACACGCGATCCACCGCAAGCTCATCGAGATGTTGTCCCGCGCGCACGCCCATGTAGTCGATCGCGTTTTGCGCCGCCTCGCGACGCGATTCGTCCGCGAGCGCGGCGGGATCGGGAATCGCCTCGTCGAGCGCGATGACATGCTCCGGGCTCGTGCCCCAGGTGACCTGCACGCGGATCGCGGAAGCATCGATCACGACTTCGCGATCGAAGTGCGCGCCATCATCCGTGGCGAGCGCTTTCCAGCCGTCGAGCGCGGCATCGAATGCGGCGCCTTGCGGTGCGTATTGCTTGCCGCGCAGATAAGCGAATGTGGTCTCGTCCGGCGCAACGAGCCCGAACTTCGCGCCGAGTTCGATGCTCAAGTTGCACAGCGTCAGGCGCGCTTCCATCGACAAGGCTTCGACCGCTTCGCCCGCATATTCCACCGCGTACCCCGTGCCGCCCGCCGCGCCGATCTGGCCGATCACATAGAGAATCATGTCCTTCGCGGTGACGCCTTCGCGCACGCGGCCATCGAACAGCACGCGCATCGTCTTCGGCCGCTTCTGTCGGATGGTCTGCGTCGCGAGCACGTGCACCACTTCCGTCGAGCCGATGCCGAACGCCAGTGCGCCCATCGCGCCGTGCGTGCAGGTATGGCTATCCGCGCAGACGATCGACGTGCCCGGCAGCGAGAGCCCGAGTTCCGGCCCGATCACATGCACGATGCCCTGCCGTCCTTCATCGCCGATATCGAAGATCGGAATCGCGTGATGCGCCATTTGCGCGCGCATCGCGTCGACCATATCGGTGCTCCAGCCGGCATCGCCCGCGCGACGGCCCGGCATCGTCGAGATGACATGATCGAGCGTGGCGAACGTGAGCGACGGACTGTCCACGTTCAAACCGCGCCGCTCCAGCACGCGCATCGCTTCCACGCCGGTGAGTTCGTGCATCAGATGGCGGTCCACCTGCAACAGGTCGATGCCGCCCGCGAGATGCGCGATCGTGTGACTGTCCCACAGCTTGTCGAAGAGCGTTTTCATGTTCAGTCGGTATGCGTGAGATGACGCTGCCATGCGAGGAACAGCAGATTCACGAGCGTCGCGAAGACGAACAGCATCAGCGCGAGCGCCATGATGGTGCTGGTTTCGTTGCGGTTCATCGCCATCATCAGCAATCGTCCGATGCCGCTCTGCGATGCGAACATCTCGCCGATCAGCGTGCCGAGCAGCGTCAGCGAAAAGCCGATTCGCAAGCCCGCGACCACTTCCGGCACGCACGCGGGTAACAGTACGTGGCGCGCGAATTCCGTCGGATTCATGCGATATGTCCGCGCCGCGCGTGCGTAGATGGGCGGCATGTTGCGCACCGCGTTCATCGTGAAGAGCGTGATCGGCACGATGCCGTGCATCACGCCGAACACGATCTTCGCCCACAGACCCAGCCCGCAGGCGAGCAGCACGACGGGATAGAGCGTGACCTTCGGGATCGAATAGAAGCCCATCATCAACGGCTCCATGACGTCGCCCGCCATGCGCCGCGCGCCGAGCAGAAGGCCGAGGCATACGCCCGCCACCGCCGATATCGCGAATGCCGATGCGAACGCGAGCGAGGTCACGTAGAGGCTCGCGGGAAAGTCCACATCGCTCACGATATGCATCGCGCGCTGCACGGTACGCGCGGGCGTGGTCAGCACATCGGGGCCGAGCAGTTCGCTCGCGCCCTGCCAGAGCGCAATGAGCACGACGACGAGAACGAGCGAGTCCATCCATCGCCGCGCATGCCGCGGCCTCGTCGCATGCGTGACGACGACGGTGCTCATGCCGCCTCCCTTCTGATGCGCCGGTACAGGCGTCGCTCTGCCTGCCGCAGCACGCCGTTGATCGTGGTGACGAAGACGAGCATCAGGACCATGAGGCCGTACATCGTCGGATTGTCGAATGCGTTGTAGGCGAACGCGATTTGATAGCCGAAGCCCGAGCCCGACAACACGAACTCGCCCGCGACGACCGCGATGAACGCATACACCACCGTGAGCTTGATGCCCGTGAAGGCGAACGGCAGGCTCGCGGGCAGCGTGATGAGCCGTATTTCATCGAACGTGCTGAGACGGCACACGCGCGCGGTGCGCAACAGCACGCGCGGCACGCGTTCGAGTCCGTTGAGCGTGTTGACCGCCATCGCGACGACCGCGAACAGAAAGCCGATGCCGACGAGCGGCCAGCGATTCAGCCCGAAGATCACGATGAGAATCGGATACAGCACGAACACCGGCACCGCGTAATACGACAGCAGCAGCGGATCGAGCACGCGGCGCAAGCGCGGCAGCCTGAAAAGCAGCACGCCGCCGATGAAGCCGGCCACCACGGCCAGCGCTACAGCAAGCAACGCGCTGCCGAGCGTCTGCACGATATCGACCGTGTATTGCCCCGACGTGAGAATGTCCCACGCGCTCACCGCCATGCGCGAGGGCGGTATGAACGACACAGGGTTGATCCACGCGAGCCGCGCCGCTATTTCCAGCAGCGCGACCGCCGCGACGACGAGCCCGATGCGCCACCATGCGGCGCGGTTCACGGCCGGCTCCCGAGCGCTTTCATCGCTTCCTCGCGCAACAGGCCCCACACTTGCGCGGTCAGTTCGCCGAAGCGCGGATCGAGCGCGATCTTGCTGTCGCGCAGTCGCGACCAGCCGGTGTCGATCGTCGCGATGAAGCGGCCCGGACACGCCGACATCACACCGATGCGATCCGACAGCAGCACCGCTTCGTCGATCGAATGCGTGATGAGCAGCACGGTCGCGCCCGTATCGCGCCAGAGCTTGAGCGTCTCGTCGCCCATTAGCAGGCGCGTTTGCTGATCGAGTGCGCCGAACGGTTCGTCGAGCAGCATGAGACGCGGACGCACGACCATCGCGCGTGCAATGCACACGCGCTGACGCATGCCGCCGGAAAGCTGCGCGGGATACGCACGCGAGAAGGACTTCAAACCCATGAACGACAACGCATGATCCACGCGCTCGCGCACTTCGTTTTCAGGCACGCCCGCGCGCCGTGCCGCGAACGCGGCGTTATCGAACACGTTGAGCCACGGAAAGCTCGCGTCTTCCTGAAACACGACCGCCACGCCGTCCGGCACTTCGCGTCCCACGGGCTTCCCTTCGAACTCGACCGTGCCGCCGCTCGCGGGATTGAGGCCCGCGAGCACGTCGAGCAAGGTGGACTTTCCGCATCCGGACGGGCCGACGACCGAGAAGAACTCTCCCGCGCGAAGTTCGAGACTCACGGGTCCGAGCGCGTGAAACGGAGGCTTGCCCGATGTGCCCGGATAGATGCGCGTGACATCGGTCAGGCGCGCCTGGACGCGTTCGGCGTCGTCCGCCGTGGCATCGCGCGACACGACCGATATCTTGGTGCGACGTGGCAGCACGCTCATTGCACCCTCACTTCTTCGTTTGCAGATCGGCGGGCAGAAGCGATTCGTCGACGATCTTCGACCAGTCGAACGGGCCATCGGGAATCGCTTTCACGAGGATCAGTCCCTTCAGCACTTCGTCCATGCTCTTGCGGTCGAAGCTGCCTTCGCTCCAGTACTTCGGATCGGAATCGAGCACGTTGTTCAGCGCCGATGTCGCCACGCCCGGATCCATCTTGTACTGCTTCGCGAGAATCTGCGCGGACTCGTCGCGATGCGCGGCCATGTACTGCACGGCCTTGCGGCGCGCCTTGATGATGCCCTTGATGACATCGGGATGAGCCTTCAGATAATCGGTTCGCACGATGCCGACCGTTTGCGTTTCATTCGGCACGATATCCATCGAGCGGAACGCGATGCGCAACTGCTCCTTCTTCGCGCTGTACGAAGGCTCGGTCATGTAGGCCACATCGACCGCGCCCTGCTGCAACGAAGTCAACATGCCGCTCGAACTGCCGACCGGTTTGCGCTGCACCTGTCCCGTCAATCCCGCGCGGTCGAGGCCGATCGTCGAGATGGTGTCGGTCGTCGACTTCGGGCTGCTATAGCCCATCGTCTTGCCTTTCATCTGCTGGATGCTGGTGATCGTGCCTTTCTTCAGTTCTACCCAATAGACATCGGCCAGGCTCTGCACGCCGCCATGCACGATAGTCAAGTCGACGCCCTGCTTCACTGCTGAGATCGCCGCGGGCAATGCCACTTCGCCATAAGGAATCTCGGAAGCCATCGCGTTTCGCACGGTCGTGCCGCCGCCTTCCGACGTGATGAAGCCCGTCACGTCGACCCCCTCTTCCTTGAAGAAGCCCTTCTCCATCGCGACGGCGAACGGCACGCCATACATGCCGTCGCCCCAGTGCGTGACGGTCAGCGGCGCGGCGCGCGCGGCGGTGCTGCACAGGCATGCAGCGGTGAAGGACAACAAACAGACACTGCGAGCGGCACGAACGATCTTTCCAGGCGCAAACATGTAGGCGTCTCCATCCATGATCGGCGGTCTCACACGCTGTCCGCGATGCGGCCGCACTGTGGTTTTCAAACCTGCTCTGGACGTTGCTCTTCTGCGTGAGCGCTGCGCATGACGGCATCGCTCGCACGGCTGTATCGATTAACCGTGCGAGTTAATGTATGCATTAAATCGGCGAAAGTCCATCTTCATGGAGGGCGTACTTACCCTTCCCAAACCTGGCCCGACTCTTGTTTCATGCGCGCTCTATGCCGTATTGCTGCAGCACCGCAGTCTGGTCTCGCCATCCACGTTCGCGATGCGCGCGATACAGATCGGCCGCTTTTGCTGCATCGCCGTCACGCAGTGCGTCGATGATCGCGTAGTGCTCCTGTATCGACTTCAACGGCTGCGGATGCGCCTTGACCATCTGAGTGAAGCGGCGCACGCGATGCACCTGATCGCGGCAATTCATGACGATGCCGCGCAGCCGCGCATTGCCGCTCAATGCGACGAGCGTCTCGTGAAAGACTTCGTCGGCGGCGGCCCAGGCGAGCATGTCGCCGCGTTCGAACGCATCGGACATGGTCTCGCATGCATGAACGAGCGGCGAAAGATCCACGTCGGCGTTGGCCGCGACGAGCCCCGCCGCCGTCGATTCGAGGCTGATCAGCACTTGATAGATGTGCCGGATGTCCGAGATGGAAGTCGGCACGATGCGAATGCCATGACGCGGCACGATCTGCACGAGGCCCTCGCCTTGCAGACGCAGCGCGGCTTCGCGAATGGGCGTGCGGCTGAAGCCGAGCATCAACCCTAGCTCTTGTTCGAGCAGATACGAGCCTGGCGTCAGTTCGCTTTCGATGATCCGGCGGCGCAGCTCGCGATACGCAAGCTCGGTCGTGTTGCGTCGCGCGGGCCGCGCGCTATCGACGGGATGATCGTTCGATATCACCTCGACGCGGCGTGTCGATGCCTCCGGCGTGACGTTATTGCGTGACGCGGCCATGCTCGCACTCCCGATCGAATCATCACTGTGCGCCGATGGTAGCACCGCATCATGCGCTCGTGAGATGCTCGACGAGCCGTCTGCATGCTTCGGGCAACGCAGCGAGCGAGCGCACGCCGATGAGCAATTCGCGCGCGGCCCACGCGTCCGTCAACGCGACGACGGCCAGCGCATGCTGTTTCGCGACCGCTTCGGGCATGACGCCGAGACCGAGTCCCGCTTCGATCATCAGGCATTGCGCGTCGTAGCTCGACACCTGAATGCGCACGCGCACCGACCGGCCGAACGCATTCGCCGCACGCGTGAGCGACTGGCTGATCGCGGTATCGGACGGCAAGGCGACGAACTCTTCGTCGAGCGCATCGGCGAAAGCGATCGATTGCGCCTGCGCGAGCGCATGACCCGGCGGCGTCGCGAGCACGAGATCGTCGGTGCGATAGGGCATCGTGTGGATCGCATAGCCGTGAGGCACGGCGGTGAACACGCCGATATCGGCCGCGTTGTCCGCGACCGCGCGCACCACTTGCGCGCTCGGCTTTTCATCGAGCTGAATGCGCACGTTGGGATGGCGCGCGGCGAACGACTGGATATCGCGCGGCAAAAACTGCACGATCGACGATACGTTCGCCGCAATGCGCACGATGCCGCTCGTGCCGCTCGCGAAGTCGCGCATCTGCACCGCGATATCGTCGAATTGATGCAACGCACGATGCGCCAATGCAGCAAGCCGTTCGCCGGCTTCGGTCGGCTCGACGCCTTTGTTCGTGCGACGCAACAGCGCGACACCGAACATCGCTTCGATCTCGCTGATGCGCCGGCTGACCGCCGCAGCCGCGATATGTTCGCGCTGCGCGGCGGCGGCGATCGTGCCGGCATCGACGACAGCGAGAAACAGTCTGAGCGAGAGCGGATCGATCGGCGGCATGGTCACTGATTCAATCGGAAGATACGCCGCAGTGTACTGAAAGAACGCGCGTCATCGCATACGGCGATGACGGCATGACGAAGCGTTTCTTTCCCGCAGCCATCGGTTCGATGAAAATGCCCTGAATCAAGGCCTTTTCGAAGGAATCGACATGAACGAAGCCGCGACCCAAGCGCCGACTGGCACGCGCATCCGCGTGTTCTGGCAACCCGGATGCTCGTCCTGCCTGCGCACGAAAGAGTTCCTCACGCGCCAGGGCATCGAGTTCGAATCGATCGACGTTCACAATGATCCCGAAGGCCGCGCCGCGCTTGAGGCGCTCGGTGCGCGCAGCGTGCCCGTGGTGGCGCTCGGATCGAAGTACACGTTCTGCCAGTCGATCAACGACGTGATCCGCTTCCTCGATCTCAAGACGAAGCCCACGCCGCCGCTGCCGCCCGACGCGCTCGTTCGCCGCCTCGCGCTCGTGCTCGAAGCCAATGCGCGTTACACGCGGCAGTTCTCCGCCGGCTTTTTCCGCGAGCCGTTTCGCAATCGCAATCGCACGCCCGCGGGCCTGAGCTTCCATGTATTCCGCGTCGCGGAAATGGGCGTGCAGGCGGCGCATCGGATCGAATTGCGCTTCGAAGGTTTCGACGAAGTGCCGCCGCCCGAATGGCAAGCCGAGGATATCGCGCGCTGGGGCGAAAGCGTCCGCGCGAAACTGCTGGACTGGTGGGAACATGAAAGCGATCGCTCGCTTTCATACGACGTGCCGACTTACTATGGCCGCCGCTCCATGCACGAAGTGCTCGAACGCACCGCGTGGCACAGCGCGCAGCACACGCGGCAAGTCATGCTGATGGTCGAAAGCGACGGCGCGACAGTGGATGGTCCATTGACAGCCGGCGATCTCGAAGGTCTGCCGCTGCCCGACGAAGTCTGGGATAGGTGAAGACCCGTACGCTAACGCATACATTGAACGATACGCGGCTTTTGTTTTCCTATAATGAAGGCATTCCGTCTGCGATCAGACATATCGTCCGTGCATCGACGGCACTGTTTGGGGAATGCCCGACATGGCTCCAGCCCGACCCGCCGAAGCCTTGGCAAAGCCGCGCGAGAAATCGACCGATACGGTCTATCAGACGTTGCGCGAGCGGATACTCAGCAATGAACTGCGGCCCGGCACGCAAATCCTGGAACAGGAACTCGTGCAGTTGTTCGGCGTGAGCCGCACGCCGGTGCGCGAAGCGCTCATCCGTCTGCAGAACGAACACCTCGTGCAGATCATCCCGCGTCACGGCATGCGCGTGCGCAATGTGTCGATGGCGGATATCGAGGAAGTCTTTCATGTGCAGACGAGTCTCGAAGCCACCGCCGCCGCGGCCGCTGCCGCGCGCAAGCCGGGCGCAAGAGACTTGAAAGCGCTTGAAAAGGCGTGCGCGGACATGGACCGCGCCTTCGCGAAACAGGACCGCGAGACATGGTACGCCTCGCATGAGGCGTTCTATGCGCGCCTCGTCGAGTTGAGCGATAACCCGCGTCTCGTGCAGATCGTCGGTGAATGCTCCGATCAGGTTCGACGCGTGCGCGAACTGACCCTGCGACTGACCGATCTCGATCCCGCGCAGACGCAAGCCTTGCGTGCGATCGCCGATGCACTGCGCAAAGGCGATGCGTCCGCCGCGCAAGCGCTCTGCCGCGAGGATCGCGCGCGCACGCTGCATGCGCAAATCGCGGCGCTTCAGCGTTTCCGCATTCTCGACGTGTGACTTCGCGCGCATCCGGCGATGGCACGGCTCAATCCGCATGCGCGCGGTCGAACGCCCAGACGTCCGGAAAACCCATCAGCTCGCACATTTCCGAGAACGGATACATCGCGTTCGAAGCGCCTTCCGTGCCCTTCTGCGCGAGTATCTCGCCGTACACATCCTTGAGCGCCTTCGCCACCGCGAGGAACCCGGAAGCCGGATAGATCGCCAGCGCAAACCCGAGCCGCTGCAATTCCGCCGGCGGCAACTGCGGCGTTCTTCCGCCTTCGACGACATTCACGAGCAGCGGCATATCGAACGCGCGCCCGATCTTCTCCAGTTCCTCGACGCTCTCCGGCGATTCGATGAACAGCACATCCGCGCCCGCCTTCGCATAGGCTTCGCCGCGACGCAGCGCTTCATCGAGTCCGAGCGATGTCCGCGCGTCCGTTCTCGCGATGATCTGGAAATTCGCGTCGCTTCGGCTCTCCGCCGCGACCCTGATCTTGCGCACCATGTCTTCGGCCGGAATCACGCGACGCCCCGGCGTATGGCCGCATTTCTTCGGGAACTCCTGATCCTCGAGCTGGATGCCTGCCGCGCCCGCCTGCTCGTAGCCGCGCACCGTATGCGCGACGTTCAGCAGGCCGCCGTAGCCGGTATCGCCGTCGCAGATCATCGGCGTGTTCGTGCCGCCGCAAAACGCCGCGACGCGATTCACCATGTCGCTATACGTGGCGATGCCCGCGTCGGGCAGGCCGAGATGCGACGCGACCGTGCCGAAGCCCGTCATGTAGAGGCAATCGAAGCCCATCGAGTCGGCCATCTTCGCGGAAATCATGTCGAAGATGCCGGGCGCCGTGACGATCTCCTTGCGCGCGAACCGTGCTTTCAACGCCTGACGCTTGTCCTGATGCGAAACGCTCATGTCCATGTCCCCTAAAGTTTCAACGATGCGATTCCCGCGCCATAGCCGATACCGCGCGCGCGTCGTCGCCGTCGAGCGAAGGCGCGATCTCTTCCAGCGAGCGCTTGTTCGTCTCGATACCGAACACGGCCAGCACGACGGCCATCACCACGAGCGTGCCGATGATCATCGAGAGCACGTCCTTCACGCCGCCCGCCGCGTACATCACCACGACGAGTTGCGGCGCGAAGATGCCGGTGATGCGCCCCGCGCAGCCCGCGATGCCGTTGCCGCGCATCCGGTTCTCGGTGGCGAACAGCTCGGGCACGTACGTGGCGACGCCGAGCGCGACCATCAGATACGTGAGCGTGAAGAGCAGGAAGCCGAGCAGCGTGGCCATCGCGACGCCGGTGGAATGTCCGTACAGCCAGCCGATCACCGCCGCGAGAATCGAGACCGCGATCAATCCGTTCTTGCGCCCGGCCTTGTCCGCGATCAGCACGCCGACGAGCGCGCCCGCCGGACCACCGAGCGACATCAGCGTCGTATAGCCGAGCGAGGACGCCATGCCGATGCCCTGCTTCATCAGGAACGTCGGCACCCACACGATGAAGCCGTAGATCACCATGTTGATCGCGACCTGCACGACGATCGCCACGAACGTGCGGCGAATCTGCGAAGGCGAGAAGAGTTCGAGCAGCGTGGTCTTTTTCGTGACGGTGCGCGGCGCGTCGTCGACGGGCGGCAGCGGCGCGGTCTTCGCCGATTCCGCTTCGGCATCGCGCAGGATCGCATCGGCTTCGGCGTAGCGGCCTTTCGATTCGAGCCAGCGCGGCGACTCCGGCATCTTCTTGCGGATGAACCACACGACCATCGCGCCGATGCCGACCATCGCGAACATCGCGCGCCAGCCGATCGACGGAATGATCAGATAGCCGATGAACGTCGAGAAAAACAGCGCGGAATTGGTGATGAGCGACAGATACGCCGACCATTTGCCGCGCACGGCGGGCGGCATGAACTCGCCGACCGAGCCGTAACCGACGACGATTTCCGCGCCCAGTCCGAGCCCCATGAAGAAGCGGCAGACGATGAGCCACGTCATGTCCGGCGCGAACGCGCCCGCAATCGACGCGAGGCCGAACACGGCGAGATTGAACTGATACGTGAACTTGCGGCCCTTCGCGTCGCCGAGCACGCCCGCCGTGAACGCGCCGATCAACATGCCGATGAACGTGGACGACAGAAACGCCGCGTTCAGTTGCATCGTCGACCAGCCGGTCTTGGCGAGCGCGCCGAGCACGCCGCCCGCGAGATAGATATCGAAGGAATCGAGAAACATGCCCGCGCCGATCAGCCACAGCACGCGCTTGTGAAAGCCCGAGATGGGTAACCGGTCGAGCCTGGGCCCTGCGCTTACGGTGCTAATCGTCGTGCTATCGGTGCTCAGCATGTCGTGTCTCCTGTCGACATTTCGTAATGCTGGTGCAACTCGAACCGCGGACTGCCTACGACGCGCAATGCTCTCTGTCGTAGCGGTCGAGCACCGCCTTTTCGGCGGCGAGAATATGGCAGCGCGTGACGGCTTCCGCCCACGCGGCGTTGCGCTGTTCGAGCGCGAGCACCATTTCGAAATGCTGGCGCGCGCTGCGTTCGCGATCTTCGTCGCTGTACGTGTCGAAGGTCCACTTGATGAGCGGCGTTTCCTTCATCGACCGAAGCGAGCGGTCGAGGCGCGCATTGTTCGCGGCGGCGGTGATGATCGCGTGGAATTCACCGTTCGCGGCAAACCACGCTTCGCAGGCTTCGGGCGTCGATGGATGGCGGGTGATCGCGAGCATCGCATCGGCAAGCGCTTTCAGGCGCGCGATATCCTCGGCGCCGATGGACAGCGCCGCGCGCCCCGCGAGATACGGCTCGACGAGCAGCCGCGCTTCGAAGATCTCGCGCGCGTCCTGCAAGGTCCACGCCTTCACGCGCACGCCGTAGTTCGGGCGCGTTTCGACCCAGCCTTCGGCGTCGAGCCGCCGCAGCGCTTCGCGCACGGGCGTGCGGCTTACGCCGAGACTCTTCGCAAGCTGTTCCTCGCGGAGATATTGACCCGCACCGTACTGGCCGCTCGCGAGCGCGTCCTTGATGGAGAGATAGACGTCGTCGGCCGAACGCGCGGATTCGGCGGGGATTGTATGCAAAGCTGGTTGCGATCGCGCCATTGCGGCCCCATTTGTGACGACTGACGGGAACATTGTATGCAAAGCGCGAGCGAAGAAACGTGGGGATTTCCCCAGTGAGCGCTTACTTTCGCGCCCGTCCCCTTTCTACTTCGCGCCGAGCGCGCTTTCGACGGCTTCGAGTCCGTTGCCGCCGCTCGCGGTGGTCACGCCGTCGAGCCATGTCTTCAATAGCTCGGGGTGACGCTTGAGCGCATCGGTGGCGGCCGTGTCGATCTTCTGCTTCTTGTCGAGCACGTCGGAAATGACGCCGTTTTCCAGATCGACGTTGAAGGCCATCTGCTTGAAGAGTCGCCCGACGTTCGGACATTGCTGTTCGTAGCCGCTGCGCGACACGGTGTTGACCGTCGCGCCGCCATAGTCGGGACCGAAGTATTTGTCACCGCCGTCGAGGTAGACGAGCTTGAATTTCGTGTTCATCAAATGCGGCTCCCACGCGAGAAACACGATGAACTTCTTGTCGCGTATCGCGCGTTCGACTTGCGTCAACATCGCCGTTTCGCTCGATTCGACGAGCTTCCAGTCGCCGAGACCGAACGCCTTGTCCTCCACCATCTTCTTGATGTTCTGATTGGCGGGCGCGCCGGGTTCGATGCCGTAGATGCGGTTGTCGAACTTGCCGGCGTTCTTCTGCAGATCGGCGAACGAATGCACGCCCGCTGCGGCCACATAGTCCGGCACGGCGAGCGTGAACTTCGCCTGAGAGAGGTTCGGCCGCACCACGTCGATCGATTTCTCTTCGACGAACGGTTTCACGAGCGGCGCCTGCGCGGGCATCCAGTTGCCGAGAAAGACGTCGATCTGCCCTTTCTTCAAACCCTGATACGTGATCGGCACCGAGAGGTTGGCGACCTCCTGCCTGTAGCCGAGCGCCTTCAGCACGACGCCGCTCATCGCATTCGTCGCGTCGATGTCGGTCCACCCCGGACCGGCCATGTGGACTTGAGTACACGACTGCGGATCGGCGGCGGCGAGCGCGTGCGATGCCGTGCAAGCAAGCGCAACGCGGAAAAGCGCACGCAATAGGGCTTTTTTCATGTGGTTTCCTCTCGATGTGTGCGGGTTCATGTTCAGCGGCTTCCTTGCGCGATGGCGGGAAAGCGGGCCATCGCTTCGAGATCGTCGAGATCGATGTGATTGCGCATGTAACGCTGGCTCGCATCGACGTGAGGCTGCCAGTCCCATGACTGGATGGTGCCGAGCGTGGTCGAAGCGAAGTGGAAATGGCGGCGGCGCTGGCTTTTCAACACATCGCGATGCAGCGCGTCCAGATCCCAGCGGCGCGCGACGTCCTCGCGAAACTGCGCGACCAGCGCGCGATGCCGATCATCGTCCGCGAGATTTTTGCGCTCGAACGGATCGGCGTCGAGGTCGTAGAGCTGGTCGGGATCGACCTTCGTGTGAATGAACTTGTAGGCGCCGCGCCGGATCATGACGATGGGCGCAATCGCGCCCTCCGCGAGATACTCGCCGATGGCTTCGTCATGGCCGCCCGTTTCCGCGAGGTGCGGCATGAGACTTTGCCCGTCGATGGCATCGGGCCAATCCTGCGGCAAGTTTCCGCGCGCGATCTCGACGAGCGTCGGCAAGACATCGAGATGAGAGACCGACTCTTTCACGCGATGCGCCGCGAACCGCCCCGGCCGATGCACGATCAGCGGCACGCGGCAGCCGCCTTCGAAGAACGTCATCTTGTACCAGAGGTTGCGCTCGCCGAGCATCTCGCCGTGATCGGACGTGACGATGATCGTCGTATCGTCTGCAAGCCCGGCCTGTTCCAGCGCTTCGAGCATCATGCCGAACTGGTCGTCCACATAGGACACCGCGCCGTAGTACGCCCGGCGTGCGTTGCGAACCTGCTGGTCCGTGGGCGGCGTGCGATCGGCTTCGTACACGTGGCGCAGACGCTTCGAATGCGGATCGCTGGCTTCGAACGAGTCGCGATGAGCAGGCATGTCCACGTCTTCGTCGCGATACATGTCCCAGTATTTTCGTGGTATCGCGTAAGGGTCGTGCGGATGCGTCAGCGACGCGACCATCATGAAAGGCCGCGCATCCTTGCCCGCCTGACGCTCGCGCGCAATGTCGAAGAGCTTCTGGCGGACGGTGAACGTCACTTCGTCGTCGAAATCGAGTTGATTGGTGCGCACGCACGGACCTGCGTCGATGACGGAACTCATGTTGTGATACCACGACGGGCGCGCTTCGAAGTTCCGCCAGTCCGGAGTCCAGCCGAAATCCGCCGGATAGATGTCCGTGGTGAGACGTTCCTCGAAGCCGTGCAACTGATCCGCGCCGCAGAAATGCATCTTTCCTGACAAGATGGTGCGATAACCCTCCGCGCGCAAATAATGCGCGAAGGTCAGCGTCTCGGATGGAAACTCGGCGGCGTTGTCATACGCGCCGATGTTCGACGGCAGCTTGCCCGCGAGAAGGGAAAAACGCGACGGCGCGCACAGCGGACTCGCGCAATAAGCCGATTCGAAGACCACGCCCTCACGCGCGAGCGCATCGATGTGCGGCGTCTTCGTTACGCGATTGCCGTATGCGGCGAGCGCGAACGGCGTCAATTGATCGGCCATCAAAACAAGGATATTTTGTTTCATGTCAGGCATTGAGCAAGCCTCGAATAGAATCGAAAGCGGCGCACCGCGCGCGCCGTGAAGGTCGGTTCAACGCCACTATTGCCGTTCCAATATCGCCTGGGAAGACGGCATTTCGTTATGCGCCCATAAGGAGCCGTTATGCCGCGACAAGACCGCCTGCCGCCCATGCAGGCGCTGCTGATGTTCGAATCCGCCGCGCGGCTCGCGAGCTTCACGGCGGCCGCGCGCGAACTCGGCTCGACGCAGCCCGCGGTCAGTCAGCGCGTCGTGCAACTGGAGGAATCGCTCGGGACGGCGCTCTTCAAACGCGGGCATCGCGGGGTATCGTTGACGGAAGACGGCGCGCTTCTTTTCGATGCGGTGCGCCAAAGCCTCGATCTGGTCCGTCAGGCCACGAGCGATATCCGCTCGCGCCATACGCAACGCACGCTCACGTTGTCGACGGACTTCGGCTTCGCCACCTACTGGCTCATGCCGCGCCTGCCGCAATTCAAGGCGTTGATGCCGGATGTCGATGTTCGGATCGTCACGTCGCAGCAGATGCCGAGCGCATCGGGCGAGCTTGCGGATGTCGTCGTCGTGTTCGGCGACATGGACGGCGACTGGGGATCGCGCCGCGCCGTGAAGCTGTTTCCCGAGCGTGTCACGCCCGTGTGCAGCCCTGGCTTCGCGGCCACGCACGACACGTCGGATCTCTCGAAGCTGCCGCTCCTGCATGTCGAGCGCACGCAGCCCGAGCGATGGCTGTCATGGAACGCCTGGTTCGATGCGCACGGACAGGTCGCCCCGCCCACGCACGGCGCATTCACGTTCAACAGCTACGCGCTCGTCGCGCATGCCGCCGTGATGGGTCAGGGCGTCGCGCTCGGCTGGTCGCCGCTCATCGACGAACTCGTTGCGACCGGCCAACTCGTCGCGCTCTGCGATACGCCGCTCGTCACCGATCGCGGATACGTGTTGCTCACGCGCCGCGAGCAATCGGCTGCCGTGCGCGCGTTCCAGGATTGGTTGCTCGACGAGTGTGATGCAATCGTCTGACGGGTGGCTTCGCGTCGACTTGGTGGGAACGCGTCGCGCGACCCATTGCGATAAGATCGCAAACACTTCCATCAAGGGCGTCGCTGTTCGCCGCTACGTCGAAAATCATCCATGTCCCACGAACACGCACCGCACGACCATCTCGTCGAACATGCCGCTCATGCCGGCGATCCGCTGTCGCGCTGGGTCGCGGTCTTCACGGCGATTCTCGCTGCGTTATCGGGGCTGCTTCACTATGAGGAAGGCGTGTTGCAGACGCAGGCGCTGATCTTCAAGAACGATGCCGTGCTCTCGCAGAGCAAGGCGAGCGACCAGTGGGGCTACTATCAGGCGCAATCGAGCAAAGGTCACTTGATGGAGCTGGCCGCCGAGCTTGCGCCTGTGCAGCGGCAACCGTTCTATCGGGATCAGATCGCGAAATACGAGGACCGGAAGAAGGAAATCTCGGCCAAGGCGCGGGAGCTGGAAAAAGACGTGGAAGAAGCCAACCGACGCTCCGAGGCGAAAGAGCATCCGCAGCATTTGTTCGGTCAGGCGCTGGCCTGGCTGAGCGTCGCGATCTCGCTGGCGGCTATCACGTCGCTTACGGGAAGCCGCAAGCTATTCTGGCTTGCGGGACTCATGGGCGCGGCAGGACTCGGTGTTTCGGTCTTCGCCTTCCTGCAGCTTTGAGTTGGATCACCGCACGGGACAGGCGGTGGATTGACCATTCAACCCTTCCCGTTCGACGGCGAATGACGCGACGGACGTTCCCGCGCGATGAGTGACGCGCACGACATAGATGCTGTCGAAGTCCGCGCTTTTCCACTTCGGCACGCTCGAAGCGTCTCCGCCCAAACGTTTGACGATGCGCCGCGCCGTCTCCTCGACGAGCGCATGTTCCCATGCAACGACCACCACACTGCTGCGGTAGTTCGGCGAGAGCAAGGAATCCGCGAGCTTGTCGATATCCTTGAAGCCGAGGGATGCGTTGACCGGCAGACCGAAGTAGATCGCCGTCGGCTCGATGGTCGCGAGGGGACGCACGTAGTCGTACTTCGTTCCGCGGTCATTTTTTTGCTTCGCGGGATCGGGAGCGAAGATGGCGTCCGGGCGGCCGAATTTCGTTTCGATGACTCGCGGCAAGGCCAGCGCCCGGTTCAATCCCTGGCACGAGAGCTGTCCGAGCCCCTGGTCGGGCTTTTCGCCATGCCGGACCATGACGATGGTCTGCGCGGTATCGCCGTCGGCGAATGCGCACAACGGAGCGCACGCCGCACCGACGAGGCCCATTCGCGCAAGTGCGGATGCAACGTGTCGAGCGTTCATTTGGAGAGCCGATAAAGGGAGCTGGCCGATTCTAACAAGCCCTGCTCAAGCCCCCGGAAGAGGCTACAACATTTTGAACAGCGACAAGGCGAGTAGTCGAGGCTCGTCGAACATCGTGGCGAATTCGAAGAGAAGCAAGAACGCCATCATGTAGCCCACGGCCGGGCTACGTTCGATGAACCGTACGATGTACGGCGCGAACGGCGCTCTCAGACGAGCTCGCGTCAGGATCGCAACGACCGTGGCGCCGATCGACGCGCCCGCAAGAACGTCCGTCGGATAATGCAGCCCGAGGTACACGCGGGGCAAGCAAATGAGCAGCAGGCACTGTAAGACCGCCAGCACGCCGATCCACCGCCACACGAGGAAGATTCCCACCGCCACCGCCATCCACAGTGCGGCATGGTCGCTCGGCAACGAACTCCATAAACGGAGGTGGTCGCTGGCGTGGCTTGCGCCGGGAAAGTGCAAGCCGAGGCTCGTGTCGTAAATGGGCCTTAGACGAAACGGCAGGAAGAGCGCGAGAAGCCGCCCGACCACGAAAGCGACCAGCGCGGAAAACAAGATCGCGACGACCATTTCCCGGCGATATTCGAGCGAACTGCCCGGCTTGAACCACATCGCACACAGAATCGCGAGCGGAAGCACCCCTTTGAACAGATAGAAGTCAGCGAGGACGCTAACCACTTGAGCAAAGAACCCCGAGGACGGAGCGATATGAATTAGAAAGGTTTGAATGGTTGTATCGAATGCGTTCACGCGGCGATTGTCCTTTTTTTGATGTCGATGCCTCTGGGGGCCGGCCACTCATACTCCGGCGGCCGAGCTTATTGAATGCTTAAGATGGCCCGGATTGAAGCATCGACCGATCTCGGCGCAGAGCAACGCTTTGCGGCCGAAGCGGTCAATCGCGCGCACTCACCCTGTCGAGCCCCCGCTCCGTTGCGTTCTTCGCGATGAGTTCCGTCAAGGCATCGAGGTCTGCCGGCTTGATCAAGTGATGGTCCATGCCGGCAGCCTTCGAATTCTGCCGGTCCACATCCTGTCCGTAGCCGCTCAACGCGATGAGCAGGCAGCTTCGCATGTCCGCTTCCTCGCGCATTCTCTTCGCGACTTCGTACCCCGTCATTCCGGGCAAGCCGATGTCCAGAATGGCGACGTGCGGCCTGAAGCTGCGCGCCAAGGTCAGGGCGGTCGGTCCGTCGTTCGCGCAGGATACTTCGCACCCCTGTATTTCGAGGAACAAGGCCACGCTTTCGGCGGAGGCCGTCGAATCGTCGACGACGAGCACGCGCAGTCCGCGCACGCCGCCAAGAGCAGCAACGTCCTGTGCGCGCGGGAACGGTTTGGGCTCGGTCTTGGCGGGAAGTCGCACGGTGAATTCTGCGCCCTTGCCTCGCCCTTCGCTGCTGCAAGTGATGGAACCGCCATGCGATTCGACGAGGTGGCGGGCGAGCGTCAATCCGATGCCGAGTCCGCCCTGAGCGCGATCCAGCGAGCTATCGCCTTGCGCGAACAGCTCGAATACGCGGCCCAGCCACTTCGGGTCGATGCCCTCGCCGTCATCGGTGATGGTGATCACCGCGTGGTCATCGCAGAAGTCCGTGGACAGCGCGATGTTGCCGCCCACCGGCGTGAACTTCGACGCGTTGTTCAGCAGGTTGGATACGACTTGCGTCAGCCGGACGACATCGCCGTCGACGATCACGTGATCCGCATGTGCGTTCAACACGAACGCTTGCGTACGCCGTCCGAAATGCGGCAGGCTGGTCTCTATCGCGCGCTCGACGACGAGGCTCAACGGCACGGGTTCACGCCGCAGGGACACCGTGCCCCGCGCGATGCGCGACACGTCCAACAAGTCGTCGACGATATGCACCATGTGGTCGATCTGCGTGCCGATGACATCGTAGGACCACTTCAGGAGCTGACCGTCGCCCGGATCGGCGGCCTTCATGACGCTGACCGCGTTGGAGATCGGCGCAAGCGGATTGCGCAGTTCATGCGCGAGCATGGCCAGGAATTCGTCCTTGCGCCGGTCTTCCTCGCGCAGCGCGGAGAACAGCAATGCATTCTCCAGCCCGATCGATGCCCGGCTCACGAATTCGGTCGTCACCGCAGTCAACTCACTGCGGCTCTCCTCGCCCTCGTACCCGAGCGCCAGCACCGCCTTGTGCTGCACGGTGTTGAGCAACGGATAGAAGGCCACGCTCCCTTCACGGCTAACCGAGGCCGTGCGCTGCGGCTCAGCCGATGCACGGCCGAACATTTCTGCCGTGCTGCCGACAACCGCGATGGCCTCGCCCCGGTCGAGCGACTGCTGCGCATAACCGAAAAACTCCTTGACCGGCACCGGCGGCGCATGCGGAGGCTCGCGCCCTGCATCCACTCTGTGCCAGGCACCAGGGCGCGTGGAAAACAACGTGCGCGGCACCGACTCGTTCTCGAGCATGAGCAGGACACACGCCACGTCCGCGAGTGTCGGAACGGCGCTGTCGACGATACGCGCCGAGGTCGTGTCGACATCCAGCGAACGGGTCAGCAGATGGCTGACCTGAGAGAGAAAGTCCGCACGCTGCCGAGCCTGATCTGCCGATGCACGCAAGGCCTCGGCACGCGCAAGCTCCTCGCGCTCCGCGGCGCGCGAGATCATTTCGAGGTTCATCCTGTAAAGCTGGACGAACACGCGTACCTTCGCGCGAAGTATCTCCGGGACAACCGGCGACGATATGTAGTCGACAGCGCCGAGAGCGTAACCGCGCGCCATTTCCGCATCGTCGACATGAGCCGTCACGAAGATGATGGGCGTCGTCGCGGTTCGTCGATAAGACCGCAGCAGGCTGGCCGTTTCGAAGCCGTCCATGTCCGGCATATTGACGTCCAGCAAAATGACGGCGAAGTCCTGCGCCAGCACTTCCTTCAATGCTTCGCGCCCGGACGACACGCAGACGACGTCCTGCCCCGGCTCCTCCAGCACCGTGCGCAGAACGACGTGCTGGCTGACCAGATCGTCCACGACGAGAATGCGCACACTCGGGTGCGCGGCAACGTCCGCATCTAGCATGGCTATCCTATCGATGCAGCCAGGCGTGCAACACGGCGAGCAAGTCGTCGAGGTTCACGGGTTTGGACAGGTAATCCCAGGCGCCCGCCTCGATGCACTTTTCGCGATCGCCCTTCATTGCCTTGGCTGTCACGGCGATGATGGGCAGCGCTCGGCCCACCGGCCGCTTGCGAATCTCGCGGATGGTGGTGAGGCCGTCCATCTCGGGCATCATCACGTCCATCAGAACGATGTCGATTTCCGGATCCGCCTCCACCTGGTTGACGGCGTCGCGTCCGTTATCGGCCCAGGAATGGCGCATGCCCAAGTCTTCCATCACCGTGGCGAGGGCGAATATGTTGCGCATGTCGTCGTCGACGATCAGTGCCTTCTTGCCGTGGAGCTTGCCTTGCGGAATCCGCAGTGCGCTCACGACGGCATTGGCTTCCGCAGGAAGCGCGTTCGCGTCGACGTGAAGCGCCGCGATGCAAAGGTCGAACAGCATTTCAGGGCTTGCTGCGGGATGCGCGACGAACGTTTCGCATTGCTGCTGCCATCGCGGGGTTTCGGCGATGTCGTCCGCGCGAAGAATGACCGGTAACGGCGCGAGGACACGCGATCCCGACAACGCCTGCTCGACGTCTTCCGGCGCGACTGCGACGGTGTCATCGGCCAGCACCAGGACGTCGAAACAACTCGACGATAAATGCCGGAGCAGCGTCTCGCGCGAATCGGCGATCGTAAACGTTGCCTGCGATCCGTCGAGGCCATGCACGAGCAAGTCACGCTCCGCCCCTTCCGGCAAAGCCGCAAGCACCGTGCGCTGCCTCGGACCGACATATTGCGCGAGCGCCGAAAGCGCGAGATCGAGCGTCTCCTTCGATTCGACCGGCTTGGGCATGAACGCGAAGGCGCCCGTTCGCAGCGCGCGCTCGCGAAACTCGTCCGAGGAAACGACGCACACGGGAATGTGCCGCGTCGCCATGTCTTGCTTGAGCCGGCTCAGGATTCGCCATCCCTCCATGTCGGCCAGGAACACGTCGAGCGTCATGAAATCGGGTTTGTATCGGGCAGCGAGCGTCAACGCGTCGGCCCCGTAACCCGTGACAATGACCTTCATCCCGCCTTCTCGCGCGGCATCTGCCACCACGCGCGCGAACGCGGCATCGTTCTCGACGATGAGCACGACCCGGTCGCCTTGCGCAATATCGTCGCGATCATCGGGGACCGGCGCGACAAGCGTCGCATCCGTGATCTCGTCCCGCCGATACGGCCGCGCCCGGGATTCTTGCGCCTCGGCGACGCGCGCCGCAGCGTTCGCGGCTGCGGACGACGCGCCGTCGAAGAACGGGAGTGACCTGCGCCCCGAACGGGCGTTGTCGTTCTTGCCCGGCAGATACAGCGTGAACGTGCTTCCTTTATTGGGCGTGCTCGTCAGACGAATTTCACCGCCGAGCAGCTTGGACAGTTCGCGGCTGATCGCAAGTCCGAGCCCAGTGCCGCCGTATTTGCGGCTCGTGCTGCCGTCCGCCTGCTGGAACGCTTCGAACACGATCTGCTGCTTGTCGGGCGAGATGCCGATGCCGGTGTCCTGCACGGAAAACGCAAGCACCGGGCCGCCGTGACCGAGCGTCTCGCTGTCATCGCCCCATCCGGCGAACGCTTGATCGATGGTCAGCGTCACATGGCCCCTGTGCGTGAATTTGAAGGCATTGGACAGCAGGTTCTTGAGAATCTGCTGGAGGCGCTTCAAATCAGTGACGATCGACGACGGCACGTCCGCGCCGAGCTGGATGAAGAAGTCGACGCTACGCGCCTCAGCGACGTGACGGAAGGTGCGCTCGACATAGAGCGTCAGGTCGGCGAGACGATGCTCCGCCAGGTCCACGACCACTGTTCCGGACTCGATCTTCGCGAGATCGAGAATGTCGTTGATCAGCATGAGCAGATCGTTGCCGGAAGAGTGAATGGTCTTCGAGAACTCGACTTGCCTTGGCGAAAGGTTGCCTTCCGGGTTCTTGCATAGCTGATCCGAAAGAATCAACAAACTGTTGAGCGGCGTGCGCAGTTCGTGCGACATGTTCGCCAGAAACTCCGACTTGTACTTGGACGTCAGCGCCAGTTGCTTCGCCTTGTCTTCGAGTGCCTGTCGAGCCTGCTCGACTTCGGAACTCTTTCGCTCGACTTCCTGATTCTGGTGAGCGAGCAGACGGGCCTTCTCCTGCAATTCCTCATTGGTCTGCTGCAACTCTTCTTGCCGGCTCTGCAGTTCGTGAGCAAGCGATTGCGATTGCTTGAGAAGATCCTCCGTTCGCATGTTCGCTTCGATCGTGTTGATCACGATGCCGATACTTTCGGTCAGTTGATCGAGGAACGCCTGATGAGTCGGGTTGAAGCGCTCGACCGACGCCAGTTCGATCACGCCCTTGACGTGGCCCTCGAAGATGACCGGCAGCACGAGGACATTCTGCGGCAGCACGGTGAGCAGCCCCGAGACGATGCGGTAGTCGCTCGACGACGACGGTGCAAGCAGAATCTTGCGCTTCTCGACAGCACATTGCCCGACGAGGCCCTCACCCAGCGCCACACGTTTTCCGTGCGAGCGATAGCCGTCCGATGCGTAGCTGCCGACGAGCTTGAGCGAGGTGCCCTGCGGACTTGCATCGAGCACGAAGAACTCGGCTTGTTGCACACCGACGACCGGCGCCAATTCAGAAAGAATGAGATGGCCGACAGCCACGAGATCCTTCTGCCCCTGCAGCATGCGGCTGAACTTCGCCAGGTTCGTCTTGAGCCAGTCCTGCTCCGTGTTGAGGGCCGTGGTGTCCTTCAGGTTACGGATCATCTCGTTGATGGTGTCCTTCAACGCCGCGACCTCGCCCAGCGCCTCCACCGTGATCGAACGCGTCAGGTCGCCCTGCGTCACGGCAGTCGCCACCTCGGCAATCGCCCGCACCTGCGTCGTCAAGTTGGCCGCCAATTGATTGACGTTCTCGGTGAGACCCTTCCAGGTGCCCGCCGCGCCCGGCACCTTGGCCTGCCCGCCGAGCTTGCCCTCGACACCGACTTCCCGCGCAACGGTGGTGACCTGATCCGCGAACGTGGCGAGCGTGTCCGTCATGCTGTTGATGGTATCGGCGAGGGCGGCGATTTCGCCCTTCGCTTCCACCGTCAGCTTGCGCGCCAGGTCGCCGTTCGCCACCGCCGTCACCACGCGCGCGATACCGCGAACCTGGCTCGTCAGATTCCCCGCCATGAAGTTGACGTTGTCGGTCAGGTCCTTCCACGTTCCCGCCACGCCCTGCACGTCGGCCTGACCGCCCAGCTTGCCTTCGGTGCCTACTTCCCGTGCGACGCGCGTGACTTCCGATGCGAACGAGCGCAGTTGATCGACCATCGTGTTGATCGTGTTCTTCAACTCGAGAATCTCGCCCTTCACGTCGACGGTGATTTTCTTCGAGAGATCACCCGCCGCCACCGCTTTCGTCACGTCCGCGATGTTGCGCACCTGGCTCGTCAGATTGCCCGCCATGAAGTTCACGGAATCCGTCAGGTCCTTCCATGTGCCCGCCACGCCCTGCACATCCGCCTGTCCGCCGAGCTTGCCGAGCGTGCCGACTTCGCGTGCTACCCGAGTGACTTCGGACGCGAACGAGCTTAACTGATCGACCATCGTGTTGATCGTGTTCTTGAGTTCGAGAATCTCTCCTTTCACGTCCACGGTGATCTTCTTCGAAAGATCGCCGGCCGCGACTGCCTTGGTCACGTCCGCGATGTTGCGCACCTGGCTGGTCAGGTTGCCGGCCATGAAGTTGACGTTGTCGGTGAGATCCTTCCACGTTCCCGCAACACCCTGCACGTCCGCCTGACCGCCGAGCTTGCCTTCGGTGCCGACTTCCCGTGCCACGCGCGTGACTTCCGATGCGAACGAGCGCAACTGATCGACCATCGTGTTGATCGTGTTCTTCAACTCGAGGATTTCGCCCTTCACGTCCACCGTGATCTTCTTGGACAGGTCGCCCGCGGCCACCGCCGTCGTCACTTCGGCGATGTTACGCACCTGCGCCGTCAGGTTGCTGCCCATCGAGTTCACCGAGTCGGTCAAGTCCTTCCACGTGCCGGCGACGCCCTGCACATCGGCCTGACCGCCGAGCTTGCCTTCCGTGCCGACCTCACGCGCCACACGCGTGACTTCCGATGCGAACGACCGCAACTGATCGACCATCGTGTTGATCGTGTTCTTGAGTTCGAGGATCTCGCCCTTCACGTCCACCGTGATCTTCTTCGACAGATCGCCCGCGGCGACGGCGGTCGTCACATCGGCGATGTTGCGAACCTGCGCCGTCAGGTTGCTGCCCATGGAATTGACGGAGTCGGTCAGATCTTTCCACGTGCCCGCCACGCCCTGAACGTCCGCCTGTCCGCCGAGCTTGCCTTCGGTCCCGACCTCGCGCGCCACGCGCGTGACCTCGGATGCGAATGAACTGAGCTGATCGACCATCGTGTTGATGGTGTTCTTCAGTTCAAGAATTTCGCCCTTCACGTCCACCGTGATCTTCTTGGACAGATCGCCCGCAGCCACTGCAGTGGTCACGTCCGCGATGTTGCGAACCTGCGCCGTCAGGTTGCTCCCCATGGAATTCACCGAATCGGTCAGATCCTTCCATGTTCCCGCGACGCCTTTCACGTCCGCCTGGCCGCCGAGCTTCCCTTCCGTGCCCACTTCCCGCGCGACGCGGGTCACCTCGGATGCGAACGAACGCAACTGATCGACCATGGTGTTGATCGTATTCTTCAGCTCCAGAATCTCGCCCTTCACGTCCACCGTGATCTTCTTGGACAGATCGCCCGCGGCGACCGCGGTCGTGACCTCCGCGATGTTACGCACCTGGCTGGTCAGGTTGCCCGCCATGAAGTTCACGTTGTCGGTCAAGTCCTTCCAGGTGCCGGCCACGCCCTTGACCTCCGCCTGCCCGCCCAGCTTGCCCTCGGTGCCGACCTCGCGCGCCACGCGCGTGACCTCCGCCGCGAATGAACGCAACTGGTCGACCATGGTGTTGATCGTGTTCTTCAACTCCAGAATCTCGCCCTTCACGTCGACGGTGATCTTCTTAGAGAGATCACCGGCCGCGACGGCCTTCGTCACTTCCGCGATATTGCGCACCTGGCTCGTCAGATTGCCGGCCATGAAGTTCACGGAATCGGTCAAGTCCTTCCAGGTGCCCGCCACACCTTGCACATCCGCCTGACCGCCCAACTTGCCTTCCGTGCCGACCTCCCGCGCCACGCGAGTGACTTCGGCCGAGAACGTGCCCAACTGCTCCACCATCCTGTTGATGATTTTCGCGGTGCGCAAGAATTCGCCTTGCAACGCGCGTCCGTCGGCTTCGAGCGCCATGCTCTTGCTCAGATCGCCCTGCGCCACTGCGCCGATCACCCGCGCGACTTCGCTCGTCGGATGCACGAGATCGGCGATCAAGGAGTTCACGGAGTCCATGGAACTGCGCCAGAAGCCGCGCGCATCGGGAATCGCCGCTCGCTCGTTGATTCGGCCTTCCTTGCCGACGGCCTGACTCAACCGTGCGAGTTCATCCGACATGCGAAGGTTCTGGTCGACGACCGCGTTGAACGCGTCAGCGATCTTTCCCGCGAGACCGGTCCAGTCGGACGGAAGGCAGGCGCCTTGTCCCTTCAGAACGGCGGTCAGGGCTGCGTGGACCGCTCTATTGCGATCGTGACTATGGTCGATCGCCTCCAGAAGCGCATTCGACTCGCGGACCTGACGCAGCCAGAAGCCGCTTAGCCCCGCCTCGCTGAGACGCTTTTCGCTGCCCGGGCGTTCGCCGTATGCGGCCCCGATTTCTTCGTAGGACCGGCTTTGACGCTCGCATTGCTCCGCCAACGCGGTCAGTTCGGCGGCGAGCCTGCCCTTCATGCCGTCCCACTCGGATGGAAGTTCGCCGATGGGCTCGCCCCGGCGCACGGCGGCCACCGCTCCGATCAGTAAGCGCAGCTCGCTCTCGTTCAGCGCGTCTTTGCCAGTTACCACGGCGTCCATTGAAAGTCCCTCGAAGGCGTTGGTCGGTTTTGAGCCGCAATAAGCGGATTTTGACTCGATCGGGTCATGTCCGGCAGTGCTCGCGCGCCTGCGCTTTTTTTCTGTCGCCGCCGGATCGCGCGCGATTCTAGACTGCCGAACCTTACGCCATGCTTAGGTACGCGGTTCCGCCGGATCGCTTACGCCGTTTCTTTGTCGTTGCAATGCGGTCTTTCTATTGTTTTGTGGCGGCGTGACAGGCTTCTTGCCGTAGGCTTCGCCACTGATCAAAAGCAATGCGCAGGACCGTGATCGACGAAAGCCACGCTGACACGAAGAAGCGTCAGGCACCGGTGGCCGACCACCGCGAGCGCCTACTGAGAGGACGGTGATTGCGCACGCGACATCGAAAACGAAAGATGCTTTCAGGGCGAATACTGAGGACGGGTCCAAAAACGCGCAGGCGCCCGCGCGAAGCCTACCTTACACGCGTTGTACTTATGCTTCAACCGTGGCCGAGCCGTGATGGAAAGCGCTGGACCGATGGCAATCAGTCGCGCCGCTTACAGCAATGGCCGACTTTAAACGGTAGCAATTACTTGGAATAAATCGCCAGAGGTGGAAATTCTTTAGCGTCACCGCCATTCCCGGACGTAATAGTGGGAGTGACGTCATCGAACGAATGGAGTAAGTCTGCGTATGTGGACAACAGTAAGCAGTCAGTCGAAATCCGCTTGCCGGTGCTCTCTGAGGTGGCGCAGCCGCGCGAGTTGCTGAGGCAAGACTCGTCCCAACGAGAGCGCCGGTAGATGATCGACGTCGAAGAACTCTGCCGCGCTCGTCTCTTGACCCAGCACGCTTTCTTTTCCGGTGACTTGACCGAGAAAGACGAGCTTCCAGATATGAAACATCGAGGGCGGATGAGCGTGCTTCGCCATGTCCCAGACCGCCAATAAACGCACGATGTCCACGCAGTAGCCGCTCTCTTCCCGGACCTCTTTCGCTGCGTTTTCGGCGGGCGAAAGGCCAACATCGGCCCAACCTCCAGGCAGCGACCAACGGCCGTCCGCCGTCTCCTTCACAAGCAGGATGCCGCCGGCGTCATTGAATACAGCACATCGGACGTCCAGTTTGGGATTCGCGTATCCGGACTCCTGCGCGAAAAGCTCCGTGACCCGGCCAATGTCCATCGAAGCCAGTTCCGCGAGTTGCGCATGTGCAATGACTTCGATCTCTTCGTAACGCTCTTTATCGAACGGACTCGTCGCGTAGTGAAGTCCTGTCTGCGCGAGGGCGAGAAGGCGCTTCGCGCGCCGGAGAGATTCCATGGTGATATCCCTGTGAGTAAGGAGACCGGAAGCTCATTGCTCGCACGCCATTCCGGGCTCCATCGTCAGGCCAGTTTCTCACGAACGAACTGCAGCGAGCGACGAGCGCGCTCGTCCATTTCTTCGTCTGTCGCACCGTTCGACATATCCCGCCATACTTCAGTCCGATACAGCACATCACCGTGAGTTCCAGATCGTCGGCGACCGCTTTCAACTCACGCTTCTTTGCGTCCGGAAGATTGTGAAACTCACTCAGCGAAATCTCCATGATGTCAAAGCCGAGCCCCGAAATGCGCTTCGCCGTCGCCGGAAAGTCGACCATCCATTCAGTCGACCAGTAGTTATAGAACATGCCGACTTTGTTCACGGTGTCACTCCTTTACAGGGTCGTCACATGGGTACGCAAGCGGAATGATGTGGTGAGTTTTGCCTGGCTCCTGGATTGGTTTTGATTCTATTCCTGCTTGATGGGCGAGCGCCAAACTTCCGGTTCATGCTTCAGGGCAAGTCACTCGAAATCACGAGAATCGCGAGGATGAGAACGCAACTTACGAGCAAACAGGCTCCGAGCGCACAAGTCCCCGTATTTGTTACCGGTAACAACGTTAACACGCTGTGGCTTGACGCTGCAAGCTTGAGAAGCGCAACGGTTTCGTGCCGACGGCAGGCTAGTCAGAAAGCGCGCATCCGATCCTACAACGCCAACGATCAGAAGCATCGAAGTGCAACCGCCTCGTGTGTCCGACGTCGAAGCCCTCAGACACGCCTCGCATCAGGCGCGATTCTTGCGAAGCGGCGGTATCGACTGGATACCGCCGACGCTGAAAATAAAAACGCACACGCTTGCAAGAGCAAAACAGCGCGCGGCTCGACTTTGAGCGATTGAAACTCGTTTCGATTCGACAAGGGGACGACAATGACGACGAAGCCATCGGGCCTGCGCTTGGCGGCGGCGATGATGTTAGCGATCGGCCTTACGGGCTGCGGCGGCGGTGGCGAGTCGCCCAATGCCGGCGCAGTCGCATCCAAACAAGATGTGACGGCAGCCTCCACCGCGAGCGCAGCATCCACTCCCTCGAAAGTCGGAAAACTTCAGCGCTACCAGATTGACCCGGCAAAAGTCTTCGTCGCGGGTATTTCGTCTGGCGGTTTCGCGGCCGTGCAAATGCACGTTGCCCACTCCTCGACCTTCAAAGGCGCCGCCGTGTACGCCGGCGGCGTGTACTGGTGCGCGGGCGTCGGCGGTGCGGCGAGCGCTTTGGTGAACTGCGGGGGCTTGACGCTTCCGACGAACCAGGCGTCGTACAACAGCACGCTGATTGCATCCGAGGCATATCTGGATACGCAATCGTCCCTCGGCACGATCGACCCGGCGGCCAATCTGCGCGGACAGCCCGTCTATCTTTGGTCCGGCACGCAAGACGAGGTCGTCAATCCGCTCGAAATGGCCGATCTCAACTCGGAGTATCAGCATTACGGCGCGCGCGTTCACTTCGACAATGCGTTTCCCGCCGAACACGGCTGGGAATCGCCCGATGGCGAACTTGCATGCGGCACGCTCGGAAGTCCCTACATGGTGCGCTGCTCGGCAAACGGCGCGGTCTACGATTCGGTCAAGACGTGGCTCACGATGTTCCTCGGACCGCTGAAGCCGCGCAACAACGGAAAGCTGTCCGGTGCGTTGGCTTCGTTCGATCAGACGGAGTTCGGGGCGTCCGCCAATCTCTCCATGAGTTCGACGGGCAGTGTGTTCGTTCCCAAATCCTGCGCGCAAGGCGACAAGTGCGGACTGGTCCTGGCTCTGCACGGCTGTTTGCAGGAGGCGTCGCTTATCGGAAATCGCTGGGTGACCGAGGCCGGCATCAACGAATGGGCGGACACGAACAAACTCGTAGTCGTCTATCCGGACACGACCGCGTCGTCCGCGCCGGGGCCGACCAATCCCAACGCGTGCTTCGACTGGTGGGGCTACTCGAATCAATACGATCCGAACTACGCGATCAAGAGCGGCTCGCAGATGTCGGTGCTATACGCGATGGTGCAGCGCGTAACCGGCCGACCGTAGACCTGCGGGCTTGCTTCCTTGCACTACGCTCATCGGCGACTATGCTTACAGCGTGTATGTCGAGGAGTGGCCAACATGCAAGCCGTCACCCGAAGGTCGGTCGACCTTAGCGCCTACCCGAATCTCGTGGTCGTCATACTGGGCTTTCGCGTGCGCCGCCTGCGGGGCATCGGCGCCCTTCTTCGCATCGGCAAAGGCTTGCGGCAAGTCGATTCAACGCCGCCCGACGGACTGCTGTCGAGCGAACAGTTTCTTTTCGCGCTCAACCATATCGGCATCCGTCAGTATTGGCGCGACCTCGAAAGCCTCGAAGCCTTCACTCGGAGCGAGCCGCATTCGCGATGGTGGCGCGACTTCCTGCGCGACAGCGGCGGCGCGGGCTTCTGGCATGAAACCTACAGCCGGCACGGAATGGAAGCGATCTACATCGACATGCCCGAACCCGTCGGCTTCGATCGATTCGCGCCCGAACGAAAGCCGGTCGGTCCCTTCATGAGCGCGAGGCAACGGATGACGGCGGATTAGGCGCGTCGTCTTGCCCGAGCGCATCCCAGCCGCCACCGAGCGACCGATAGAGCGCCACGGCTGCTTGCGCATGCTGGCGCTTCGCTTCGTTCAATGCATCGGCGTCGCGAAGATAGGCTTCCTGTGCCGCGAGCACGTCGAGAAAGCTCGACGCGCCGCCCTTATAAAGCTCGTTGGAAAGGCGCAGCGCATGGTCCGACGCCGCCAGCGCGCCGCCCAGACTGCTCACTCGCGCATCGCCGTTGACGAGATCGCTTCGCGTGTCCTCGATGTCCTTCAGCGCGGCAAGGATCGTCTGCTGCAGGCCGAGTTGCGATTCACGCATGCGGCTTTCGTTCTGGTCGATGTTCGCCGTAATGCGCCCTGCGTTGAAGATCGGACTCGTCGCGTTCAATGCGGCGCTGAAGAGGTTGTCCGTCAATGTCGGCAAGCCGAGATACGACGATGCGAGAATGCCGTCGCTCAGGCTCAACCGGAACTTCGGATAGCGCTCGGCTTTCGCGACGCCCACTTCCGCCGCGCGTTGCTCGACCGTCGCGTAGGCGGTGCGCACGTCCGGGCGACGCAACAACGCCTGCGACGGCAGCGTGTTCGGCACGCTTTGAGCGGGCACGGGAATCGGGCGCGAGTCGGCGAGCATCAGGTCATCCACGCTCTCAGGCGTGCGCCCGGAATACACCGCGATCAGACTCATGTCGTGCTGAATGGCGGCGCGAATCTTCGGTAACTGCGCCTGCAAATCCTGCAACTGATTCTGCGCACGCGCCACGTCGAGTTGAGTCGATAGCCCGTAACGCAAACGCCGCTGAGTGAGTTCCAGTGCGCGGGTGCGAATCTGCTCGTTATCGCTGATGATCTGAAGCTGCGCCTGCGCCCAGCGCAAGTCGATGTAGGCGCTCGCCGCGTTCGCCGCCAACGCGAGCCGCAGTTCGTTCAACGCCGACTGACGGTTGCTCGCCTGCGCCTGCGCGGCCAGCACGGCAAGCCGTTCGCCGCCGAACACGTCCGGTTGCCATGACGCCGTCAAGCCGATGCCCGCCTGCTTGACATAGCCCAACGGCGGCGGCGTGTTCTGACGCTGATACGCAGCGCCTGCGTTCGCATCGAGTTGAGGCGCGAGCGCGGCATCCTGCTGCTTCACGATGTCCTCGCCTTGCCGCACGCGCTCCACGGCCGCCTTCACATCGAGATTGCCGTCGAGCACGGTCGCGATGAGCCGATGCATCGCCGGATCCCCGAACTGCGACCACCACGCGTTCGCATCGATCGTGTCGGCGGGCGCATCGACGCTCCATGCATCCGGTGCGACGACGCTCACCGTGTCCGGCAAGCCCGCGTGCGTGGCGGGCTGCACCGCGCACGCGGTGAGCGTCATCGCAGCCGCGACGGCAAGCACGTTTGCAAACATGGCTTTCATGGTGTGTCCCGTTTCAATGGATGAGCGCCGCGAATCAATGCGCGTCGGGCGGCGGCGCGGTGTTGCCGAACGGCCGCGAGAAGAACACGCTGAGCAAGCCGACCGCGAAACAGAGCGACACCGCGAGGAACGTGTCGGAGAACGTCAGCACGAGCGCTTCGCGCATCAGGAGCGCATGCAGCGCGCCGAGGCCGGCAGCCGCGCCGTTCAGCATGTCGCCGCCGACAGCCGCGAAACGCGCGGCCTGATCGTGCAACAACGCTTCGATGAGCGGCCTTCCTGCCGTGACGTGTTCGTCGAGCCGCTCGTAATGCAGGTTCAGCCGGTCGTTGAGCATCGTGCTCGCGACCGCGATGCCGATCGCGCCGCCCAGATTTCGCATCAGGTTGAACAATCCGCTCGCCGACTTGAGCCGCGAAGGCGGCAACGACCCGAGCGCCATCGTGACGATGGGCGGCACGCAGAACTGCTGCCCGATACCGCGCAACGCCTGCGGGATCAAGAGTTCATGCCAGCCCCATTGATTCGTCAGCGGCACATAGAGATAGCAGCCGACGCCGAAGCACACGAGACCGAACACCATCAAAAGCCGCATATCGACGAAGCGCGCAAGAAACGAATACGCGCCGAGCGCGAGCAACTGGAAGCATCCGACCGACAGCAACGCGATGCCGATCTGCAGCGAATCGAAGCCACGCACGCGCGACAGGAACACGGGCGTCAGAAACACCGTGCAGAAGAGACCGATGCCGGTAATGAACGACAAGAGACTGCCGATGCCGAAGTTGCGGATAGCAAGCGCTTTCAGATCGACGATCGGTTCCCTCGCCGTGAACGCGTGCACGAGAAACAGGAAGCCGCAGATCGCGGAGATCCAAGTGCAGAACAGGATCACGTCGTCACCGAACCAGTTCTTGCGCGGCCCTTCTTCCAGCACGTATTCGAGGCAGCCGAGAAAGCCCGACATCAACGCAATGCCCACGTAATCGCCGCGTTTGAGGAGCGAATGATCGGCTGTATCGACATCGACGAAGCGCGGCACCAGCACCGTCACCAGCGCGCCCGGCACGAGGTTCAGATAGAACAGCCAGTGCCACGACCATTGCGACGTGATCCATCCGCCGATCACGGGTCCGATGGTCGGCGCAAGCGACGCAAGCGCACCGATCGTCGTCGAAGCGATCAGCCGTTGCTTGCCGGGAAAGAGCACGAATGCCGTGGTGAAGACGGTCGGGATCATCGCGGCGCCGAGCGCGCCTTGCAACCCGCGAAAGACGATCATCGAATCGATGTCCCACGCGAGGCCGCATAGCATGCTCGTGAGCGTGAAGCCGAACGCGGAGAACGCGAACACCCAGCGCGTGGAAAAGACGCGCGTGAGCCAGCCCGACATCGGTATGACGAGGATCTCCGCGATCAGATACGAAGTCTGCACCCACGACAGTTCGTCCTGACTCGCCGACAACCCGCCGCCGATATCTTTCAGCGACGACGCGACGATCTGGATGTCGAGCGTCGCCATGAAGAAGCCGAGGCAAAGCAGCCCGAACGCGAAGACCTTGCGGCGCGTCGGCATGTCGGCCGGATTCATCGGCGTGTGTGTCGTGGCTTGCATGATGATCCCGCGCGGCGTCGTTCAGGAAGCGTTGTCGTGACGAAGATGGACCTTGACCGTCGCCGACAGTCCGGGGCGCAGCACGCCCTGCATGTCCTTCGGCACGGCAAGCCGCACGCGCACCGGCACGCGCTGCACGATCTTCGTGAAGTTGCCCGTCGCGTTCTCGGCGGGCAGGATGCTGAACGTCGCGCCGGTCGCGGGCGCAAGACTCTCGACCACGCCTTCGATACGGCGGTTCGATGCATCCAGTTCGACATCCACCCTGTCGCCCGCTTTCATCTTCTTCAACTGGTCTTCCTTGAAGTTGGCGTCGATCCAAAGGCCGCTCGCGGGAACCACCGTCAACAGCGATACGCCGACATTCGCGAGCAGACCGACACGCGCGGTCCGGTTGCCGACGTAGCCGTCGATCGGCGAGCGGATCGTCGTGTACTCCACGTTCAACGCGGCCACGCGGCGCGCCGCTTCCGCCGTTGCAATGCGCGCGCGTGCATCGTTGATCTGCGCATCCAGCACGCCGAGCTGACGCTGTGCGGCCGTGAGCGCGGCGCTGCTTCGATCGACGCCCGCGCGTGCTTTCAAGAGGTCAGCATCCGCGCGTTCGACGACCTGGTTCGACACCGCGTCGTCCTTCACGAGTTGGCGATAGCGCGCTGAATCCGACACGCTGCGCGTCAGTTCGGCGCTGGACGCCCGCACTTCCGCCGATTGCGCGTTGATCGTCGCGAGCTGCAGCAGCTTTCTGGCTTCGAGTTCGGCCACGGCCGCCTGCGCGCTCTGCACTTCGGCGCTGGCCTGCGCGAGCCGCGCGTCGTAGTCGCGGGCATCGAGCCGAATCAGCACCTGTCCCGCGGTGACGAACTGGTTGTCCTGCACGCGGACATCCGTCACGAAGCCGTTCACCTTCGGCGCGAGCACCGTCACGTCGCCGCCGACATAGGCATCGTCGGTCGATTCGACAAAGCGCCCGACCAGAAGCCAATATGAAGCAGCCGCCGCGATCACGATGGCCACTGAGATCAGCGCGAGCAACATCCAGGGAATGCGGCGCGTCTGCTTGACGATTCCAGCGTTGCTCGGCGGCGCAATGGAAGGCGAACTCGACATGGTTATATGTGCATATGCACTAGTGGCGTTTAAAAAAACGCGCCAACGGCGCGTCGTGATCTTGCTGCGCGGACTCGCACGCTTTACTACGATGTCAGCTCGAACAACTCGGCGCGCAACGCCTTCGCACGCGTGCGGCCGAACTGGCTTTCGAATTCGTCCTGTGCGGATTGCCATGCGTCGGCGGCGCGCGCGAAGACATCGCGACCTGCCGGCGACAGGCTGAACACATTCGTCCGACCATTTTCCTTCGACGATTCACTCACGACGAGACCATCGCGCTGCAACGGCTTCAGCGCGCGCACGAGCGTCGTGCGGTCCATGACCATGGTATCGGCGAGTTCCGTCATCGGCAGGCCCGGCTTGCGCGCCAGTTTCGCAAGAATGGTGAACTGCGCGGCCGTCACCCCGATCTGCCCGAGGTGGCGCTCGTAGATCTGCGTGACGTAACGCGCCGCCTGCCGCAGCGCGAAACAGTTGCAATCGTCGCGGAACGTGGATTTCTTCATGCAGCGCAGTCTATATGTGCATATGCACGGTGTCAAGCGCGGCGTATTCGTTTCATCGTTCGATGACGCGTTGCATCGCGGCATGCAGGAACATCGATTGCGCGCGCAGCGCCTACCGAATACACGCCGCATCTCACTCCTGAGCGGCTTTCGCTAGAATCCAGTATCGATCCTTTCATCCTCTGGTAAGGAGGCACGCGTGCCAGGACTACTTCCCGATGTCGACCGCGAGGGGCTCCTCGAATACTCGGTCGTTTTCACAGACCGATCGCTCAATCACATGTCGCAGCGCTTTCAGGGCGTCATGCGCGACATATCCCGCACACTGAAAAAGGTCTATCACGCGCAGTCGGTCGTGGTCGTGCCGGGCAGCGGGACCTTCGGCATGGAAGCCGTCGCGCGGCAGTTCGCGACGAACAAGAAGTGCCTCGTCATCCGCAACGGCTGGTTCAGCTATCGCTGGTCGCAGATATTCGACATGGGCGGCATTCCGTCTGAATCGATCGTGCTGAAGGCGCGCCCGGTCGAGCAAGGCAGGCAGGCGGCTTATGCACCGCCGCCTATCGAAGAAGTCGTTGCTGCGATCGAGAAGAACAAGCCGGATCTGGTCTTCGCGCCGCATGTGGAAACCGCAGCCGGAATCATGCTGCCCGACGGTTATCTGCGCGCGGTGTCCGACGCGGTTCATGCCGTCGGCGGCATGTTCGTGCTGGATTGCATCGCATCGGGAACGGTGTGGGTCGATATGGAAGCGAGCGGCGTCGACGTGCTGATTAGCGCCCCGCAGAAGGGCTGGAGCGCGTCGCCCTGTTGCGCGCTCGTCATGCTCAACGCGCGGGCTCGCGAAAGGATCGACGCAACGACCAGCACCAGTTTCTCGTGCGACCTTCGCAAGTGGCTTCAGATCATGGAAGCCTACGAGAACGGCAGCTTCGCGTATCACGCGACGATGCCGACGGACGGCCTCGCCACGCTCTGCGACGTCATGAGGGAAACGGAAGCATACGGCTTCGACAAAGTGAAAGCGGAGCAGCTCGAACTCGGCAAGCGCGTGCGCTCGATGCTGGCCGAGAAAGGCTTCAGGAGCGTGGCGGCGCTAGGATTCGAAGCGCCGGGCGTCGTGGTCAGCTACACGGACGATGACGCCGTACGGTCGGGCAAAAAGTTCTCGGATGCCGGCGTGCAGGTGGCAGCAGGCGTTCCGCTTCAATGCGACGAACCCGCAGACTTCAAGACGTTCCGCATCGGACTCTTCGGCCTCGACAAACTGCATGACGTGGAAGGCGCGGTGAGCAGGCTGGCGAAGGCGCTGAACAGTTTCGCCTGATGTAACAAAAAAGTCGAGTGCGCGCGGTCACGCACGCATTCGACTTATTCATCGAAGTGTTTTACTTCGTACACCTACCATTACTGCTCTCGGTGCGGTTCACAAACCACGGCATCGATGAGCGCCGATTCAGCGCGTTTCATGAAGTGCTGTCAGAATCGTCGTTCCAACTTCTCTCGACGATACGATCAGCACTTGATCGCGCTGGCCGTGTCGTTCGTGTGCAGCGTGCGAACGCCACACTGCACGAACTTCTCATGAACAGGAGCGAGATATGGCAACGATGCAGGCAGTGCAGGTTGCGAAAGCGAATGGTCCGCTGGAAGTCGTCGAACGCGATGTGCCCGAGCCTCCCGATGGACACGTGTTGATCAAGGTGCATGCGTGCGGGATCTGCCACAGCGATTCGCTCACTGTCGAAGGACAATGGCCCGGTCTTGAATTTCCACGCGTGCCGGGTCACGAGATCGCAGGCGTGATCGAGAAGCTGGGCGCGGGCGTCGAAGGATGGGAAAAGGGACAGCGCATCGGCGTGGGCTGGCACGGCGGGCATTGCGGCCATTGCGATCATTGCCGTCATGGCGACTTCGTGCTGTGCCAGCGCGCGCAGGTGCCGGGCATCAGCTATGACGGAGGATACGCGGAGTACATGGTCGCGCCGCAGGAAGCGCTGGCGCGCATGCCCGACGATCTCTCCGATATCGACGCCGCGCCGCTGCTCTGCGCCGGCATCACCACGTTCAATGCTTTGCGCAACAGCGGCGCGCGTGCGGGCGATGTCGTCGCGATTCTCGGCATCGGCGGGCTCGGTCATCTCGGCGTGCAGTTCGCGCGGAAGATGGGCTTCGTGACGGCGGCCATCGCGCGCGGCCAGGACAAGGCGCCGCTCGCGAAGCAACTCGGCGCGCATCACTACATCGACAGCGAAGCGCAAAACGTAGCCGAAGCATTGCAGGCGCTCGGCGGCGCGCGCGTCATTCTCGCCACCGCGACGAGCGGCAAGGCGATGAGCGCGGCCATCGGCGGGCTGGGGCTGAACGGCAAGCTCATCATGGTCGGCATATCGCAGGAGCCGGTCGAGGTGCCGATCGCGCAATTCATCATGGGCCGCAACTCGGTTCAGGGCTGGCCGTCGGGCACGGCGGCGGATTCGCAGGAAACGCTGGCGTTCAGCGCGCTCGCGGGCGTCAAGCCGATGATCGAGGAATATCCGCTCTCGCGCGCGCCGGAAGCGTACGAGCGGATGATGAGCGGCAAGGCGCGCTTTCGCGTGGTGCTCACGCCAGGGAAGTGATGAGCGTCGAGCATGAGCAAGCGTTGGGCGGTGACCGAATCGCCCAATGCTTGGTCCTGTGCATGGCGTGTCCGCCTCTCTACCGCCCCTTCACCGCGCCGTACTGGAAGCACTACGACGATAGCGACCCGTCGCGAGATTAACGCATACATCTGTAGTCCGAACCATTAGACGGTATGCAAACCGCTCTGCGCACAAAAACGAGCGAAGCTCGCGCTGGCATTCATCTCGATGCAACCGCGCATTCCTGGGCGCACGCCAATTGACTCGCCACCGATCTCGAATCTATCCTCGCAACATATGAAACCGTCGCGGCAAGCAGCATCGCGTCCCCGGAGACTACGTTGCGTTTCGATCTACATTCGCTGAAACTGTTCGTCGCGGTCTGCGAGCACGGCAGCATCGCACGGGCAGCGGAATTCGAGAATATCGCGCCCTCGGCCATCAGCAAGCGCATGTCCCAACTGGAGGACATCCTCAAGACCGCCTTGTTCGTGCGCAGCAACAAGGGGCTCGAACTGACCGTCGCGGCGGCCGCGTTGCTGCAACACGCGCGCACGCTTCTGCTCGACATTCAGCAGATGGAAAGCGAACTGCTCGACCATGCCGAAGGCGTGCGCGGTCAGATCCGGCTGCATGCCAGCCTCTCGACCATCGTCCAGTACATTGCGAACGATATCCGCGTGTTCCTCGACCGGCATCCCGCGCTGCGCATCGACCTGCAAGAGAGCCTGAGCCCCGCCGTCGTGCGCGCCGTGGCCGAAAACACCGCCGATATCGGCGTGTTCGGCGGCACCACGGTCGCGGCCGGATTACAGGTTTATCCCTATCGCAGCGACCGGCTCGTCGTCATCATGCCGCCGGATCATCCTCTCAGCCGCGCCGGCCGCGTGAAGTTTCGCGAAGTCGCCGAATATCCGCTCGTCGGACCGCAGGAAGGAAGCTATCTGAATTCGCTCGTGCTGCGCGCGGCGGCGGATCTCGATCATCCGCTCAAGCTCTCGATCCGCGTCAACGGCTTCGAGCCGGTGCGCAGCATGGTCGAAGCGCGGCTCGGCGTCGGTCTCGTGCCCGAGCATCATGCGGAACGTTACGTCAGCTCTGCGCCGCTCGTCGCCGTCCTGCTCGATGAACCCTGGGCCGAGCGGCACTGGAAAATCTGCGTGCGCGAGCCCGAGTCGCTTCCCGCGCCCGTCCATCTCTTTCTCAAGCATCTGCTCGCGAGCGCGCAACAGCCCGGCAATCACGAATAGGCGAGCTTCAGCCCCGCTCGCGGCCACGTCAGCACGCCGAGGCGTCCGGTGCCCGACATCGTGACGTAGGCGGTCTTCATGTCGGCGCCGCCGAAGCAGATGTTCGTCACCATGCCGTCCGGCACCATGACTTGCCGCAGCACCTCGCCCGACGGCGCGACCACGGTGATGCATCCGGTCACGAGCGTCGCGACGCAGATGTTGCCTTCAGCGTCGACGGCGAGGCTGTCGAATCGCTGATAGCCCGGAAGCCCGCACACGAGCCGCCCGCCGTGCGGAGAAGGATACGGATGCTTGCGCGCCCTGCCCGGCGCTTCGAGATCGAACGCCCACAAGCGCGCCGTTTCCGTTTCGGCGACATAGACGACGCGGTCGTCCGGCGACAGCCCCACGCCGTTCGCCGTCGTGAGCGGATACGCGACTTCGACGATCATCGATCCATCGGCTTTGCCGTAGTAGAGGCCCGCGTGATCGCGATCGCGCAGCCGGTTCTTGCCGAAATCGGTGAAATAGAAACCGCCTTCGTGGTCGAACACGATGTCGTTCGGGCCGCACAGCGGATGGTCGCCGCAACGGTCGTAGAGCGTCGTCAGCAGGCCCGTGCGCGAGTCGAAGCGTTCGATTCGCCCGCTCGTATAGTCCGGATGAATGCCCGGCCGCGTGCGATTGAGGCCCGCCACCGTGCGAAAAAGGAAGCCGCCGTTGTTGCAGATATAGAACGCGCCGTCAGGCCCCAGCGCCAGGCCGTTCGGCCCGCCGCCGACATTCGCCAGCACCTTCACGGTTCCGTCGGCGGATACGCGGCTGATGGTCTCGCGCTCGATCTCGACGAGCACCACCGAGCCATCGGGCATGGCCACCGGCCCTTCGGGAAACTTCAAGCCTTCCGCCAGAATGCGGACGTCGCCTTGCATGTCGCGTCTCCTCCGTTCTAGCGCTTGTCCGCGTTCTCGACGAAGCGATTGTCGTATGTCGCCTCCAGATCGATCGACGCCTGGCCGACGCCGGGATCGAACGCGGTCAGGACATCGTGCACGGTGCGCGCGGCGGCGTCCGTCATCAGGCCGTCGCGTGAAATGCAGCTTTGCATGTTGGCATAGGCGCGCGCGAACACGTCCTTCTCGGCGAGCGCATATTGCTGCGGCACCGCCGCCGCGACCTGTTCGGGCGTGGCATGCGCCATCCAGCGCTCGGCTTCGAGAATGGCATTCGTCACCGCCTGCACGGTGTTCGGATTTTTGACGAGGAAGTCCCGCGTCGTATAGATGGCGGCCTCGGGATAGTCGCCGCCCAATGTCGCGCGCGTGCCGGCCGGGTCGCGCATCACGGCCAGCGGGAACAGATCGCCGCTGCTCTGGAGCACGGTCGCGACGGGATCGTTGCTCATCAACGCGTCGATCTGGCCGCTGCGCGCCGCCGCGATCGCGCCCGCCGACGAGCCCACGCCGATGATCGACACATCGCCCGGCTTCACACCGGCCTTGCTCAGCAGATAGTTCACGCCCATGTGAAAGCTCGACCCTGGCGAACTCACGCCAATGCGCATGCCCTTGAGGTCCGCGTAGCGCTTGACCTTGGCGTGGCTCGCCCGCGTCACGCCGAACACCCAGCCGGGGCACGATGCCAGCGTCACGAACGAGACGAGCTTCTGTCCCTTGGCGGCCATCGTGATGGTGTTCGAGTAGGCGCCCGCGACGATATCGGCGCTGCCGCCCATCATCGCCTGAAGCGCCTTCGCGCCGCCGCTGAACACGCCGATTTCGACATCCAGCCCCGCCTGCTTGAAGTAACCCCGGCTGTCCGCGATCACGAAGGGCAGATAAGGAAAGCCGACGCCCGCCGCAGCCAGATGGAGCTTCGGCTTCTCCGGCACCGGCGGGGAGCCGGCCGCCGACGCAGTGCAGACGGCCGCGCACGCGGCCAATGCAATCAGGATTCGACGCGCAAGCGCTGTCACGATGATGTCTCCCTGGCAGTGAGCAGAAGCGTTCAGCCCTGCACGACGTTCTGGCGCTGTTGCCCGAGCCCTTCGATGCCGAGCGTGACGACATCGCCCGGTTTCAGGTAGACCGGCGGCTTCTGCCCGAGGCCGACGCCGGGCGGCGTGCCGGTGGAGATGATGTCGCCCGGCTGCAGCGACATGAACTGCGACAGATAAGACACCAGATAGCGCACGCCATACACCATGGTGACCGTGCTGCCGTTCTGGTAACGATGCCCGTTGACCTCCAGCCACATCGGCAGCGACTGCGGATCGGGAATCTCGTCGGTGGTCACGAGCCACGGACCGGTCGGGCCGAAGGTATCGGCCGATTTACCCTTGGTCCACTGGCCCTGACGCTCGGCCTGGAACGCACGCTCGGACACGTCGTTGATGACGCAGTAGCCCGCGACATGATTCATCGCGTCGGCCTCGCTCACATACTTGGCCGTCTTGCCGATGACCACGCCCAGTTCCACTTCCCAGTCGGTCTTGATCGAGTCGCGCGGAATTTCTATCGCATCGTTCGGCCCGACGATCGCGCTCGTCGCCTTCATGAAGATGATCGGCTCGGGCGGCACCGTGGCGCCCGTTTCCGCCGCGTGATCGGAGTAATTCAGGCCGATGCAGATGAACTTGCCCGTGCCCGCCACGCACGCACCGATGCGCGGATTGCCTTCGACGCGCGGCAACGACGCCGCATCGAGCGCCTGCAATCGGGCGAGGCTGTCGGGGAGCAGCACGTCGCCGGCGATGTCGTCGACATGATTCGACAGGTCGCGGATGTTGCCTTCCGAATCGAGAAGGCCCGGCTTCTCCTGGCCGGGTGAACCGTAGCGCAAAAGCTTCATGGATGCGTGCTCGCTTCAATAAGTGGCGCGTCCGCCGGACAGGTCGAAAACCGCGCCGGTGGTGAACGAATTCTCTTCGCTGGCGAGCCAGGCGATCATGGCGGCGGCTTCGTCGAGTTCGAGGAACCGGCCACGCGGAATCTTGCCCAGCATGTACTCGATATGCTCGGGCGCCTGCTCCATCGCGCCCGGCGTGCGCGCGACGGCAGGCGTGACGCAATTGACCGCGATGTCGTGCCGCGCCAGTTCCTTGCCGAGCGATTTCGTCATGGCGATGACCGCCGCCTTCGCCGAGCTATACGCCGCCGCGTTCGGGTTCCCCTCCTTGCCCGCCACCGACGCAAGATTGACGATGCGCCCGTAGTTCTGCCGGATCATTTCGGGCGCCACGGCGCGGCAGCAATGAAACGTGCCGTTGACATCGACATCCATGACCTGCTTCCAGACATCGACGGGATAGTCGATCAAGGGCGCATTGGGCCCGACGATCGCCGCGTTGTTGATGAGAATATCGATGCGCCCCGCCGCCTTCAGCGTGCCGGCGACCGCCGCCTGCACGCTCGCATGGTCCGCGATATCGACGCGCTCGAAGTGAACGTCGTGCTCGCCGAGCTGGCTGCGCGCCTGCTCCATGCCCGCCGCATTGATGTCCCAGATCACGAGCCGCGCGCCCGATTCCAGCAGCCGGCGGCCGACCGTCAGCCCGATGCCTTGCGCGCCGCCGGTCACGACCGCGACGCGGTCCGTCAGATTGATGGTGTTGGTCTGCAATTTGGTTTTCCTCAAGGGTTGCTTGTGCCTCACGCGCTCGCGGCAACGGTTTGTCCGGCCACGGGCCGCCAGCGCAGCAGATAGTCTTCGATCATCGAGACAGCGGTATCGAGCAGGAGCGCGAACACGGTCAGCACCAGAATGCCGGCGATCACCGAGTTGATATCGAACACGCCTTCGGCCAGCAGAATCAGATAGCCCACGCCCTTTTCCGAGCCGAGATACTCGCCGACCACGCTGCCGACGAACGCAATGCCGATCGCGTTATGCAGGCTCGAAAATACCCAGCTCGTCGCCGATGGAAGATAGACATGCCGCATCAACTGACGCGAGTTCGCGCCGAGCATGCGCGTGTTGGACAGCACGGTCGGACTCACTTCGCGCACGCCCTGGAACACGTTGAAGAACACGACGAAGAAAACCAGCGTCACGCCCAGCGCGACCTTCGACCAGATACCGAGTCCGAACCACAGCGCGAAAATCGGCGCGAAGATGAGGCGCGGCATCGAGTTCATCGCCTTGATGAAGGGATCGAACACGACGGCGAGAAACGGGCTGAGCGCGAGCCAGAGTCCGCATGCCAGCCCGAGCACCGTGCCGATCACGAACGCGAGCATGGTTTCGAGCAGCGTCGTGTACAGATGGCGGAACACCGAGCCGGTCACGAACCATTCGACGACGCGGCGCGCCACGCCGACCGGCTCCCCGAAAAAGAACGGCGACAGCCATTTCTCTGACGTGCCGAGCCACCAGAAGAACAGGACGCCGAGCAGAATCACGAGCCGGGTCACCAGCACGGCGAAACGATTGGTTGGGTCAAACTCGATTGCGCGCATAGCTTTTCAGGACCTCGCCTCGAAGCACGTCCCAGATCTGGGTGTGCAGTTGAAGGAAACGCTGCGTCATCCGGATTTCCGACATCTCGCGCGGCCGTTCCAGGTCGATCTCGAACTCCGCGATGGGCCGCGTCCCCGGCCCCGCGGACAGCACGATCACGCGGTCGGACAGCGAGATGGCCTCTTCGAGATCGTGCGTCACGAACATCACGGACTTGCGGTCGTTCGACCACAGCCGCAACAGCTCGTTTTCCATCAGATGGCGCGTCTGGATGTCGAGCGCGCTGAACGGCTCGTCCATCAGGATGATGCGCGGATCGAGCGCCAGCGCCTGCGCGAGACCGGCGCGCTTGCGCATGCCGCCCGACATCTGATGCGGATACTTCTTCCCGTGGCCGTTCAAACCCACGCGATCGAGCCAGCCGTGCGCGACATCGAGCGCTTCGTGACGCGGCATGCCGCGAAAGATCAGGCCGATGGCGATATTGTCTTCGGCCGTTTTCCAGGGCATGAGCGCATCGACCTGAAACAGATACGCGGCCTCCGTGTTCAGCCCTTGCGTCAGCTTCTTGCCGAACACGCTCAGGCTGCCCGACGATGGCCGCGTGAGTCCGGCGGCCACGTTCAGCAGCGTGGACTTGCCGCAACCCGTCGGACCGACGATGGAGACGAATTCGCCGTCGCCTATCGTCAGGTTGCCTCCGGAGACGGCGGTGTAGGTCTGCGCGCCCTTGCCGTTGCCGGCGAAGGTGCACGTCACGTTGTCGAACCGCAAGGCTTCGCTCCGCTCGGCGCGTCCGGTCCGAATCGGGACGCTGTACGTGGCGGTGCTCATGGCTGGATCTCCGCGGCCTTTTTCACGAAACGGTTGTCGTAGGTGGTGGCGAGATCGATCTTCGCCGATGCCACGGCCGGATCGAACGCGGCCAGCACTTCATGCACCGTCTCCGCGCCTTTGGGCGTGATCTCGCCGTTCTGCGAGATGCAACGGCGGCTGTTCGTGAACGCTTCGGCATAGAGCGCCTTGTTGTCGCCCAGATATTGCGGCGGCACGTTGTCCGCGACCTGCTGCGGCGTGGCCTTGGCGATCCACTTCTCCGCCCGCACGATCGCATTCGCGACGGCCTGCACCGTCTTCGGATTCCTGTCGATGAAATCGCGCGTGGCGAAGAGGCTCGACTCGGGATAGTCCGCGCCGAACACCTTCACGTTGCCGTCGGCGGTGCGCATGTTTTCGAGCGGCTTCAGGCTGCCGTCTTTCGTGAGAATGGTGGCGCTCGGATCGTTGACGATGAGCGCGTCGATCTGCCCCGCGCGCACCGCTGCAACGGCGCCCGCTGCCTGTCCCACGCCGATGACCGAAATGTCCGACGGCTGCAGCCCCGCCTTGTGCAGGATGTAGTTCACGGCCATGTGCGTGCTCGAACCCGGCGCGCTCACGCCGATTCGCATGCCCTTCAGGTCCTTGGGCGACTTGACGTCCGCCTCGTGTTTCTGCGACACGCCGAAGATCCATCCGGGGCAGATCACCTGCGCGGCCACCACGACGAGATGCTGTCCCTTCGTGGCCATGGTGATGGTGTTCGAATACGCGCCCGCCACCATGTCGGAGCTGCCGCCGAGCAGGGCTTCAAGCGTCTTCGAGCCGCCCGAGAACGCGGCGATGGTGACGTCGAGTCCTTCGTCCTTGAAGTAGCCGCGCTGCTTCGCGACGAGCAGCGGCAGATAGGTGATGCCCGTGGACGCCGCCGCGATATGCAGCTCGGGCTTCTCCGGCACGTCCTTGGCCACGGCCGTGACCGATGCGCAAGCGAGTTGAACAGCTGCGCAGAGTGCAACAGCAAACTTCAGCTTCATGGTTGTCTCCTCCCTTTCTAGGGATGTCCGTACGACCGACTGCCTGAGACGGACCGGCATCTCGCGCATGACGCATCGGGATGCCCGTCTGCCCCGGAACGCCCTTCGCTTCAAGCGACTTCTTTTCGCAAAGCCTCGACCACTGCATCGCCCATATCGCGCGTGCCGACGCTCTTCGTGCCTTCCTGATGGATGTCACCGGTGCGATAACCATCGGCCAGCACCGCCCGCACCGCGCGTTCGACGCGTCCCGCCGCGTCTTCCATCTCGAAGCTCTCGCGCAGCATCATCGCGAGGGAAAGGATGGCGGCGAGCGGATTGGCCACGTCCTTGCCCGCGATATCCGGCGCGGAGCCGTGCACCGGCTCGTAAAGCCCCTTGCGCTCGTAACCGAGGGAAGCCGAAGGCAGCATGCCGATCGATCCGGTCAGCATGGCAGCCGCGTCCGACAGAATGTCGCCGAAGAGATTACCCGTCACGATGACATCGAACTGCTTGGGCCGGCGCATCAGCATCATCGCGGCGGCATCCACGAAAAGATGGCTCAGTTCGACGTCCGGATAATCGCGCCCGACGCGCGTGACCGTCTCGCGCCACAACTGGCTCGCCTCCAGCACGTTCGCCTTGTCCACCGAACACAGCTTGTGATGACGGCGGCGCGCGGCGCGAAACGCGGCATGCGCCACGCGTTCCACTTCCGATTCCGAATAGCGCATGGTGTTGAAGCCGACGCGCTCGCCCGCCTCGTTGGTCGTGAAGCCGCGCGGCTGACCGAAGTACGCATCGCCGTTCAGCTCGCGCACGATCACGATGTCGAGGCCATCGACGACTTCGGGCCGCAGCGTCGACGCGCCGATCAGTTCCGGGAACATGTAGGCCGGGCGGAAATTCGCGTACAGCGTGAGCGCTTCGCGCAACTGCAACAGCCCCGTTCCCGGACGGCGTTCGCGCGGAATGTCGGCTTCATCGGCCACGCCTACCGCGCCGAAGAGAATGGCGTCGGCCTTGCGCGCGATATCGAGCGTCGGCTCGGGAAGCGGCACGCCATGCGCCTGAATGCCCGCTTCGCCGATGGGCGCCTCCTGAGTCTCGGCATGCGGCGCGACCACTTTCAGCACCTTGAGCGCCTGCGCCACGACTTCGGGACCGATACCATCGCCGGGCATGACTGCAATCTTCATCTGACCTCCTCCAGGTTGTTTAGACATCGCGCGATTCAATATCCGTCGACACGGCCGCGCTCGAACGCATCGATGCGCTCGCGGTGCGAAAGCGTGTAATCGATCTCGTCCATGCCGCGCAGCAGGCACTCCTTGGCGAACGGCTCCATCGCGAAACCATGCGACGTGCCGTCGGGCAAGGTCACGGTCTGCGCGGGCAGATCGATCGAAATCCGGCTGCCTGCATCGACGGAAAGACGTTCGAGCAGCGGAAGCACGACCGTCTCCGGCAGCACGATGGGCAGCAGTCCGTTCTTCAGGCAGTTGATGAAGAAGATGTCGCCGAAACTCGGCGCGATGACCGCGCGGATGCCGTAGTCGTACAGCGCCCATACCGCGTGCTCGCGCGAGGAACCGCAGCCGAAGTTGTGATTCGCCACCACGATGCGCGCCTCGCGAAACGGCGCCTGATTCAGCACGAAGCCGGGGTTCTCCTCGCCATCCGGACGCAGGCGCAGCGCACGGAACAGGAACTGGCCGAAGTCGTCGGAGCGCGGCTTTTGCAGGAAGCGCGCGGGCAGAATCTGGTCGGTATCGCAATTGATGGCGGCGATCGGGACCGCGACTGCGTCGAGATGAGTCAGCTTCTCCATGTTCAGGCTCCCAAGAGGCGGCGCACATCGGTCAATCGGCCGGTCACGGCAGCGGCAGCCGCCATGGCCGGGCTCATCAGATGCGTGCGCACGCCGGGCCCTTGACGTCCCACGAAATTGCGATTGGACGTCGATGCGCAACGCTGCCCGGGCGCGGCGATGTCGCCGTTGGTGGCAAGGCACATCGAGCAGCCGGGAAAGCGCCACTGAAAACCGGCTTCGACGAACACGCGGTCCAGCCCTTCGGCCTCGGCCTGCGCCCGCACCTCGTGCGAGCCGGGCACCACCCACGCCTCGACGCCCGATGCGATACGCCGTCCCCGCGCGACCTCGGCCGCGCTTCGCATGTCCTCGATGCGTCCGTTCGTGCACGAGCCGATGAACACGCGGTCGATCGCCACGCCTTCGAGCGTCACGTTCGGGGCCAGCCCCATGTAGTCGAGCGCCTTCGACATGGCCGCGCGCAAATCGGGATCGGTCTCTTTCGCGGGATCGGGCACGCGCCGGTCGATGGCGCAGGCGTATTCCGGCGTGGTGCCCCACGTCACCATCGGCGCGATGCCGCCGACGTCGATATGAATCTCACGGTTGAAGCGCGCGCCGGGGTCGGTGAAGAGCGTGCGCCAGTGCGCCATCGCGCGGTCCCACTGCTCGCCCTTGGGCGCGTACGGACGCCCGGCGAGATACGCGAACGTGGTTTCGTCCGGCGCGATCATTCCGGCACGCGCGCCGGCTTCGATGGTCATGTTGCAGAGCGTGAGCCGGCCTTCCATCGAGAGACCGGCGATGGCGGAGCCTGCGTACTCGATCACGTGACCCACCGCGCCCGCCACGCCGATGTGCGCGATGACCGCGAGGATCATGTCCTTGGCGGTGACGCCGGGGCCGGGCGTGCCGTCGAGCGTGACGCGCATGTTGCTCGACTTGCGTTGCCACAGGCATTGCGTGGCGAGGACGTGCGCCACTTCCGTCGCGCCGATGCCGAATGCGAGCGCGCCCATCGCGCCGTGCGTCGATGTGTGGCTGTCCGCGCACACGACCGTCATGCCCGGCAGACTCAAGCCCTGCTCGGGACCGACCACGTGAACGATCCCGCGACGCGCATCGTCCATGTCGAACAGCGTGATGCGCGACTCGGCTGCATCACGCTGCAGCGCATGAATCATCGCGCGCCGTTCCGGATCGGTCACGGCCGACATGTCGTTGGCCGCGCTGGAAACGTAGTGGTCCGCCGTGCCGAAGATGCGCTCCGGCGAGCGCGGCTTGAGCCCGCGCTGGCGCAAGAGATCGAAGGACTGCGCGGTGACGTCGTGAATGAAATGGCGGTCGATGAACAGCAGGTCTTGTCCGTCGTCGCGCGACATGACGGTGTGATGCTTCCAGATCTTGTCGTAAAGCGTCTGCGGGCCATCCGCTCCGTGTTCGAGTTGCATTGCTTCGTCTCGCTCCGTCAATGCGCCGCTCGCGAAGGCACGCCTTCGTTCGGCGAGTCAATGTTGTGGGAGCATGATGCGCCAGACGAAGCGCTTTGTACGTGCTATTTGGGAAAGGCACCATCGTCATTCGCGATGATGAAATGCGTGCCGATGCCGCTTGTCGAAGGTGACCGCGTGAGGCTCATGCGCCTTGATTCACCGCCTGGCGCAGCGCTTCGAGAAAGCGGACATAGGCCGTCGCGCCCGGATCGGGATGCCCGACGCTGCGTTCCTGCACCCACGCCGCGCGACCCTTCTGCGACTGCATCTTCGCGGTCTCGGCCACGCGCGCCTTCGCCGTGGCGATCATCGCGTCGAGCGTATCGGCCGCGCTTCCTTGCGATGCCTCCAGCACGTCGAGGCTCGGCACCAGCGCATCGAGCACGGTCTTGTCGCCCACTTGGCTCTTGCCGCGTTCGACGATGCGCGCCGCCACCGCCCGCCCGATGCCGAGCGCGTCGTCGCGTGAAAGCGCGGTCTTGCCCTGCATTGTCTTGGCGGCAGCGAGCAGTCCGCCGCCGACCAGCGCGGCAAACGTCGACGGATTCGCCGTCGAAAACGCCTTGCCTGCCGCGAGCAGCATGTCGCCTACGCTTGCCTCGTCAGGCAACGCACCGATGACCTTCACGACCGCTTCCGATCCCGCGCGCACCGTGATGCCGAGATCGCCGTCGCCGAGGGCGGCATCGAGGTCGCGCAACTCGTCGGCATGCGCGGGGAGCGCGCTCAATGCGCGCGTCAGAATGTCGATCAATTGCTTCGTCGTCGTCATTTCGGCATCCTTATCAAGCGCGCGTGCCTTCGCGGAAGAACGGCGAATGCGCAGGCGCGTCGAGCAACGCTTCGAGTTCGTCGTCGAGCAGCATGACCGTGATGGATGCCCCCGCCATTTCCAGACTCGTCACATACTCGCCGACATACGACCAGGCGACCGTCAGCCCATCGTCGCCGATGATCTTCGCCGCACGCCGATACAGCAGGTACAGCTCTTCGAGCGGCGTCGCGCCGAGGCCGTTCACGAGCAGCGCAAGACGCGAACTCTTCGGCGCGGCGAGATCGTCGAGAATCTGGCGCATCAGACTGTCCGCGATGCTATCCGCCGATTGCAGCGCGCCGCGATGCGTGCCCGGTTCGCCGTGAATGCCGATGCCGATCTCCATCTCGCCATCCGGCAACGTGAACGTCGGCTTGCCCGCTGCGGGGAGAATCGTCGGCGAAAGGCCCACGCCCATGGTGCGGCAATTCGCGTTGGCCTTCGCGCAGATGCGCGCCACTTCGTCGAGCGAATCGCCGCGCTCGGCCGCAGCACCGGCGCACTTGAACGCGAACACCATGCCCGCCACGCCGCGACGGTCGGCAGCGCGTTCCTTCGGCGCCGATGCCACGTCGTCGGTCAGCACGACCGTTTTGATGTCGATGCCTTCCGCATCCGCGAGATCGGATGCGAGATCGAAGTTGAGCACGTCGCCGCCATAATTGCCGTACACGTACAGCACGCCCGCGCCGCCGTTCACCGCCTTGGTCGCTTCGAATATCTGTTCGGATGACGGCGACGAGAACACGTTGCCCACCGCCACGCCGCCGCACAAGCCCTCGCCCACATAGCCGAGAAAGCCCGGCATATGCCCCGAGCCGCCGCCCGTCACGATGCCCACGCGGCCTTGCTTCGGCGCATCGGCGCGAACGAGCGCGCGCTTGTCGGCGTTCGCGGCCTTGATCCATTTCGGATGCGCGAGCAACAACGCATCGATGATTTCGTCGACGAAGGTTTCCGGGTTATTGATGATCTTCTTCATTGCCGCGTCTCCTTGTTTTGCGTTGATGGCGTGCGTCACAGCTTTTTGCGCTGGCTCAATGCGTCGAGCAGGACCGCCGCGAAAATCACGCCGCCCTGAATGAATTGCGTCCAGAACGGATTCACGCCGAGCAGCGAGAGACCGACGTTGATGACGCCGATCAGCACCACGCCGATGAACGTGCCGACGATCGATCCGCGTCCGCCCGCGAGCGACGTGCCGCCGATCACGATGGCCGCGATGACCTGAAGCTCCAGTCCGTTCGCCGCCGAAGGCAAGGCGGAGTTCAGCCGCCCCGCGAGCACGATGCCGGCAATGGCGGCCGTCACGCCCGCGAGCATGTACGTGAAGAACACGACGCGCCGCACCGGAATGCCCGCGAGCCGCGCGGCTTCCTGATTGCCGCCGACCGCGAAGACCTGATGCCCGAAGGTCGTCTTGCGCAGCAGCACATGACCGATGACGAACACGACGAGCATCACGATCATCGGCATGGGCAGGCCCGCGATCGCTTTCGCGCCGAACACGGTGAACGCGTTCGGGAAATCGAACTTCGTGCGGCCGTCGGAGATGGCGAGCGTGAGGCCGCGCGCCATGGCCATCGCGGCGAGCGTGACGATGAACGGCACGAGACGCAGCCACGAAATCGCGAAGCCGTTGATGGCCCCGACCGCCGCGCCCGTCGCGAGCGCGATGAAGAGTCCGCCGATGCCGAGACCGACCGCATCCGGGCTCGATCCCGCCATGAAGGTCGCGGCGACCATGCCGCTCAGCGCGACGAGCGATCCCACTGAAAGATCGATGCCCGATGTGATGATCACGAAGGTGCCGCCGACCGCCGCGATGCCGACGACGGACACCTGCACCATGATGTTGGTGAGCGTGCTCGTCGTCAGAAATTCGGGCGATGCGATCGACAACGCCACGCAGATGATGATGAGCGCGGCCAGCAATGGCCCGATGCCCGTTCTCAGTTGACGGATCACGCGGCGCGAGAGCGCTTCGGTGTCCGCCCGGTTGGCTGCGGTGGATGTCATGCGCCTGCTCCTGTCGTTGCCCATTGAATCACCGTTTCGGAGTCCGCCTTGTCGCGCGCGATCTCGGTCACGATGCTGCCGCGATACATCACGAGCACGCGATCCGACATGCCGAGCAGTTCCGGCAACTCCGAACTCACCATGATGACCGCCGCCCCCGCGCGCGCCATCTTCACCATGTGCGCGTAGATCTCGGTCTTCGCGCCCACGTCGATGCCGCGCGTGGGTTCATCGAGCATGATGACGGCGGGATTCGTCGCGGTGGCGCGGCCAAGAATGACCTTCTGCTGATTGCCGCCCGATAGCGTCCCCGTGACCTGAAGCACCGACGAAGCGCGCACGCCGAAACGCGCGCTCGCGTCCTGCGCGAGCTTGCGCTTTCTCGCGCGGCTCACGAAGCCGCCGCTCGCGAGCGCCTTGAGGCTCGACAGCGCGACGTTCTCTTCGATGCTCGCATCGAGCACGAGCCCTTCCAGCTTGCGATCCTCCGACGTATAGACGAGCCCGTGACGCACGCCTTCTGTCGGCGAATGATTCGTGACCTTCCTGCCTTTCACCGCGATCTCGCCGTGCGTCGCGGGCAGCGCGCCGAAGATCGTCTTCAGCAACTCCGTGCGTCCCGCGCCCGCAATTCCCGCAATGCCGACGATCTCGCCCGCGCGCACCGTGAAGCTCGCGTTGCGCAGAATGGGCGCGCTCGCGAGGTCGCGCACGTCGAGCACCACGTCGCCATACTCGCGCGGCTCCCACGGATAGAACGATTCGAGATTGCGCGCGACCATCGCCTGCACGAGTTCCGCTTCGGTCCATTCGGACATCGGGCGTGCGCCGACGGTCGCGCCATCGCGCATCACGACCGCCGAATCGGCCAGCTCGAACACTTCTTCCAGATGATGCGAAATGAAGATGATGCCCATGCCTTCTTCGCGCAATCGACGCACGACCGCATACAGGTTCTCGATGTCGTGGCTTTGCAGCGCGGCGGTCGGCTCGTCCATCACGAGAATGCGGGCATCGCGCGCAATGGCCTTCGCCACTTCCACCAGTTGCCGCTTGTTGAGCGGCAGGTCGCCTAAGCGCATCCACGGCGGCACGTTGTCGAGGCCCACGCGCGCGAGCGCCTCGCGTGCCATCGCATGCGCCTCGCGCTGTCGCACGAAGCCGTTCCGCGCGGGCATGCGCCCGAGGAACAGGTTCTCCGCGACCGTCATGTCGTTGATGAGCGACAGCTCCTGATAGATGACGGCCACGCCTGCATCGATTGCCGCATTCGTGCCGCGCGCGAGCGGCTTGCCGTCGATCTCGATGTCGCCTTCATCCGGCTCGTACGCGCCCGAAAGCGTCTTGACGAGCGAGGACTTGCCCGCGCCGTTCTCCCCGACGATGGCCATCACGTGACCCGCGTGCAGTTCGAGGCTCACGCCGCGCAGCGCCTTCACGCCGGGAAAGCTCTTGACGATGCCCTGCATGCGCAGAAGCGGCGCCTTCCCGCTCGAAGGCTTGCGTGCCTGCGCTTCGGTTTCGACTGTCATGTTCGCATTCCGCTCGCGGCCGCGCGATGCCTGCACACGCGGCCGCCGGTTGGCCTTACTGCTTCACTTCCTCGGACCACAGGCCGTATTGCTTGACCGCATCCGAGTCGATGTTGGACTTGTCGATGAGCATGGTCGGCCACGCATAATTCGCGGGCACGTCCTTCTTCGCGTTGTAGTCCGCGATGAACTGCAGCGACTTCGCCGCCATCTTGATGGGGTTCTGCGAGATGGTCGCGTCCTGCTTGCCTGCGCGAATGGCCGAGAGCGCCTGCGCGGTTCCGTCCGCGCCGATCACCATGATGTGCGCCTTGTCGTCGAGCGGCTTGTAGCGTCCCGCGTTGTCGATGGCCTTTTCCGCGCCCACCGTGTTGTCGTCGTTCGCGCCGAATACCGCGTCGATCTGCGGGTATTTCTGCAGGATGTTGGTCATCGCGTTGAGCGACTTCTCCTGATCGAATGCGCCTTCCTGACGCGCCACGACCTTGATGTCCGGATACTTCGCGATCTCGTCGCTGAAGCCCTTCTCGCGGTCGGTCGCCGCCGTGGTGCCGACGAGACCGATCAGATCGACGACGTTGCCCTTCTCCGATCCGTAGCGCTTCTTCAATTGCTCCGCGATCCACTTCGCCGCCGTCTGCCCGAGCGCGACGTTATCCGACGCGACGAACGACGTCACCTTGCCGCCGTCCGATCCGCGATCCAGCGTGAACACCGGAATGTTCATCTGATTTGCCTTCTCGACCGCCGGAATGATGGCCTTCGAATCGATCGGATTCAGCACGAGCGCGGTCACGCCCTGGCTCAGCAGATTGAGCGCGTCGTTGACCTGCTGTTGCGCATCGCCGTTCGCGTTCGTCTGCACGAGGTCGAAGCCCTGATCCTTCGAGCCGCGCTCGACACCCGCTTTCAGGCCCACGAAGAACGCGTTGTTCAGTGTCGCGATGGAGAAGCCGATCTTCGGCTTCGCACCGTTCGATGCCGCCGCTGCGGGCGCGCTTGCCGGTGCACTCGCCGGTGCGCTTGCGCTCGCGCTGTCGCTTGCGCGCTGGGCGGTGCTGCCGCCCGACGACGCGTTCTCGCTCTTGTTGCATCCCGCGAGCGCCGCTGCGCACAGCAGCAACGCGCCGGTGGACTTGCCAAATGCGCCCCAACTATCGAACCGTGCCGAACTCCAGGCCATGACTGTCTCCTTTGTACGAGTTGTTCATTGCAGTGAGCTTGATGTCTTGTCGCGGATTTCAATCGTCCTTGCTGCGCTTGCCATACGTCTTGAATCTCTCCAGCACTTCATGCATCTGATCGTCTGTGAGGACGGGCGGCGCACCGAATTGCAACGCCAGCAGATACTGCCTCGCGAGCACTTCCACTTCATGCGCGAGCCACACCGCGCGCGAAAGATCCACACCGAGCGCGACGACGCCGTGATGCGCGAGCAGGCACGCACGCCGTCCTTCGAGCGCGGCCAGTGCATGATCCGACAGCGCCTGCGTGCCGAAGAGCGCATACGGCGCGCAGCGAATCGATGTTCCGCCCGCTGCCGCGACCATGTAATGCACGGCCGGAATCTCGCGGCCATGCATGGCGAGCGCCGTTGCCGCCGTCGAATGCGTATGCACGACGGCATGCATGTCCGGGCGCGCGCGCAGCAGGTCGCGATGAATGCGCCATTCCGATGATGGCCGCGCGGTGTGAAGCACGTCGTCGGCGTCGCATACGTCGAGCGGCAAATAGACGATGCTTTCCGCGCTCAACTCGCGCGCGGGCACGCCGCTCGGCGTGATCAGGAAGCCATCACGGAAGCGCGCGCTGACGTTGCCCGACGTGCCCTGATTGATGCCGAGCCGTTCCATGTCGAGCGCCGTATCGACGATGCCCCGGCGCAGCGCGCCCTCATCCGCCGCGCTCATGCCGCGTTGCCCTCGGCGGCGAAGAGACGCTTGAGCGAACGTTCGAACGGCGCCGTGACGATCCCGCGTTCCGTGATGAATCCGGTGACGAGTGCATGCGGCGTCACATCGAATGCGGGATTGCGCGCCTTGATGTTCTCGGGCGCGACACGCTGCCCCGCGAGATGCGTGACTTCGGTGCCGGACCGCTCCTCGATCTCGATGCGCTCGCCCGTCGCCGATGAAAAGTCGAGCGTCGACGACGGACACGCGACATAGAACGGAATGCCGTAATGACGCGCGGCGATGGCGAGTCCCAGCGTGCCGATCTTGTTCGCGAAGTCGCCGTTTGCCGCGACGCGATCCGTGCCGACGATCACGAGATCCACGAGTCCTTGCGACATGATCGACGCCGCCGCGCCATCCATGATGAGCGTGACGTCCACGCCCGCCTGCTGCAACTCGAATGCCGTGAGGCGCGCGCCCTGCAATAGCGGCCGCGTCTCGTCGGCGAAGACGCTGAACGCGATGCCCGCGCGATGCGCCGCATAGATCGGGGCCGTGGCCGTGCCGAGTCCGGTCGTCGCGAGCGCGCCCGCATTGCAGTGCGTGAGCACGCCGTTGCCCGGCGCGATCAGCGACATGCCGTGTTCACCGATGCCTTCGCATAACGCGATGTCTTCTTCGTGGATGCGCCTCGCTTCATCGACGAGCACGTCGTAGAGCGCGGCGGAATCTTGCGCGTTGCATTCACGCGCGCGCCTCGTCATGCGCTTGAGGCTCCAGCTTAGATTCACCGCAGTGGGACGCGCGGTATCGAGCCATGCCGCGCGCCGTTCCAGTTCCGCGCGAAACTCCGCGGCAGGCAACGCGCGCGCATCCTGCATCGCGACGCACAAGCCGTATGCCGCCGCCACGCCGATGGCAGGCGCACCGCGCACGCGCAACTCGTGAATGGCACGCCACACGGCGGCAGCATCGGTGACATGCTCCACGACGATCTCATGCGGCAGGCGCGTCTGATCGAGCAGCAACAGCGTGTCGTCACGCCATTCGATGGTCGGAGCGAGCGTCGGGAACAAGGTCTGCGAATTCATGCGTGCTCCGGTCAGCGTTGTGCGATGGCGTCGTGCTCCACGTCGCGCGCGAGCAGCACGACGTGTTCGATATCAGTCAAGGCGGTTCGCTGCACGAGCAACGCTTCGGCGCAGCGCAGCGCGCGCACTTCGATTTGCGCGCGCAGTTCGGCATCGGGAATGCGCGTGATTTCCGCGACCTTCGCCATGCCGACGATGCGCCGGATCATCTTGCAGCCCGCGAAGCCCAGCGTGTCCGCGAGCAATCGCCGCATGAAGTGCGCGCGATACGCATCGGCCGCGCGGCTATCCGCCGATCCGCCGATGAAAGGCCGACCGCTGCGGCTTTCGTGATCGCGCCACAACGCGAGGAACTTCGCGCTGAAGCCGTTCCAGATGCGCACGGTCTGATCGAGCAGCCATTCCTGATACGCAGCGGGATCGCCGCCATTGAGCCGCCCGTGATAGTCGCGCGAGAAGTACGCGAGCAGCAGATTGGCGATCAGCGCGCCGATGTCGAAGCCCATCGGTCCATAGAAGGCGAACTCGGGATCGATGACATAGGTCTCGCGTTCGTTGACCATGATCGAGCCGGTGTGAAGATCGCCGTGCAGCAGCGTTTCGGCGTGATTCATGAACGCCCACTTCATGTCGGCCGCTGCCATGCGCAACGCGTCGTTGGTACGCAGGCGTTCGAGCGCGGACTTCGGCAATGCGGGACTGTAGACATTCGAAGGATGATCTTCGAACGGAAACGTGAAGACCAGGTCTTCCGTGATCTTGCACAGTTCGGCATTGACCGCGCCGCTCATCGCCTGCTTCTTGATGTCGGGCGCGAGATACAGATCCGAGCCGAAGAAGAGCGTCTGCGCGAGATACGTCGAGAGATGCTCGGCCATCAGCGGATACGTGACGCCATCCATCAGTCCATGCCGCAAGATGCGATGCGACGAGAGATGCTGCATGACCATCAGGAAGCGCTTGCCGTCCGCGTGATAGACCTGCGGCACGTGCTGCGGACACAGCGCGCCGAAGCGGCGCAATGCGGCGACTTCATGGTCCATGCGCTGGCATGACAACGGCCAGTTCTTGCCGACGAGGCGCAAAAATGGCGGCGCCTGCTTGACGACGACGCTGCGCTCGCGCGCCTTCGCATTGGTCACGAAGTACACGAAGTTCAGATTGCCGTCGCCTACTTCGGCGACTTCGAGATCGCCGGGATCGCCCAGACGATTGCGCACCTCAGGAATGCCGCCCAGGTAATCGGCGAGCGCGGATGCGGTGAATGCTTCGAACTCCATCGGTGTCTCCTCCGATGTGTGATAGCGCGCAGCCCATCGAAACGCTTCAGCGACGTTTGCGCACCAGATCGAACCTGAAGATGCTTGCGTTGTAGTAGTCGTTGCTATAACAAAGCGGCTGGCCGCTCTGATCGAAATCCACTTCGTCCAGCAGCAGAAACACACCGAAGCCATCGCCCAGTTCGGGCAGGTCGCGCGGCGTGAGAACGGTCGGCTGTATCGACGTATGCGTGTGCGACAAGCGCCGCCCCGTACGCGCGAACATGCCGAACAGCGATTCCCCTAACTCTCCATCCGCGGCATCGAAGAGCGTCTTCGGAATGGTGTCGATGCAATACGCTGCGATCGCCTCGTTCGCGCGACGCACGCGTTCGATGCGCACACATGCGTCGCCCACCGCGATACCCAACTTCTCCGCAAGACTCTCCGATGCCGCGATGGTGTCCGTCTGAATGCGGCTCGTCGATGGTACTGCGCCCACGCTCTTGATCATGTCGGTCACGGACATCAGATCATCCAGCCCGCCGTGCAGCTTGAGCGAAATTTGTCTGATGAAGGTGCCTCTTCCCTGCACGCGTTCGAGCAGGCCGTGCGAGATCATCTGAGCGACTGCTTCACGCAAGCTGGAGCGTCCGACCCCGAGCAGGTCGCATAGCTCGATTTCCGTGGGAATCTGGTCGCCGGGCTTGAGCTTGCGCTCGCGGATCATCGTGAGAAGCGAGTCCTGAATCTTGTCGCTCATCGACCGTTCGACGCTTAGACGCATAGGGCTCTCGCAGGTGGCCTGGCGTGAAATATACATCCGACGTCTGATGTTTTTTCTAGGGCTTTCCCGTAGGTACTTAGGTTTTTGCCAGTGAGTTTTTCTAACGCGTGCGCAGCAATTTCACTCACGCAGCGAAGCCGCTATTAGTTCGCGCGACTGACGCAATGCAATAAAGCCGACTTTTATCTCTCAGGACAACGCGCGGTAAAACACACTCGCGGACCGTGCATTGAGAAAGCGCATTGCATGGAGCTATATCGACTGGCGCGAACAAGTGGCGAAGTAGCCCTCGTCGCTCCTTTCATTCGAGGCTAAACCTTTGCGCGCGCCTGCCGTAAATCAGGCCAGAACATGCGCGCGATTGCGTGAATAACCTTGCGCCGCTTCATCGCGGCGGCTTTGGAAGGAGAAAGACCGTGAGTGCAATGGACTGGATGGTAGCCGGCGTTTATCTGGCCGCGCTCGTGAGCGGCACGCTGCTCATGAGCGTGCTCGCGCGCCGGAGCCTGAAACAAGGGCACTAACCCGCACGACGCGCCGGCAAGCCGATCACGCACCCCGCATGGCTTGCCTCCGACGCTGCAATGGTCGCCTGCGCGGCGATGTTCGCGGCGATGTCGTCGTCGAACGAAGCGGCTTTCGGCGCGCCGCTCGTGTCGATATGCATCAGCATCTGTTCGCATGCGGATACGGCATCGTCGCTCTCGCCTTCGAACATCTGCAGATACAGGTGGATGCGCTTTCCGTCCCGCGCGATGACGCGTGCATCGACACGCACGGCCGCGCCTTCCTTCAGCTCGCGCAAGTAGCTGATATGCGCCTCCAGCGTGTACAGCGTGCGACGACGCGCGCGCCGCGCTGCATCGCCGAGACCGATGGCGTCCATGAAGGCGTCGGTCGCGAGGCTGTAGATCAGCATGTAGTACGCATCGCGCAAGTGACCGTTGTAGTCGACCCATTCGGGCCTGACCGTGTCGCGGTAGATCATCGTTCAATCCTTTATGCCGTGGCGCGCCTTCGCCTCGGCGATCGCCGCGATGACGCTCGTGATGCAGTCGTCGCGATACCGTTCGAGATCCTTGATGCTACGCCCGTTCGTCTGCTTCGCGGTGCCGTCCACGACACGATCGATGAGTTCGTCCGTCAGCGTCGGTGCGACGAGTTTCGTCCACGGCAATTCGAGCGCCGGCCCGAACTGCTGCATGAAATGCCGCATGCCCGCTTCGCCGCCCGCAAGCGTATAAGTCAGGAACGTGCCCATGAACGACCAGCGAATGCCCGCGCCGTAGCGGATGGCGTCGTCGATCTCGCCGGTCGTCGCGACGCCCTCGTTCACGAGATGCAGCGCCTCGCGCCACAACGCTTCGAGCAATCTGTCGGCGATGAATCCCGGCACTTCCGCACGCACGCGCAACGGCCGCATGCCGATGCTCGAATAAAACGTGATCGCGTTATCGATCGACTCTTCCGACGTATGCCCGCCGCCGAGCACTTCGACGAGCGGCAACAGATAGACCGGATTGAAAGGATGTCCGACGATGCATCGCTCGGGGCGAACCGCGTTCGCATAGAAATCGCTCGGCAAAAGCCCCGATGTCGATGACGCGATGATCGCCTCGGGCTTCGCTGCGCGGCTCACGCGCTCATGCAGCGCGAGCTTGAGTTCCTCGCGTTCCGGCGCGCTTTCCTGAATGAAGTCCGCCTTCGCGACGCATTCCTCGACCGTCGCGGCCACGCGCAGCCTGTCTTGCGATGCACCCTGCGCCAGTCCCACGCGCTCCAGCGCAGGCCACGCATTCGCGACGTTCGCACGCACGATTGCCTCGGCGTCCGGCGACGGATCCCACACGGTGACATCGAGACCATGCGCGAGCGCGCGAGAGACCCATCCGCTACCGATCACGCCCACGCCGAGCGCGGCGAATTGCTTCACTTGCATGTCCTTTCTCCTCTCGCACTCAGGCGAATTGCTCGACTGCACGCTTTTCCAGCGGACGTTCGCCGCGCGGCGGCAAGCCGAGCTTAGTGCGTCCTTCGGCGGGCGTGAGCGCGCGGCCGCCCAGCCGTTCGATGATCTCGATGGCGCGCTGCACCAGCGTTCCGTTGCTCGCATGCACGCCGCGATCGAGCCACAGGTTGTCTTCGAGTCCCACGCGCACATGGCCGCCGAGCAGCATCGCCTGCGCGACCATCGGCATCTGCATCCGGCCAATGCCGAAGCCCGCCCAATGCGCGCCGGGCGGCAGGTTGTCGACCATGGCTTTCATCGTGCCCGTGTCCGGCGGCGCACCCCACGGAATGCCCATGCAAAGCTGAAAGAGCGGCGGCGCATCGAGCAGGCCTTCTTTCAGCAACTGATTCGCGAACCAGAGATGGCCCGTGTCGAATATCTCCAGTTCGGGCTTGACGCCGAGTTCCTGAATGCGCTTCGCACCCGCTCGCAACTGCGCGGGCGTCGATACGTAGATGTAGTCGCCATCGCCGAAATTGAGCGTGCCGCAATCGAGCGTGCAGATCTCGGGAAGCAAGTCTTCGACATGAGCAAGACGCGTGAGGCCGCCGACGAGATCGGTCCCCTTGCCGAAGCGCATCGGCTCTTCGCCTGCGCCAATCTCCAGATCGCCGCCCATGCCGGCCGTCAGATTGATGATGACATCGACATCCGATGAGCGAATGCGATCCACCACTTCGCGATAAAGCGCGGGATCGCGGCTGCCGCGTCCGGTGCGCGGATCGCGCACGTGACAATGCGCGACGGTCGCGCCCGCGCGCGCCGCTTCGATCGCAGCCTCCGCGATCTGCTTCGGCGTGACGGGAATCGCGGGATGGCGGGAGGTAGTGTCGCCCGCGCCGGTGACAGCACAAGTCACGATGACGTCGTAGTTCATGATTTGATTTGGATAGCTAATCGTTTGTTAAGCCGGTAAACGCATCACCGGTCCGGCCATTCTGAGCATTCAGAGTCCGAGATACTGCTTGACGGCGGGCAGGCCGTCCTTTCCATCGACGGTCTTCACGCCCGCAAGCCATGAATCGAGCAATTGCGGATTGCCCTTCAGATAAGCCTTCGCGGCTTCGGCCGGGCGCTCCTTGTTCATCACCGGCTGCATGAGGCGGTTCTCGAGGTCGGTCGTGAAGTGCAGGTTCCTGACCAGCTTGCCCGCATTCGGGCAGCGCGTGAGAAAGTCCGGGTTCGTCAGCGTGTAGACGCGCGCTTCGCCATAGTTGGGACCGAATACGTCGTCGCCGCCGGACAGATAGTTGATCTTCATCTGGATGTTCATCGGATGCGGTTCCCACGCGAGGAACACCACCGGCTTCTTCTCGCGAATCGCGCGCTCGACCGTCACCAGCATGCCCGCCTCGCTCGACTGCACCAGCTTGAAACCGCCGAGACCGAACTGATTCGTGTCGATCATTTTCTGAATCTTCGCGTTGGCACTGCTGCCCGGCTCGATGCCGTAGATCGTGGCGCCAAGTTCGTCCCTGTGCTTCGCGATGTCCGCGAATGTCTTGATGCCGGCGTCGTATGCATAGGCCGGCACGGCGAGCGTCGCCTTCGCGCCCGAAAGATTCGGCGGCTCGATCTTGTCGATGCTCTTCGCATCGAGAAACGGCTGCACCGCTTTTTCCTGCACCGGCCACCAGTAGCCGAGCGAGACATCGATCTGCTTGCTCTTCAGGCCCGCGAGCGAAATGGGCACCGAAGCCACCGTCGTGCGCGGCGTATAGCCGAGCCCTTCGAAGAGGACGGACGCGAGCGCGGTCGTCGAGGTGATGTCGGTCCAGCCGATATCGACGAAACGCACGGTGCGGCAGGACGCGTCTTCGTCGGCGTAAGCGGCGCTGACCGCGCAGACCGATGCAACGAAAATCGAGAGCAGGCGAAGTTTCATGGTGGGTGACCGTCGAAAGAACGTGAGTAGAAAGTACCGCCGCATTAAAACACCCGAACGACCGATTGCGACTGCGAGTTGACTGCCAGCGACGTCAGGGTTTTCAGGGGCATGCCCGATTGCGCACTGTTTTTGCGCTTGCTACCGTGCAGCATCGCCGCCTGGTGCCCATTCCTTCGATGCCCGTCCCTCAAGACTTCCACTTCCTCGTTCTGCCCCAGTTCTCGTCGATCGGCTTCATGTCGGCGATCGAGCCTTTGCGCGTCGCGAATCGCTTCCGGGGCGAGCTTTACCGCTGGCACATTCTGTCGGTCGATGGCGGGCCGGTCATCGCGAGCAACGGCATTTCGCTGAACGCGGACTGTTCGATCGGCGATGCAGCCGATGCGCGCACGGTCATCGTCGTGTCGGGATTCGAGCCGCTTGCACGGTATACGCGCGGCATCGGCGAGTGGTTGCGGCGGCTGGATCGCGCGGGCGCGACGCTCGGCGGCATCGACACCGGCAGCTTCATTCTCGCCGAGGCGGGTCTGCTCGTAGGCAAGCGCGCGACCTTGCACTGGGAGGCACTGGCCGCGTTCTCGGAACGGTATCCGTCGATAGAAACGAGCCAGGAGCTGTTCGAGATCGACGCGCGGCGCATCACGTGTGCGGGCGGCACGGCGTCCATCGACATGATGCTGGACATCATCGCGCGCGATCACGGCGCGGAGCTTGCCGCGCAAGTGTCGGAGCAGTTCGTGCTCGGGCGCATCCGTCAGCGCAGCGACCATCAGCGCATGAAGATCGCGGCGCGTTATGGCATCCACAATCGCAAGCTGATTCAGGTCATCGGCGTGATGGAGCAGCACATGGAGGAACCGCTGGCGCCGGATGCGCTTGCCGAATCGATCGGCGTCACGCGGCGTCAGCTCGAACGATTATTCTGCTCGGCGCTGAAGGACACGCCGACGCATTTCTATCTGGGCTTGCGGCTCACGCGCGCGCGCGAACTGCTTCAGCAAACCGACATGTCCATTCTCGCGGTCTGCGTCGCGTGCGGCTTCGAATCGCCTTCGCACTTTTCGAGGACGTATCGCGCGCGCTTCAATGCGAGTCCGCGACAGGACCGCAGCGCGTTGCGCGCCGTGGTCACCGCGCGGGCTGCATGATCGCTAGAACGAATGCCGCATGCCGACGCGGACATCGGCCTGCGTGTTCGATGTCGAGGGCGTGAAGCTATAGCCGATGACCGCATCGACGGGACCTGACGCACGCAGATAATCGCCGGAGATGTAGACGTCGGTGCGCTTCGATAACAGATAGTGCAGCCCGAGCGATCCCTGATTCCAGTGATTGCCTTCGAAGCGCGTGTGCTGATAGCCGCCATAGAGCGCGATGTCCGGCCTGAAGTTGTAGGACGCGCCTGCCTCATACACTTTCATGTACGAAGTCACGCCCAGTCCCTTGATGCTCGTCCACGTGAAATTGCCCGACAGCATCAGATTGCCGAGGGTCCACGCGCCGCCGACGGCCAGCGCGCCCTGCTTGTCGGTGGGGAACGCGTTGGTGGCATAGAGATCGGTGCGCGCGCCCGTGACCGGATCGATGGTGACCGTCGGCTGCCCGAGGAAAGTGTGAGCGCCGATCATCGCGTAAGGATCGAACGCATAGATGCCATTCGGATTGTTCAGTTGCGTATAGGCGATGCCGAGGTTGAAGGTATTCGCCGAATAGTGCCCGCCCACGCTCCACGCGCTGTTGCGATGGAAATTGCCCGCTACGTTGCCGAACGAATACATGCCGCCGAACGTGAAGCCGCCATAGTCCCTCGACAGGAACTTGACCGAATTCGGCAAGCGGTCGCCGTTCATGCGGTCGAAGTCGCCCTGATGAATCGCATAGCCGCTCGCCCACGCGGAGATGTTGTACAGATACACGAACTCTTCGGTCATATCGAGTTGATTGCCGAACGATACCTGGCCCCACTCATTGCTTTTCAGGCCGACGTAGGCCTGACGTCCGAACTCCGCGCCGCCGAACGCGTAGCTTCCCGTGCCGAGATGGAAGCCCGATTCCAGCACGAATACCGCCTGCAAACCACCGCCCAGATCTTCCGTCCCACGAAAGCCGATACGGTTGCCGTAGGAGATGCCGTCATCGAACTTGAAGACGTGCGAACCGCCGCTGTTGTTCACATAGGTAATGCCTGCATCGAGAATGCCGTAGAGCGTCACGCTGCTTTGTGCGTGCGACGTTCCCGGTGCAATGGCTGCGGCGAGCGCAAACGCTGTCATGAAGGACAGGCGTCGTGGGGCGTATGGTTTCTTGTGCATCAGCGTGTCCTCTTGTTGTGGGCCGACACGTAAAAGTAAGTTGCCATATACGCGACGGCTCGACTGATTGCGACACAAATCTGCCTACGTGCGACTGTCGATTCATCTCGACCATAGGCATGCTAACCATGAGGCTCACATCAAGGGTATCGCCTGATTTTTATTGATTGACCGTTCAATATAAAAACCGTAGCATGGCCTCGAATGCTCGAAACCCATCGCGCATGCGGACGGTCCGCACATGGATTCGTCTGCTGCGTCATTTGCAAAGGCGAAGGTCATGCCAAAAGTCGGAATGCGGGAAGTGCGCCGCGCACAGCTCATCGATGCCACCTTGCTCACCATCGACGAGGTCGGACTGAATGGAGCCACGCTCGCGTCAGTGGCGCAGCGCGCGAGCATTTCCACGGGCATCGTGAGCCATTACTTCGGCGACAAGGACGGTCTGCTCGAAGCCACCATGCGGCACGTGTTGCGGTCGCTGTGGCAGGGCACGTCGCGCAGGCGCAGGTCCGCGAAGGCCGATCCGCGTTCGAAGCTGCGCGCGGTCGTTGCGGCGAACTTCGATGTCGAGCAGGTCAACGGGCCGGTCATGAAAACGTGGCTCGCGTTCTGGTCGGAAAGCATGCACAAAGACAGCCTGCGGCGTTTGCAGTATGTGAACACGCGTCGTCTCTACTCGAATCTCTGCGCCGAATTCTCGCGCGTGCTGAGCCGCGCCGCTGCGCGCCGTGCCGCGACGGGACTCGCTGCATTGATCGACGGCCTCTGGTTGCGCGGCGCGCTTGCAGGCGGACCTTTCGATACGAAGACCGCATTGCGCGTCTCATACGACTACATCGACCTGATGATTCAGCCGCAAAACTGATCGCATTCATACACACTGGGGAGACAGCCATGCCCGCATTCGAAGAGCAACGGCTTCATATCGGCGGTGAATATGTCGATGCGACCAGCGGCGAAACCTTCAACACGCTCAACCCCGCTTCGGGCGAAACGCTCGCACGCGTGCAGCAGGCGTCGCAGGCGGATATCGACCGCGCGGTTCGAGCCGCGCGAGCGGGCCAGCGCGAGTGGGCCGCGATGACCGCGATGCAGCGCTCGCGCATCCTGCGCCGCGCGGTGGACCTGCTGCGCGCGCGTAACGACGAACTCGCCGCGCTCGAAACGCTCGATACCGGCAAGCCGATTGCGGAAACGCGCGCCGTCGATATCGTCACGGGCGCGGATGTCATCGAGTACTACGCGGGCCTCGCGACCGCCATCGAAGGCGAGCAGATACCGCTGCGCGAATCGTCGTTCGTCTATACGCGGCGCGAACCGATCGGCGTGTGCGCGGGCATCGGCGCATGGAACTATCCCATTCAGATTGCATGCTGGAAGTCCGCGCCCGCGCTCGCGGCCGGCAACGCCATGATCTTCAAGCCGAGCGAGATCACGCCGTTGAGCGCGCTCAAGCTCGCGGAGATCTATGTCGAAGCGGGCGTTCCGCGAGGCGTCTTCAACGTCGTGCAGGGCGATGCCCGCGTCGGCGCCATGCTCGCCACGCATCCCGGCATCGACAAGATATCGTTCACGGGCGGCGTCGAAACGGGCAAGAAGGTGATGGCGTGCGCGGGTGGATCGACGCTCAAGGAAGTGACGATGGAACTCGGCGGCAAGTCGCCGCTCATCGTGTTCGACGATTCGAACCTCGAACGCGCCGCCGATATCGCGATGAGCGCGAACTTCTTCAGCTCGGGCCAGGTATGCACGAACGGCACGCGCGTGTTCGTTCAGCGCGGTGTCATCGAAGCGTTCGAAGCCTTGATTGACGAGCGCGTGAAGCGCATTCGCATCGGCGCGCCCGACGATCCCGACACGAACTTCGGCCCGCTCGCCAGCGCGGTGCAATTGCAGAAGGTGCTTGCGTATATCGACAGCGGCAAGCGCGAAGGCGCGCGACTCGTCGCGGGCGGCGCGCGCCTGACCGATGGCGCATTCGCGCGCGGCCATTACGTCGAGCCGACCGTGTTCGCGGATTGCCGCGACGACATGCGCATCGTGCGCGAAGAGATCTTCGGCCCCGTCATGTGCCTGCTCGTTTTCGACGACGAAGACGAGGCCATCGCTCGCGCCAACGATACCGCCTATGGTCTCGCGGCGGGCGTCGTGAGCGAGAACCTGTCGCGTGCGCATCGCGTGATTCATCGGCTGGACGCGGGCATCTGTTGGATCAATACATGGGGCGAGTCGCCGGCCGAGATGCCTGTGGGCGGATACAAGCAGTCGGGCATCGGCCGCGAGAACGGCATCGTGACCTTGAACGCCTATACGCGCATCAAGTCGGTGCAGGTCGAACTCGGACCGTATCGAGCCGTGTTTTAAGGAGCTTTTCGATGAGCGCGAAGGAATACGACTACATCATCGTCGGTGCGGGATCGGCGGGCAATGTGCTCGCGTCGCGCCTGACCGAAGACGAAGACGTGACCGTGCTGCTGCTCGAAGCGGGCGGCCCGGACTATCGCTTCGACTTTCGCACGCAGATGCCGGCGGCGCTCGCGTATCCGCTGCAAGGACGCCGCTATAACTGGGCCTATGAAACCGAGCCCGAGCCGCACATGAACAATCGCCGCATGGAATGCGGGCGCGGCAAGGGGCTGGGTGGATCGTCGCTGATCAACGGCATGTGCTACATACGCGGCAATGCGCTCGACTATGACAACTGGGCATCGATGCCGGGACTCGAAAACTGGAGCTACCTCGATTGCCTGCCGTATTTCCGCAAGGCGGAGACGCGCGATATCGGACCGAACGAATATCACGGCGGCGATGGCCCCGTTCATGTAACGACGAGCAAGCCGGGAAACAATCCCCTCTTCGCCGCGATGGTCGAGGCGGGCGTGCAGGCAGGCTATCCGCGCACAGACGATCTCAACGGTTATCGGCAAGAAGGCTTCGGCCCGATGGACCGCACGGTCACCGCGAACGGACGGCGTGCGAGCACGGCGCGCGGCTATCTGGACCGCGCGAGGCATCGTGCGAATCTGACGATCGTGACGCACGCCACCGCCGACCGCGTGCTGTTCTCGGGCAAGCGCGCGGTAGGCGTCGCGTATCTGGAAGGCGGCCAGCGCGCGACCGCGCATGTTCGGCGCGAAGTGCTCGTGTGCTCGGGCGCGATTGCATCGCCTCAGTTGTTGCAGCGCTCGGGCGTCGGACGGTCATCGTGGCTGAAGGAACTGGAGATTCCGGTCGTGCACGATCTGCCGGGCGTCGGCGAGAACCTGCAGGATCACCTCGAAATGTACATGCAGTATGCGTGCAAGGAACCCGTGTCGCTCTACCCTGCATTGCAGTGGTGGAACCAGCCCGCCATCGGTCTCGAATGGCTGACGAAGGGGACGGGAGTCGGCGCGACGAATCACTTCGAGGCAGGCGGATTTATCCGCACGCGCGACGACGATCTCTGGCCCAACATCCAGTACCACTTCCTGCCGGTCGCGATCAACTACAACGGCTCCAATGCGATAAACATGCATGGCTTCCAGGCGCATGTCGGATCGATGCGTTCGCCGAGCCGCGGGCGCGTGAAGCTCAAGTCGCGCGATCCGAACGCGCATCCCGGCATTCTCTTCAACTACATGGCCGATCCTTTGGACTGGCGCGAGTTCCGCGACGCGATTCGCATCACGCGCGAGATCATGCGGCAGCCCGCACTCGCGCGCTATCGCGGAGAAGAGCTTCATCCCGGCGACGACGCAGCGAGCGATGCCGAACTCGATGCCTTCGTGCGCGCCAAAGCCGAGACCGCTTATCACCCGTCGTGCTCATGCAAGATGGGCTATGACGATATGGCTGTCGTCGATGGCGAAGGCCGCGTTCATGGCATGCAAGGGTTGCGCGTGGTGGATGCGTCGATCATGCCGCAGATCACGACAGGCAATCTCAACGCGCCCACGATCATGCTGGCGGAGAAGATCGCGGATCGCATTCGCGGCATCGACGCGCTCGATAAAGCCGATACGCCCTATTACGTCGCGGGCCGTGCCGGCAGACGAACGGACGCCTCTGCCGCCAAGACGGCAAGCACGCAGAATCAATTCACTCATCTGGAGCAGCGATGAAACACATCTTGGCCTGGACGGCACGTACCCTTGCAATCGCCAGCAGCTTCGTCGTGAGTGCGCACGCGGCAGACCCCGCGACATGCCGCGCCATTCGCATGGCCGACATCGGATGGTCCGACATCGCCGCGACCACGGGACTGGCCACCAACGTCTTGCAGGGCCTGGGCTATGCGCCTTCGAAGATGATCGCGTCCGAACCCATCACGTTTGCAGGCGTGAAATCGAAACAGATCGACGCGTTCCTCGGCTATTGGTCGCCTTCCATGGACCCGGTCATCGAACCGTTCATCAAGGGTGGAACGATCAAGGTGGTGAATCCGCCCAATCTCACTGGCGCCAAATACACGCTCGCCGTTCCCGATTATGTTTATCAGGCGGGCATCCGTAGCTTTGCGGACATCGCCAAGAATGCGGACAAGCTGCATTACAAGATCTACGGCATCGAGCCGGGGAACGAGGCGAATGGCCTGATCGACAAGATGATCAAGACGAATCAGTTCGGCCTCGGCAAATTCAAGCTCGTCGAATCGAGCGAAGCCGGAATGCTCGTGCAGGTGAATCGGGCGGTGCAGAACAAGGAGTGGATTGTCTTTCTCGGCTGGGAGCCTCATCCGATGAACGTGCGGATGAAGATCAATTATTTGTCCGGTGGCGACGATGTCTTCGGGCCGAATTATGGCGAAGCGAAGGTGTACACGGTGCAGCCGACCGACTACGCTGCGCGATGCCCGAATGCGGCGAAACTATTCGCCAATCTGCGATTCACCACGTCAATGGAGAATCAGATCATGACTCACATCATGGACAAGGAAGACCCGAACAAGGCCACGCTCGACTGGCTGAAAGCGAATCCGTCTGTGCTCGACAGTTGGCTCGCCGGTGTGACGACGCTCGATGGAAAGCCGGGACTGCCCGCGGTGAAAGCCTATCTGGCGGACCACTGAGCGTGTGACAAGCACGTTCCCGCTACCATGACCAACGAAAAGATGTCGGCATATGGAGCGCTCTTCGTAGCGATCCTGCTTGAGATTGCGGGAACGACTTGCCTGCAGAAGTCGGATCAGTTCACGAAACTCGCGCCTACATTCGCCATGGCCGCGTGTTATCTCGGCGCGTTCTACTTCCTCTCCATCGTTCTAAAGACGATTCCCGTCGGACTCGCTTACGCGATATGGAGCGGACTCGGCATCGTTCTGATTTCAACCGTGAGCTTCTTCGTCTTCCGTCAGCGGTTGGACGCGCCTGCCGTTCTCGGTCTCGGCTTCATCGTGGTGGGCGTGGTCATCATCAATGTATTTTCCACTGCGAAAGTGCATTGAACGCGCGTCCGTCTGCTTCGCAAGCTGAAGCTATTCACGCAACGCTTATCCCGCCTTTAGCACGTGCAGATTGGAATCACTGCAGGAGACCGCCGAAGCCGAAGCGACACGCGCATCCGGCTTCGCGACAGGCTTTTTTGCTTCACGCATCGAAAGATAACGCAGACAGCACACGCGCAGAAACGATGCGAAGTTCGTCGGCATCTCACCGCGCAACGCGACGAGTTCGTCATAGAGTTTCGCGGCAAACTGACTGGTCGTCAGATTCTCGAGACCGGCAATTTCCTGCAGCACGTCCCAGAACAGATTCTCGAGCCGGACCGTGGTGATCACGCCGTGAATACGCAGCGAACGAGTGCGCGATTCGTAGAGAATCGGGTCCGCGTTGATATAAACCCCACACATGGCGTCGTCTCCGTGCGTTCAGGTGCCGGGCCCGCGCGGACCCGGCGTCGATTTTCAAAGCTAGCGCAACATGCGGCTCCTAACAATCGGGCATAGTCCGGAGCACGCCGAACCTACACCCGCCGCGCCTTCATTTGCTGCGCGATGTAATCCGCCTGCCGTATCGCCAGCGTGACGATGGTGAGCGTCGGATTCTCGGCTGCGCCGGTGGTGAACTGACTGCCATCGGAAATGAAGAGGTTCGCCACTTCATGCGTCTGACCGTGCGAATTGCACACGCCGTCTTCGGCCTTCGCACTCATGCGCGCCGTGCCCAGATTGTGCGTCGAAGGATACGGCGGCACGATATAAGTCGCCTTCGCGCCCGCCGCCTCGTACACGGCGCTGCCCTGCTTGTAGGCGTGAGCGCGCATCGCTTCGTCGTTCGGATGATCGTCGAAATGCACGTTCGGCACCGGCATGCCGTACTGGTCCTTGACGTCGCTATTCAGCGTGATGCGATTGCTCTCGCGCGGCATGTCCTCGCCGACGATCCACATGCCCGCCGTGTACGCGTATTCGTCCATGACCTGCGTGAAGCTCGGACCCCACGCGCCCGGATCGACGAACGCGGCATAGAACGGCAAGCCGAGCGAAATGGTCTCCATGTGATAGCCGCCCGCGAAGCCGCGCTTCGGGTCGAACTTCGCCTCGTCTTCGATGATGCCCGCCATCGTCGTGCCCTTGAACATCTCGACCTTGTCGTTGAACACGCCGTACACCGAGCCTGTCGTATGCCGCATGTAGTTGCGGCCCACTTGCCCTGAACCGTTGGCGAGGCCATCGGGGAACCTGCTCGAATTCGAGTTGAGCAAGAGACGCGGCGTCTCGATCGAATTGCCCGCCACCGCGACGATGCGCGCCTTCTGCCGCTGTATCTTGCCGTCCTTGTCGAAATAGACGACGCCTGTTGCCTTGCCGCGCGCGTCATGCTCGATCTTCACCACATGCGATTGCGGACGCAGTTCCATGCGGCCTGTCGTCTGCGCGCGCGGAATCTCGGTGTAGAGCGTGGACCACTTCGCGCCCATGCGACAGCCCTGAAAGCAGAAGCCGCGCTGAAAGCAGTGCGTGCGATCGTCGCGCACGGTGCTGTTGATCGCCATGTGGCCCGTGTTGCACTCCTTGTAGCCGACCTTCATCGCGCCTGCCGACATTACCTTGAAGTTGTTGTTGCCGGGAAGGCCCGGCAAGCCGTTGGTGCGCGTGACGCCCATTTTCTTCTCGGCGCGATCGTAGTACGGATCGAGTTCCGCTCGCGTCACGGGCCAGTCGAGCAGGTTGGCGTCCTTGATGTCGCCATACGTGCTTTTGGCCTTGAATTCATAGGGCTGAATGCGCAGGCTCGCGCCCGCCCAGTGCACCGTCGTGCCGCCGACCGTCTTGCAGATCCACGCGGGCAGATTCGGAAAGTCCTTCGCGACGCGCCACGTACCCGATGTCGTGCGCTTGTCGAGCCATGAGAGCTGCTTGAACGCGTTCCATTCTTCCGTCGAAAAATCGCCTTGCGTATGCATCGCGCCGGCTTCGAGCACGACCACGTCGATGCCCTTCTGCGCGAGTTCGTTGGCAAGCGTGCCGCCGCCCGCGCCCGATCCGATGATCACCACGACATGATCGTCGCTGTGTCTGAACTGCACCTTGTTCTCTGCGTACATGAGTGTCTCCCTCATCCGTTGTCCGTTTCCGTTCGATGCCGCGCGAGTCGCGCCTTTAGCCATCTTTCGGGATCGGACCGCTGTCGCCAGCGGGCGGGTCAGGCAGCCACGACAGGTTATTGAAGCCTTGATAGAGATATCCGCCATCGCCCTGCGATGCGCCGTATCCGAAGTGCGCGTAGGCCATCGCGTTGCTGTAGAGCGAAACGACACCCGTGCTTCGCACCGTCTCGAAGAACGGCGTGCCGGCGAGCGCCGCGACGTCCTTTGCCTGCTGATCGGGCGCGCGCTTGCTCCAGTCGGAACCGGCGCCTGCATCGAGCTTCGCGATGGCATCGGCGATTTGCTGGCGCACTGCGGGATCGGCCTTGGCCTTCGCGTCGATGTCCTTCACGGCGAGCGCATACACGGCATCGTCGAGCGTCTTGTGCGGGAAGACCTGCTTCGTGAACGCGAGCAGCACTTCGCCCTGATGCGTATCGAGTCCCTGCAGTTCCAGCGCCCATACGCGGCTCGGCGCGAGGCTCGCGAATATCGACGTGAACGCAAGCGTCCCGACGAGAACGCCCGACCCGCGCAGGAATTCGCGGCGCGTCAGTGCGATTCTCGGCGACGCGGATGGTTGGGCATGACTGTGCTGACCGTCGTGCGCGCGAGCCGGCGCAACGATCGGGATGATCGTGTCTCGCATGTCTCTCTCCTTGTGGGGTAACGCTCCAGCTTATGTATGGCGTCTCTTTTTTAGCGTGTTTTATTCGTAATGCCCGTGACGCTCGAGCACTTCGATCTTGTATCCGTCGGGGTCAAGAATGAAGAAGAAGCGCGCGATGAGTTGCCCATCGTCGCCCTTGAATTCCTTCAGGTCGAGCGGCTCCATGCCGAGACCGATCAATCGTTCGCGTTCCGCCTTCGCATCCTCCACGCTCACGGCGATATGACCGTAACCGTCGCCGTGCGTATAAGGCTCGCTGCGCCCTTTGTTCCAGGTGAGTTCGAGTTCGGTCGCGGTTTCATCGTTGCGCAGATACGCGAGCGTGAAGTCCGGAAAGTCCAGCCGATGCGCGACGCCCAGTTGCAACGCGTCCTGATAGAAGCCCAGCGACTTGTCGAGGTCGCGCACGCGGATCATCGTGTGAATCAGTTTCGACATGGGTTCGTTCCTCCTTTCGCTGCCAAGTGTAGGAGCGCGCCCACGCGCCGGGTAATGGCCGGTTAAATAGGGACTAGGGCTTGTACTAGGGACGGTGTAATCCCTACCGGATCGGGCAGCGCGTTGCGTCGCCGCATGAAAATTACAAGGCTTTCACTCGTGTATATGGTTGAAGCGAAGGCGGCTTCTCTTTCGAGTGGCTCGACACACGCTTGCAAGGACATATTTTCCGCCCCGTGTTCGTCAGGCAATCGCATGCGGGTAAACGATCTTTGTGGAAGTAAGTCCGTCATCCATATTTTCATTCGGTGTCCGACCGATTCCCGGCGCGACCGACAACGAGTCTGGAGAACACGAATGCGAAACCGTTCACTACCGAGGCTGTTTGCGCGCGCCGTCGCACCGCTGTTCGCGATTGCCGCGCTGCTCGCCGCGCCCGCTTCCTTCGCGCGCGATCAGGGAGACCGCGATCCGAGCGATGGATGGCTATCGACGTGGACCGCAAGCGCGGACCGCAACAACAACGCCACGACGCCGCAGAACTTCGATGCCGCGACCACCATCCGGCAGATCGTGCACACGAGCGTCGGAGGCAATCAGGTGCGCGTGCGGCTGACCAATGAGTTCGGCCAGTCGCCGGTCACCGTTGGCCCCGTGCATATCGCGGTATCGGCGGGCGGATCGAAGATCTATCCGAACACGGACAGAACGCTGACCTTCGGCGGCAAGACCTCGGTCACGCTCTATGCCGGCGCACCGATACTTAGTGATCCTTTGGATATCACCGTGGGTCCGTTCGCCAATCTCGCGATCAGCCTGTTCCTGCCGCAGGCGACGAAACTCGAGACCGTCCACCAGCTTGCGGTGCAGAACGCCTATGTATCGAGCGGCGACAACACGGCATCGCCCGACCAGCCATCGCCGAAGAAGTACACGAACCGCTTCTACCTGTCGGGCGTGCTCGTCAACACGCGTGGACGCACCGATGCCATCGTCGCATTCGGCGATTCCATCACGGATGGCTACGCCTCGACGGTCGATGCGAATCGCCGCTGGCCGGATAATCTCTCGCAGCGGCTCAACAGCGGACAGTCGCGCCACGGCACGGCCATTCTCAACGAAGCGATCAGCGGGAACAGAGTGCTGAGCGATGGCGCCGGCATCAGCGCGCTTGCACGCTACGACCGCGACGTACTGAGTCAGCAAAACGTCAAGTGGGTGATCATGCTGGAAGGCATCAACGATATCGGCTGGCCGGGCACGGCGCTCGATCCATCGGCGCCTCAGGCCACGGCGGAAGGGATCATCGACGGCTATAGGCAGATCATCGCGCGCACGCATTTGCGGGGCATTCGCATCATGGGCGGCACGCTCACGCCGTTCCGCAATGCACTGCAGGGTACGCCGAACGAAGGCTATTACACGTCTCAGAAGGAAGCGGTGCGGCAGGCCGTCAACAACTGGATTCGCAATAGCCGCGAGTTCGATGCCATCGTGGATTTCGATGCCGTGATTCGCGATCCCGCGCACCCGATCTCGATGCAGGCGCAATACGATAGCGGCGATCATCTGCATCCGAACGACGCCGGCTACGTTGCAATGGCGAACGCAATCGACCTGTCGGTGCTGCGCGCGTGGGACAGAGACAGGGACAACGACGGACATTGATCCGCTCTTGCATCGTCCGCGATGAGAAGAAGGCCGTGCGATGAGCGCGGCCTTTGTCTTCGCCCGATATAGCGAAAGCCCCCGCTATAACGTCTCCTCATACCGGCAATTGACGAGCAGTTCCGCCACGCTCGCCGTATTCGGCAACTCGATGGTATTCGCCACCAAAAGCGCCAGGTCTTGCGGCTGCGTCATCGCCATCGGTTCGATATCGGCGATGCCGGCGGCCATGTCGGTATTCACGAAGCCGGGACATACCGCGGTCGCGCGCACGCCATCGTCCCAGCCCGCGCGGCGCACCGCATGGGTGAGCGCCACCATCGCGTGCTTCGACATCTGATAGCCGACGTTCAGGTTCTTCACGCGCTTGCCGGAAAGCGACGCAAGCTGCACGAAGCGTCCGGCTCCCGCGCGGCGCAGATGCGGCAGCGCCGCCTGCACGAGCCGGAAAGGCGCGTTCACGTTGATCTCGAAGGTCTCGGTCAGAAGCGCATCGGTGCCGGTATCGAAGTCGATCATGCGGCAGATGCCCGCGTAGCTCACCAGCACGTCGATGCGGCCGAAGCGCGCGATCGTCGCATCCACCCATGCGCGGGCGGCGTCGGGATCGCGCGCCTCGTAGCGATGCAGGAATGCATCGGGCACGCCATCGCAGGTGCTCGTATCGCGCAAACCGAGCGACAGCCTGTAGCCGCGCCTCGCCAGTTCCAGCGCAATCTCACGTCCGATGCCGCGGCTCGCGCCCGACACCATCGCCACTTTATCCATATGCCCTCGCGTATCAGAAGCCCGCGTCGATGGTGATCTTCGAGCCGTCGCTGAAGCGCTCGAGACGGAACGCGTGCGGATCGACGAGCGGTGCGTCGCCGTTCACGAGGTCGGCCATCAGTCGGCCCGCGCCCGGACCGATGCCGAAGCCGTGTCCCGAGAACCCGGTGCCGATGAACATGCCCGGCACGCGCGCCACGCCGGAGATGACGGGAATCGCGTCCGGCGTCACGTCGATATATCCGGCCCAACGCTGCGCGATGCGCGCGCCCGACAACTGCGGAAACGCTTCGGTAAAGGCCTTGAGACCTTTGTCGACGTAGGGCACCACAGGGTCCGGATCGAGCGTGCGGACATGCTCGAAAACCGTCGATTCGTTCAGCGCCCAGCGGCGCGGCCGCTTGAGTTCGTCGAAGAAACGCTTGCCGATGTGAATCTGCAGCGCGCCCATCTGGCTCTTCAATGCTTCGATGTATTTGAAGAAGAGGCGGAAGGAATCGGGCGTGAGATCAGCGTGCGTGCGCATGCCATACGCGACCGTGTAGCCGCCGTCCGCGCGCTTGCGAAACGCGAATTCCTCGTTATTGGCGCTGCATGTGGGACCGCCTTCGAGCGGCTCGGTGCGCAGCACGGACGCACGCGTGAGCAGTTGCGGCAGTTCCACGCCGAGATTGCCGCAGAAATAGCGCGTCCATGCGCCGCCCGCCACGACCACCGCATCGCAGCGAATCGTTCCGTGTTCGGTGACGACCGCGCTCGCGCGACCGCCGCTCGTCTCGATGCCGCGCACCGCGCACGGCGTGAGAATGCTGACGCCTTTGCGACGCAGCGCATTGGCGATGGCGGGCGCGGCTTTTTGCGGTTCCGCGCGCGCATCGCCCGGCGTGAAGATGCCGCCCTTGCACGTCTGCGTCGCGCCGGGCAGCAGCCGCGAGATGTCATGCGTGTCCACTTCGCGCGTGTCGAAGGCATCGTCGCCGGCTATCTCGCGAGCGCGCTTCAACCAGTCACGATGACGTTCGAGCACGGCGTCATCGTTCGATACATACAGGATGCCGCACTGGTTGAAGCCCGTGTCGATGCCGAGCTTCTTGTCGAGCGTGCGCCAGATCTTGAGGCTTTCTATGCTGAGCAGGAATTCGCGGGGATCGCGCCTCGTCACGCGCACCCAGCCCCAGTTGCGGCTCGACTGCTCGCCCGCGATATGCCCCTTCTCGCACAACGCGACGGACAGCCCTTTTTCATGCAGCGCAAGCGCCGTCGATACGCCGATGATGCCGCCGCCGATCACGACCACATCGGCGCGTTCGGGCAGCTTGATATCGTCGGCGACGGTGTCGACTTTAGGACCCATGGTTTTCTTTGTCGAAGTGAGAGTTACGGACGACGCTCGGCCACGGCCGCCGTCTGCGATTGCAGCGCTTCTTCAGCGCGCACGTTGCGTGCGGCGCGCGATGTCTTCTGCTGGCGCGCGGCGGGATTGATGAAGCGGTTGGTCCAGCGGTCCAGATGATTGATCGCGTGCGTGAGCGGCACGGTGATGAGCAGATACACGGCGCCTGCCGCGACGAGCGGCGACAGGTTGGCCGTGTTGACCGCCGCGTTCTGCCCGATGGTGAACAGGTCGCGCTGCGAAGTGAGCAGCCCGAGAAAGTACACGAGGCTCGAATCCTTGACGATGGAAATGAACTGATTCGCGAGCGCGGGCAGAATGCGCCGCACGCCCTGCGGCACGATCACATGACGCATGCCGCTCCAGTACGTCATGCCGAGCGCCTGACATGCCGACATCTGTCCGCGTCCGACGCTCTGAATGCCGGAGCGAAAAATCTCCGCGATATACGCCGACGAAACGAGCGCCAGCGCGACGATTGCAAGCGGATATGGATTCGGCCCGAACAGCGAGAGTCCGACCGGCGCGAGCCCCTGCCCGACCACGAGGATGACCAGCGCGGCGGGCAGGCCGCGGAAGACATCCACGAAGACGCGCACGGGCCAGGTCAGCCAGCGCGTATGCGATACGGCGCACAGCGCCAGCGCCATGCCTGCCACGATGCCGAGCGCAGTCGAGATCACCGACAGGATCAGCGTGTTGACGAGACCGGTGCCGATCAGCGACGGCAGCGATTCGACGAGCAGCGGCCAATCCAGGAAGTTCTGCAGGAATGCATTCATGAGGACTCTCTCCTTGCGCGTGACGAGGCGTGACGAAGCAACAATGGCGGGCGGTTACTTCATCGCATACGGCGGCATCGGATCAGGCTTCGGATAGCCGGGATTGAACTGCTGATAGAGCTTGAGCCACGTGCCGTCCGCCACCAGTTCGCCGATGGCCTTGTTCACCGCCGCTTCGAGCTTCGCGTTGCCCTTGCGGATAGGGAAACCGGCGGGCAGATTCGAAGCGGAGATGTCGAGCTTGTCGGCGAGCTTCAGGTCCGGATACTTCCCTTGCAGCCCTTCGAGCAAGGTCTTGTCGATGAAGTAGCCGTCGATGTACTTGTTGCGCAGCGCGAGAAAACCCGCGTTGATATTCGGAAAGCGGACGATCTGCGCGCCCGGCAGATAGCTCTGCGAATACGTGTCCTCGATGGTCCCCTGCACCACGCCGATGCGCTTGTCCTTCACCGACGCCATGTCCGCGCCGATCGTGCTGTCCGGCAGCGTGCCGACGCTCAATAGACCCGTCAGATAGCCTTCCGAGAAATCGACCATCTTCAGGCGTTCCTTCGTGATCGAGATCGAACCCGCCGCAAGATCCACCTGTTGATTCGCCACGCTCGGCAAGAGACCCGCGAAGTCCTGCGCGCGAAAGTCGGCGGTGAGCCCGAGCTTCGCGGCGATGGCGCGCACCAGCTCAACGTCGAAGCCCGTCATCTTGCCGTTGTCGATATACGAGTACGGCTTGTTGTTCGCATCGACTCCGGCGACGATCTTGCCCAGCGTCAATGTGCCGACATCATCGGCGGCGTGCGCGGCGGTCGTCGCGCCGACCAGGAACGACGCGGCCACCGCGAGATGGCGTGCGAGACGAAGTAATCGCATGGTGAGGCTCCCTTGTATTGGACAGCGGTTGGATCAATGCAGGATGCGCGAGAGAAAGTCTCTCGCGCGTTCTGAGCGCGGACGCTCGAAGAAGGCTTCGCGCGTATCGTCTTCCACGATGACGCCGCGGTCCATGAACAACACGCGGTCGGCCACGCGCTTCGCGAAGCCCATCTCGTGCGTGACGCACAGCATGGTCATGCCGTCCTGCGCGAGCGTGGTCATCACGTCGAGGACTTCGTTGACCATCTCGGGATCGAGCGCGGAAGTCGGCTCGTCGAACAGCATGGCGACGGGGTCCATCGAAAGCGCCCGCGCAATCGCCACGCGCTGTTGCTGCCCGCCCGACAATTGCGCCGGATATTTGTCCTCGTGACCGCTCAAGCCCACGCGACGCAACAGCGAGCGTGCGCGCTCGGCGGCCTCGTCGCGCGCGCGGCCGAGCACGTTCATCTGCGCGAGCATCAGGTTGCGTTGCACCGAGAGATGCGGAAAGAGTTCGAAATGCTGAAACACCATGCCGACGCGCGCCCGTAGCCGCGAAAGATTCGCGCGCTTCGCCGTCACGTCGATGCCGTCCACGACGATCTGCCCGCTCTGCACCGCTTCCAGCCCGTTGACGGATTTGATGAGCGTGGACTTGCCGGACCCGGACGGCCCGCAGATCACGACCACTTCACCGCGCGCGATGCTCGCCGTGCAGTCGTTCAACACGCGATTGCCGCCATACCATTTCGACACCTTGTTCAGCTCGATCATCACGGCTCCTTTCAATACTTCGACATCCTAACTGCATGCGCTTGCGATCGCTTCAAGAAAGCGCTGCTCGCACACGGCCGTGCCACATATCGCCGATGCGGTACAGCGCACTGCCGACAGGCACCGCGAGCGTGCTGGCCATTCCCGCGCCGGAAAGAGGAAACGCGCCTTCGCCGAACGCACCGACATCCTGCTCGACGCCGACCATGTGCTTGCCGATGCGATGCCCGAGGTAACTCATCAGCGCCACGCCGTTGCCGTTGCAGCCGAGCGCGTAATGCACGCCGTCGTGCTGGCCGACGTGTGCGAGCCTGTCGCCGGTCATCGCGACGAAGCCTTTCCACGCATGCGTGACGCGCACATCGCGCAGCGCGGGCCACAACTGCACGAGCTTCGCGTACAGCCGCCGCGCGGCCTCGCGTTCGTCGATCTCGCGGATGGCGGGCCGCGACCCGAAGATCATGCGCGTTCCGTCCGGCGACGGGCGCGTGTAGAAGAGATTGCGCTTCGAATCGCTGATCATGCGGCGGCCCGGATTGAGCACGTTCATGAGGCCTTCGGGCAGCGGCTCGGTGGCGATCTGATAGCTCGCGACCGGCAACACGCGGCGCGAAAAGAACGGCAGCAGCGGACCGGTATAGCCGTTGGTGGCGACCAGCACCTGCCGTGCATCGAAGACGCCGCGCGCTGTATGCACGCGAAAGCGCGCATTTCCCGTTCGTTCGATGCGCTGCACCGCTGCGTGCGAATGCAGCGTCGCGCCGCGCCGCCGCGCGAGATCGCGCAACGCACGATGATATTTCGCGGTATGCAGCCCGCCGTATTCATCGACGAGAATGCCGCCGTAGTAATAGTCGGAACCGATGATGCCGCGCTGCGCATCCCGCTCGATCACATGCACCGTGACGCCGGTCTTGTCGCGCAACAACTGACCCTGGCGGCGCAGCACGTTGAAATGCGCGGGCGTATACGCGCCGAAGAAGCGGCCGGTGATACGCAGGTCCGCGTCGAGCGATTCGTCGGCGATGATGCCTTTGAGATAGTCGAAGCTCGCCATCGACTCCTGCATGAGCCGCGTGAGACGTTCGGCGGACACGCCGCGAATGGCGTTGGTCAGCGCGAGCTTCTGGCCGCTCGACACCATGCCGCCGCTGCGCGTGCTGCCGCCCGCGCCGATCTCGGCGGCATCCAGCACCGCGACGCGCGCGCCATGCTTCGCGGCCTCCGCCGCCGCCGACAGCCCGCAATATCCGCTGCCGACGATCGCCAGGTCCACGTTCGCGGGCAAAGGCTCGGGCGCGGCCTCGGGCGGTGCAGCATCCCACCAGTACGGGGTGCAGCGGAAGGTTTCGTGAAACAGCAACGCATCGGGACGCATGGACTCAACCCTGTTCGCTTGATTCGAGTCCAGTGTCGCCCTCGCAAATCATCCGGTCAAATAGCGCCAAAAACGGCTTCTATTCATTTCTGATATGGCAAGCTGACGGCTTCGGCCGATGTTTGCGCGGCCCACGCCCGGAGAAAACGATGAATCTCAGGCAGGTCGAGGCGTTTCGGCTGGTCATGTTGCGCGGTTCGATGACGGCCGCCGCCGAAGAACTCGGCACATCGCAACCGAGCATCAGCCGGTTGATCGCGGAGCTGGAAGCCGCGACGGGATTGACACTGTTCGTGCGCAACGGCGGACGCATTCACGCCACCGATGCGGGCAGCGCGTTCTATCGCGAGGTGGATCGCAGCTTCGTGGGCCTCGAGAAGCTGCAGCATTCGGCGCGCGAGATTCTCGAACTCGGCAGTGGACGGCTGCGCATCGTGGCGGCGCCGGTGCTCGCGCTGTCGTTTCTGCCTGCCGTGATCGCGCGTTTCGCGGACGCCCATCCGCGCGTCGCGGTATCGCTCGAAATGCGCAGCGAGAGCACGATCCAGCGCTGGGTGTCGTCGGGACATTGCGACGTAGGCTTCGCGACCACCACGCCCGATGCGTTCGGCGTGACGAGCGTGGAACTCTACGAACTCGCGGGGCTATGCGCGTTGCCCGCACATCATGCGCTCGCGTCGCGCACGCGGATTCGCGCGGCGGACTTGCGCGGCGAGCGGCTCATCCTGCCTTCCTATGCGGACGATACGCGCGCAGCGCTCGATCGCGCGCTGCGTCCGGCGGGCGCGGATCAGGTGCCGGCAATCGAGACGCCGTATGGCGCGACCATCTGCGCGCTCGTGACCCGCGGCGCGGGCGTGGGCATCGTCAATCCGCTCGCGACCGTGGATGCCGATCCGGCGCGCATCGTGTTCCGGCCGTTCGCGCCGGAGATTTGGTTTCGCGGCTTCACGCTTTATCCGCAGACGCCGCGCGGCAATCCGGTGGTCGGCGCGTTTCTCGAACTCGTGCATGAAGAGATGGCGGCGTTGAAGCCGGGCAAGCGCATTTGAGCCGCCATCCTCATCGCGATTGACGCAACTGCTCCTCGATCGACTTCGTGAGCGGCGACTCGGCGTCTCCCGTGTGCTTCGTCTGCACGGGCTCGATGAGCACGATCCAGCATTCCTCGTCCGCGACCGGATTATGCAGCGTGCCGCGCGGCACGACGTGCATGGAACCGGCAGGCAGATCGACGACGCGGCCGCCTTCGTACTCGATCGCAAGATGCCCGCGCACGACGAAGAACAGCTCGTCTTCATGCGCGTGGTCGTGCCACACGAGCTGGCCGCGCACCTTCGCGACCTTCACGTACTGATCGTTGACCTGCGCGACGACTTTGGGCGACCAGTAATCGGAGACATCGCTGAATGCGGCTTCGAGATTGAACGATTCGGCAAACGGAAAAACGGACATGATCAACTCCAGATAGACACGATGGATGCCGCGAGCAGCGCGCCCATCGCAAGATTGAGAATGCGCCAGTGACGCGGCGTTCGAAGCGTTTGCGCAAGCAGTGCGCCGAGCGCGCACCACAGCGCGAGCGATGCGCACGCCGACACGCCGAAGGCCGCGCCGAGCAGCATCGCGAGCCGATGCGGACTGTCCGCGATGAGCGCGAACGACGCCGCCGCGCCGACGGTCATCGCCCAGCTTTTGGGATTGAGCCACAAGAGCAGCATGCCATTGACGAACGTGACCGGCTGCGCGGGACCGCCCGCCGCGTTGGGCGGGCCGCTTCGCGCCACGCGCCATGCGAGCCACAGCAGGTACGCGGACCCGAGCGCCTTCACGATGGTTTGCAGCGCGGGCATCGCCAGCAGAATGCCGCCGAGTCCCAGTGCGGCGACGGCTGCAAGCAAGGCCAGCGCGATCGCGATACCGAGCATCAGCGGAATCGAGCGGCCGAAGCCGAAGCGAGCGCCCGATGCAGTGGCGAGCGTGGTCGCGCCGCCGGGCGTGATCGTCGCGACGACTGCAAAGAGAAAGAGCGGAAGGTTCGGCGATGCCATCGGTGCGCAAGCGAGTACGGGAGACATGCACTGTACTGATGGCCGCCGCATCAGCAAAACCAATAATATTGATGCCACGCATTACGCTGCATAATGCGTGCATGCCTCGAAACCTCGACCTCGATCTGATCCGCACGTTCGTCACCGTCGCCGATAGCGGCAGCATGACGGTGGCCGCGAATCGGCTGCACATGACGCAAGGCGCCGTGAGTCAGCAAGTCAAACGCCTCGAAGACGTGCTCGACTGTCTCCTCTTCGTGCGCAAGACACGCAAGCTGGAACTCTCGCGTCAAGGCGAAACGTTCCTCGTCAAGGCACGCCAGTTGATGCGCCTCAACGACGAAATATGGGCCGACATGACCGGGCAGTCCTTGAGCGGCAGCCTTCGCGTCGGTGTGCCCTACGACCTCGTGACACCGCTCGCGCCGGCGATGAAGGCGTTCGCCGAAGCGCATCCGCATGTCGAGATTTCGCTGGTGTGCGGTGCATCGCCGGAGTTGCGCGAAGCGCTGAATAACGGACACGTCGATGTATCGCTGATCGAATACGTCGCGAGCGAGGCCGAAGGCGAAGTGATTCGCGTCGAGCCGCTCGTCTGGGTGACGGGTCGCGGCAGCGACGCGCGGCTCAAACGGCCGTTGCCGCTTTCGATGGTCGATGAACGCTGCGCATTCCGTCCCGTCGTGCTCGGCGCGCTCGCGGACGAAGGCATCGCGTGGCGCACGGTGTTCGAGAGCGGCAACATCGAAGCCACCGCCGCCACGGTGCGCGCCGGCCTCGCCATCACCGCATGGCTCGTCTCGACGGTGCCGGCAGACCTCGAAACGCTCGCGCCTCATGCAGCCGGCTTGCCCGCGCTGCCGCCCTTCGCCATCTGCCTGCAATTGCCGAAGTCGGTACAACCCGCCGCGATGGAGTTCGCACGCTGCGTGCGCGAGTCGATGTCGGACGGCGCTGGTGCTCTCGGCCAGTTCGCAAAAGTCGCGTGACGTGGCTTTGGGCCAATTGCACTGCAGCATCGAAATACTCATATCCCGCTTTCGTTTTGTTCTAAAAATGTAAGTAACGGCACAGCGAATTCGGAGCGGGTATGCGTGGCGCCAAGGCAAACATTCACTTTGATGCGGCGTTCGTTGCTCTCGTCTCGGCGATGATTCAACATGCCGCGCTCGCTGCGGGACCGCTTCCGCAAGATGGCCGCTTCGTCGCCGGCGCGGGGTCCATCACCACGTTCAGCAATGGCGTCAACATCGCGCAGACCACGCCGCGCGGCGTCATCGACTGGCGCAGCTTTTCCATCGGCAACGGCAACACGGTCAGCGTGTTCAACGGCACGGGCGCCACATTGAGCCGCGTGAGCGGCACCGAGCGTTCGTTCATCGACGGCAAGCTCACCGCGACGGGCAGTCTCTATCTCATCAATCCTCAAGGCGTGGTGATCGGATCGAACGGTGTCGTCACCACGGGAGGGCGCTTCGTCGCTTCCGCGCTCGATACCGACAACGCCAGCTTCATGAACGGCGCATCGCTAAATATGACCGGATCGAGCGATGCCGTGGTCGTCAATCTCGGCAAGATCGCATCCACTGGCGGCGATGTCTTTCTCATTTCGCGCAAGCTCGTGGAAAACCGGGGCGATATCGATGCGCCGAAGGGGTCCGCCGAACTCGCGACCGGCTCTCGAATGCTGCTGAAGGACTCCGCGACGGGCCCGCAAGTCTTCGTCCAGGCGGGCACGCGTGGCGATGTGGTGAACAAGGGCGTCATCGAAGCGGCGCAGATCGATCTTCGCGCGGCGGACGGCAACGTATTCGCGCTTGCCGGAGAACATGCCGATCTCCGCGCCACCGGCACGGCAATACGCAACGGCAAGATATGGCTCATCGCGGATCGCGGCACGGCGCATATTCATTCGGATGCCGAAGCATCTAACGCGGACGGCACAGGAGGCACGGTCATCACGACCGGCGACACGCTTCATCTCGACGATGCCGCGATCACCGCGGCATCGTGGAACATCAGCGCGCCTGTCTTCAACGCGGGGCCGCTCAATTCGGCGACGCTCGCGCGCAATCTGTCGAAGGGCACGTCCATTACCGTCAACGCGACGGGCGCACACGGCACCACCGGCGACATCGATATGCAAGGCCCGGTGCGCTGGAACGGCAATGCATCGCTCACGCTGAACGCGCTGCATAGCGTGACGCTCGAACCGCTCGCCGTGCTTGCCAACACGGGCGCGGGCAAGCTCACGTTGCGCGCGGATTCCAACGCAAACGATAACGGCGGCAGCGTGACGAATCGCGGCGTCATCGACTGGTCGAAGGGAACGGGCATCGTCTCGGTGTTTTATGACATGAACGGCACCTACACCGCAGGCAAGGTGATGCAAAACGCCGCGTGGAAGGCAGCGCCGTTCAGCGGCCTCGTCACGCAATACACGCCTTACTATCTCGTCAATTCGAACGCGGACCTGATGAAGATGGGCGACAACCTCGTCGCCAACTACGCGCTCGGGCGCGATCTGGATCTTTCCGCCGATGCAGGCAAGATCAACGTGATCGGCGGCGGCGTCGCGCTATCCGGACAGTTCGACGGCATGGGCCACACCATCAGCCATTTCAACGGCTATCAATCGGGAACGGAGCCCACGTATGTGGGCCTATTCGGTGCGATCTGGTACTCAGGCGTCGTGCGCAATCTCGGCCTTATCGATTCGAGCGCGACGGGGTCGTTCAACACACCTGCGGGCATTCTCGCCGGACTCAATCGCGGAATTGTTTCGCACGTATACACAACTGGATCGGCGGGTTCGCCCGACGTGCCGGGACCGGCTGGCGGCGGACTCGTCGCGCAGAACGACGGCACCATCGAGCGATCGTGGAGCAGCGCCACCGTCGGCAGTCAGGGCGACTTCGGCGGCCTCGCCGGCATCAATAACGGCAAGATCGTGCAGTCCTATGCAACCGGCGTCGTGTATGGCGGATCGCATTCGGAAGGCGGCGGTCTCGTCTCGCAGAACAACGGTTCGATCACGCAGTCGTACGCAGCGGGCAGCGCGCAGATGTATTACGCAGGCGGTCTCGTGCTGGACAACAATGCCACCGGCACCATCGGCGAATCGTTCGCGACGACGCAGATCGTTCCGCAAGGCCCGCCCGATCTGAAAGGCGGCGTGGCGTTCTCGAATGCGGGCAGCATCGCGAACAACGTCTACTGGGACACGACGATGACCACGGCCACAAACTCCGTCTACGGCGGCACCGCGCTGCCCGCCGCGAACGGGCTGGCCACCGTGCAGATGCGCACGGCATCGAGCTTCGACGCAAGCTGGGACTTCGGTCCGAACGGAACGTGGGTCATTCCGGCGGGCGCGCAGCATCCGGTCCTACGCTGGCAACTCGACGGCCAATGAAGCCGATGCCACAAGCTGGAATGCGTCCGGCAACGCGATCTCATCGCAATTCGGCTGTTCGCCGCCGCGATCCACGACGATGAAATCGCCCGGCGTATCGAGCACGATCAACGGGTGATGCCACACGCCGCGCGCATAGTTCACGCCTTGCCAGCCGCGCACGTAGAAAGCGCGCATGTTCGCCGCATCGAATTCGCCCGCAGGCGCGACGACCACGAGATACCGCACGTCGCCGAGCGGCACGAACGCCTGACTGCCGAGCGGATGCCGCTCCATCATCGTGATCACGACGGGCTGCGCACGCGGCTGTCCGCGAAACACGTTGATGAGCGGACGCCCGCCGCTCTCGAAGCCGATGTCCACGTTGGCGAGATCGTGAAAGCGCTCGGTCGTGCCCGCGTTGATCGGAAAATGGCGTGCGCCTTCGAGCGCGATGACGTCGCCGAACGGAGCGAACGCCTCGCGCGTGAGCGGCTCCAGCGTGAGCGATTTCATTCGATCTCTCCAAAGATGCGCAGCCGCGACACGCCGCCGTCCGGATACATGTTGAAGCGCACGTGCGTCACGGGACCGAGCACGGCGATGTCCTTCTCGAAGCGATGCACGCTGTCCATCGAGAGCTTCTGTTCATCGAGCAGCACGGGCCAGAACATGGCCTGCGTCACGAGCGATTCGTCCGTGCCGCCCTCGACGCGCGCCGCCTGCAGCGAGCAGCCGTCCGGATAATTGCCCTTGAAGTGCGCGGTATCGACTTCGATTGCGCGGATGACGCCGGGATGCGCCAGCGCGACGATCGCCCAGTCGTTGCCCGGCTCGCGTCGGCGGCGCGTTTCCCAGCCGTCGCCCATGTTCACGCCGCGCCCCGGCATCAGCATTTGCGACGCCGGACCGAAGTGCTGATTGTTCGCCGCGACGAGATACGCGCCGTTTTCGATGGCCGCGAGATCGAGCAGCGTGCCGCGTTCGACGCGCGAGAAATCCGTCTTCGGCTGGCCATACACACGCAGCCGCGCGATGCCGCCATCGGGATAAATGTTCACGCGCAGATGCGTGTACGCGCGCGTATCGGCGAGTTCGAGATAGTGATGACGATTGCCCTGCAACGTCGTCGAAGGCACGATCGCGCGCCAGTCGCCATCGTGTTGCGGATCGGCGCTTTCGCTGAAGCATGCGTCGATGGAAGCGGCCGGCGGAAAGTTGCCCGTGAAGTGACTCGTATCGATATCGATGCCGTGAATCACGCCCGCGCGCGCCAGCTTGACGATGCAGTAGTCGTAGCCCGTCGTGCGCTTGCGGCGCGTCTCCCAGCCGTCCATCCACTTGCCGTGTTCATCGTATTTGCCGGGAATGAACACCGCCGGCTGCGGTTCCAGCATGCGGTCTTTAGGCGCGAAGAATTCGTCGGTGGCGAAGATCGCTTGCGCGCCGAGACGCGGGTCCGCGAGATTCATGTAGCGGCGGGTGAAAGCGGGAGCGTCTGCGTCGAGAATGGGATTGGCCATGTTACGTCTCTCTCAGAGTGAGTTTTAGATTGCGTGAGCGTGCTCGCCGCCATGCGTGGGTTCGGGCGCGGCAGGCACGAAGCGGTATTCCGCGTCTTGATCGAGCACGCGTTTGGCGCGCGCCCGGTCAATGTCGTTCTCCCATACGGCGACCACCACCGTCGCCACGCAGTTGCCGATGAGATTCGTCACCGCGCGCGCAATGCCGACGAACCAGTCGACCGGCAGAATCAGCACGAGACCGAGCACGGGAATCGCGGGAATGGCGGAGAGCGTCGCGGCGAGAATGACGATGGCCGAGCCGGGAATGCCGTGCGCGCCCTTCGAGGTCACGAGCGACACGAGCACCACGACGATCAGGTCATGCAGCGAGAGCGGCGTGTTGGTCGCTTGCGCGATGAAGATGACGGCGAGCGTGAGATAGATCGAGAAGCCGTCGAGGTTGAACGAGTAGCCCGTCGGAATCACGAGGCCGACGGTCGAATCCTTCACGCCCATCCATTCGAGCTTGCGCATGATTTGCGGCAGCACGGCATCGGACGAAGCGGTGCCGAGCACGATCGACAACTCTTCGCGCAGATAGCGCACGAGCTTGAAGATGGAGAAGCCCGCGAGGCGCATCACCACCGCCAGCACGACGAACACGAAGATGAAACAGCTCGCGTAGAACACGACCACGAGCATGCCCAACTGCTTGAGCGACGCGACGCCGTACTGGCCGGTCGTGAACGCAATCGCGCCGAGCACGCCGAGCGGCGCGAGCTTGATGATGAACGCCATGATGCGAAAGAACACGCCCGACAGTTCTTCGATGAAGTCCGTCACGCGTTGCGCCTTGTCGCCGAGCATCGAGAGCGCCGCGCCGAAGAGAATCGCGAAGACGAGCACTTGCAGGATGTCGCCTTTCGCGAAGGCATCCACGGCGGTATCGGGAATGATCTTCAGCAGGAAGCCCGCGGTGTCCTTCAGGCTCTTCGCATGCTCGGTGTACGTGCTGAGCGACGCGGCATCGAGCGTATGCAGATCGATGTTCATGCCGACGCCCGGACGCGTGACCCACGCGAGAATCGCGCCGATCACGAGCGCGAGCGTGGTCATGATCTCGAAGTACACGACCGCCTTCAGCCCGACGCGCCCGACCTTCTTGAGATCGCCCGCGCTCGCCATGCCGCTCACGACGACGCAGAAGACGATCGGTCCGATCACCATCTTGATGAGCTTGAGGAAACCATCGCCCAATGGCCGCAACGACTGGCCGAAGTGCGGAAACAGCGCGCCCACCACGACGCCGATGACCAGCGCGATCATCACCCTGCCGAACAGCGAATTCAGGAATCTCAACACGACCGTCTCCTCGTGTAATGTCTCGGGAACCGAGCAACTGTTCCGACTGGTCGGACCAGTGCCGTGATGACGAATATTAGAAAGCCGATATGAGGCCGTCAAGCAACACGTCGTGGCGGTTTACCCTGCTTTTCGCGGGCACGAAAGCGCAATCGCACGATCGTTTCACCCGGCCTCGAAACGCTCGCATACAATGAGCGGTCAGACCGGCCAAATCGCCTCAGCCCATGAAAAACGTCCCGCACACCGTGACCGATGCCGCCATCGCGACCATCCGCGAGCGCATCGAATCGAGCCTGTATCCGGTCGGAAGCCTGCTGCCGGCGCAGCGGCAATTGTCGGAAGAACTGGCGATCAGCCGGGCGTCGCTGCGCGAGGCGCTTTCCACGCTGGAAGCGCTCGGCATGCTGCATATTCGTCCGGGCAAGGGCGTGTACGTGAGCAGCGCGCAGGCGAACCAGCCGCACGGCTGGCGCTTCGCCGATCAGGCTACGTTGCCCGATACCTATCAGATGCGCTTCGCGCTCGAAGGATTCGTCGCGCGGCTGGCGGCGCATTCCATCGGCGATTCGGACATCGACTGGCTCGACGACAACCTCGCGTCATTGCGCGGCGCGCTTGAAGAATCGGCGCTGGAGGAAGCGGCGCAGCTCGACTTCGCGTTTCACATGCGCATCGTGAGTCTCGCGGGGAACGCCGCGATCGAATCGATTCTGCGCGGCAGCGCGGACATCATGAAGGAAAGTCAGCGCTTGCCGTTTTATCGACGGGAACTGGTGCTGTCCACGTATCACGAGCATGCGAGCATCGTCGAAGCGCTCAAGGCGCGCGACGGCGACAAGGCCGGCAACGCGATCGAAACGCATATCGTGAGAGCCGCGCAGCGTGCGGGCGTGCACTTTCCCTTGCCCGCGCGCAGTGCCTAGCAACGCAGAGATCGTCTACGCCGACGCCGCGATGACGTCGCGCAACCATCGATGCCCTGCATCGCGATGCACACGTTCATGCCACGCCATGACCATCCTGAAGCCTTGAACATCGAGGGGCGGCTGCACGACGCATAGCGCAGCGCGGTCGCCGACGAGACGCGAGGGCAACAGGCCGACGAGATCGGTCTCTTCGATCAATCTGCGCATGAAGCCGAAATGCGGCACCGACAACACGACGCGACGCGTCAGGCCTCGCTCGGCGAGCGCGGCGTCGGTCGGTCCCGCGAATCCGCCGCCGTCCGGCGAAACGATCACATGTTCGAGCGCGCGAAACTGCGCGAGAGTCGGCTTGCGCTTCAGGCGCGGATGATTCTTGCGCCCGACCAGCACATAACGTTCGTCGAATAGCGGCTGCTGATGCAGGTTCGGCGGCGCGTCGTCGGTGGTGTGAAACGAGAGATCGATATCGCCCTGCTCCGCCTGCTTCGCCGTGCGTGCCGGGACCATTTGCAGCACCGCGATGCGCGTGCCCGGCGCTTTTGCGCGCAAGCGATCGAGCGCGGGCATGAGCACGGTCGTTTCGCTGTAATCGGTCGCAGCGATGCGCCATGTCTGCGAGGCCGTGGCGGGATCGAATGCGGCTTCCGGCGATACGGCGAGCGCAAGCGCCGCGAGCGCATCGCGCAACGGTTCGCGCAAACTCTCCGCGCGCGCCGTCGGCCGCATGCCGCGCGGACCGGGCAAGAGCAGCGGATCGTCGAAGATATCGCGCAGCCTGGACAGATGCACGCTCACGGACGGCTGCGAGAAATGCAACCGTTGCGCTGCGCGCGTGACGTTTTGCTCGGCGAGCAGCACGTCGAGCGTGACGAGCAGGTTGAGATCGAGTCGGCGCAGGATATTATTCATCGCAATGGCTGGGATATCGGATATTCATTTCCAATATACCGCGACGCGTCCTAAGCTGCGATTTTCCGAGCTGATGGAGCCGCATCATGAATGTCCTGATCGTTTATGCACATCCCGAACGCCGTTCGCTGAACGGTGCGCTCAATGATTTCGCCGTCGAACGCCTGCGCGCGAACGGGCACACGGTGCAAGTGTCCGATCTCTACGCGATGGAGTGGAAAGCCACGCTTGATGCGCGCGATGTCCGCGAGCGCGAAACGCATGCGCCCTTTCATCCGAGCCTCGATTCGAAGCACGCATTCGAGAACGGCCTGCAAAGCCGCGACATCGAGATAGAACAAGACAAGCTGCGCTGGGCCGACGCGCTGATCCTGCAATTCCCGATGTGGTGGTTCTCGATGCCCGCGATCATGAAAGGCTGGATCGAGCGCGTCTATGCGTATGGCTTCGGCTATGGCAATGGCGAGCATTCGGACACGCACTGGGGCGACCGCTACGGCGAAGGTCTCATGCAAGGCAAGCGCGCGATGATTATCACGACGACGGGCGGATGGGAGACGCACTACGCACCGCGCGGCATCAACGGTCCCATCGACGATCTGCTATTTCACATTCAGCACGGCATGCTGTTTTATCCGGGCTTCGATGTGCTGGCGCCGGTGGTCGTGTATCGAACGAGCCGCATGGATGAAGCGCGCATGCGCTCGCTTCGTGAGACGCTCGGCGCACGGCTGGACTCGCTCTTTAGCGATGAGCCGATTCGTTATCGCAAACAGAATGCAGGCGACTATGCGATTCCCGCGCTTACCTTGCGCGATGAAGTCGCGGAAGGTGAGTCGGGGTTCGGGGCGCATATTGCGTGATCCAACGCTCATCGCGCGCGTCAGGCATCGACTGTTCAACACACCTCTGTATTAGACGGCACTTCCCAGCGTTCGAGGGGCGGGAGTGCACCCTTTCCCCTGATCCATGCGTGATTCGAGGCGGCCGCCATTTCCCGGTCCCCTCGACTATCACCGTATGCGTAAAGAAAAGCGGGTGGATGGGCGCCCCACCAGTTCTTCAATCGTCGAACCTTTTCCGGTCCCCAGCAGTTGGTGCCGACGAAGCGCCCCGTGAAGCCCGTGTTATCCAGTTCGAGTTCCGTGCAAAGAACCGTCTCGATGCCCGCCGAGCCGGCCCAAATCCGCAGATACAGTGAAGGCGATGCACTGACCAACACCACGTCGTGTCCGCGCGCCTGATGCTGACGTATCCGCTCGATCATCTCCGGACGGATCATCGTTTGAAGGCGCGCAGAACAAAACCGTTGTGCGGCACTTTCGAGGCTTGGCTTCGACTCGCCTTTCAACGCATGACGGAGAAACGTCGCCTTCGCGCGCGCTCGACTGCAAAGGCCGATGTACATGCCGAGCACATACGGCAACGCAAGAAGCCCTGCAATAGCGAATCGGCGGACGCCAACCGTCGAAAACACGAACGCCTTGAGGCTGTCACCGGTCGTGATGGTGCCGTCGAAATCGAATGCCGCAACAACGGATGTTCGCTGAGTCATATGTGTTCTCCACGCTCGACGTAAGCGCGTTTCGCGCTCTTATCCGCGCTGCGCCTTCGCAGCCAGCGCTGCCGGCAGTGTAACGCTCATCAGTTGGTCGACTCTCGAAAGCAAGTTGAAGAGTTCCGCTTCGAAACCGTCCAATTGCAGTGACAGAAGCTCCAGTTGTTGAAACGCTTGCCTCACCACGCCCCGACGATCATGCAGTGCGCCTTTCTCCGACGCGCCTCCCGGTAACGCGTCGACATCGGCCGCGGCCGACAGCGCCGCCAGCGCGATACCCAAGCCCTCATGAGCATGCGCGATCGTCCCTCGCAACGCCGTCATACGCGGCGCGAATGATTGCAGTGACGCTTTCAGCGTCGTCAGCACGCCCTTGAAGTCGGGTTCCGGCGCTTTCTTGCCAAGGTAGCGATCTGTCACTCGCTCTAGGAGGCTTTCTCTGCGCGTGGCCTTATCGAGCAGATCGGTCATCAAGCCTGCGGCGTTGAGATCCGCGAAGTCGCGTGTCATGCGCGTGTGCGTTTCCACGGCTTCCCCGCAAATGCTCAGCGGCACCTGCGCGATCATGACGATCGACTCGTATTGCGGCGGAATCAACTGCCGGATTGCACGCTCGATGCGCGGCCCATGCTTTGGATAGAGCGCGGGAAACGTCTGTCGTGCCAGGTCGAAACTTCGGCTCAGCAACGGGTGTTTCTGCTCACCGAAGATTGCCTTGCCGGGCTCATCGGAGCTTCCGGGCTTTTGCGCTACGTCCCTATCGAAGAGCGGACCCGGCGACGGCGCGTTGCGCGCCCCGCGCGTGACACCGCCGGGAGGCGAAGCGGAGATGTCGATGGGACCGCTGTCGAACGCAGTGACTTTGATTTGGCGCGTGGGGCGCGCCTGGTTGTTGGCATCGTCGAATTGCAACGCGCGGGGTTCAGAGCAAACAGGCCCGGAACGCGGCGATTCGGGTGGCGACTGATCGCGAGACACGTGGGTTCTCTTTTGGGGAGCGCGCATCGCGATGCGTACTCCCACTTCATGGTTCATGCGCGGTCTACACGGCCGCCATATGCGACCACGAAATCGGACAAGCCACGGTTGTAGCCCATGCCGACAGCCTTGAACATGAACTGCCCGTCGCGTCGATAAAAGCTGCCCACCTGCACGGCGGTTTCCATCGAGAAGTCTTCTTCCAGCGGATAACGTGCCAACACTTTCCCGGTCTCTTCCTCGGAAATCTCGATGTAGCTGTTGCGAACCTGCCCGAAGTTCTGCTTGCGTTCATCGGCACGATCGATGGTCACGACCACCGAAATCTCATCGACGGCGGGATCGAGCTTTTTGCTGTCGATGAAGATGACTTCGTCGTCACCATCCCCGCTGCCGGTCTGGTTATCACCGCTATGGACCACGCCCAGGCATTCGGATGCCGACATTCCCTTGCGCGGCCATTCATCGCCCGGCTGAAAGAACGTCGTTTCGCGGTCGAGCGTGCGAATCTCCGTGTTGTAGAAGATGAAGTGCTTTTGAGAGATGAGTCTCGGATTGCTCTGGCTGTCGTACTTGCACAGGAACACAGAGACATCCAGATCGAAGTCGTCGCCGGTATCGGTCGAGTTCGCGTCCCAGCCAAGGCCTATCCGGAACTTGTTCGCATGCGGCGCTTCCTTGGACAGGTTGATGCGACCGCCTTTGGAAAGATTGATCATTGACATGATGTGTTGCTCGTGAAGATGCTTGTAATGAGACGCACTGAGGACAGGAGTTCGTCAGGCACACGAATCAAGGGATTGCCTTGTCGATCGACGCTTCACGCCGGTCCGCGACGATCGAGCTCACGACTGCCGCACAGATGGTGAACGCGCCGATCAGCCCGGTGATGACCTCGGGTACATCGATCATGACGCTCAACATGATGACGGCCAGCGCGCCGATCGCCCAGAATGCGCCGTGCTCGAGGAAGCGATATTGAGCGAACGTCCCCTTCTCCAGCAGGACCAGGGTCATCTGACGGATATATGCTGCGCCGACGCCCAGCCCCAGCGCGATCAGCAAAACGTTGTTGGTGAGCGCGAACGCGCCGATCACGCCGTCGAAGCTGAACGACGAATCCAGAAGTTCGAGATACAGGAAGCCGGCCACGCCTTCGCGTACCACACGCGTCCCCGTTTCTTCGCCGCCTACGAGATCTCCGATGCCATGTGCAATGACGAAGGCGATGACACCTCCCACACCCGCCACCAGAAACGAGGCGCGATCCGCGTCGCGCACACAGGTGGAGACGAGCGCCGTCACGCCGAGCGTCAGCGCCACTTCCACCATCGTTAGCCGCCCGAGTCGCGCGAGCGGCCGTTCGACGAAGCTGATCCAGTGTTGATCCTTCTCGCTATCGAGCATGAACTTGAAAAACACCATGAGAAGGAAAGCACCGCCGAACGCCGCGACTTGCTGATGCGCCGACGTCAGGATCTCGGCGTAGCGCCGCGGTTCTTCGATGGCGAGCCGCGCCGCCTCGAAGAAACCGAGATGCCCTGCAATGGCGACGATCAACAACGGAAAAACAAGTCGCATGCCGAAGACCGCGACAGGAAGCCCCCACGTCATGAAGCGGTTACGCCACGCGTGCGACCAGTTCTTCAGCACTGCCGCGTTGGCCACGGCATTGTCGAGCGACAGTGAGATTTCCAGAATGCACAGCACGGCGACAAGGACCATGTCCTTCACGCCGCCCAAAAAGAAGGCCGCTGCCAACGCGATCAACGTGAAGGCAAACGGAATTTTGAAGAGTTTCATCGGTTCTATGGTTTCCAGCACAACGCCAGCGCTTATCACGCTCCAGAGATTTGCGCTTACTTGGCGCGCACCCAGTCGCAGAATTCTTCGGTGATCAGCTGTTCATAAATTTGCTGATCGCTGATGTCGAGAGACTCGAGATGCAGGAACCCCACGTTGGGCAGTTCCTTTGCCACCTGTCGCAGGAAGGCGAACTCGCGCGGATCGCCCACGCCTATCAGTGACCAGTAGATTGGAAACTTCCGCGAATCGCGCAACAGCTTCTCGACGTGTTGCCGGTCGGGTTCCGGATTCTGTCCGTCGGTCACGAACAGCACCCATGCGGGCATGTCGTTGGCGGGCGCGGACGGCAGCGGAGCGGGTTCTTCCGATCCCGTGCCGAACAGACGGCTAAAGAACCCTCGCTTTTCCTTCTGTGCCTGCGGCTTTTCCGCGGACGCGAAGAAGAAGTTGACGATATCCGCCATCACCGGCGCGTACTTCGTGCCGCCCCACTTGCGCAAGGAGGCATTGTTCAACACGTTATCGGTGATGTAGCTGCCGTAGTTGTCCGGTGTAGCAGTCGGCAGACGGTCGAAGCCCTCGGTGAAAGTCCAGGTGTCGATCTCGCCGTTATCGTCGAACTTCATCGCAATGCCGAGCATGCGGTCATGCGTTTCCTGGATGATGCCCGACTCGTACAGCTCCTTGGCCGAGCCGGAAATATCGAGCGCCGCCGCGACGCGCACGATTGGCGGACGAGGCAAGCGGCGCTTGCTGAGGACGATGGAAACATTGTCCGCGCGAGTGGCAAGCGCGGGCTTATGAAGGTTGATTGCGGACATGCGGGATTATCGAGTGAGTATTCTTAGCGTTGACGATCGTTGAAGCGGGCCACGAGATCGCTTTCGAGTTGCCGTAACTTGGGTTCGTCGGCCTTGCGTTGACGCTGACCGTCCTCGACGATCTTTGCAATCTCGTCCAGTGCGTCGAACAGCTTCTGCTGCGTATAAGCGAACGTCTCGGTCGCGATGACGGATCGTTGCCCGAGCGCGGCCACCTTGCTTGCGTTCGCCTGCAACTGATCGGCTTGCGCGCGCAAGGCGTGATCGGCAGCGTCGAATGTGGCGTTGACCAGGTCAGCGGCCTTTTTCGTACTCAATTGCTTGATGTAGAGCGAAAAGGCGTTGGTCCACGCCGGAATCAGCACGGTCTTTGCGGTCGCAAACTTCGAGATCAGCGTGCGTTTGAAGTCCTGCTCCATGCGAATCTGCGGCGCGAGTTGTTCGGACATCAACATGGCGCGCGCTAAATCGTCGATTTTCTGCTCGAGCGCGTTCGCACAGCGCCGAAGGTCCATCACGCGCTGAGCGGCGAAGGCATCGTCGGCCGGATGCGGGGCTTCGAGCGTCATGCGATACGCTTTAAGCGATTCCTCGCCGAGTTTCTTCGCCGCCTCGAATTGCCGGAAGGTTTCGTAGTTGTCGGTGTACATCGCGTCCAGTTCGGCGATATCTCGCTTCTGCCGGTTCGCATTGCTCTCGAGTTCGATGACGAGGGTGCCGATGCGCTTCTCGATAGAGTCGAACTGCGCAAAGAGATGTTCGCGGGATGCCTGAAACATCGACGTGATCTTGCCGAGTAGCCCGCGCTTCTGAATGGACGCAGGGTCCAAACCCTTCGCTACGACAATAAGTTCGTTGAGCTTGTGCCCGAATTCATCCGCATCGGATGCGCGCACCTCGGACAAAACGCGCTGCGAGAGAGACGCGGCCCGCTCGCCGGCGCCGGACCCCAGGTTGTGAATTTCGTCTTCCGGCAGAAGCGTGGCCGCGAGTGGTGCGACGAGCTTGGATGGGTCGTCCTTTGAGAGGCTGCTGGATGGTCGAACGGAATCGGCGTCTTGGCTGTCGTCGAACAGTGGCTTGATGAACATTATCTCGTTATTCTAACTATCAATGACTGCCTGCCTGGTTGACCAGGAATTGCGCGAAAGCGAATTGAACTCGTGGAGAAACGAATACGCAATAGAAAGTCTGCGTAAGTGACACTTTTAACCAGAAGTGCGTAATTGATTTGCAGATTTGTTCTGCCATGTTCGGCGTAAGCTGGTCGGGCACTTGACGCGGCACTTGACGCAGACTCGTCACGACGCTCGCCCGTCGTGCAGACTGCGCGCTCCAAGAAATCAGCAGTGAACTTGTTGCCGGCACAGGAGTTTCGAGTATCTCTGCCTTACCTGACCGGAAGCGACCGAGCTTTGTCCCGCCACAACTCATGTTGCGCTTCGATGCGGCAGTCGAACGCGCTTTGTAGTGACCGACGCGTTCATTAGCCCGTCCCCCCCCCGCACCGCACCAACCCCAAACCACATCGCCATATCAAGCGTTTAAATAGAAAGACTATTCCCACCCCGATCACCGGGAAAACGCTAATCGAAACCCGAAAAGACCCTGCATATAGTTTGCCTAATTCAAAAAGAGCGCCGCTTCGAAGCGAAATCCGAAATGTGGGATTTAGTGAATTTAGCTAAACGTCCGCACTAATTTTTTTAAGCGCGCCTCGCGTGCTAAATGCAAGCCGCTGCAAGCCTTCGCTAAGCAGCGCCGAACACCAGCCAGCATCCGAACGAGATCGACGACGAGTCGACCGATCGACCAACGACTAACCAAGAACAGGACCGGAGGAAGACATGGCGCAGAAACGGGACGACTCGCAAGAGGACAACACGAACGGCAGCGGCATCGTCAATGCAGGCCGGCGTGGCCTGATGCAAGGCGCGGGACTCGGCGCCGCGCTGTCGCTGCTCGGCGCGGCCGGCGGCGCAGGCGGCTTGATCTCCAGCGCGCAGGCCGCCGAAGCGGCATTCCCGCAGCACAAGCGCTGGAAGATCGTCTTCGTGAACCACGTCACCACGAATCCGTTCTTCGTCCCGACGCAATACGGCATTCAGGACGCGTGCTCGCTGCTCGGCATGGACTATCAGTGGACAGGATCGGCGACATCGGATGCGGGCGAAATGGTGCGCGCCGTGAATTCGGCCATCGCCGCGAAAGCCGATGCCATCGCCGTGCCTATCGTCGATCCGAACGCGTTCGACAAGCCGATCCAGGCCGCGCTCGACGCAGGCATCCCCGTGTTCGCTTACAACGCCGATGCGCCGCGCGGAAAGACAAGCCCGCGCCTCGCGTACATCGGGCAGGACCTGTATCTGTCCGGCTATCAGATGGGCGAGCGTATCGCGAGTCTCATCGACAGCGGCCTCGTCGCGCTCTTCATCGCGACGCCGGGTCAGCTCAACATCCAGCCGCGTCTCGATGGCGCGAGCGACGCCATCAAGAAGTCCGGCAAGAAGATCGACGTTCAAACGGTGGCGACAGGTGCGACCGTCAACGAGGAACTCTCGAAGATCAAGGCGTTTTATCTCGGCCATCAGGATCTCAAAGGCATGTTCGCCGTCGATGCCGGCAGCACGCAGGGCGTCGCGCAAGTGATGAAGGAATCGAATCTGCCGTCGAAGGGCGTGCATGGCGGCGGCTTCGACTTGCTGCCGCAGACCATCCAGCTCATTCAGGAAGGATTCCTCGATTTCACCATCGACCAGCAGCCGTATGTGCAAGGCTTCTACACGGTGATGGAAGCGTTCACGTTCCTCGCGTCGGGCGGGCTGGTCGGGCCGGCCAACATCAACACCGGCCTCAAGTTCGTGACGAAGAGCACCGTCGAGCCGTATCTCAACACCTCGACGCGTTATGAAGGCAAGACCACCAAGCCGCAGATCGTTCCGATGCACGGCGCCATCAAATCGTAATGAACACGGTCAATCAATCCGGCAAGACAGAGACGCCCGCGCGGCTTCAACGGCCGCGCGGCGCCTGGACGTCGCACTGGGCGGCGGAGTTGCGCATCCTGCTCGTGGCGATTCTGCTCGCTGCGTACTTCCAGATCGTCAATCACGACTTCCTGCTGTCCAACGCGAGCCTCGTGAACCTGTCGCAGTTCATCGCGCCAGTGGCGATCATCGCGTTCGGCGAGATCATGCTGATGATCGGCGGCGACATCGATCTCTCGGCGGGCATGGTGTTCGCGTTCGCGCCGTTCATCATGGTGTTCGCGAACGAAGCAGGCGCGCCGATGTGGCTCGCGGTCATCGCGGGACTCGTCGCCGCCGCGATCATCGGCTTCGTGAACGGCGCGGTGACGGTGTTTCTGCGCTTGCCCTCTTTCGTCACGACGCTCGGCACGCTGTTCCTCATCAACGGCATCACGCTCACGATGTCGCGCGGCACGCCCGCCGCCACGCCGGGGTCGCCCGAGTTCGCCGCGATCATGGGTTCGTGGGGCTATAGCGAGATCATCTGGACCATCGCGCTCGCGTTCATCATGCATGTGCTGCTGCGCCATACGCGATGGGGCTTGCACACGCAAGCGGCCGGCGCGAATGCACTCGGCGCGAGCGAGGCTGGCATTCATGTGAACCGCCTTCGCCTCGGGAACTTCGTGCTGGCCGCCGTGCTTGCGGGATTGACCGGCATTCTCGAAGGCTTTCGCATCACGTCCATCGATCCTCAAGCGGGCGGCAACCAGATCATGTTTCTTGCCGTGGCTGCAGCGGTGATCGGCGGCACGCCTCTGACGGGCGGCTCGGGCACCATCGTCGGCGGTCTGCTGGGCGCGGCGGTGCTCGGCATTCTGAGCGACGGCTTCACGCTCATCGGCATCAACGCCTTCACGTTCAACATCATTCTCGGAGCTGCGATTCTCGCCGCGATGATCTTCAATATCCACGTCGGACGCATCCGGCGCAAAGGGGCACGATGATGGATGCATCGCAAGTCGCGCCCGCCGGTCTCGCGCTACGCGGCGATTCGCTCGTCAAGCGCTTTGGCGCCGTGACCGCGCTCGACGGCGTATCGCTCACGCTCGGCAAGGGCGAAATTCTCGGCATACTCGGCGACAACGGCGCGGGCAAGTCCACGCTCGTCAAGATACTCACGGGCTTTCATCAGCAGACGACCGGCACGCTGCATGTGCACGGCCAGGAGACGCTGCTGCGCAACGTCGATCATGCGCGCGCGCTCGGCATCGAATGCGTGTATCAGGATCTCGCGCTCGCAAACTCGCTGTCGATCTATCACAACATGTTCCTGAACCGCGAGATCGTGCGGAACGGGCCCGCGCGTCTGTTGCGTCTCGTCGATCACAAGCAGATGCGCGAACGCGCGGCGCAGTGTCTCGACGATATCGGCGTGCACGTGCCTTCCGTCGATCTGCCGGTCGAACGCTTGTCGGGCGGGCAGCGTCAAGCGATCGCGGTAGCGCGCGCGGTCAATTCGAACGCGAAGATCCTGCTGCTCGACGAACCGCTCGCCGCCATGGGCGCACGCGAAGCGGCGCTCATCATCGATCTCGTCATGCGGCTGAAAGAGAAAGGCGGCCTGTCGATCATCATGATCATGCACAACTATGCGCAGACGCTCGACATCGCGGATCGCATCATGCTGATGCAGCGCGGACGCGTGACCTATGAACAGCGCAGCGCGAATACTTCGGTGGCCGAACTAATGGATATCGTGCGGCGCGAGTATCGGGCGATGCGCGCGACGACCGCGAACTAGGCGAAGCGCTTTTCGCCGCCGCATCGCGCGTATCGCGCGCATCGTCGAAGCCGCGTCACACGATCTTGCCGGGGTTGAGCAGGCCGAGCGGATCGAGTGCGCTCTTGATCGCGCGCATTGCATCGATGTCGGCCTCGCGGCGGCTTTGCGGCAGGAAGTGCCGCTTCTTCACGCCGATGCCGTGCTCCGCCGAAATCGATCCGTCAAGCTCGCGCGTGACGTCGTAAATGACGCGGTCGATATCGTCGTGATCGTGCTTGCCCAGGCCCGGCACGTCGACGACGATATGGATGTTCCCGTCGCCCAGATGCCCGTAGATGAGGATGAGCGCTTGCGGCCAGCGTTCGCGCAGCCGCGCTTCGCAACGCGCGGCCGCATCGCCCACTTGCGCGATGGAAAAGCTGACGTCGTAAGCCGCGTGGTTCGGAATGAAGCGCTGATATTCGCCGGGCGCATCGCGGATGGCCCAGAACGCGAGCGCATGCGCTTCGGACGACGCGATCGCCGCATCGGTCACGACGCCCTCTTCCAGCATCGCGCCGAGAAACTCTTCGAACGCCTCGTTGTGCCGGACGGGATCGGTGCCGACGCTTTCCAGCAGCACGTAAAACGGATGCGACGACCCGAGCGGCGCGCGAAGATTCGGCAGATTGCCGAGAACGGCATCGTGATAGCCGGCCCACATGACTTCGAACGCCGATACGCCCGGCGCAAGACCGGCCTGCGCGCGCGAGAGCAGCGTGGTCACGGCCTTGAAGTCCGGCAGGCCGCACCATGCGGTCGCGGTCGCCGTGGGCTTCGGACGCAGCCGCAGCACGACGCGCGTGATGACCGCGAGCGTGCCTTCGCTGCCGATCAATAGATGGCGCAGATCGTAGCCGCTGTTGTTCTTGATCATCTTCGAGAGACCGCCGACGACCGCGCCGCTCGCGAGCACCGCTTCGAGGCCGAGCACCTGGTCGCGCATCATGCCGTACTTGATGACGCGATTGCCGCCCGCGTTCGTCGCGAGATTGCCGCCGATGGTGCAACTGCCGCGCGCGCCGAGATCGAGCGGAAAGTAGAAACCCGCCGCGCTCGCCGCTTCCTGCACGTTCTGCAGCACCGCGCCGGCTTCGACGGTCATGGTGCCCGACACTTCATCTATTTCGACGATGCGGTTCATGCGGTCCAGACTCAGCGCCACTTCGCCGCCGCGCGCGTTCGCGCCACCGACGAGGCCCGTCAACCCGCCCTGCGTGACCACGGGCTGCCGATAGCGCGTGCAGATGGCGAGCGCCTGCGCCACTTCTTCCGTGTTGCGCGGCCGAATGACCGCGAGCGGCACTTCGCCCGGCAAGCCGCTCCAGTCAACCACGCGCCGGTCGCCGAATTCATCGGGCAGCGCGACCACGTCCGCGCCGAGGGTTTCGCGCAATGCGCTTACAGCTTCGCCTGCCGTCATGTGCTGCGTGTCTCCATGTCGATGTCGATGGTTCGCCGGATCGCATGAACGCGACCCTTCATCGCGGCCTATGCCGCGTGGCGCCATGACACGAATAGAACACGCCGTCGCGATTGATGGCAAGCGTTTCCGCCAGCGAAATACTGGCAGGCGTGAGCAGGCCGAAACGCTACTGCGCCGCACTCGCTCCTATGCCTGCCTTCTTCTGCGCGTTCTGCAGGTTCTGCGGATAGTCGGGATCGTTCCCCCTCGACGGGTTGTAGCCCGCATCCTCCAGCTTCTTGAGCTCGGCGTTCTTCTTCGCGCGCGCCTGCTTGCGCGCGGCCTTCTTCTGTTCCTTCGTCATGGGCGCGGCCTGCGTCGTTGCTGTCGCACCGGAAGCGCTGGTCTGAGCGTAAGCAGGCAACACGGCGAGCGCGCCCGCAGCCGGCACGATGAACGACAAGGCAAGAATGGCGATTCTGTTTTTCATGACGACCCCGTTTTCGGATGAGATGTTGCGTCCGAGTATAGAAGCAAAAAGCGCCCTTCGCTGCCGTATGCGGCGTCTGGTCGTACAAGGGTGTTCGTCCGCAGTGAACAGTCGCAATTAAAAAAGCCGTCGTTCCTGCAAAGGAATCGACGGCTTGAAACAATAGGCCGATACGTCACGCAACGGCGCAACGTTATTTTGCTGCCGCGCCCGCTGTGACCCACTGCGCTTGCGCGGACTTGTCGTCGCGTCTGGCGAGCAGACACACGACGCCCGCCGCGATGATGTCGAACACGGCCAGCACCACGAACAGCGGGCTATAGCCGATCTGCGTGACCAGCACACCGAACAGCGCAGTGAACGCCGCCGCGCCGAGATAGCCGGCCATGCCGCCCATGCCCGTCGCGGTCGCGACTTCGTTCTTGCCGAACATGTCGGATGTGATCGCATACAACGCGCCCGACAAGGTCTGATGCGCGAAACCGCCGACGCACAACAATGCCACCGCGGCATACGGGCTCGCCACGAGGCCGACGCACGCCGGTCCGATCATGCACAACGCGCCGACCACGAACACCATCTTGCGCGACGTGAACAGCGAGACCTTCGCGTACTTGTGAAACAGCGGGCTCAGATAGCCGCCCAGCACGCAGCCGATATCCGCCGCGAGGAACGGCATCCATGCGTACATCGCGACTTCCTTCAGATTCATGTGACGCTCGGTCATCATGTAGAGCGGAATCCACGCGTTGAACGTCTGCCACGCCGGCTCGGAAAGAATGCGCGGAATGCCGATCGCCCAGAAGTCGCGGGTGCGCAGCATCGCAAGCCGGCTGCGCTTCACCCCGCCCGCATCGGCATGGATCGCTTCCTGGCCGCTCAGGATGTAGTCGCGCTCGCCGTCGCCCAGCATCTTCTGCTTGCGCGGATGCTGATACAGCGCCATCCACAGCACGCACCAGATCACGCCCGCCACGCCGACCATCACGAACGCGAGTTGCCATTCGCCGTGCATCAGCGCCCACACGACGAGCGGCGGCGCGAGCAGTGCGCCGATGGACGAGCCGATGTTGAACCAGCCGATCGCCACCGAGCGCTCCTTGGCCGGAAACCACTCGCTCGTCGCCTTGACGCCGGCCGGAATGCCCGCCGCCTCGGCCACGCCGAGCAGGCCGCGGAAGAACGCGAGGCTGCGCCAGCCCGTCGACCACGCCGCCGCCGCGCAGGCGAGCGACCACGCGAGCGCGAACGCCACGAAGCCGAGCTTGGTGCCGATGGTATCGAGCACGAAGCCCGCCACCGGCTGCATGAACGCGTAACAAAGCTGCCACGCCACCACGACGTGCGCATACTGCTCGGTGGTGATGTGCAGGTCCTTCATGAGGCTCGGCGCCGCGACCGACAGCGTATTGCGAGCCAGATAGTTGATGATGAGACCAGCCGCGACGAGGCTGACCATCCACCAGCGAATGCCTTTGATTTTCATGTGAAGTCTCCTCCGACCCTGACCGGTCAGGACTGTGCTGCCGACGAAGCGGACCGGCCGCTTGCGGTCGTATCGTTACGCGAATAGTCGATGCCGACGAAGCTGCCGCCCTGGAAGCGCTGACCGAGCGCATCGAGCGGATTCGGACGCGCGAGGATGGCGTCGGCGTAGTCCTCGGCGTTCTGCATCGGCTGGTAACCGAGGCGCGCGGCGCCGCTGTTGTCCCACCAGCCGCGCGCGTTCGCGGACACGCCCCACACGGTCAGAAAGCCGATGTCCTCCGCTTCGATGCAGCGGTCGAGGAAATGCATGAGATCGCGATGACCGAACCACGTGCTCAGATGCCGCGGCTCGGTCGGCCGCTCGAGGCAACTGCCGATCCGCACGCATACGCTCTCGATGCCGTGCTTGTCCCAGTACATGCGCGCGAGCGACTCGCCCCACACCTTGCTCAGACCGTAGAAGCCGTCCGGACGCAGTTCGCAATCGAGGCCGAGGCGCTCCGTGACCGGATACATGCCGATCGCGTGATTGGAGCTTGCGAACACGATGCGCTTCACGCCGTGGCGGCGCGCGCCTTCGTACACTTCGACGAGGCCGCGCAAGTTGTTCTCGATGATTTCGGGCAACGGACGCTCGACGCTCGTGCCGGCGAAGTGGATCAGCACATCGACGCCGTCGAGCAGGCGGTCCACCACGGCGGGATCGCGGAGATCGCCGTGCATGACGTCTTCACCTTCGACGAGCGGCGTGAGCGCGCGGGAGCCCGCGGCTGAACGTAACGGAATGCCACGTTCGATGAACGCAGCGCGGACGACGCAGCCAAGCTGCCCTCCGGCGCCGCTGAGGGCAATCTTCTTCATGCTTACCTTCGGGAGAAGGACGATGGCCGGTGCATCGCCATCGTCGTGTTCGGATAGTCGTACGATGACATACTATCCGGGCCGGGAAACTAGGCGAATACCCGTAGTTGTTAAGCGTTTAACCTCGTTCTGTCACAAAGACCAAAAGAGTCGATTGCCGGATTTATCATGAGATGTCATATCTCTTACGACGGCGTTGCGACGAGCTTTCGTATTCATCTTGTCGTCGTCGCGATGGCGCACTGCCGCTTCGTGCTACTCCGCAGCCGGCAAAAGCGCCGACAACAGCCGACGCAATTCCCTGCCCTCGGCCGGCGTCAGCTTCGCCGTGAGAATGCGCTCCACCTGCTCCACGCGCGGACGCAGCGTCGAAAGCTGGTTCTTGCCCGCCGGCGTCAGAAACAGCACGTAACTGCGCTTGTCGACGGGATCGTCGGAACGTTCGACGAGTTCATTGCGCACCATCCGCGCGACGAGATCGGCGATGGTCGAGCGGTCCACGTCGAGTTCGTCGCCGAGCTGCCGCTGATTGACGCCCGGCGTCCGATGCAGAATCTCGAGCGCCGCATACTGCACGCTCGTGATCTCCGTGGACACCTCGCTTTGCCACACAGCCAGATGGCGCTGCTGCGCGCGGCGCACGAGGCTGCCGGTGAATTTCGAAAGCTCGTCGGGATGGTCGATTTTGGCCGGCACTATCTGGCGGTTCCGCAAGTGGAATGGGTTCGAAAAGCGGGCCGCAGGAACGCGTTCAATTCGGCGAAGGCGTCGAGCGGAAGCACATGCGCGACGTACTGGTCCGGACGAACGACGACCAGCGCGCCGCGCTCGCGGTCAATACCGCGCTCATCGAAGATATTAGACGATGCGTCGCTCGAAAACGCCTTCTCGTAATCGATCAAACCGTGACGCCCCTTGCGCGGCAGCAACGCCGCGTGCAGATCTTCGAGCCGCACGTCGCGATGCGGCGTCTGCAACACGGCGCGCAAATCGATGACGCTGTCCGCATCGGCATCGTTCGGCGTGACGAGACGCATGATGGATTCCGGCGACGCGGCGAGATGATCGCACAGCGCATCGAGCGCCTTTCCGCTTGCATCGGAAAACGCGTACAAGCGCCAGCGGCCGTCCGCGCGCGCCACGTGACCGAGATGCATCGGCTTGGCATCGGCAATGCGGATGACGGGCGACGAATGAAAGCGCGTGCCGATCTCGAAGCCGCTCGCGAGCGACTGATGCGTGGCTTCGCCCGTCAGCGCGCCCGGCCGGTAACGCGTGGCCACGCCCGCCGTGTACCGGCCCGCGCGAACGAAATACGCCTGCAGTTCCGCCGGATCGACGCCGCCCGCTTCCGGACGCGCCGGATCTTTCGGCGGCGCGGCCATCATCGCGGACCATTCCTTGTCGAAGTCGATCAGTTCCTGCGCCACGGGCTGCCGCTCGTCGGAATACGTGCGCAACAGGCTCGCGTCGCTACGTCCCCGCAGCACTGCGCCGAGCTTCCAGCCGAGATTGAAGCCGTCTTGCATCGACACGTTCATGCCCTGACCGGCCTTCGCGCTGTGCGTATGACACGCATCGCCCGCGATGAACACGCGCGGCTCGCGCGCGCCGTGCTCCGTGATGGCATCGTCGAAACGCTCGGTGAGGCGCTGCCCCACTTCGTACACCGAAAACCACGCGACCTCTTTCACGTCCAGCGTGTATGGATGCAGAATGCTTCGCGCAGTCTCGATGATCCGCTCCACTTGAGTCTGCTTGATGCTGTCGCGATTCTCCGGCGTGATCTCGCCGAGATCGACGTAAAAGCGCACGAGATAGCCGCCTTCACGCGGAATGATGAGCAGGTTGCCCTTGGTCGCGGACTGGATCGCCGCCTTCAGGCGAATGTCCGGAAAGTCGGTCACGGCGAGCGCATCCATCACGCCCCACGCGTGATTCGCGGCATCGCCATTCAGCGTCTGGCCGATAGCCGTGCGCACACGGCTTCGCGCGCCGTCGCAACCCACCACGTAACGCGCGCGCACAGTGACCTCTTCGCCGAGCCGCGCTTCGTCCGTGCGACGCAGCGTGACGTGCACGGGATACTCGTCCGTGTCGTCGCGCTTCATGTCGGCGAATTCGAGGCCGTAATCGGGTTCGAGGCGTCTTGCGGACCGGCGCATCAAGTCGAGCAGATACTCCTGCACGCGCGCCTGGTTCACGATCACATGCGGAAACTCGGACAAACCTGTTTCGGTATCCTGAACACGTCCGGTACGCCGGATCTCGCCACGGTCATCCGCATTCGGTCTCCAGAACACGGTCTCGTTGACCCAATACGCTTCACGCAACATGCGTTCGCTGAGACCGAACGCGTGGAACATTTCGACCGTGCGGCACGCGACACCATCGGCCTGTCCCATCAGCAACGGGCCCGCGCGACGTTCGACAATGCGCGTGGTGATCGACGGGAATTGCGACAACTGCGCCGCGAGCACGAGCCCCGCCGGCCCGCTTCCGACGACGAGCACATCCACTGCATCGGGCATCTCGATGTGCGGCGCGCCATCGATGGCCGGTTCGATCATCGGATCGTCCGTACGAAATCCGTTGAGATGAAACTGCATGACGTCTTCCTCCATATGGTCTCGATCGACCCTGGATTCGAATATACTCCGTATGCCAACTATCTCAAAGGATTTCTCGCGAGCCTGCTGTTTACCCTGATGCTGCGATGAATCCGGCCCTGAAACGGGCCGGAGACTACGGGAATGTAAGCGCAGTGCGGCTTTCGTCAGTCTCGCAGCATGCACGCTTCATGCAGCGTATCGAGCCGACGCGCGGCATCCGCGACATACGGATTCGTTTCGTCCCACGCATAACCCGCGAGCACCGCGCAGACCAGGCGTCGAATGGCCGGCGTCTGATCGGGCGTGAAGATGATGTCCTGCAGCTTGCCCGAATACCAGCGTTCAACGAACGCGCGGAACGTGTCGATGCCCTTGCGCAAGGGCGCGTCGTAGTGCGCATGCCAGTCGATGACTTCGCCGTTCAACTGACGCTCCAGCGTCTGAACGGCGAGATGCGCGGAACGCAATGCAATGGTCACGCCCGACGAGAACACCGGGTCCAGAAATTCGCCCGCGTTGCCGAGCAGCGCGTAGCCCGCGCCATGCAGCTTCTCGACGTTCGCGGAATAACCGCCGATATGCCGCACCGGCATCAGGAACGGCGCATGGCCGATCAAGCGGTTCAGCGTCGGCTCGCTCTGGATCAGCGAACGCAGCTTCTGCTCGCGCTCGCTTTCACCGACATCGAGAAACGCCGCTTCGGCCACGCATCCCACGGAGGATCGGCCGTTCGCGAGCGGAATCATCCAGTACCACACGTCGCGATGCTCCGGATGCACGGCCACCGTGATCTTGTTGCGATCGTGCGCCTCGACGGGAATGCCGTCGCGCACATGCGTGAAGATGGCGGCGCGCGTGGCGAGGCGCGTCGGCGCTTCGAGATTCAGGAGGCGCGGCAGCACGCGGCCGAAGCCGCTCGCGTCGAGCACGAAGCGCGCATGCACCTGATATTGCGTGCCGGCTTCGTCGACGACATCGAGCACGGGCGCATCGCCCGTTTGCATGGCGAGCACGGTGTGACCGAAGCGCACGTCGGCGCCCTGCTCCATCGCGCAGCGGATCAGCAGATCGTCGAACACGGCGCGCTCGACCTGATACGTCGTGCCCCATCCTTTCGAATGCTTGTCGCGGAAGTCGTAAGCCGACGCCTGATCGCGATACACGAACTGCGCCCCGTTCTTGTACTGGAAGCCCGCCTCGACGACCGCGCGCAACATGCCCGCCTCTTCGAGATACGCCATGCTTTGCGGCAGCAGACTTTCGCCGATCGAAAAGCGCGGGAAATGCTGGCGTTCGAGCACGAGCACCGACCGCCCCGCTTTTCGCAACAGCGCGGCAGCGACCGCGCCCGACGGTCCCGCGCCGATGATGGCGACATCGACTTCGGCGTTCATCGAATCTTCTTTGTTCATTCTCTACATCCCTTCGTTGCACGCAGCAACAATTGCAAACACGACACATGCGCCGCGCATCAGCGATTACAATCACACGCGGACCATGCATCAATAACACCAAAACACTTCTTTACCGGATTCAATCGTGCAGTTCACCGAAACATCCAATGTGCCGTTCGTACCCGAAACCTCTTTCGGCATCTGGTTCCTGCGCACGCATACGTGGGAGCATCATGTTCTGCGTGTCGCCATCAACGACCTCAAACGCCTCATCGACTTTCCGATGCCCGCGGCACCCGTCATCGTCGATGTCGGCTGCGGACAGGGCCTCTCGTTTCGTCTGCTTGCGCAAGCGTTCAAGCCGCAGCGCATCGTCGGCATCGACTTTCATGAGCCATCGCTCGCGCTCGCAGCGAAATCCGCGCAAGCGTGCAAGCAGCGTCCTGAAACCGCCGCGACCGAAATCGAGCTGCATCGCGGCGATTGCGCGAATCTGCCGCTTCCGGACGCAAGCGCCGATGTCGTCTTCTGTCACCAGACGTTTCATCACCTCGTCGAACAGGAACGCGCGCTCGCCGAATTCCGCCGCGTGCTCAAGCCGGGCGGCGTGCTGATGTTCGCCGAATCGACGGATGCGTACATCAAATCGTGGGTCATTCGGCTGCTGTTTCGCCATCCGATGCAAGTGCAAAAGAGCGCCGACGGCTATCTCGACATGATCCGCAACGGCGGCTTCAGCTTCGGGCCGCACAACGTCTCGCTGCCTTATCTGTGGTGGAGCCGTGCGAAAGATTTCGGGCTGCTGGAGCGCATCGGCCTTTACGCGCCGAAGCCCGGCAAGCGGCGCGAAACGCTCGTCAACGTCGTCGCGAGAAAAGCCTTCTGACTCATATCACGATCACTGGGCGGCGCATGCATCGAGGCATGCGCCGCTTTCAGTTTCAGCCTCAGTTCTTCAGCTTGACCACTTCACCCTTCAACGCGACGCCTGCAATCACGGCGCCCGCGCCGCACGTGAACTGCGTTGCGCTCTCGCGCTCCACGTTCTCGTAGTTGCTCCTGATGTTGACGACCGCGTTGCCGCCTTCCTTGCGTGCACGCTCCTGCAACTCCCTCACAGCCGAAAGGAAGACGTGCTTGCACGCGTCTTCGTCGCTCTTGCCGAACGCGTTGGTCTTCTTGTTCGTCGCGAATACGCCGAGCGATTTCACGACCGCCGGATGCGTTTGCCCCGCGAAATACAGCGGAATGTCCTTGTCGACCTTGTCGGGTTCGCTGACCAGCGCGGACGCGATGGGATAGAACCGGATCGTATTGCGTGCGAACGCTTGCGACGAGAACAGCATGGCGACGGCTGCCGCACAAATGAAAAGACGCTTCATGATTTCCGAGTCCGTTGTTGACCGCTCATTCGACGTCCAGCTTCACGACATCGCCGCGCACGGCGAGCGTCGAGCCGTTGTTGCTCGATCCGCAGATGAACTCGGTCCCCGACGTGGTCTCCGTGTGCTGGAAGCGCGTCCTGACGTTGATGACGGCATTCGCGTGCTGTTCGCGCGCATAGTCGCGCAGTTGATCGAGCGCCTTCGCGAACGCGATATCGCAGGTCGCATCCTGACCGTCCATCGTGCGGGCCACGCGCACCGCCACTTCCTTCCTGCCGAACATCGTCTTGACGCCGGCGTGCTTCTGATCGCCGAAATACAACGTGACGTCCTTCGCGCTTTGCGTCTGCGCCGCAGGGGGCATCGGCAGCGAGCGCACCTGCGTCGTGCAGCCCGCTTGCGTGATCAACACGCCGGTCATCATTGCCAGAACGATTTTTCTTTTCATGGTGCAGTTTCGCTTCTGTTTGTTTATGGAGTGCGCCCGTTATTCGCCGACGGGCAGCGGCTGAATCTTCTCGAACATGAGGCTCGCGGAACTGCCGCCGAAACCGAACGACACCGACATCGCGCGCTCGATGCGCGCCTCGCGTGTCTCGCGCACGAGCGGCATGCGTTGCGCGAGCGGTTCGGGCGAGCCGGCGGTTCCCGTTCCCGCGATGAAACCGTCGCGCATCATCAGCAACGTGTAGATCGCCTCGTGCACGCCGCTTGCGCCGAGCGGATGGCCCGTCAATCCTTTCGTCGATGAAAACGGCGGCACGTCCGCACCGAACACCGCCTGCAACGCACGGAGTTCTTCGGCATCGCCGAGCGGCGTGGAAGGTGCGTGCGTGTTGATGTAATCGGGCGATGCGTCCGCTTCGTCGAGCGCCATGCGCATGGCCCGCGCGATGCCGTCCGCGTGCGGCGACACCATGCCCGCGCCGTCCGTGCTCTGGCCGAAGCCCGTGAGTTCCGCGTAGATGCGCGCGCCGCGTGCGAGCGCGTGGTCGAGCGCTTCGAGCACGAGCACGCCCGCACCGGAGCCGATCACGAAGCCGTCGCGCGCGCTGTCGTAAGGACGCGAGGCTTGCCACGGCGTATCGTTGAAACCGCTCGACAGCGCGTGCATCGCGTCGAACATCAGCGTCATGTTGTCGTGCAGCGCCTCGCTGCCGCCCGCGAGCACAATTTGCTGGCATCCCGTCTGGATCAACTGCATGGCCTGGCCGATGGCGAGCGCCGATGTCGTGCACGCCGACGATGGCGAATACGCGACGCCCTCGATGCCGAACGCCTGCGCGACGTTCGCGGACGCGGTGCTGCTCATCGCCTTCGGGACTGTGTACGGCGGCGTTCTTTCGATACCGCGCGCCACCGCGATGCCGAGCGCCACGTCGTATTCGGCCATTGCGCCGACGCCCGAGCCGATCACCGCGCCGGCCTTCGGCGAACGCAGCATGGCGTGATCGAGCCGCGCATCGTCGATAGCCTTGCGCGCCGCGTGACACGCGAAGCGCGCCGTCTCGCCCATGAAGCGTTCCAGCTTGCGATCGAAGGGCGGCTCGTCCGCCACCGACGCCACCGCCGCCACTTGCGAGCCGAAGCCGCGCTCGCGCCACGCGTCGATGCGCGTGATGCGGGAGCGCCCCGCCTTCAGCGCGGCGCTGACCGTATCGAGCGTATTGCCGAGACACGAGACGATGCCCATGCCCGTGACGACGACGCGCTGCATGCCGTGCGCCTTCTTCATCGAACGCGCCGGAAGACGAGCGACGTATTGATGCCGCCGAACGCGAAGTTGTTGCTCATCACATATTCGGCGTCGATCGTGCGCGCCTCGCCCGCGATGTAGTCGAGCGGCGCGCAGGCGGCATCGACTTCGGTGAGATTGAGCGTCGGCGCGTACCAGTTGCGCTTCATCATCTCGATGGTCCACCACGCTTCCAGCGCGCCGCACGCGCCCAGCGTATGTCCGACGTAGCTCTTGAGCGAACTGATCGGCATGCGCTCGCCGAAGGTCTGCGCGGTCGCATGACTTTCCGCGACATCGCCGCGATCCGTCGACGTGCCGTGCGCGTTCACATACGCGATGGCTTGCGGATCGAGCCGCGCGTCGTGCAACGCAAGCTGCATGGCGCGCGCCATCGTGCCGGCGGTCGGCTGCGTCATGTGCGCGCCGTCCGAATTGCAGCCGAAGCCGACGATCTCCGCATGGATCGTCGCGCCGCGCGCCACGGCGTGCTCGTACTCTTCGAGCACCAGCGTCGCCGCGCCCTCGCCGACGACGAGACCGTCGCGCTTCGCATCGAATGGACGCGGCGTGAGATGCGGCTCGTCGTTGCGCGTGCTCGTTGCGTAGAGCGTGTCGAACACGGCGACGGCCGGACCGGAGAGTTCTTCCGCGCCGCCCGCGAGCATCATCGTCTGCTTGCCGGTCGCGATGGCTTCGTACGCGAAGCCGATCGCCTGACTGCCCGACGCGCACGCCGACGACGTCGGCAAGATGCGGCCCTTCAAGTCCCAGAAGAGGCCGACGTTCACGGCGGTCGTGTGCGGCATCATCTGCACGTAGCTGTTCGATGTCACATCGGTCATCGAACCGGTTCGCAGCATCGTGCCGAACGCGCGGATAGGCTCGACCGATCCCGACGACGATCCGTACGCGACGCCCATGCGTCCGTCGCTGATCGACGCGTCGCCGGCGAGGCCCGCGTCCGCCAGCGCCAGTTCGCTCGCGCGCACGGCGTACATCGACACGATGCCCATCGATCGCGTCTTCTTGCGCGGCCACGCCGACGGCTGCTCGAACGCGGGCAGCGGACACGCGAGGCGCGTGTGCAGCCCATCGAAGAAGTCCCACTCCGGCATGCGGCGCACCGCGTTGCGGCCGCTTTTCAGCGCGGCTTCGATTTCATCCCAGCGGCTGCCGAGCGCCGTGACGCCGCCCATGCCCGTAACGACGACTCGTTTCATCAGATCATCCCGCCGTTCACGCCGATCACCTGGCGCGTCACATACGAAGCCGCATCCGACATGAGGAAGCTGACGACGGCGGCCACTTCGTTCGGCTGGCCGACGCGATTCATCGGCACCGTCTTCAGCGCGTGTTCGACGGGAACGTCGTCGAGCATGCCTGTATCGATCAATCCGGGCGCGACGCAATTCGCCGTGATGTTGCGCGATGCGAGTTCGACGGCGAGCGCCTTGGTCGCGCCGATCAGCCCGGCTTTCGCCGCGCTGTAGTTCACCTGTCCGCGATTGCCCATCACGCCCGACACCGATGCAATGGTCACGATGCGTCCGCCCTTCTTCGCACGCACCATCGGCATGGTCAGCGGATGGATCACGTTGTAGAACGCGTCGAGACCGGTTTCGATCACGACGTCCCAGTCTTCGTCGGTCAGTGCGGGAAACGCCGCATCGCGCGTCACGCCCGCGCTGCACACGATGCCGTAATACGCGCCGTGCGCGGCGACGTCGGCTTCGAGCGCTTCGCGGCACGCGGCGCGGTCGCGCACGTCGAACTGCACGACGCGCGCCGCGCCGCCCTGCGCGACGATGCCCGCCGTCACCGCTTCGGCTTCGGCGCGTCCGGTGCGGCAATGCACGGTGACCGCGAAGCCGTCGGCGGCCAGTTGATACGCAATCGCCCGGCCGATGCCGCGGCTTGCGCCGGTTACGAGGACTCGACGGCTCATGAACTGAAGCTCCCTTCGATGAATGTCTGAAAATCGCGTGGCTGAAAAACCTTGATGACCGCTTCCGCGTAACGCTCGCCGTCGTGGTCGATCGTGCATTCGTACGCGCCGTGGCCCTCTTCGCTGCGCAGCACTTCTTCCACGCGAATGGCGAGCCGCGCATCGCGCGCAAAGGCGCTCACATGCGCGCGATAACTGCGCGTGCCGAGCAGCACGCCGGGACGCGCACGGCCGCCCGCGCGCATCGCGATCAGCGCGACATGCGCGGCCACCGCCTGCGCCATCAATTCGATGCCGATCCACGCGGGCATCGCGCCGTGTTCGTCCGCGTACCACGCGTTTGCGCGCACGGTGGCGAGCGCGGTGAGCGCGGCGTCGCTGCACGCGACGACTTCGTCCACGAGCAGCATCGTGCCGCGATGAGGAATGATCGTTTCGATCGGCGCAAACGCGCCCTTGTCGTCGATGTGTGTGTGTCCGGTCATCGTGCGTCAACCCGCGAGAATGAGGCTGACATTGCTGCCGCCAAACGCGAAAGAATTGCTCATGACATGGCGTGTGCCCGCTTCGCGCGAAAGATGGCGCGCTTCCTGAACGAGATCGAGCGCGGGCAGATCGGCATCGGCTTCGCCGTCCCATCGATGCAGCGGCAACGGCAAGCCGGATCGCGCGAGCGTGAGCCACGCAAAGGCGAGTTCCGTCGCGCCCGCCGCGCCGAGCAGATGACCCGTGAACGGCTTCGTGCCGCTCGTCGGCACGCCTTGCGGAAACACGCGCGCCATCAGATGCGCTTCCATCTCGTCGTTCTTGCGCGTGGCCGTCGCGTGCAGGTTCACGTAGCCGATATCGGCGGGCGCGACGCCTGCATCCGCGAGTGCCGCGCGCAGCGCGAGTTCGCCGCCGACACCGCGCGGGTCCGGCGCGGACACGTGATGCGCGTCGCTCGATTCGCCCGCGCCCGCAAGACGCACGGCGGCTTCGTCGCGCGTCATCAGAAACACGGCCGCGCCTTCGCCGATGTTGATGCCGTTGCGATTGCGGCTCATCGGATTGGTGCGTTCGATGCTCGTCGATTCGAGCGACGCGAAACCTTGCAGCGTGAGTTCGCACAAGGTATCGACGCCGCCGACGACGATCGCATCGCACAGATTGAGTTGCAAAAGCCGCCGCGCCGCGACGAACGCCTTGGCGCTCGACGTGCACGCCGTCGAGAGCGTGAACGCCGGACCGTGCACGTTCAGCGCGGCGGCGGCGAACGGCGCGGCCGTGCCGATTTCCATCTGGCGATAATCGAAACGCTCAGGCAGACAGCCCGCCTGCGCGCGATGCAAAAACGCCTCTTCCGCCTCGCCGATGCCCGACGTGCTCGTCCCCAGCACCACGCCGATGCGCGCCGAGCCATAACGCTCGCGCGCCGCTTCGATGTCGGGGCGGATCTGTTCGAGCGCGGCGAGCAGCAGCCGGTTGTTTCGGCAATCGAAGCGCGCGACGGACGCGGGCGGCGCGATGTCGAGCGGGTCGAGCACGCGGCCGACGAACGCGTCGCCGAGGCGCGTGCGCATCGGTCCCATGCCCGGCGATTGCGACGAGGCCAGCGCGGTCGCGATCGAATCGACGTCGCCGCCGAGCGCATTGACCATGCCGAGCGCATGCAGATAAACGGATGGCAGCGTCACGCGTGGTGTCTCCTTTCAGGCGGCATGCTCATCGGCGCGAGCAGCACCGAAACCAGGATGCCGAGCGCGAGCGTCGCGCCGAAGCTCTTCAATGCGGGCATCGCGCTCATGCCGAGCAGGCCGAACGACAACAGCGTCGTCGCCGCCGAGAGCAGCACGCCCGCCCACACCGCGCCGAGATCGGCGTCGCTGCGCAGGCACCCTTCGCGCAGGAACACGGCGTAATTCGCGCCCACGCCGAGCACGAGCATCAGCGCGAGGCAGTTGAACAGATTGAGCGGCACGCGCGCATAACCGAATGCCGCGAGCGTCACGCCGACGGCGAGCAGCACGGGCAGCGTCGTCGCGATACCGCCGCGCGGCCGGTAACGCGCCATCAGCAGGACGAGCACGAGCAGCAGCGCGCCGCCGAGCCACATGCCGCTGTCCACGCGATACGCGCCGAAGAGCTTCGACACGCTCGCCGCCTTGTCGACGAATGTCACGCCCTCGATTGCGCGCGCCGTTTCGATCAGCGCGGACTCGTTCTTCGGCGTCACGCGGCGCGGCATGACGATGGCCGCGTAGCCGTGCTGACCGGCTGCATCGAATGCGCCGATCCACAAATGCCGATACGGCTGCGACCACGGCGCGGCGAGCCAGCGCTCGATCGTCAGCGGCGCGGCGTTCGCATGGCCGAACGAAGCGATCCACGCATCGGCGATTTCGTCGCGGAAGCCCGCGTGCAAGAGCGTCGCGCGCAAGGCGGCGGGATTCGCGAATACGTGCTGCGCGAAGAGCGCGCGGGCCTGCGCCTGACGCTGCGCCGACGGCACGAATTGCGTGACCGAGCGCCAGCCGTCGGCCGATTGGTCGCCTGTGAGCGCATCGAGCCGCGCGCCGAGCGCTTCCGCGCGTTCGAGCACGGCTTCTTCGGACGCGCCGCGCACCACGAAGAACTGCGCGGTGTCATCGACGCCGACTGCCGCGCGAACCTCGTTTTCCTGCGCCACGAGCGACGGATCGCGCTGGATCAGCAGATGGATGTCGTCGTCGCTCGTCAGACGCAGCCAGCCCGGCAGCGCGATCGCGACGAGCACCGCCGCGACGAACCACGCGCGCTTCCCGCCGATCGCGCCGCGCCAGCGCGCGAGCAGCGTCGCGGCGGACGCGAAGAGACGCCGGCGCGCGGCTTTCGGTCCCTTCACGAGCAGCGCGGGCAAGAGCGACATGACGGACGCGAACGCCACGCCGATACCGGCCATCGCGAAGCACGCGATCTGCTTGAGCGCGGGAAACGGCACCCACGCGAGAATGGCGTAGCCGAGCAGACTCGTGGCGAGCGCGACGCTCAGCGCGGGCCGCACCGATCGCGCGCCGCTTCGCGCATCCCAGCCGCGCTGCGCGCCGAGATAGACCACGAAGTATTGAATCGAATAATCGACGGCCTCGCCGATCAAACTCGCGCCGAACACGAGCGTCAGGAGATGCAGCTTGCCGAACACGAGCATCGTGAAGGCCAGCGCGCATACGATGCCGAGCGCCGTCGACAAGAAGCCGAGCAGCAGGAGCCGCGGCGACCGGAACACCCAGAGCATCAAGAGCGCGATGCCGCACGCCGAGACGACGCCGATCAGATGCACCTCGCGTTCCGACGCGCTGCGCGCCGCCTGCGCGTAAAACACGGCGCCGGCGCGTGCGACCGTGGCATCGGGCCAGGCCGCTTTCACCGATGCTTCCGCCTGCGCCGCCGCAGATAGCACCGCGCGCTGCGTTCGCGATTCATACGCGGAGCCATGCAGCGTCGTGACGACGAGCACGCTCGTGATGTCGCCGCGATGCGCGACGAGCAGATTGTCTTCGAGATCGAGACCCGACGTGGCGAGCGGCAAGTCCGAGAGCCAGTGTTCGAGCCAGCCGAAGGGATCGTCGGCGAGTTGCGTCGCGAGCGGCCCGCGCACGGGGTTGTAGATGCGCTGCATCAGCGCATCGTCGAGCGGCTTCGCAAGCGCGTCGCGGTCATCGCGTGTCAACAGGCCGAAGCGATATGGCGAGTACAGCGCGCCGATCTGCGCGACATCGAAAGGCGGCAGTTCCGCCGTCACCGATGCGAACGCGCCGCTAGTTCGCAGCGCCGCGCCGAAGCGTTTGGCCGCCGCCTTCGCGTGGTCCGCGTCGCGGCTCGATACGAGGAACACGGTGCGGTCGCCGAGCGCATCCGCCAGTCGATCGACGGCTTTTTCGGCGACAGGATCCGCTTCTGTCGCGGGCAAAAGCGCGAGCAGATTCGTCTCCAGCGGCGACGGCCCTTCGAAGCGATGGACGCAATACAGCGCGGCGACGAGCGCGAGCACGAACCACGCGGCCCGTATCGCAAGAAGCGCCGCGCGGCTGCGCTGCCGTTCCTTCAGCATCACGGCGCTCCCAGCAGGCCGCGTTCGGCGGCAGGCAATTCGTCGAGCGCTTCGCTTTTCGAGAAGTCGATCTGCGTGACGTCGCCGTTCGCGAGATCGATCCGCAAGCTCTGCAAGAACGCGCCGCCCTTCATTTGCAGCGCTTTGACGGCCTGCGCGAGCTGCGGCTGATTCGGCTTGAGGTTCAGCGTCCATTGCGATGGCGAGCCTTCTGCATCGACATCGAATTGCGAGTACAGCGCGGACACGTCGCCGCCGAGCATGGCGCGCATCATCTTCGATACCTGCGCGACGCCTCGCACGCCTTGCGCGCTTTTAGTACCGACGCGCTTGCCGTTCGCATCGACTTCCGTGACGCCTGTGTCCGCGATGACGAACGTCGCCTTGTACGGCGTGAGCACGCGCCAGATCACGCCGCGCTCGCGATAGAACACGAGCGTGCCCGTGCTCACGAGCGGCTGCTTCATGGCCGAAAGCGTCTGCGTCTGCGTGAATTGCGCGCGCACGCCCTTGATCTGTCCGAGCCGCGAAGCGACTTGCGATACCAGCGCCGCGTCGTTGCTTGCGTTCTGTGCGGGCGCGGCTGCGGGCGTGGCTGCATGCAGCAAGCCGGCGTTCGCCGTCAGCAGCAACGCGATGAGCGCCGTGCGCGCGCAGCGAAGTTTCATGAACGCGACCATACGCGCTCCAGCTTCTCGAACACCACCGGCGGCGATACGAATTGCAGTTCCTGCGTGGCTGCATCGACGGCGACCTGAATGGTATAGCCCTTCGTCAGCCGGTCGCCCGTCACGCAATCGACGATTTCATACGCTATTTTCAGGCGGTTTTCGTATTCGAGCAGTTCCGTGCGAACGTCGATGCGCTGGCCGTATCGCGCGGGACGCACGTATTTCAGATGCGCCTCGACGATGGGCCACGCATAGCCCGACGCCAGCATGTCGCCGTAGTCGTAGTCGAATGCGCGCAGCAGCGCGGCGCGGCCCGCCTCGAAATACTTCAGATAGTGGCCGTGCCAGCACACGTGCATGGCGTCGACATCGTGAAACGGCACTTCGACGATCGCGCTCGCCGTGAGCGTCTTGTTCTTCAGTTCAGCCATGACGCGTGCTGTCGGTGAAATCGGATACAGGCGTCGGCGCGGTTTTGCCCGCGCGCGCCCAGAAATCGAAGAAATTGAACCATTGATACGGCGCCTTGCGGCAATAGTATTCGAGACGCGACGCGTAGCGCTGCGCCCACGCCGCGATGTGTTGCGCGCGTTCGCGGCGCGGCAATTCGATGCGATCGGCAAATGATTCGAAGTACAAACTATATTTTCCTGCTCGCTCTTTGAGGCAGAAGAACAGATAGACGGGACAACCGAGCGCGTGCGCGAGCACATATGGGCCTTGCGCGAACGGTGCGGTCGCGCCGAGGAAGCGTGCGTCGGTCGTGCGGCCGGACTCGTGCGCCGGCACGCGGTCGCCCACGATCACGAGCAGTTCACCCGCGTCGATGCGCGCCTGCATCATCATCGACGTCTCGGGGCCGAAATCGCTCACGTGAATCAGATGCTTCGCGAAGTCGCCATTCGCCGACGACAGCACGCTGTTGAAGCGCTTCGCGTGCTCCGTATAGACGATGGCCGTGACCTTCGCGCGGCCGTTGCGCGCCGCGAGCGCCCGCGTCATTTCGAGGTTGCCGAGATGCGCGCCGATCACGAGCGCACCGCGTCCGCTCGCGATGAGCGCTTCGAAGGGCGCGGGGTCGTCGAACACGGCTTCGTGATCGGTGATCCGGCCCGACCACGCCGCGAGCTTGTCGAGGCCGGACTGCGCGAACGCAAGCATCTGCCGGTACGCAGAGCGCCAGCCGGGACGCGGCGTGCGCTCGTCCGGCGCGGCCTCGGCGAGATGCGCGAAATACCGGTGCGAAGCCGCGCGCGCATCGCGCCCCGTCAGCAGAAAATAGCCGACGACGGGATGCAGCCAAAGTCCCGTGAACCGCATGCCGAACACGCGGCAACTGAGCGCGAGCAAGGACATGCCGATGCGGCTGCCGCGCTCCGCGACGCGCCACCAGCCGTGTCCTGCGCGCGCGGCTGCGGTCTTGCGCGGCATCAGCTTGTGCGCGAGGAGCATCGGCGAGCGCAGCAGCATGCCGCACGCGAGCCGCGTATGACTCGCGCTGATGCGCACGTTGTCCCAGAGCACGTCGAAATGCGATACGCCGTCCGTCGCATAGACGACGCGCGTCGGGATCGAGCGGAACGCAAGACGCCGCCAGTAAAGACGCACGAGGATTTCGATATCGAAGTCCATGCGCGTGCCGAGCCGCACGCTGTCGATCAGCGCGCACGCGGCATCGAGCGGATACAGGCGAAAGCCGCACATCGAGTCGCGGATGGTGAACGACAGCGTTTCGATCCATACCCAGACGTGCGTCAGATAGCGGCCATACAAGCGCGATTTCGGCACGCTTTCGTCATAGACGGGGCGGCCCAGAATGACCGCGCCCGGCTCCGCGCGCGCCGCGTCGAGAAAGAGCGGCACGTCGTTGGCGTCGTGCTGTCCGTCGGCGTCGATCTGCAATGCGTGCGTGAAGCCCGCGCGCCGCGCCGCGCGCAAGCCCGCCATCACGGCCGCGCCCTTGCCGCCGTTCACCGGCAGACGCAGGAGCGTCATCTGCTTGCGATAGTGGCACGCGAGTTTGCCGAGCACGGCTTGCGTCGCGGCGTCGCTGCCGTCGTCGACGACGAACATCGGCAAGCCGTGAACGCTCAGGCGCGCGACGGTATCGCCGATTGCGTCCTTGTGGTTGTAGATCGGAATGACGATGCACGCCGCGAGGTTCGCATCGCTCATGCGTGCTCCCGATACACGATCGCGCCCGACGCGCATTCGCGTCCGTTCATCCGGTACGCGAACTGCACGCGCCGACGCGCGGCATCGTGCGCGAGCCGCAGTTCGAGCACCGCGCCGGGCGGCACGGGCGCCATGAACTTGAGACGATCGACGCTTTCGACCGCGCGCGCCGCCGCGACGTGTTCCGACGCGAGCCGGATGGCCCAGTCGACCTGCACGACGCCGGGCAGGATCGGCAAGCCGGGAAAGTGGCCGGCGAAATGATCGAGCGCGGGCGGCACGCGGATTTCATGGCGCAAGGTGTCGCCGTCGCGCGATTCCGCGAGCAGCTCGAAGCCTTCGGCGCGCGGACCGAACGCCGACGCGACCGCCGACACCGGCAGCTTGCCGCGCGCATCGAACGGCAGCGCAATGCGAAAGCGCCAGAAGCGCGGCAACAGCACGACGTCGAAATAAGCGGCGAGATGCCGGCGCAAGGTCTTCGCAAGCGCCACGCGGCCCGTGTCATGGAGCGCGGCGCGGCCTTCGTCCGAGAGCGCGATCACCGCGCCGACGCGTTCGCGCGTCGCGCCCGCGAGCGGCACCACGCACGCCTGCGCCACATACGGATGCAGCGCGAGACGCGCTTCGAGTTCGGGCAGCGAGACGCGCTTGCCGTCGAGCTTGACGACGCGGTCGAGCCGGCCTTGCAAGCGGAAGCGGCCGTCGTCGTCGAAGGCGATGGCGTCGTCGGTGCGATGCCAGTCGTCGTGGCCGAGATGCGGCGAGCGCACTTCGAGCGCGCCGTCATCGGCACGACGCACTTGCACGCCGCTGACCGGATGCCACGCCGGCGTTTCATTCTGTCTGCGCCACGCGATGCCGCCCGTTTCGGTGCTGCCGTAGATTTCGACGGGCGCGTCGCCGAACACGGCTGCGTAGTCGAGCGCCGTGTCCGCCGCGAGCGGTCCGCCCGACGAGAAGAACGCACGCGGCGCGGGCGCGAGCGAATCGAATCCGGCGAGCCCGGTCCAGCGCATGAGCTGCGCGGGCGACGACACCATCGCGGTCGCGCCGCACCGTGCAATGCGCGCCTGGATCTGCTGCGGTTCGACGCAGAGCGCGCGGTCGAACGCGCGGCCCGCCGCGAGCGGCCACATCACGCGAAACAAGAGGCCATAAATATGCCGATGCGGCACGCTCGCGAGCATCGTCGCGTCGCCGATCAGCGCGCCCCAGTCGCGTTCGAGCGTGCGCACTTCGGCGTCGAACTGGGCGAGCGTCTTGTGGATCGGCTTCGGCGCGCCGCTGCTGCCCGATGTGTAGAGCGTGAGCGGCGCGTGCGGATCGATGTGCAGCGCAAGCGCGTCGGGCGCGCGGGCGTCGGCTGCTGCGGCGTCGGCTGCTGCGGCGACGTCGGCATCGGTGAGGACGGCGTCGTAGGCATCGGCGAGATCGGCGAGATAGCCGGGCGCGGCGCTCGCGGGAATCACCGGCGTCTTGCCGCACGCGAGGAGCGCGAACAGCGCGCAGGCGAAATCCAGCGGATCGTCGATACACAACGCGTAGCGGCGCGCCGTGCCTTCGCGCAATTCCAGCGCCAGCGACGCCACGCGCGCGCGAAACGCGGCATGCGTGATGATGGCGCCGGTCGCGTCATCGCGGCAGACGGGGGTATGCGCGTCGCGTCGCGCGGAAAACAGTTCGTGCAGCGCGATCATGACACCTCCGCTTCCATTCGCCGTGCGCGCGGCAGGATCACGAGATAACGCCATACGATCTCGCCCACGAGCAGCACGGCGATCAAACCATATGCAATCGCGCCGTTGTACAGCGACCAGGCCTCGCGCGGCCAGTACAGCGCGGTGTAGAGCGAGAACAGACCGTTCGCGGCGAAGAACGCGCACCAGATCTGCGTGACGCGGCGCGTGTGGCGCACGGCCGGTTCGCTCAGATCGGGCGTGCGAATGCGCGCGAATTTTTCGATCATCGATGGACCGCGCACGAGCGTCGAACCGAATGCAATCAGCAAGCCGAGATTCACGAGAGACGGATAGATATGCAGCAGGCGCTCGCTGTCGGTCCATACGATCGCAGCCGACGCCGCGCTCAGCATGAATCCGACCGCCCAGTCGACGCGCGTGAGCGTGCGCAGCGACGCGCCCATGACGCCCGTGCCCGCGCAGCGCTGCAGCCAGATCAGCGCGAACAGCAGGCAGCCGACATAGCGCGGCGCGTTCCAGAACCAGCCGCACAGAATGACGGCGGGATACGCGAGCTTGAACACGACGTTCAGCGCGAGACCGGTCCTCCGATGCGCGTCGTCGCCGGTCCGGGCGGTCTGCGGCTGCATCAGTCCTGCGCTGCCAGCAGCGATTCGACCGCGGCGATCACGTCGCCGACCGTGCGCACGGACTTGAATTCCTCGGGCTTGATGCGGCGGCCCGTCATCTCCTGCAGCTTGATGGCGAGATCGACGGCGTCGATGCTGTCCAGATCGAGTTCTTCGAACAGATGCGCTTGCGGCGTGACGCGCTCGGGCTCGATGCCGAAGTTCTCTTTGAAGATCGCGCGGATGCGCTCAAGGATTTCGATGTCGGTCACGGTCATTCCCCTTTCGTTGCAGTGTCGCCCGATGCGCGCGCGGTCTCGCGCTGGCTCGCGACGAGTTCGGCGAGCGTGTTGATCGAACGGAAGTGCTCGCGCGTGCGCTCGTCGTTGGCGGCGATCGTCAATTGATAGTGTTTGCGCAGCACGATGCCGATTTCGAGCGCGTCGATGGAGTCGAGACCGACGCCATCGGTGGAAAAGAGCGGCGCATCGTCGTCGATGTCGGCGGGCGTCAGGTCTTCGAGATCGAGTGCTTCGATCAGAAGCTGTTTGATTTCAAGCTTTAAAGAATCCATGGTCGATCAAATGCCGGGTAATGTGGGCTTGCACCGCGTTCGTCACGGTGCGTGCGGCGAGCGCGGGCGGCTCGTCCCGAGCGGCGAGCGCATTCGCGCCGACCGGGTCGAGCACGTTCACGCGCATGTGAAACGCGCGCTCGGGCACGTCGTGCCAGCGCATGCTTTTGGTGAAGGCGGGAGGGTCGCAATCCATCAGCACGGGAAGAATCGGCGCGCCGGATTGCAGCGCCATGTGCGCGAAACCGCGCGAGAACGCATGCAGCCGGTTGCGCGCGGGACTGCGCGTGCCTTCGGGGAAGATGATCATCGTGTAGCCGCGCGCGAGTTGCCGTGCGCCCGCATCCACGAGTTCGACGGGATCGGCATTGCTCACGTAATCCGCCGCCCGCATGACGCCCCAGAAGAACGGATTGCTCCAGTGCGCGCTTTTCACGACGCAGCACGCGCGCGGCGTGAGCGACAGCAGCACCATGACGTCGAGCCAGGTCGGATGATTGGCGACCACGATCGCGGCGTGCTGCGCCTGACGATCGAGCGCGTGAGCGCCATTGACGTCGAGCTTCATCACGCGCACGGCCACGAGCACGGCGACGAGCGCGCGGAAGAACGCGTGAATGATCGCCGCGATGATGCGCTGCTTCGACGCGCGATGCGGCCAGATGCATGCGAGCGGAAACACGATCAGCGAGAAGCCGAGACCGCAGATGCCGAAGGCGGTGAACGCCAGCGCCGTCGCGACGAGGCGCCAGTAGTAGTCAAGCGCCTTCATGCCAGCTCCATTGCCATAGCGAGGACGGTCCGCGCCACTGAACCGGCGCTTTCGCATCGAGGCATTGCCGGACCGCTTCGCTTTGCGTGGCGAACCGGGCGGGCGTGGCGGCATCGGCTTCGAACGGCGCGTGGGCGGCGGCGTCGGCAAGGGCCGTGCGCGCGCATTCGAGGCGTCCGGCTTGCGCGGAGGCGTCGAGCAAAATCGCGAGCGCGCCGCCTTCCGCTTCGTCTTCTATCGTGCCGAATGCGGGATCGGCGGGTTCGTCGGCATAGACGAGCAGAACGGGCGACGAGGCGTCCGTCGCGTATTGCGCGTGCGCTTCGAGCAGCGCATAACCGAGCGTCTGCGCCCCCGCCGACACGGCGCTCGCCGGCGCGCGATCGCCCCGCGCGATGCCGAACACGCCGGTCATCGCGTTGAGAACGGAAAGGCTGAAGGATGTCGGCGAGACGGGTTCTCCCGCGCTGATGTCGCACAGGATGTCGGTGGTGCGCCGCAGCTCGCCGTGCCGCGATGCGAACACGACGCGCACCTCGGGCAGCGACGCGGCGCAGTCGTGCGCGACCTTCAGCGCGACCCGCGACAGCGCGCTGAGCCGGCGCCGCGCCATCGGATCGATGAAGCGGATGTCGGGCGCGACGGACGCGGAGGCGGGCCAGAAAGACCAGCGAGCAACCGGAATGGTCCAGTGCAGATCGGGCATATCGGTGTTCGCGTTTTGGAAACTCACAGCACCCGGCAGGACAACCGACGACTGCACGACAAGACGCGCTCGGTCCGGCGGTGGCCCACCCGATGCTTGCTCAATAGGTAAGTGAACCGTCGAATTAACGGCACGAGACAGCAACTATTTAGCGATAAGACGCAAAACTCGGCTCGGCACGCTCGGTTCCATTGACCGGGGGTGGCGAATGATACCGATGTTACGGCGGATTACAGTGAAAAAATCGAGCACTTTTGCCGGTTCGTCTCATCGACGCGACGCGCGCGCCGGGCGGGGCTTGCGTCGCGCGGGTGAAGCGTGTTTTTTGACGGAAGCCGGATTTGGGACGTTTCCTAACGGGTTCACCCGATCTCCGGCGCGAGTGATATCGTTCGACGCTTGATTGAAATCACGGACGTTTGTCAGCTATTTCTTGACGGGAATGGCGCAGAAAGATTGCAAGATGAAGCAACTGAATTCGCGGGCCGACGCCGCAGCGCCGAGACGCTGGCCGCGCACCGCTTACCCGCCGGTTTCCGTGGCGACCGTCGTCTGGCATGGCGTCGCGCTCGCCGGGTGCCTGCTCGACCCGTCGGCGTGGCCGTGGTGGCTGGCAAGCGTCATGGTCAGCCACGTGATCGTGGTGTCGATCGGGCTGTGGCCGCGCTCGAATCTTCTCGGGCCGAACTGGACCCGCCTGCCCGATACGCCTTCCAACGCCGATGCCGTCGCGCTCACGATCGACGATGGCCCCGATCCCGTCGTCACGCCGAAGGTGCTGGACGTGCTCGACCGGCATCATGTACGCGCGACGTTCTTTTGCATCGGGCAGCGCGCCGCGCGGCATCCCGCGTTGATGCGCGAGATCGTGGCGCGCGGTCATGCGGTCGAGAACCATACGCATCGTCATGTGCACACGTTTTCGATGAGCTGGCCGCATTGGCTCACGAAGGATATCGACGCCGCGCAGCAGACGATCGAAGCGCTGACGGGCGAGCGGCCCATGTTCTTTCGCGCGCCGGCCGGATTGCGCAACCTCTTTCTGCAGCCGGTGCTGCAACGGCTGGACCTTCGGCTCGCTGCGTGGACGCGGCGCGGCTTCGACACGCGCGAGGGCGACGCGGATCGCGTGCTCGCGCGGCTCGTCGACGGACTGGCCGCGCGGGACATTCTGCTGGTGCACGACGCGGGCGCGGCATCGACATCGACGGGCGAGCCTGTCGTGCTGGCGGTGCTGCCGCGTTTGATCGAGACGGTGCGCGCGTCGGGGTTGCGGTTTGTTACGTTGAGGGAGGCGGAGGGCGGGTGAGTTATTGCGCCCGAGCCGCTGCAAAACACACGTCCGTTTGCAGCGGCGGGCCACGACCGCTCGAAAGCATTCCTTCGGAGCGCACTATCCCCCGGATTCAAAGTCCAGCGGTGCTGCGCGAAGCCGCGCTCACGCTCGCCTTGGCGCTGGTGACGGCGTCGGCTGCCGCGCTGACGTTCTGAGCCGCCGCCTTGCTCGCCGCCGATGCATTCGCGACACTCGATGCCGCCGCTGCCTCCGATGCGGGCACCGACTGTTGCGGCGCATCGTGCTTGACCGGTTTGGGCTTGGCACCTTCCAGCACGAGCATGCTGCCCTGCACCTGAATCTTGACCGAGTCGGTATCCTTCCACTGTTTCTTCGGAATCAGCAGCTTCCACGGTCTGGCGCTGTTGGGCGTACGAAAGAACGCTACAACGCCTACATACTCCGCGTCTTTCTGCATGGGCTCGCTCACGCTGGCGCTCCCGCCCGGCTTCAGCACGACATCCTTGGTCGCCACGAGGTCCGCCTTGAGCAATTCGAGATCGTCGTTTTGCAACTGAATGTATTCGAGCTGCGCGAAGGTCTTCGAGTCCTTGAGCTGGTAGAGCCGCACCACTGTGGAAAGCGATTGTCCGGAGGCGGTTTCGTTCAGCGCGGCCCGCCCGTCGAAATCGATGTTCATCGTCTTGACCTGAGTCGTGAATAGCCATTGCGCGGCGCTTACGGTGCTGTCCTTCGTGGCCTGCCAGACGCCGCAACCGGCGAAGGTGAGCACGCTGACCGTGGCGAGCGTCATGCTTGCGGCTCGGGCAATGCAGCCGATCGATTTGCGGCTGCGCGATTCGTTATATGAGTTCTGCTGCATTCTGTTGTCCTGCTCTGTTTCGTTCTATGCGTTGTTGGATGCGCTCGATCCGTCCCACCGCCCCAGGTGCACGCGCGTGACGCGCGCAGACGCCGCGCCTGCGCTGCGCGAGGCCAATTGCGTCGTCAATCCCAGACTCGTTTGCCTGGGCGCGAGCACGGGATCCGGCATGAGTTCAGGCCGAACGTGCATTTCGAGATGCGCCTCGCCCTCATAGCCGAGATAAAAGCGCAGAAGCGTCATGACCTCCCGATACGCCGCCTGCCCGGGCGTCAGATCGAGCACGGTCTCGCGCGTACCCGGCGTGATGACCACCCGCACCGCGTTGGAGCGATCGTAAAAGCCGCGCCCTAGCAGACACTGTTCGCCCAGCGCAGCGGGTTCGAAGTCGGTCACCTCGCGCCACACCGGATAAAACTCCTCGACCGCGATGAAGGCGTCGGGCACCGCGTGCTGCAACACGCCGGCGAGCCCTTCCGCAGTGCGCGTCTTCTGCGCGGTGACACCGAGCATCGACATCAGCTTGCGCGGGTCGACGCCGGCTGAAGCGCCAGATGACGCGCCAGCCGGCCTTGTGTCGATCCCCAGTCCGACGAAGCTGAGCAGATAGCGCGACACCGCATCGCTGCCGCCGTGCCGATAACCGACCGGATACCGGTACTTGCGCCACACGCGGTAGTACTGCGTGAGGATGCGGTGATGAAACAGATCGAGAAACGCCGATAGCGGCTCGGCCCCATCGCGATTCTGCGCAACCTCATCGACGAAATACGACGGCATGCGCGCATCGACGCCATATAGCCCGAGAAACGTCGTGCGCACCGTGGGCGGCGCCTTCGGGTTGTCATCGTCGAATTCGATGCGGTCGATCTCGCGCCCCGGGAAACCCAGCCGCGGGCGCGAGCGAAACCGCACCGGCTCCGTCGCGGGCGAATCGGTCGTGCCGATGGGTGCCGCATCGGGCGCGGCAAGCTCGATCAGCTCGCAGAAGCGATAGAAGTTCATCTGCGTCGCGCTGTGAAGCAGTGCCTGCAGAAGCGGCCGATCAGGCTGCGTACGATTCGACGACCCGACAAGTGTGTCCGGCGAATTCAAAACGGTGCTCCTTCGCCCTTCGTTTCCGGCCATTCGATGCGCCTGCCCGTGGGCTGCGAGACGACCACGAGCCTGGTGTACAGGTTGATCGTCGCGTAAAGGCCGAGGAAGCGGTTCAACATGCCGCTGAAGAGCTCGACGTCGCCGTCACCCGCGAAGCGCGTGCTATCGAGCGTCACCGTGATTTCGACGCCACGCATCAGTCCGCCCTTGACGAGTTTCTGCAACGGCCGATGGCGCACATCGGTGATCGCCTCGATACGCCTGCGGTTCAACTCGCCTTCCGTCCAGTCGTAGAGCGCGAGCGATCCGCGCAGAATCTCGGCATCGAGCAGCGACAAGTAGTTCGGCGCGAGATGTGAAAGCACGCGCCACTGGAAACGGTCGCCCGTGGGCGGATACACGGGCAGCGTCGGCGCGGTCAGATTGCGCACGGCGCCCACGTTCGTGAAACCACCGCGCATGCGCGTGATGCCCGCCTCGCGCAGCGCCTTGCGCGGCAGCATGCCGTTGGTGCCCGTCACCGAGACGGATAGCGTTTCCTTCGGCAAGATGCGGGCTTGCTCCCACGCGTGACCGCCAAGCACGAGCCACGTATCGAAGCGACCAGACGGTCCGCGCCGCGTGCGTGTGTGGAAATACCGCTCGGGCAATTCGTGACGCAGCATGCCGCCGCGATGCTTGAACGCCGCGAACGGCACGTATTCGAAACGCCGGCCGCCCTCGAAGCCCTCGACCATATCGACCGAATAGATATCGACGAGCGATCCATACTGCGCACGCGCGCGCACGCGGTATTCGGTCTCCAGCTGCGTCACCTTGACGGGGTCCGCTGCGATCGGAAACAGATTGATCACCGGCGTGCAGTAGAGCCGCAGGTTCTCCTCGGTGAAGCGCATGTCGTCGGGAAACGTCTTTTCGAGCACGATGTCGACGTCGAATGAACGCGCCGAGGCGGGAATCGCCGTCATGTCGAGCCCGAGCAGGTCGATGAACATGAACTTCTCGGGGAACGTGAAGTATTCGAGCAGCAGCTGATAGCCGCCGAACGCGTTGTCTGCCTTCGGCCACAGGCGCTCCTCGGTGGCGAAGCCGGCCGCCTGCAGACGCAGGCCGGGCATCGGCTGCGGCGCGCCGGGGCGGTCAGCCGGGAAGCCGGGCACGCGCACCTGCATCGCGACAGGCTCCGCGCTCAACGCCGCATAGAGCGCGTGCGCCACTGGTCGATCGGCGTTCAGATAGAAGCGCAGGCGCGGCACGCGAAGCCGGTCACGCTGCGCTTGCTGCTGGATCGTGAAGCGAAGCCGGATAACCGAGCGGCCATCCTCGCGCGCATGCGCGCCCGCTTCGGCGAGCGTGAGCGGATACAAATCGACGGCCTGCGTGGTGCGATACACGCATTCGATTTGCGTCTCGTCGCCGGTTGTAAGACCCGTGGCGATGCGATCGGACGTGGCTTCCAGCCCCGCGTCGATGATTTCGTGCTTTTGCAGCGAACCGACGTTCGGCACGAGTTCGAGGATCGAAAGCGAGGGAATCATCCGCAGGTAATGCGGCCAGAGCATGCTCACGAGCCCTTCGGTGAGCTCGGGCAGCTCGTCGTCGAGCTTGTGGCGCAAACGGCCCATCAGAAACGCGAAACCTTCGAACAGGCGCTCGACGTGCGGATCGCGCTCGCCGAGACGGTCGATATCGAGCTCGCGCGCGCGATCGGGATAAGCGCGGGCAAACTCCCGCCCCGCTTCGCGCAGATAGCGCATTTCCGCTTCGTAATAGCGGAGGATTTCGTTGTCCTTGGTCGGAGACGACATCGGTCTTTCTTCCTTGCTCTTTTAGATGAGCGCCACGGCGCGCGCGGCGTCGATCGCTGTGAGGTCGCCCGTCAGGCTTTCGATACGGCTGCCCAGCGTGGTCTTGTCGGCGTCCTTGCGGTTCAGGCGGTTCTTGAGATTGCGCAGCAGGTGATGCTTCGCCTCGAACGCAAGCGACGGTTCCCAGCGCGCGAGCTGAAAGCGTTCGATATCCGCATCCAGATGCCCAAGCAGGTGCAGCGCGGTGTCGGAGCGTTCCGCGCGCTCGTCGTCGGGGCGATCACATTCATTGTCATGCGCTTGCTTTCAGTTTTCCGAGTATCACTCGAGCGTTCATTGTTTCCAACTCGTGCTGTACCAACGGAAGGGATGCTCGGTCCGTGTTCGCTTGTTGGGTGACAAACAGTTGGTCGCTGTAGCCCATCGCGTCCAAAGCTGAATAGAACTGCGAAGCCTCGGCCATGGCGGTCACGTCAGTGTTCAGCATGAGGGAACGCGACTGGCCGGCGTAGACCAACCAGACCTGTCCGGGCCCGCTGTTATAGGCGTCGTGCAATTTCGCGTGGTCTGAATCGCTAAGCGTCAAGTGGCCGCTTCCGTCACTCGTACCGCTCAAAAGAATCTCGGAAGACATCACGGCGCTCTGAGCACTCGTTGCCTGCACCATGCGCCAATCGGTATGGATGTGCGGGTGGCCGTTCGGTCCAGCCATGTCATTGAGGAGCATATTGAATTTGACTGGCCCTTGCTGCGGCTGCGGCGGCAAAGGGCCGAGCTGGGCGTGGATTGAAGCCGCCCCTTGCTTCTGAATAGTGATGACCTTGAAGAACAGGTCGCCTGGCCCACCGAGGGTGACGTTGCCGTCCTTCAACTGGATGAATGCGCCGCCGCATTCGAGCGTGAGTTCCTTGGCCGCCGCGACTGTAACCTTGCCGCTGACGCTGGTGATCGTCATATCCTGATCGGACGCCAGCGACATCGCATCGCTTTGCGCCTGAAGTTCCACCGGCCCCTTGGCCGCGAAGAGCTTCAGCCCCATCTTCTGCGCAAAGATGGACACCAGTTCACCCGCGGCAACCGTGAAGCGCTTCATCACGCTGAAGTCTGCATTTCTGCCTGCCACTGCGGAGATGTTCTGCTTGGCCGCTACCTGCACCCCGCGACCCGCCGCGATGCCCACGCAGGCCGGCGCGCTCGCAAGCAGCCCGGCGTCCTTGAGCCCATCGAGTTCCCGGGTCACGGCTTGCTGCGCCTCCGTGTCCGCAGGAATCGCCTTGGCCGCGCGAGACGAATCCGCCAGCGCTTTGGCCAGTTCTAGCGCACTCTCAAGCTGAGCGACCGTCTGCTGCATGTCCAACTGCTTGCCCGATGCAGCCGGCTGATCGTATGCGGTGATGTACACACCTTGACCACCACGGATCGCACCATGTCCCGACGTCCGGAGCTCGAATCCCTCGCCTCTCTTCTCGAGGGTCGAATCGACCAGATGCCCCAGGTTGAGTTGCGACTTGCCCGAGTGCTCCGTACTGAGCTTGATGCCCTCTTCGCCCGCCCAATCCTCCATCCGGAGCTTGTTATTGCTCTGTGTGCGGATGACGTTTCTCGACAGCCAGCGACGATCGTTCGTGATGTGATCGACCGCCTGGCTGTTGTGATGGAAAGACACAATAAACGGCTTGTCCGGATCGCCGTCGCGGAACCCGATTACGACCTCCGTGCCGTCTAAGGCCGGGAAGTGGAAGCCCGTTTGCAGTGCGCCGGCGAACGGCTTTGCCAGGCGCAGCGGCACGCTTTCGCCCCCAGATGGCCAGTCATCGAAGTCGGTGTCGAACCGGACGGTGTAGTAGCCCGCGGCGGTGATGTAGGCATACTTGTACTTGTCCGGTGAAGTCACACGGCCGCTCAGCGTGCCATGAATCTTCGGGTGTCTGGACTCGTCAATCTTCAACCGGAAACGCCGGTCGGCGGGAATCGCCTTGAATCTGTTGCTGTACGCACTATCGCGTGCGCCGCTGTGCATCGCCTCGATGACTACCAGTCCGTCCTCGGCATCCGGCAGTTCAGTGTCCGTACGCAACACGCGTGCGCACCGCGCTTCCATCACATTGCTTCGGCCTTCGAATACTACCTGCCAGGCAATTGCCGCTTCGTGATAGAGCTGCGCCTTTTGCTTGGCTTCTGCCTGATCGAGATGGGCGGTGCCATACACGTATGGCTGGCCGTAGGTGGTCGGGTCTTGCGGAGCGACATTGCTCTCATCGCGAAAGCGCTCCCAAGCCTTGTTGGGGTTGTAGTCGGCGACTACCACCGACTGCGGCACGACATGCGAGTGATATTCGAGTTCGAACACCGACTCCAGCGCGGCCTCTAGCCCGGCATTCTCCCGATACGGCAGCGTGCGCACGGGCTCATAGACATAGTGATCGATATCGTCCGCAATCACGATCCGGTCGCCGTGCTCGGTCTCCTCGATGTAGAGGTACAAGCCGTTCTTCTCCAGCAGCATCTGGACGAACGCCAGGTCGTCTTGTTGATACTGGAAGCAGAAGAACTTTTGTGGATATTGGCCCCGCAGTCGCCCGATGAACTGGTGGTCTCGCAGATCGTGGCGGCGAAATACGCTTTCTATGATCTGCGGAACGGTTTGATGCTGATAGATCTTGGTATTGCGCACCCCTTCGAGCCGCGCCAGATGCGACTTCAGTACCATCTCATAGGCAACGAAGTCCTTTGTCGTCTTGAGCTTCGAGAATGACGAGATGAACCCCGAGAACGCTCTCGACGTCCCATCGGCCGACTTGATCGAGAAGACGGCATCGCGATTCAGGTAGTCACGGCGGGAGATGACTCGCGGGTGGCTCACCTGAACGCGAACCTCCGACGGCGCACCCATGCGCTCCATCGCGGTGAACGAACTAACCGACAACAACGCCGCGCTTTCGACGCCCAGCACGTCGACATGGTAAGCCTGACGTCCTGGAATCGCCGTTCCTTGCGTTACAAGCTCCCTGCCTTCGTCTACCAGACCGGACATGGTCATACCCACCCCTTCCTCTGCACCGCCATCGACGCCTGCCAAAGGCAAGCGGTGAATCCTTCTTTGCGCGAGAACGCACATGGGGCCAGAACTTATCGCACCTCGGGCGCAGCCATCATCGGAGTATTCCTAATTCCGGACCACCATCCGCCTTCACTTAACTTTTTCCAATGCGTGACAACTTTATATATTCAGGCATGCTATACGTCTCGGTTTCGTAGAATAAAGAGGCGCGACGCTGTACTGTTGCGCCCGCTCACACCGCGGCTTACGCACCACCGTCCGTCCGCAAGAAAGAAACTGCGCTCATGGCACACACTTCGATCGATCGTTCCAAGACTCACACGGAAGTGACCTTTTCCGTGACCGGTCGGCCTTCCGCGTCCGAGCCGTTCACGCTCGATGCGCAACGTGACCATAGCCGCCTCGACATCGAGATCGCGAACATCGACGAACTGATCGGGCATCAACTCGACGCGATCCTGCATCACCATGACTTTCAACGGCTCGAAGGCGCCTGGCGCGGCCTCAAGTTTCTCGTCGACCACACCGACTTCCGTAAGCACGTCCGAATCGAGGTTCTTGATGTCGCGAAAGAAACGCTACGGCACGATTTTGAAGATGCTCCCGACATCATTCAGAGCGGTCTCTTTCGACACACTTACACCGAGGAATACGACACCCCCGGCGGTCAGCCAATCGCCGCGCTGATATCTGACTATGAGTTCGACGGCGGGCCACAGGACATCGCCCTGTTGCGCGACATTTCGAAGGTCGCGGCAGCAGCGCACATGCCGTTCATCGGCGCAGTATCTCCGCAGTTTTTCGGCAAGGCGTCGATGGAAGAGGTTGTCGCCATCCGAGATCTGCGTGGCTATTTCGAACGCGCTGAGTACCTTAGATGGAACGGCCTGCGCAAGATGGAAGACGCGCGTTATCTCGGACTCACCCTGCCGCGTTTTCTCGCTCGCTTGCCTTATGTAACTCACTCGAGCGCGGACTTTGCCTGCGATCGCTCTTTCAATTACAGCGAGGCGGTGAAGGGCTCGGACACGAGTTGCTACGTGTGGGCGAATGCCTCATTCGCGCTCGCCACCAATCTGGTGCGCAGCTTCGTGCGCAACGGCTGGTGTATCCAGATCCGCGGTCCGCGGGCGGGCGGTCTCGTGGAGGATTTGCCCACGCAACTGTATGACCTTGGCGCCGGAAATCTCGCGAAAATTCCGACGGAGGTGCTAGTTCCCGAGACGCGCGAATTCGAATTCGCTCATCTTGGCCTGATCGCGCTGTCGCACTATCAAAACCATGATCAAGTGTGCTTCTACTCGGCGCACTCGGTCCAAAAGCCCGAAGACTTCGACACCAAGGAAGCAAGCGCCAACAGCCGCGTGAACGCCCGGCTACCCTACATCTTCCTGCTCTCGCGCATCGCGCACTACCTTAAGATGATTCAACGCGAGAACATCGGTACGACCAAGGATCGTCGTCTGCTCGAACTCGAACTGAACACGTGGGTCAAGACGCTCGTTACCGAAATGACCGCACCCGGCGATGATCTGCAGGCATCCCATCCACTGCGCGATGCGCGCGTTGACGTTGAGGATATCGAAGATAACCCGGGTTTCTTTCGCATCAAGCTCTTTGTTGTTCCGCACTTTCAGGTTGAAGGCATGGACATCAACCTGTCGCTGACTTCGCAAATGCCGAAGGCGAAGAGCTAACTCAATCCACCCGGAAGAACCTGTCGAGCGATGCATCGAGGCACGCATCTCCGACGACTAACGACTCATCAACGATGAAAATAGCAAGACCGCTTTGGGCGCAAGGCGTCTTCATGACGCCGCAGCACTTTCAGCAACAGGCATTGTGGGAGCAGTTTGCCAATGCTCGACTCGCCGATATCGCCAGCCCCGATCCGTGGGGTGTGATCGATGTTGCGATCGACAAACAGGCGCTGGACATTAATCGTCTCCAACTCACCCGGCTGACGGTGCGTCTGCCGGATGGCACGTTCATCGACAGCGAGACGGCCGACTGGCTGCCCTCCGCGCGCAGCCTGGACGACGTCCCCTCGCACTACGAAGCCGTGACGGTTCTTGCAGGCGTGGCGCTCATCGACGCGCAGGGCGGAAACTGCGTCGAGCCTAGCGCGAAGCCCGCGCGCCCGCGACGGTTCGTGCGCGAGTACGTGCACGTTGCTGATCTGCATGGCGAGGGCAAGGAGGAGATCAGCGTGGAGCGTCACGTCGTCTCCCTGTTGTTCGATTTCGAGGAAAGCGGCGACTACGTGACCTGCCCTGTCGCACGATTCGTCCGCAACGCACAGGGCCGCTTCGAGCCGGATGGCGCGTTCGTGCCCCCATGCCTGTTTCTCGCGGCCAATGCGACGCTGACCGCGCGCATGAAACGTCTGTCGGAAATATTGAGCGCGAAGAGCGCGAGTCTCGCCGTGCGCCGGCGCGAACGCTCGGACCAGATCGCCGATTATGCCGTGGCCGATGTGTCGCTCTTCTGGCTGCTGCATAGCGTGAACTCATCCTGGCCGGAACTCGCGCGCCTGGTGCAGGCGCCCAATCAACATCCCGAGAAGCTGTATGCCCTCTTGTCGCGGCTGGCGGGATCGCTTTTGACCTTCTCCACGACCGAGACACTGCAGGCGATTCCCGCGTACGATCACCGCGCACCGGAGCCCGTGTTCGCCGAGTTGGAATCGCTCATCCGTACGCTGCTCGATACGGTCATTCCGTCGCGCGTCGTGCCGATTTCCCTCGAACGCGTGCGCGGCACGGTCTGGACCGGTCAGATCAACGATGAGCGGCTCGTCGAAGACGCCGACTATTATCTGTCCGTGCAAGCGAGCGTGCCGCCGCACACGCTGATCGAACAGTTCCCGCGGCTGTGCAAAGCGGGCGCCCCCGATGAAGTCGAACAGATCGTCAATTCGGCGCTTTCCGGTATCCCGCTGAGATCCATGTCGCGTCTTCCTGCGGCCATTCCCGTGCGCGTCGAAAACCAGTACTTTGCGCTAGACGGCGCGCATCCAGCATTCAAGCGCATGATCGCCGCGCGCGCCTGCCAGTTCTACGTCCCGACATCGATCGCCGACGTCTCGCTCGAACTGTACGCGGTGCTGCCGACATGAGAAGCGCGAACTTGAAAGCCGACGCGGATCTTCTGCCTGTGGCGCTACGCGATACGGCAGTGACGGTCACCGATTTGGGCGACGTCAACATAGAAAGATCCGTTGCTGATCTGAAACACGAGTGCCAAGCGCAAATCGCAGGCATGCGGGTGGAACTCAGGCAAAGAGGACTTCCACCGGACGTGATCGAAGATGCCGTGTATGCCCAGTGTGCGCTGCTCGACGAGACGGCGCTCGGCCATCTCAATGACGATGCGCGCGGAGAATGGGAGCGCGAGCCGCTGCAACTGGATGAATTCAAGACCAACGATGCCGGCGAGGAACTCGTGCGCCGCATTCAACGGCGGTTGCATGAGTCACAACCCGTGCGCCCCTTGCTGGCAATCTTCGGCACCGTGCTTGACCTGGGATTCACAGGACAGCTCGCGCTGGAGGGCAGCGATTCGAAGGCGAAACTGCGGCAAGCCATCGACGCGCGGCTTGGTGCTGCTCGACGACTGGACACGGATAACGACGCATCCATCATCGTCAAGGCTGCCGTCGTCCGTGCGTGGACGCAGCGCATCTCGCCGCTCGGATGCATTGCGCTCGCCTGTGTGGCCGTGGGACTCGTGTGGTTTGCAGTGGACCGCTGGCTGGATGCGTCGGTTGCGCGGATGATGCACTGAGAGGGGTCGCAATGGCCAATGGCATAAAGCACCGCAAGGGGAAACGATGACACGTCCCGGCCCCGGACTCTTCGAGAGAATCACCGGACACTTCGCAGACGGCACGGCGATCACCGACTATCCGCCCGAAGAGCAGACGTTCTACTCTGTGCGCGATAACGTTCAGCGCATCCTCAACAGTCGCCGCAAGGCACTCGCCCATCTGCCGGACTACGGACTCGACGACTTATCGGAAATTTATCGGCATCTGCCCGCTTCTGCTCATCGGCTCAAGACCGAGATCGAGGCGACGCTTTTGGAATATGAGCCGCGTCTGCGAGCTATCGACATCGAAATCAACAAGCCTGAGCCAGGCATGCTGCTGAGCTTCACGATGGCCTGTCATCTGCGCCGGGAGGGACTGGTGCGCTTCGGTACGGACTTTACGCCTGACGGTCGAACGCGGCTACGGATGCTGCAACAGGCGCCGGATCGGTATTGAGTCGCGCGCCAACAACATACGGAGAAAGTATGGCAAGAATGATGGCTTTGAAAGGGAATCTGACCACTACAGGCGGCCGCGTGCTGGACGGAGATGATTCGATGCTCGACAACGGCACGCCGCTTGCCCGGCATTTGGGACTCGCATCTTGTCTTCGCTGCGGCAAGACCGGGCCCATCCTGGGAACTGCCACGAACTGGGGGTTGGCTGGCACCCGAGGGGTGGTGGATGGCGACATCGTAGTGTGCGAATGCCCACGCGGTTCCAATCGCGTCATTGCACGCTCGACCTTCTACGACGAGTAGGCCGAGCGCTAGACGACACATCGATCTGCGACGCCTTGAGCATTGTGCTTTTGGCAGTCGCCGTCCACGCGTGTCCTTACCGCACCGCCAACTCAATCATTCATAGCGCGTCACAACATACCGCGTGGGTCAAGCGACGCCTTGAGCGCGTCGCGAAGCTGTCGGCGCATGTGTCCTGGCGGTCCCCGCAGTTTCGGCGTCTTCGGTAGATAACGCGAACGCGAGCCGCTCCGAATCGCGTGACCAACTTTCGCGAGCCCGCTCATTGTGTCGTTTGAGAATCGGTAACCGCCCAAACAATAACGCCGGGACTGCCTCTTCAGGGGTCCCGGCGCGTTCATCATTTACTGCGCGAACTACAGGTCAGCTCTTCGCCTTCGGCATCTGCGATACCAGCGACAGACCAATATCCATCCCTTCCACCTGGAAGTGCGGCACGATGAACAGCTTGATGCGGAAGAAGCCCGGGTTGTCCTCGATATCCTCGACCGTCACCTTGGCCTCGCGCAGCGGATGCGATGCCTGCAACTCATCGCCAGGATCCTTCATCTCGGTCACGAGACCCTTGATCCAGTTGTTCAACTCGAGTTCGAGCAGACGACGATCCTTGGTCGTGCCGATGTTCTCGCGCTGAAGCAGCTTCAGGTAGTGCGCAATGCGCGAAAGCAGGAAGATATAAGGCAGGCGCGCGTTGATACGGCTATTCGCCGTCGCTTCCTTGGTCTCGTACAACGCGGGCTTTTGCGTTGAATTCGCCGAGAAAAAGCAAGCGAAGTCGTGATTCTTGTAGAACGACAGCGGAATGAAACCAAGGTTCGCGAACTCGAATTCCCGCGTCTCAGGAATCAGAACTTCGGTCGGAATTTTCGGCTGCACGCCGGTGCCGAGGTCGTAAAGGTGAACCGGCAGATCTTCTACCTTGCCCCCCGCCTGCGGCCCGCGAATCTGCACACACCAGCCGTTGTTGACGAAACTGCGCGTCATGTTGGCCGCGAACGCAAACGACGCATTCACCCACAGGTAGCGATCATGGTCCGGGCCCTTGACCTGTTCCTCGTAGTTGAACGCGCGAACAGGCGTGGTGTCCTTGCCGTACGGCAGACGGCCGAGCACGCGCGGCATGACGAGACCGACGTAGCGCGCGTCATCCGTATCGCGGAAGCTCTTCCACTTGATGTACTCGGCGCGATCGAAGTAGTTGCCGATGTCTTGAATGGCAGCTACTTCCTCCATCGACTTCTTGCCGAAGAATGCCGCGCCCACCGAGCCGATGAACGGCATATGCGCCGCCGCAGCAACCTTCGAAATGTTGCGAAGCAAGGCGACGTCTTGCGGTGAATTGGCGAACTCGAAATCGCTGACCATCGCGCTGATCGGTTGACCGCCCGGCGTGTCGTATTCCTCGATGTACGTCAGTCGATACAGACCGCTCTGGATCAGTTCCGGCGCATCGTCGAAGTCGCGGATCAACGCGTCCTTCGAGACGTCCAGCACTTCGATGCGAGCGTTCTTGCGGAAATCAGTGCGGCTCACAAGCATCTTCAGACCGCGCCAGCGGCCTTCCAGTGCCTGAAACTCAGGGTTGTGCATGACCGCGTCGAGTTGCTTGCTGATCTGACGGTCGAGCTGGCCGATAAAGAAATCGAGCAGCGACTTGTCCAGACGCTCGACCGGCTTGCTCGTCTGCGCGACGAGGTCGAGAAACGCACCCATGCCGCGCGCGAGGCGCTCGTCGGCGGAGGCTTCCGACAGCGTGTCGCTGTCACGGAAGGCTTCGAGCGGACGCGCTTGCGATACCGGGCTCAGATTGATCTTGTTGCACAACGACGCATAGACGCTGTCGCTGAACGATGCCTCTTGCGGTGCGTCCAGTACGACGGCCTTACCCGCGGCGCCCGAACGGGCTTCCAATTTGCTCATGAAACTATCCTGTGCGATGCTGGTCGAGTGACCGGCGTTTGACCTTGCGTTTAAACCTTTTTCGATTCGGCGTGAGACTCAGGCGTGGCCTTCGGGCTGCGTCGCAGCCGTGGCGATTTGCGACAGTTCACCGCGCAGCTTGTCCGAGAGTTCCTTGCTCTTCAGGATTTTCTCGAACTCGCGGCGGAACGTGCCGTTGTCGAGCAGGTTCGACTTCAGGTCGCGCAGCAAATTGCGCACAGCCAACAGCGCCTGAAGCTCGGGGATCTGACGCGCCACCTGTTCCGGCTCGAAGTCCTTCATCGAACGGAACGATAGGTTCACCGGAAGCTCGGAACCGTCATTCGCCAGTGTGTTTTCCGCGCCGAACTTAAGATCCGGCGCATAGTCGCCGAGCACCGCGTCGAAATTGTTTTTGTCGATATTGACCTTCTTGCGCTCGGAAAGCGGTGCCTGCTCGCGCCCGGCGCTAAAATCGCCGGCCACCAACAGCTTCAGCGGCAGTTCGATCTTCTTTTGTGCGCCACCGGTATGAAGATCAAGCGTAATTGAGACACGGCTCTTTGGAATCTCGCGCTGGAAGCTATCCATTAATAGTCCTGATTATTTGAATTGACTGTACACCCGCGCATTCAAGGGTGCAACGCTGTGTAATCTTCATCAGGAACATGCGAAGAGCAAGGCGAATGCACCGTGCGCTCACACTCATGCTCTGACTTTGGGGGCACATTAGCAGGATTCGAAAAGCACCGCAATTGACCCAAGGGCGAGCTAAAAGTTACGCGAATTCGCGCCTCGACAGGCGAAAATCGAGGCCAGTCAATCAGTTGCGCGCAGCCTCACCCTCACCGGTTGCAACTGATGCTAACGGTTTGCCGCTCATGCTCGACACTCTTTGACAAACATGTCGCTACTGACTTCAACCGGCTTTCGGCAAACTAACGGTTGCGAAGCGCGATGCTAAAGAACGTACATGCTACTCAGTGCCAGCCGCCGCATCCTGATTATTAAACATTAGTTATCTTTATTTTATCGATAGCTATACGAACACGATCCATGAATATAGAATTCACGCCCCAATGGGAAGGTGATGGTTACCGCGAAGTACATTCATGCGCAACGAACGCTCGCGGCGTCAGCAAGCTGATGCAGACAAGACTTATAAGTGGGAAGCACGCTCATGATTAGCGTTGGTCAGTTAGGTTCTGGCAGGACCCTGCTTCGGGATCAGGACGCGTCAGCCACGACGCCAGCAGTCTCGTCCGGCATGTGCGACTTGCTACGCGATGCATCGCTCCTGGTGGTCATGCAGAGAGCCGGTGGGGAAGCGGAGGGTTATGAGCCGTTTCGAAAGCGATGCACGCTGTTGATCGAGCGATTTGCCGCCGCGCTCGATCAACGCGGCTATGCCGAAGACGTGTGCCGCGAAGCGGTGGACGCGTTGTGCGCCCTTGTCGACGAGGTGGCAATACGCTTCCTGGGCAATTCAGACAAAGAGGCATGGCTGAGTGAGCCATTGCAGGTGGCGTTGTTCCAGAAACATAACGCCGGCGAGTTCGTCTTCGAGCGGCTCGAAGCCCGTATGCGTGAAACGTCGCCGCAGCTGGACCTCCTCGAATGCTATGCCACCATTCTTGCGCTGGGATTCACTGGACGCTATGCACTCGAAGGTGAAGCGAAGCGTCAGACGCTCATGCGCGGTCTGTCCGCCCTTCTCACCCGCTTGCGTCCGGCAAGCACGCAGTCCTTCCTCACAAACTCGAGCGGTCAGTACCTAGGTAACTGGTATCACCGCTTTTATCGCCGTTTATCGCCGTGGGCCATCGCCGGTCTCGCGTTGCTGTGTGCAATTTCGATGTGGCTCGCCTGGCACGTCGCACTCGACGGTCGAAGCGCATCCTTCCTGTCCCAGCCAGATTCTTCAGTCACCGCACCGTGAGTTCAATCGAAAGGCTGGGCTATCCAGCACGCATCATCGTCGTCTACGCGGCCGTGCTCGCCCTTGCCGTGCAATGGTTCGTAAAGCCGCTCGGACAAGGATGGCTGTGGCCCGGCACAGCCATCATCCTGGTTGCAGCGGCAACGCTGGTCGGCTGGCGGTCGATTCGGCTCGCCCGCGCCCGCGAGCGAAGCGCGGATATGCTCAAGGCGCTCGGCACGGCGACTGCCGAGCTTCCCATCAGCCTTCGGCGGCGAATGCCGCTCGTGCTCGTCACGGGCGACGTGCTCGCCGCGCTCTTCGATCGCCGGTCGGGTGAGAATCGCCTGGTGTTCGTCGGCGACGGCGCCATCTGGGTACGGGTGAATCGTCCGCAAGATCTGCCGCAAGTCGCGCTCGCCATGCGCCAATGGCGCGATGGCCAGGCGCCCGATGGCGTCGTCCTGAGCGTCGCCCCGGCGATACACGCGGACGCAGACGCGCTCGCTCAGAAATTGCGCCTCGTGCGCCAGGCCCGCGCCGATGCATCACGCATGGTGAGTGCGCGCCTGCCAGGCTACGTCGCCGTGTATCAGCGTCTGACCCGGCTCGAGCCCCAAGACACCGAAGCGCGCGCGCAATGGTACGGTGCGTCGGCTGCCACGCCGCTCGTCGATTCGCAATCGTTCGAAGCCGTCGTTCGCGCCGCTGAAGCAACGGCGGTGCACGAGTCTCCCGACCCGTATTACGCAGCCCATGCGGCTGGCCTGGCCTCGATCGTCGGCTGGACGCAGCGGGTGGTGTTCTCCACGCTCTCCGATCCGCGCCAGCCCGCTCAGCCGTGGCCGCTTCATGGCGCAGGCTGGCTCGACTGTGGTCCGGCAAGCGACGCGTCCAGGCCCTGGGAGCGCGATGTGAGGAGCAGCACGCACGTCGCTCCGCCCTCGGTGGCCACGTCGCGCGCACCTTGGTCGCTTCCGCAGCCGCTCATCGAGTCCATGCCACGGCATCTGCGCGCTTCGCCGCGCTTGGCCGCGATGGGACACGCACTCGCGCTCGTCGCGCTCGCCGCCGTGGCTTCGTTCTGGGGCTCAGGCCAGCACAACGCGGAGTTCATTGCGCGGGCTCGGGCCGACCTGGATCGCTATGCCGCGATCCCCGCCGATCGCGACTCGGCGAGGCGCGACGCGTTGAAGGAAATCGTCGCCGATCGCGACGAACTCGATCACTACGCGCGCGACGGTGTGCCGCTGCGCCTCGGCTTCGGCCTCTATCATGGCGCGCGTTTGTCGCCCTCGCTCAATCACGCGATTGCGAGCTATCAGCCGCCCCCGCCTGCGCCGGCCGTCGTCACACTGGATAGCATGTCGCTCTTCGATAGCGGCAAGGCAGTGCTCAAGCCCGGCTCGAATCGCGCGCTCGTCGGATCGCTCGAGATGATCAAGGCGCATCCGGACAAGCGCATTCTGGTGGCCGGCTATACGGACAACGTCGGCGACTCCGCAAGCAATCTGAAGTTGTCCCTCGCGCGCGCGGCGGCGCTGCGCGACTGGCTGGTCGACGCCTCCGGCATCGCCGCGACTCAGTTCGCCATTCAAGGCTACGGCGACACGCGTCCGATCGCGTCGAACGAAACCGACGAGGGCCGCGCCCGCAACCGCCGCGTGGAAATCACGCTCGTGCCGGATAACACGGCGGCGAGCGCTCACGTAAGCTCTGTGCAAGCGCCCTCGCTGGCGAACGCAGCCGACAGGCGCAACAACATGCAGTAGCAATTGAATCCCCGAAGCCCACGCTTCGGGATCTTGTTGTCTGGAATAGTCTTCCAGGCATTGCTTTGTTGTACTAATGAGGAGAAGTAAATGGCAATTCCCGCATACATGTGGCTAAAAGACGACGGCGGCGCCGACATCAAGGGTTCCGTCACGGTGCACGGCCGTGAAGGCAGCGTCGAGATCGTCGCGTTCGATCACGGCGTGCATATCCCGACCGATGGCAACACCGGCAAGCTGACCGGCACGCGCGTGCATGCGCCGATCACGCTGACGAAGGAAACCGACGCGTCGTCGCCGTACCTGTACAAGGCCGTGACGAGCGGCCAGACGCTGAAGTCCGTCGAAATCAAGTGGTACAAGATCGACGACGCGGGCAAGGAGAAGGAATACTTCAACACCAAGCTCGACAACGTCAAGGTCGTCGCCGTGCGTCCGAAGATGCTCGATATCAAGAACCCGGATTACGAGAAGCACAACCATCTGGAAGAAATCGAGCTGCGCTACGAACAGATCACCTGGTCGTACAAGGACGGCAACATCATCCACAAGGACACGTGGAACGAGCGCGCCTAATGCGCCTCATGGTGAGCAAGGTCGTTGAAGTCTGATCTCAACGACGGCTGACCGCTGCCAGTTCGCCGTGCTGCACGGCACGCGCGAACTGGCGCTTCTCTCGAACCGCACCCGCGCTACGCACCCTTCCTGACTCTCCCTGCTATCGAATTCCTATGACCTCGCGTGACTCCACCCATCTGCTTCGTCGGCTCAACCCGCACTGCGCCCGGACGCTCGAAGCGGCCGCGAGCCTGTGCCAGACGCGCCTTGCCGACGAGATCACCGTCGAGCACTGGCTGTTGAAGCTGATCGAGTCGGACGACGGGGACGTTCCGGCAATCCTGCGCCACTACGAAATTGACATCGACGCGATCTGGAACGCGCCGCTCGCGGCTATCGACCGGCTACCCCGCAATCTGCGCGGCATGCCGGCCTTGTCGATCCAACTGGCGAGCGTACTGCAGGACGCCTGGAATCTCGCCTCGCGCGAGAACATCGATGGCACCATTCGCTCGGCGCATCTCCTGCGCGCGATCATCGATGCGCCGCATGTGCTGCGCACGCAGGATGCGTGGCCGCTGCTCTCGATCTCCAGTGCGCAGATCGAGCGCCTGCTGCCCCGGCTTGGGCGTCACTCGTGCGAGAACGGGACGCAGGACGAACAGGACGATGACGCACCCCAAATTGCCCAGGTTGCATCGCAGCCGAATGCGGACAGCGCAACGGCATCTCCAGCCGAGACCGTGCAGCGTTCGACCGACGGCGAAGCCCTCGCGCGCTTTGCCATCGACCTGACCGAGAAAGCACGTCGCGGTGACATCGATCCTGTATTCGGTCGCGATCGTGAAATCCAGCAGATGATCGATGTACTGGTGCGCCGGCGCAAGAACAACCCGATCCTCGTGGGCGATCCGGGCGTCGGCAAGACTGCGCTTGTCGAAGGACTCGCTCTGCGCATCGCGGAAGGCAGCGTGCCGAGCCTTCTGCGCGAAGTGCGTATGCTCACGCTGGATCTCGGGTTGCTGCAGGCCGGAGCGGGCGTCAAGGGCGAGTTCGAGCAACGTCTGAAAAACGTGATCGATGAAGTGAAAGCGTCGGCGGTGCCGATCGTTCTTTTCATCGACGAGGCGCACACGATCATCGGCGCGGGCAACTCGGCGGGCGGCTCGGACGCGGCCAACCTGCTCAAGCCCGCGCTCGCACGCGGCGAATTGCGCACCGTGGCGGCCACGACGTGGAGCGAATATAAGGAATACTTCGAGCGCGACGCGGCGCTGGAGCGGCGCTTTCAACTCGTGAAGGTCGAAGAACCGGATGACGACGCGGCTTGCCTGATGCTGCGAGGCTTGGCGAGCCGTTACGCGACGCATCACGGTGTGCATATCCGCGATGCGGCACTCGTCGCCGCGGTAAAACTCTCGCGCCGCTATATTCCCGCGCGGCAACTGCCGGACAAGGCGGTCGATTTGATCGATACCGCCGCCGCACGCGTGCGGATGGGCCTCGACTCGCCGCCTGCCGAATTGCAACGCGCCCGCGCGGCGGTGGCGGCGCTGGAGCTGGAACGTTCGACGCTCGACGGCGACGAGCACGCGGGCGTCGAAGACCTGAGCGCGCGCCGCAGCGCCCTCGAAGCGGCTCACGCGCAGGCGAGCGCCGAACTGGAAGCGTTGAACGCGCGTTACGACCATGAGTTGTCGCTTGTGCGCGCGCTGATCGAGCAACGCGGAGACGGCAAGACGCCGCTCGATGCCACCGCATTCACTCGGGCGCGCCAGGCGCTCGCCGATGTGCAAGGCAAAGCCCCGATGATCTTCGCTGACGTCGATGCGCAAGCCATCGCGCGAGTCGTCGCGGAATGGACCGGTGTGCCGGTGGGCAATTTGATGGAAGATGAACTGCTGAGCCTGTTGACGCTGGAAGACCAGCTCGCGCAACGCGTCGTCGAGCAGGACGATGTACTGGACGCGCTGGCCGACAGTCTCCGGACCGCGAAAGCCGGCTTGAAAAGCGAGAACGCGCCGATGGGCGTGTTCCTGCTCACCGGCCCATTGGGTGTCGGGAAGACCGAGACGGCGCTGGCGCTGGCCGATGTGCTCTTCGGAGGCGAAGCCGCGCTGACAACCATCAACATGTCCGAGTATCAGGAAGCGCACACCGTTTCGCAGCTGAAGGGATCGCCGCCCGGCTACGTGGGCTATGGGCGCGGCGGCGTTCTCACCGAGGCCGTGCGTCAACGCCCATATGGCGTCGTCTTGCTCGATGAAGTCGAGAAAGCGCACCGCGACGTACTCGATATTTTCTATCAGGTGTTCGATCGCGGCACGATGCGGGACGGTGAGGGGCGTGAGATCGATTTCCGCAACTGCGTGATTCTGATGACGTCCAATCTAGGCAGTGCACAGATCGACGAGGCGACCACCGACAATCCCGAAATTGCCCAGGCCGCGCTGCGCGACGTGGTGCAGGCGCCGTTGCTGGCGCATTTCCAGCCAGCGCTGCTTGCGCGCTTCCAGACGCTTGTTTATCGGCCGCTGGATGTTGCTGCACTCGGCACCATCGTGCGTCTGAAGCTCGCGAAGGTCGCCGACCGGCTGCGCCGTCAACACGACGTCCGGCTCGCTTACGACGAGTCGCTCGTGAACTCGCTCGCCGAACGCTGCCTTGCGCGTGAATCGGGAGCGCGCAACGTGGACGCCTTCTTGAATCAGCGAATTCTGCCGAGCGTGTCGCGTGAGTTGATCGCGCGCATGGCAAGCGGGGCGACGCCTGCGGAAGTGCAGTTGTCGTGCTCCGCGGAAGGCAGTCTGACGATCGAGTTCGTCGATCGCTGAAGCGAGCGTTCGTCGTGGCAGCGCGGCGCTTCTTTGCAACGCCGCGCTGTCCTCACGCGCATCTCACACGTTAGATGTTCTGCCCGCGTCTCTTGTCACCGACTGTTTCACCGCGGCTGCACAGTCAGTCCGGTGCCGGTGCGATCAGTCGATCGAAAGCGCTTCGCGCCACAGGCGTTGACTTGCTGGACGAATGCCGATATTGCTGAGAGACGTCGCCCAAGTCGAGATGAGTGACGGCCTTTCTGCCGTGATCGACGTATACGTTAGGAACACTAAATGTCACACACTCCCGAGATCGCGACCCTGCGTTCTCCCGGTCAACGCCCAACCAACCCATCCGCGCCATGGCGTAAAACGGTCCGCGCATTCCTGATCACGACTGCACTCGTCGCATCTTCCCAATGCTTCTTGCACGCCGCATACGCAGCACCCGCCGATGACTCCGCTCCCATCATCCGCGGTCCCGACGTTCAAAAGCGCGCGAACGCAGTCGTCGCGATGCTCTCCTTCTCCGTCACCCCGGACCTCTCGGCAAGCACGCTCGGCATTCGCAACGGCGCGACCGGCAATCCTTCGCTGAGCATGGTGCAGTTGGGCGGCGGATTCACGCTGAGCCCGAATTTCCCGCTTTATATCGAAGGCGCGTTAGGCGGCTCCCGCTACGATCCCAAGCTGCTCGTCTCCGACGGCCAGGAGCAGCACATGCTGCCCGTCCGATGGACGAACGCAGCCGCGACGGGCGGAATCGGCTGGGACATTCCGCTCAATGCAAACAAGGACCTCGTGATCCGGCCCATCTTCAACTTCTCGATCGGAGAAGCGACGAGCGATGCAGCCGCGGCGCAATTCTTCATCAACCGTCGAACGGATAGCAACATCGATTTCATCAAGAACGGATCGCTGAACGTGTACGGGCTCGGCGGATCGCTGATGCTGGGCTGGTATCCGCGCAAGGAACCCTACGAGTTCGACCTGGAACTGCGTTACACGGATATCTATTTGCAGAGCTTCGGCTCGTCGAGCGCGGTGCGCGGCTCGGCCAATGCGCAGTCGACCAGCCTCTACACGCGCTGGCGTGCGCCTACGGGCGCAGTCGTATTCGGCAGACCGCTGCGATACGTGCTCGAGCTATCTCATTCGACTTATCTCGGCAGCCAGGCGGACATACTCGGCTTCAATCAACTGACCTCGTTGGGCGCCGGTCTTGAAATCGATACAGGCGCGGTCACGAAGCTGTTCTCGCGATTGCGCATCGTCGCGCGATACGCATTCGGGAAGGACGTCACAGGGGCATCGGTGGGGGCGGCCTTGAGCTTCTGAGAATCATTTGCGTCGCAATTGGCGTTTAGATAAGCGTTCAGTGACAAAGCCACCTCGACGCATCGAGAAATAGCGGTAAAAACCACGCGCGATCACGCTTTCGCATTGTTTACGTGTGAAAAACCGCAGTCTTGTTTATCATGATTCGCACCGCCGCCTGGCGGTTAATCGACGAGTCCGCGAGCAATAATTTCCGACTCGTCCAAATATTCCAGAGCCGCGATGCTCGATAGCCATTGACGCTCGATCCCGTTTCTGTCGGGTCGGTTCTGCGAAAACGCGGTTCATTCAGGCATCGGCTCGAACCACGACTTACCGCATTCATCGCACCGGCCATTACCGGCGCGTAACGACGTTCGACGTTCGCAATGTTTCATACACCCGACACCGAGACAGTACGCCTCTGCAGCATTCTGTCGAGCGCCGCCTTCGGACTGGTCTTCGCGCTTCTCTTCCTCGATCGCCGGGGCGAGCGATATTACCTGCACTGGTCCGCGAGCGCGCTGATCTATTCGGCCGTGCTCATCGGTTTCGGCTTCGCGCGCGGCCACGCGCTTCTCATGAGCACGCTGCTCGCGGCGCTCGCGGGCACCAACATGCTCATCGTCTCGGGGCTGCGCGCCTTCGATGGCAAGCCGTCATTTCGTTGGTGGATGACGCTGCCCGTCGCGGCGTGCTTCGTCGTGCATCTCGTAGCGCCGATGGCGGCGCGCGATCCCAAGCACGCGTTCATCGCCACGCAAATCGGCGATACGCTGAGCGTCGCGCTTTCGATGCTCATCGCCGGCGTGATCTGCCTGCGCGGCGGATCGCAAGATGCGGGCACGCCGGGCGCGCGGCCATGGGTCAACCGCGGCCGCCGTCTCGCGGGCTTCGCGATGCTCGGATATCTGCCTTGCTATGCGATCACCGTCGCCGGCTATCTGTGGACCAATTCGGCGCTGAATCTGCTCGCGCTCATCCCGACGATGTCCGATCAACTGCTGCTCGGCATCCTGAATCTCGGGCTGCTGGCGATTCCCGCCGAGCACGCGCAGCAACGCCTGAGCGACGCCGCCCTGCGCGATCCGCTAACGGGCGTATGGAATCGTGCGGGTTTCGAGTCGCAGTCGATGCGGCTGATTGCGCCCGGCGCGACGGTGCTCGCCATCGACCTCGATCACTTCAAGCAGATCAACGACCGCCACGGCCACCTCATGGGCGACGACGTGCTCGTCGCGCTCGCGCGTCTTGCCGGGAGCGAAGTCGCGTCGCTGGACGGCGAATTCGGGCGGCTCGGCGGCGACGAGTTCATCGCGCTCCTGCCGAAGCAGCGCACGCCCGATGCCGAAACCTGCGCGCGGCAAATTCAGGACGCATGCCGCCGTTACGCGGACGGCATGCCCGAATGGACCATCAGCATGGGCATCTCGCAGATCCATCCCGGCGAGCGCGATCTGCGCGCCGCGTTGCAGCGTGCGGACCGCGCGCTGTATCGCGCGAAAGTCGATGGACGCGACAAAGTGATCGCGTGAGTTGCGCGCGTGGATCGACTGATCTCGCTCAAAGATGCTCCATCGCACGCGCGCGAAGATACGCGTCGGCGCTCGAATAAGCGCTGCATCGGCCGGCCGAAACCATCGGATGATTGAGGAATTGTCCACGGCACCGTCCTTGCTTGCTGCAAAGCATCCCCATGCAGGAGACACGCGTATGAGAAAGGACGAGGGTAACGACCGCGCGAGCGAAGCGTCGGCGGAAAGCAGCTTTTCGAGCTACGCCGATCCGCTCGTGCATGAGGCCTTGCAACACGCCACCGCGCTCGAAGGCAGCGCGGAAGCCGAGCAGTTGCACAAGCTGCGCGTCGCGCTGAGGCAGTTGCGCACGCTGCTCTGGGCATACGGACCGACGCTCGACAAGGACTTCGCCACGCAACAACGGGCGCTGCTCAAGTTCTGCGCGAACGCGGCGGGCAGCACGCGGGACTGGGATATCGTCATCGATCTGGTCGGGGAATCGGGCGGCAGTGCGCTCGTCGATGCATTCCGGCGCAACCGCACCGAGGCATCCGAAACCAGCCGCGAAACGCTTTCGAACGCCAATCTGAAGAAGGTGCTGCGCGAAGCGATCGCCGAGGTTAATCGCGAACTGAACACGCAGGCGAGCCGCACGCCGCTCACGCTCTTCGCACGACATCGCGTGACCGCAGCGGAGAAGCAGCTCAAGAAGCGCATGCGTGCTGCGATGAAGTCCGGCACATCGGACTACGCGTGTTTCCATGAAGTGCGCAAGGCGGGCAAGAAGGTGCGATATCTCATCGAGTTCTTCGATCCGCTACTCGCGAAGAAGCAGCGCAAGGGACACAAGCATCTGAAGCGTCTGCAAAAGCGCCTCGGCTCGCTGAACGATGTGGTGGCAAGCCGTCACTTGCTGAAGACGCATCGCGCGATGCTTCCCGATAGCGATGCCATCGACCAGGCGCTGCGTTCCCTGAAGAAGGAGCAGAAGCGGCGCATGAAGGCTGCATCGGCATTGCTGTGAACGCGCGAAGCATCATTGCGACGATGACGAACGCGGCACCTGCACGGTGAAGATGGTCCCGCGTTCGTCCGATTCGGCGTCGATCGTTCCGCCATGCGCGCGCGCGATGCATCGGCAGATATAGAGACCGAGGCCCATTCCCGAAGCCGCGCGTCTTTGTCCGGGCGATGAACCCGCGCGCGTCAACGGATCGAAGAGCGTGGGCAGCGCATTCGCCGGAATGGGCGATCCCGCGTTGCAGACCGCGAGCGTGACCTTCTCTTCCTCGCCGACAGCCTTCACCGTCACGGGGCCGCAGCCGTGCCGCACGGCATTCGTGAGCAGATTGACGAGCAGTTGATTCATGCGCGCGCCGTCCCAGACGCCGGCGAGTTCGCCTTCGAGATGCACATCGATTTGCGCGTCCGGACACGCTGCGCGCACTTCGTCGGCGGCGCCTTCACAGATGCGGCCCATGTTCTGCTGCGTCAATTCGATGGGCAGCGCATCGCCCAGACGTGCGCGCGTGAACATGAAAAGGTCGTCGATCATCTGCTTCAATCGCATGCTGCTGCGTTGCAGATTCGCGACCGCCCTCACGCTCACGTTCGACAACTGTTCGTCGAGCAGCAACAGCTCCGTGCCGTTCAATATCGCCGCGGCGGGCGAGCGCATGTCGTGCGCCAGCACGCCCGCGAACAGGTCGCGGATGCGTTCGGTCCGTTGCGAGTATTGCTGGACCGATCCCGCGACCATCTGATCGATCGCCTCGTTGAAGCGGACCATCTCCTGAAATGCGCCGGCGTCCAGTTCCGCCGCAAGCTCCCACCGGCGAAGCACGCTCGCCCGCAGCGCCCGATACTCCGCGATGATGGCGTTGATGCCGAAGCCGTGTTCGAGCCGGTCACCCGCATGCCGCTGAGCGACCTGATCGAAACCCGCGTCCGTGCGAGGCCGCTGTCCGAGCGACTTGGCCTTCTGCTGCGCACCGGTCTGCGTTTCCCGCATGTCGGCCGCGACGCTTAACAGCATCTCACGCGCGGAGTTTCGCAATTGCGCATCGGTGAGATGGATCTCGTCCGCACTGAGCGCGCGCGCATACTTCGTCCAGTCGTCTATCAACCCGGGAAGGTTTGCCTCGATGAAGTCGGACAGCGTCATAAAGTCCCCCAGTGCTGGGTGCGTGCAGCAGGAATGATCGGCTGATCGACGCTGCGTCGTACGGCTTTCGCACGCAGCGGCGTGCCGACATTATCGCCCCACCATGGCGCCTGCTGCACCGCGCGCTCAGCAGACCCTTCGCCCCGCCCGATACGTTTCGCGCGGCACGGCAAGCCCCGGCGCCCACGCCACGCGCACGAAGTCCGCGCGCAAGCCCACTGCGATCGCGCCGCGATCATGCAATCCCGCTGCGCGCGCCGGCGCCCACGAAACGGTCGATACCGCGCGCGGCAAGCTCCAGTCTGCCTTCGCGACGAGATCGAACACGGCGATCAGCAAGCTCGACGGCACGTAGTCCGACGACAGGATATCGAGCAGCCCTTCGCGCGCCAGTTCGAGCGCGGACACGTTGCCCGAGTGCGATCCGCCGCGCACGACATTCGGCGCGCCCATGATCGTCGCGATGCCTTGCTCGCGTGCCGCGCGCGCCGCTTCGAGCGTGGTCGGAAACTCCGCGAGCGCGATGCCGTCGCGTGCGGCTTCGTCCACGTGTTCGACGAGCGTATCGTCATGACTCGCCAGCGATATGTCGAGCGCCTTGCAGCGCGCGACGATCTGCGCACGATGCGCCGCTGCGTAGCGTGCCTGATGATCCGCCAGTTGCGCGAGCACCGCTTCGGCATGCTCGTCGCTCCACTTGCCATGACGCTCCTGATACTTGCGCCACTTCGCATGGTCCTGCCATTGACGCTGCCCCGGCGTGTGATCCATCACCGACGCGAGCTTGAAAAGCGGATGCGTGCTGAGCGAATCGAAGACTTCGACGACATCCGTCGTGCCCACTTCGCAACGCAGATGCAGGAAGTGATCGGCACGCAAGAGACCGCTATCGACGAACCTGCCGATAGCATGCGCGCACTGCACCTGAAGCTCGCGGCCACGCACGCCGTCTTCGGGACGCGAGCCCACGCCGAGCGCGTCGAACACGGTCGTGATGCCCGCCGATGCGATCTGCGCGTCATGCACGATGATCGCCGCTTCGTGATTCCACAGCACGCCGGGACGCGGCGCGAGATGCTTCTCGATGTTGTCCGTATGCAGTTCCACGAGCCCGGGCAGCAGATAATCGCCGTTCCAGTCGATGGCATCGCGGGCCGCCGTGCCGCCCGGCGCGATATCGGCGATATAACCATTCTCGATGCGCACGGTGCCCGTGAACGCTTCATCGCGCGTGACGATTTGCGCATTGCTGATCAGCATGTCTGTAATGCTCCGGCTTCGTTGGTGTCGGTCGTTGACGTAGGCGTTGGCGATTCCAGCCGCACGATGCGTGTCGCGACGCGCTCGCGCGTGTCCTCGTCATGGAAGATGCCGACGATGGCCGCGCCCCGCTCGCGCGCCTCTGCTATCAAGTCGGCGACGACATCGCGGTTATGCGCATCAAGCGATGCGGTCGGCTCGTCGAGCAGGAGCACCGGATGTCCGGCGATCAATCCGCGCGCGATGTTCACGCGCTGTTGTTCGCCACCCGAGAAGGTCGCGGGCGCGAGCGTCCATAGACGGCGCGGCACGTTCAATCGTTCGAGCAACGCACTCGCGCGCTCGCGGGCGTCGTCTTCATTCACGCCTCGCGTGATGAGCGGCTCCGCGACGAGATCGAGCGACGACACACGCGGAATGGCGCGCAGAAACTGGCTCACGTAGCCAAGCGTGCTCGTCCTCAAGCGAATGATTTCGTGCGGCGCGGCTTCGGTCAGCGAGACATGACGTTCGGCGCGGCTATCGTCGCGCACGGCGATCGTGCCGCGCGTCGCAAGATAGTTTCCGTACATGCAGCGCAACAGCGTGCTCTTGCCCGCGCCGGACGCGCCGGCCAGCACCACGCACTCGCCGCGTTCCACATCGAGCGAAACGCCTGCGAGCGCATGAATGCGCGCCCCGCCCTGCTGATGCAGCGTGAAGGTCTTTTCGATGCCGCTTGCGCGCAACATCAGGTCGTTGCGCGTAGCGAATGCTTCGTGATCGGTCATGGTCATCTCTCGCCTCTCAAACGGGCAGCACGGACGCAACGAGCGTCTGCGTATAAGGATGCTGCGGGTCGTCGAGCACCTGATCCGTCAGTCCGCTTTCGACGACACGCCCGTCCTTCATCACCATCAATCGATGCGCAAGCAGCCGCGCCACGCCGATATCATGCGTCACGATGATGGCCGCCAGATGCAGCTTGCCCGTCAGCGTGCGCAAGAGATCGAGCAGCCGCGCCTGCACGGATACGTCGAGGCCCGCAGTCGGTTCGTCCATGAAGACGAGGCGCGGACCCGTGACGAGATTGCGCGCAATCTGCAGGCGCTGCTGCATGCCGCCGGAAAATGCCGAAGGCAATTCGTCGATACGCGCGGCATCCAGCTCCACGCGGCTCATCCAGTCGCATGCGGTTTCGCGCAATCGACCGTAATGCCGTGCGCCGATGGCCATCAGCGGTTCACCGATGTTCGCGCCCGCCGATACGTTGCGGCGCAGACCGTCACGCGCATTCTGATGCACGAAGCCCCATTCGGTGCGCGAGAGAAGCCGCTTCTTCGGCTCGCTCAGCGTGAGGAGATCGAGCGCTTCGCCTTCGCGCGTCGTATAGGTGAGCGTGCCACTATCGATGCCTGTTCTCAGCGCGAGCGCATTGAGCAACGTGGACTTGCCCGATCCCGATTCACCCACGATGCACAGCACTTCGCCGGGATACACGGCAAGGTCGACATCGACGCAACCGCCGCGCCCTTCATAGCGTTTCGTCAGACCGTTCGCTTCGAGCAATGCGTTCATCGCGTTGCCCCCTCGTTCTCCTGTTCCTGCGCATCGCGGCGGCCATGACAGTAGTCGCTATCGGAACACACGAACATGCGCTTGCCCTCGTCGTCGACGATCATTTCATCGAGAAAACTTTCATGCGATCCGCACAGCGCGCATGCATGTTCCCACTTCTGCACGCTGAACGGATGATCCTCGAAATCCAGGCTCTTCACTTTCGTATAAGGCGGAATGGCGTAGATGCGACGCTCGCGGCCCGCACCGAAAAGCTGCAATGCGGGACTCATGTGCATCTTCGGATTGTCGAACTTCGGAATGGGCGATGGCGACATCAGATAGCGATCGTTCACGAGCACCGGATAGTCGTACGTCGTCGCGATGCTGCCGTGCTGAACGATATCCTCATAATATTTCACGTTGATGAGACCGTAGTCCGCGAGTGCATGCAGCTTCACGCATTCCGTCACGCGCGGCTCGAGACGAAACAACGGCTCGGGCATGGGCACCTGATACACGATGATCTGCGCATCCGTGAGCGGCGTTTCCGGAATGCGGTGCCGCGTCTGAACGATGCTCGCGTCCGCTGTGCGCGTGGTGGTCGCGACGCCGGCCGTGCGCGCAAAGAAGCGCCGGATGTTCACGGCGTTCGTGGTTTCGTCGGAACCCTGGTCGATGACCTTGAGCGTATCGCGTGCGCCGATGATCGCCGATGTCACCTGCAGGCCGCCCGTGCCCCATCCATAAGGCAAGGGCATTTCACGCGATGCGAACGGCACTTGATGCCCCGGCACCGCGACGGCCTTGAGCAGCGCGCGGCGAATCATGCGCTTCGTCTGCTCGTCGAGATAGGCGAAGTTATAGCCTTCGGTGCTCATGCCGCGTTCTCCTCGTGTTGATCCTTGCCATGCGATGCACGCAGGCGGCGCAGCAGTTCCAGCTCCGACTGAAAGTCGACGTAATGCGGCAGCTTCAAATGCTGCACGAAGCCCGACGCCTCCACGTTGTCGCTGTGATAGAGGACGAACTCCGCATCCTGTGTCGGCGATTCCATCGATTCGCCCAGTTCTTCCGCACGCAACGCGCGATCGACGAGCGCCATTGCCATCGCCTTGCGTTCCGAATGGCCGAATGCGAGGCCGTAGCCTTGCGTGAATGTCGGCGGCACATCGCCGCTGCCCGCGAACTGGTTGATCATCTGACATTCGGTAATGTCGATGTCGCCGATCTCCACGGCAAAGCCCAACTCATCGACGTGCATTTCCACGGACACATCGCCATGTCGAATCTCGCCCGCGAACGGATGACTATGCGCGTAGCCGCGCTGCGTCGCGTAACCCATTGCAAGCAGGAAGCCTTCGTCGCCGCGCGCGAGGTTCTGCAGGCGCGTCGCGCGATCGGCCGGGAACGCAAGCGGCTCGCGTGACAAGTCGCCCGGTTCGGGCGCGTTATCGCGTGCGCGTTCCTGCTCGATCAAACCTTCCTTGTCGAGCAGCGCGAGCACGCGTGGCATCGCATCATGTTCCTGCAGCGATTCGGGCGCGCTTGCATCTTCAGGCGCATCGCCTTCGGCAAGCAGCGTGAAGTCGATCAGGCGCTGCGTGTAGTCATACGTGCCGCCCAGCATCTGCCCGCCGGGAATGTCCTTGAATGCCGCCGAGATGCGTCGCTCGATACGCATCGCTTCCGTATTGATCGGCAACGTATAGCCGAAGCGCGGCAACGTCGTGCGATACGCGCGCAGCAGAAAGATCGCTTCGACAAGATCGCCCGCTGCCTGCTTGATGGCCAGCGCGGCGAGTTCTTCGTCATACACGGAGCCTTCGGTCATCACGCGCGCCACCGCGAGGCGCATCTGCTCGCGAATCTGCGCGACGGATAGCTCGGGCACGGACGCATCGCCGCGACGCTGCTTCGCCAGCAGATCCCATGAACGTTCGATGGCGCGTTCACCGCCCTTGACCGCGACGTACATCAGTCCACCTCCACATGCGTCGTGCGCGGCAATCCGACGAGCGCGCCGCCCGCCACGAAATAGCAATCGATGCCGCAAGGAAACTGCGCCGCGAGCGCCGCGCGTTCATGCCAGAAGCGCCGAGTGACGCCCGCAATCGCGACACTGCGCTGCTCCTTGATTCCCGGCCCACGCCATGCAAGCGGCTCGCCTTCGGTCAGCGAAGGCACGCGGATGAACAGCGTGGCCGCATCTTCGGGCGTCTCGGGATCGCCTTGCGCGAAGGCATCGAGCGAAGGCATGGCGTTCATGTCGTCGATATAGGCGAACGCGGCCGTCCGGCGATCGTGCGTGAGCGGTGCGCTCGAATGAAAGCGCAACGCATCGCCGAGCGTGCGTTCTTCGCGTTCGACATACACCGGCGTCGAATAATCCGTCAGCGCCAGCAGCGATGCGAACGCGGCGAGCGGCACGCGCGCGCCGAGCGCATCGCGCATGGCGTGATTGCCGGGCAACGCGGCATCGATGGAAACGATCGTGCCGGGACGCGAGAGCGCGTCGAGCAGCGCGCGAAAGACGCGCTGCGAATCGTGAACCGTATCGTTGAAGCCGGGCACGAGTGTGCTCATGTCCATCTGCATCATGCGCCTCTCACCATCGTGAAGAATTCGACCTTCGTGGATGCCGCCTCCGCCTGCTTGCGCCGCCGCTCGTGTGCGATATGCGCGGCAAGCGGCGCGATCAGATGCGTTTGCAAGCGCTCGGCGTAAAGCGGCGATTGCAGCAGCGCATCGGCAAGCGCCGCGAGCGTCGCCCGCTCCTTGTCGCGCCCCATTTGAACCGCGACGCCGATGGCCGCGCCGCCATCGGCGAGCGTCACGCGCAAGGTCGCGCGCGTGACGGTGACTTCGCCGAGATTGAAGGCATCGCCCGTTCCGCCGATGCGCCCCCGCACCATCGCCAAGCCGATCTCCGGTGCGCGCAGCCACACATACGCGGGCGCGCTCGCGCCTTCGAGCGCCGCATCGATGCCCGCCTTAAGGCGCTCGCGCGGCGCGCGGGCGAGCACGGCCATCCATTCGCGGCGGTTGACGGATTGAGCCGAAGTCTGCGGCCCGTTTGAGATGCTCATGGCTTTCCCTGTGGTTCCTGACCGATTCGATGCTACTCGCGTTTTGATCTAAACGTCTAGACGTCTATCCGTCCGCGCGTTCACATTTCCATCACGACTTGCGCACTACAATGCAAGAGAACGATATTCAAACCGAAGGGAATGACAGCGAAATGACATCGAACGAAAACGCGGCGCCGGGGCACGCCGTCGAGCGCGGCGCGGGGGTCGCCGTCTGGCGGCAGATCGAACAGATTCTGTCGGCGGAAATCGCGGCGAAGAGCTTCGGCGACGAAGGCCGCCTGCCGAGCGAGGCGGAGCTTGCACGACGCTTCGACGTGAATCGTCATACCGTGCGGCGCGCGATGCTGCGTCTCGCCGCGACGGGGCTCGTCAGCGTCGAACAAGGGCGCGGCACGTTCGTGCAGCCGGGCGCGATCGATTATCAGATCGGCCGCCGCACGCGCTTCACCGAAAACCTGCGCCGGCAGAAGCATACGTCGGCAGGCGTCGTGCTTTCGTCCGAGCGCATGAAGGCGGACCCGGCCGTCGCGAAAGCGCTCGGCCTGCGCGCGGGCACGCTCGTCTATCAGATCGAAACGCGGCACGACTCGGACGGCGTGCCGCTCACCTATGCGCGCAACTGGTATCCGGCGGCGCGCTTTCCCGAACTGCCGGCGGCGGTCGAAGCGGCGGGCGGCGTCACCGCGGCGCTCGCGGAGTTCGGCGTGAAGGACTACACGCGCAAATGGAGCCGCATCGGCAGCGTGCTGCCTGCATCGGATGTCGCGCGCCGTTTGCAGATCAACCGGCAGCAGCCGGTGCTTTGGGTCGAGAACGTCGATGTCGACGAGAAAGGCGTGCCGGTCAAATACGGCGTGACGCATTTCGCGGCGGATCGCGTGCAATTGATGGTCGAGCACGACGCATGACGAACACGTTCATCGATACGCCCAACGCGCGCGTCGCGCTGTATTACGCGCCGCCCGCATCGTCGGCGTGGTGGCGCGAAGGCTGCGAATGGCTCGGCCGCGATGCGGAAAGCGGACTGGAAAATCCCACGCGCGTGCATGCATGGACGCACGCGCCGCGCCGCTATGGATGGCACGCCACCCTCGTTCCGCCGTTTCATTGCGCGGCGGGCGTCACGGTGTCCGACGTGCTCGCTGCCGCGCGCGCGTGGGCGAGCGGCGTGCCGCGCTTCGACATGCCGGTGCGCCTCGCGCAGATGAATCGCTTCGTCGCTCTGCGCGCGGTGCAGGACGACGACGATGAACGCCTGCGCGACATCGCCGCCGGCGCACTGCAAGCGCTTGCGCCGTTGCGCGCGAAGCCTTCGGCGCAGAGCATCGAGCGGCGCATTCATGCGGGCATGAGCGCGCGGCAGATCGAGTTGTTGCGCGCGTGGGGCTATCCCTATGTATTCGACGAATACCGCTTTCACATGACGCTTTCCGATTCCCTCGATGACGCGCACGCGCGCGCATCGATCATGTCGGAGTGGACGCAACGCATCGGCAAGCTCGGCGCGTTGCCTGTCCACGGCGCAGCGCTCTTCGTGGAACCGGAACCGGGCGCGCCATTTCTGCTATGGCAGCGCCTGCCCTTCAACATGGCACAGGACGAGGCATGAGCAAGCTGGACGGCGCAAGACTGATCTACGTGATGGGCCCATCGGGCGCGGGCAAGGACTCGTTGCTGGGTTTCGCACGCGAGCGCGTGGGCGCGAACGTGATGTTCGCGCATCGCTACATCACGCGCGCGATGGGCGATGGCGAGAACCATATCGCGCTCACGCACGACGAATTCGCATCGCGCCTCACGCACGGCCTCTTCGCGATGCATTGGGAAAGCCTGGGCTTGCGCTATGGCATCGGCATCGAGTTGGATGCATGGCTCGCGCGCGGCGTGCCCGTGGTGGTGAACGGTTCGCGGCAGCATGCGCAAGCGGCGCTCTCGCGTTATCCGGACGCATGCTTCGTGCATATCGATGCAGCGCCCGCCGTGCTGGCCGCGCGTCTCGCGCGTCGCGGACGCGAAGATGCGCGGCAGATCGAAGCGCGCCTCGCACGCAAGCCGCCGTTCGAATTGCCGTCGCACGCGCGTGTCGTGCGTATCGACAATTCCGGTTTGCTTGCGGATGCGGGCGCGCGGTTTCTGAGTCTGTTCGAAGGCACTGCGCGTTAGCGCAATCGGGCTCCAGACGGAGCCCGATTGCTTAGATCACGCGTTCCCTTATCCAGCCCGAGATTAGATCGATGAGCGACACGATCACGATGACGATCAACATGACCGCCGCCGTCTGCGCATAGTTGAACGATCGAATGGCCTCGTAAAGCACCACGCCGATGCCGCCCGCGCCCACCATGCCCACGACCATCGCGGATCGCACATTCGATTCGAAGCGATACAGCGCGAATGAAATCCAAAGCGGCAAGACTTGCGGCAGCACGCCATAGACAATTTCATCGAGACTGCTCGCGCCCGTTGCGCGCACGCCTTCAGCGGGACGTGAATCGACTGCTTCGACCGCTTCGGCAAAGAGCTTCGCGAGCACGCCCGTCGTGTGCACCCATAACGCCAGCACGCCTGCGAAGGGACCGAGTCCCACCGCGACGATGAACAGCATCGCGAAGACCATCTCGTTGATCGCGCGGCATGCGTCCATCAAGCGGCGCACCGGCTGCGAAATCCACACGGGCGCGATGTTCTGCGCGGATAAGAGTCCGCACGGCACCGCGCAGAGCAACGCGAGCGCGGTGCCCCACACGGCGACGGCAAGCGTCACGATCATTTCATGCGCATACGTGCGCCATTCCGTGAAGTCCGGCGGAAAGAAGTCGCGCGCGAACTGACTCATGTTGCCCGATGCGCCCAGCAAGTCGAGCGGGCGCATGTCCGCGCTTTGCCACGAAAGACCGAGCACGGCGATGACCGCGGCCCAGCCGAGCATCGAGAGGCAGCTACGCTTGATATGCGCGGGCCGGCTCGCGACGGCCTGCGCCGCCATCATGTCGAGCGGCTTCATTTACTTCGCCGCCGCGTTTTCGAGCGCGGCGAGCTTCTGATCGAGCGCCGCGATCTGCGCCTTCTTGTCGGCATCGTCGAGATGCGCGTCGTTGCGCACCTGCTCTTTCTTCTGGAAGATCGCCATCTGACGAATGGGCATCAGTTGCGCATCGGATGAATCCGCGAAGCCCGAATAGCCCGAGATCGCCGCGACTACCGTCTGTTCGCGCGGGTCTTTCTCGGCATAGTGATCGAAGAAATTGCGCAGCTTGTCCTTCGTCGCTTGCGGCAGATCGCGACGCCACACGAGCGGGTCCGACGGAATCAGCGGCGACTTCCACAACACGCGCACCTTCGGATAAAGCTCCGGATGCTGCGTCTTGATGGTGTCGAGCATGTCGGTGTTGTTGGTCGCGACATCGATCTTGTCGTTGACCACGGCGAGCATGTTGGCCTCGTGGCTCGAAGGCAGCACGCTCTTGAACGCGGTCTTGACCGAAAGCCCGTTCTTCGCGAAGAGATAGTACGCAGGCACGAGCGTGCCCGACGTGGAGTTCGGATCGCCGAAGCCCAGGTTGATATCGTGGCTGTTCTTGAGCACCTGATCGACGCTCTTCCACTTGCTGTTCACGTTCGTGATGAGCACCGAGTAGTAGCCGGCCTCGCCGCTCTTGTACTTCACCTTCGCGAACACTTCACCATTCGAGCGATCCACCGCTTCGATCGCCGATGCATTGCCGAAGAAGCCGATCTGCACTTTATTGAAGCGCATTGCTTCGATGATGCCCGCATAGTCGGTGGCGAAATAGGCCTTCACGTCGAGGCCCGTTTGCTTGTTGAGATCGTCGATGAGCGGCTGCCAGCGTTGCTTCAGCGCGGCAGACGAATCCGTCGAAATGATGCCGAAATTAAGGGTCTCCGCCCACGCGGTCTGGGTCAGAAGGCATGACGCAAGGGCAGCGCCAGCAACGAAAAAGCGTGCTGATTTCATGAGGCGATCCAGGGATTGAAGAACGAGTAGTCAGGAAGTGGCGGCGGACGCAAGCGCTGCGAACGCGCCCGCCGGATTCGAAGGCGCTGCATCGGCGCGTTCGTGCGAAAGCAGTTCGCTTGCAGCCGCGCCGTAAAGCTCGCGCAACACGGCGGGCGTGAGCCGCGCGGACAGGCCGTCGTAGACGACGCGCCCGTCGCGCAATGCAATGGTGCGCGGACAGTACTTCATCGCGACATCGATCTGATGCAGGGACACGATCACCGTCAGCTTGTGATCGCGATTGAGCGACTGCATCAACTCCATCACGCGCCGCGCGGACTCGGGATCGAGCGATGCAATCGGCTCGTCGGCCAGCACGATACGCGCGCGTTGCACGAGCGCACGCGCGAGCGCCGCACGCTGTTGCTGGCCGCCGGAGAGATTGCTCGCGCGTTCGAACGCATGTTCGCCGATGCCCATTGCATCGAGCGATTCCATCGCCAATGCGCGCTCCGCATGCGGGAAACAACCGGACAGGCGTCGCCATAGCGGCACACGCGACAACGCGCCGATCAGCACGTTGGTCATCACCGAAAGGCGGCCGACGAGATTGAATTGCTGAAACACGAACGCGACGTCGCGGCGAATGGACCGCACTTCACGCACGATCCTGCCGTCATATTGAATCGGCCTGCCGAGCAGCGTGACGTGCGACGGCGCGGCGTCCGATGCGATGAAGCCCGCGATATGCCGCAGCAGTGTCGATTTCCCCGACCCCGATGCGCCGATGAGCGCGACCATCTCGCCCTCTTCGATACGCAGGTCGATCGAGTCGAGCGCCTTGCGGCCGTTTCTGAACGTCTTCGAGAGACGCTCGATGCGTATTGCGTCCATGGCTTCCTCGGTTTGCCGCGTGTTGGCCGCCTGGTGGCTGGCGGCTACGTGCGGCAAATTCTAGGAAGCGAACATGACGTGCGAGTGACGAAGGTGAGACGTCTAGATGAATACATCGCTTGCGGGAAGCGCGGCGCTATATGCGCCGGCCCGCAAGATTTACCGCGTGCGCGGGGCCAGCGACTCGCCGCGCACGGCCGGCGTCATGCGCGCGAAGAAGACGATGACTGCCGCCGCCACCGACATCACCGCGAGCGCGGTGAGGCCGCCTTGAATCGATCCCGTCTTCTGTTCGAGAAAGCCGAACGTCGCGGGCGCGACGAAACCGCCGAGATTGCCGATCGAATTGATGAGCGCGAGCACGGGCGCGGCGATGCGTGCATCGAGATAGCCTTGCGGAATCGGCCAGAAAAGCGAGGACGCCGCCTTGAAGCCGATTGCCGCGAAGCAGATCGCGATGAAGGAGAACACCGCGCTGCCCGTGCCCGCCGCATACATGCCGGCCGCCGCGATCAAGAGCACGCATGCGACCCACGCCTGCTGAAACTTGAAGCGCGCCGCCAGCGCCGCGAACAGATACATCGCGACGATGGAGATGAGCCACGGAATCGAGTTGAAGAGACCGACCTGGAAGTCGTTCAGATGCCCCATCTTGCGGATGATGCTCGGCAGCCAGAACGTCGCGCCGTAAATGGTCAGCGACACCGAGAAGTAGATCAGGCAGAAGATGACGATCTGCGGATCGCGCAAGAGACTCAGCATCGACGGCTTCACCATGTGCGCGGCATCGCGCTGGCGCTGCTCCGTCTCGATCTCATCGACGAGCGCATCCTGTTCGGCGCGTGTGAGCCACTTCGCGTCGCGCGGTTTCGAATCGAGCCAGAACCACACGAAGCCCGCGAGCACGACCGACGCCATGCCTTCGATGATGAACATCCACTGCCAGCCGTGCAGCCCGTGGCCGTCGATCAGCAACAGCGCGCCCGATATCGGCCCTGAAAACACCGATGCCAACGCGGAGCCGGAGAGGAAGACGGCCATGGCGCGGCCACGTTGGTCGCGCGGCAGCCATTGCGTGAAGTAGAACACCACGCCGGGAAAGAAGCCTGCTTCCGCTGCGCCGAGCACGAGACGCATGACGTAGAACGAGGTTTCGCCGCGCACGAACGCCATGCCGACCGCAGCCAGCCCCCACGTCACCATGATGCGCGTAAGCCACGCCTTTGCGCCGAAGCGTTGCAACAGCATGTTCGACGGCACTTCGAACACCGCATAGCTCACGAAGAAGAGTCCCGCGCCGAGGCCGTACGCCGCCGCGCCGATGCCGAGATCCGCGCTCAGGTGTTGCCGCACGAAGCCGATGTTCACGCGGTCGATGTAATTGACGATGAACATCACCACGAAAAGCGGCAGCACGTGCCACTTGATCTTTCTGACGGCGCTTTGCAGCGCGTCGGCTCGATTGCTCATGAAACTGTCTCCTTCGTTATGGGGCTTCGAGCGTCGAGCGATCAGAAGCGCGGATTCTTGCCGCTGAAGTCGGGCTGATACTTGCGCATCTGCGTGAGGTCGTCGCGATTGCGCACGCCGCACGCGAGGTACTGCTCGTGCAGCGCGGCGAGTTGCTCGCGGTCCAGTTCGACGCCGAGACCCGGCGTCGTCGGTACGCGAACCGCGCCGTTGTCGAACTTGACGCGGCCGCCCTTGATCACCTCTTCCTCTTGCCACGGATAATGCGTGTCGCAGGCATAGGTGAGGTTAGGGATGCTGGCCGCGACGTGCGTCATCGCCATCAGGCTGATTCCGAGGTGCGAGTTCGAATGCATCGACATGCCGAAGCCCCAGAGCCGGCACATGCGCGCGAGCGTCTGCGTGGCGCGCAGGCCGCCCCAGTAGTGATGATCGGAGAGCAGCACCTTGATCGATCCCATCTCGCAGCCGCGACGGAAGTCGTCCATCGTCGTGATGACCATGTTGGTCGCGAGCGGCAGCTTCGTATGCTTTTGCAACTCGGCCATGCCTTCGAGACCGGGGCACGGATCTTCGTAGTATTCGAGGATTTCGTCGAGTTCGGGCGCAGCTTTAATGCTGGTTTCGAGCGTCCAGTTCGCGTTCGGATCGAGGCGCAGCGGCATGCCGGGGAACGCCTTCGCGAGCGCCTGCATGCACGCGATTTCATGCGACGGTTCGAACACGCCGCCCTTCAGCTTGATACTTTGGAATCCGTACGATTCGATCATGCGGCGCGCCTGCGCCACGATCTGCTCGGGGCTGATGCCTTCGCCCCACGCGTCCGGCGCATAGGGCTTGTCGATATGCTCCGCGTACTTGAAGAACAGATACGCGCTGTACGGCACGGCGTCGCGCACCTTGCCGCCGAGCAGATCCACAACCGGCGCGCCGACGATCTGCCCTTGCAAATCCAGCATCGCCACTTCGAGCGTGCTGATGACCTTCGGCGCATTCTTCGCGGCGTGCGAGCCGGGCGCGAGTTCGAATTCGACCGCGCCGGGCGTCGCCTTGATCGTCGCGCGCACGCGCTCTTCCATCGCGTTCAGATCGAACGGCGAAAGGCCGATGGCCAGCGATTTCGCCTGATCGAGCACGCGCAGCATCGGTTCGTCGCCGTAGGTTTCGGAAATGCCGACGCGGCCATCGCTCGTCTCCAGCTCGACGATCGCGCGCAAAGCCCACGGCTCGTGAATGCCGGCGGCGTTGAGCAGCGGGCCGTCGCGAAAGGCGATCGGCGTGATTCTGACCTGGGTGATGGTGATGTCGCGCGTCATGTCGGAGATCCGGAAAACGAGGAAGTCCGTGCATGTTAAACACTAATATATTAGTGTTTTATCGGTGTAAGTACCGAGCGCGGCGAAAGATTCGGCGGCGGCGCCGGTGTTGGTATGCTAGGGCCGAATCCGGCTTCCATTCGTCTTTCAGCATGAATCTCAACGACGCCCCGCCCGTGGCGCACCGCCTCGACCGTTCCCGCCACGCCGCGCCGCAAGTGTTCGAGCGCCTGCGCGCGATGATCGTCTCGCTCGAACTCGCGCCGGGCAGCGTGCTGTCGCGCGCCGAACTCGCCGCGCAATACGGCTTGAGCCAGACGCCGGTGCGCGACGCGCTCATCAAGCTCGGCGAAGAAGGTCTCGTCGATATCTTTCCGCAGCACGCGACGGTCGTGAGCCGCATCAGCGTGAGCGCGGCGCTGCAGGCGCATTTTCTGCGGCGCTCGATCGAGATCGAAGTGGTCCGCACGCTCGCGGCCGGGCGCGATGCTGCATTGATCGAGCGTCTGCGCGCATGCATCGACGCGCAGTCGCGCCTCCTCGATCCCGCCGACAACGAGCGCTTCGTGCTGCTCGATCAGGACTTTCATCGGCAGATGATGGAAGCGGCCGGTGTGCCGCAGTTGTGGGAACTGGTGCGGCGTCGAAGCGGGCATATCGACCGGCTGCGGCGGCTGACGCTGCCCGTCGAAGGCAAGACGTCGGCAGTGGTGCGCGATCACACGGCCATCGTCGATGCCATCGAAGCGAACGATCCCGACGCCGCGCAAGCCGCGATGCGCACGCATCTGTCGGGCACGTTGAGCCAGATCGACCAGATTCGCGCGGATCATCCCGACTTTCTGACAGACCATTAGCGACGCGGGCCGTCGCTGCTTTTCAACGGCGCACGACATTCTATGAACTGACAATATATTTTCTAATATAATGTCTGAAATCCATTGAATGTCACCATGAGAAAGCCGAAGCCCAAGATTGACCTTGCAGCGATGCACGCCGGCGCTGACGATGCCTGCGCGCTGCTCAAGGTGCTTGCCAACCCGGATCGCCTGTTGCTGATGTGCCAGCTTTCCCAAGGCGAGTTGTCCGTCGGTGAACTGGAAGAAGAGCTTGGCATCCACCAGCCCACGCTCTCGCAGCAGTTGGGCGTTTTGCGCGAAAACGAACTCGTGTCCACGCGGCGTGAAGGCAAAAGCATCTTCTATTCGGTCGTGAGCCCGCAGGCGCTCGCCGTGATGGCGGTCCTTTATAAGCAGTTCTGTCCGGGCCAGTAAGAGAACATCTTTCATGTGGATCGACCTTGTCCATTTCACGCCCGGCCTGTCGCTGGCAGGCGGGCTCATCATCGGTCTCGCCGCCGCTGTGCTCGTGCTGTGCAATGGCCGCATCGCGGGCATCAGCGGCATTCTGGGCGGTCTGCTCTACTTGCCGCGCCGTGACATCGGCTGGCGTCTCGCGTTTCTTGCAGGACTCGTCGGTGCGCCCGTCGTTGCCGGCTGGCTCGGCGAGCCTGCGCGCGTGGATATCGATACGGGCTGGGGAACGATCCTGCTGGCGGGCTTTCTCGTCGGCATCGGCACGCGTTTCGCCAGCGGCTGCACGAGCGGCCACGGCGTATGCGGGCTTTCGCGCGGCTCGGTACGCTCGCTCGTGGCTACCGTCACGTTCATGGCCGCAGGGTTCGTCACCGTCCTCGTGCAACGGCACCTGACGGGAGGCTGACGTGACCACGCTCATTCGCCGCCTTGCCGCGCTCACGACAGCACTCCTTGCCGGCCTGCTCTTCGGTTTCGGATTGATGCTTTCGGGCATGGCCAACCCCGCAAAGGTACTCGGCTTCCTCGACTTGGCGGGCCGATGGGATCCGTCCCTTGCGTTCGTCATGATCGGCGCAATCGCCATTGGCTCGCTGGCCTTTCTGCTCGCAAGGCGCCGCAAGCGTTCGTTGCTCGGCTTGCAGATGCACCTTCCGACGAACACGTCCGTCACGCCGAGATTGATCCTTGGAAGCGCGGTATTCGGCATCGGTTGGGGACTGGCCGGCTTTTGTCCAGGACCCGCGCTGGTTGCGCTTGGCGCGGGATATCCGAAAGCCGTCGGTTTCGTGGCCGCGATGGTCTCTGGCATGGCCGTCTTCGAGTTGATCGAGCGGGCGATGTCGGCCGTGCAGCGTGCGTAACAAGATCAATCGACGGAAAGCACTTCTGCGTGAAGCGCTTCCCGTCTACTCTTGCATATGAACGACGTGCGGAAAGCGGCAAGAGAATTGAAGCGCTTTACTCAACCGTCGGCGCTTCGATGAGCCACGCACGCCTGAGGAGACGAAGTCCATGTCGTATTCATGGTTCGACTACGGGCGCTGGCTCGATGCGTCTTTATTCGCCGGCAGTCACGCGCCCTCCTTCGACATCGCAGCTATCCAGCATGACGGTGTTGAGTATCCCGTCGAAGAAACCGTAGTCGATAGCGTGCCCTTCTGCACACTACGCCGTTTCACGCGACCGCAGGCGCGTGGAGCACCACCGTCAGGCATCTTTCTGTGCGCGCCGCTCGCGGGCCATCATGCAGTGATGCTGCGCGAAACCGTCGAAACGCTGCTGCAAGACGGCGACGTATACATCACGGACTGGCAGGACGCGCGCACCATCCCAATCGATGCAGGCCCGCTGAATCTCGACGATTACGTGACCACGCTCGAACGCTTCGTGACATATGCGCAGCGTGAAGCGGGCGAGCTTCATCTGATCGCCGTGTGTCAGGCGGCGCCACCGGCATTGGCCGCCGCTGCGCTGCTGGCGGACGCGGGCGCGCCATCGCTCGCGAGCGTCACGCTCATTGGCGGACCCGTCGATGCGCGTCTGCAACCCACCGCACTCGAACGCTTCGCGATGAGCCACGACCTGGCCTGGTTTCGCGCGTTCACCATCGATGTGGTTCCCGCGTGCCATGCCGGTGCAATGCGACGCGTCTACCCCGGCTATCTGCAACGCGTTGCGCTTTTCAACGCACATCCCGAACGACTCAGCGCGTTGAGAATGCGCTGCTGGCTCAGCGCGATGCACCTGTCCACCGAACCGCTTCAGCACGCGCGCCGCGCGCTGGAAGAATATTCAGCAGTACTGGATATGCCGGAAGCCTATTTTCTCGACACGATTCGCGTGATCTTTCACGATGCCCTTCTCGCGCGCGGATTATGGCGCATCGGCGATAGAAAGGTGTCGGCGACAGCGCTGGATCGAACGCCGCTCTGCACGATCGAAGGGGATCGTGACGACATCACGGGTCAAGGTCAGACGCACGCCGCGCACGCGCTATGCACAAGCGCCGACGCGCCACGGCGGCGGTTCACTATCGAACACTGCAATCACTACGATCTCTTCACGGGACCGCGCTGGCACGAGGCCGTTCATCCCGCTCTCGTCGACTTCTGGCGTGCGATCGACTCGGGCGAACGCAGCCGCACGACGCATGAGCGCGTCGGGACTCGGGGCGCACAGCTTGGTTGAATGACATGCGCGTCGACGGAAAACGGTGTTGATGCCACGCGTCATTTCCACTATATTAGAAATATGGAAGAAAACGACGTCATCCGCGCCTTGTCTGCGCTCGCTCATGCGCTTCGGCTACGTGTGTTTCGACTGCTCGTCGTGGCGGGGCCTTCGGGCTTGACGCCCGGCGCGCTAGCCGAGCAACTCGATGTTCCGAACGCGACGCTCTCCTTTCACCTGAAGGAGCTGATGCACGCGGGACTCATCACGCAAGAGCGCGACGGGCGCAGTCTCATCTATCGGACATCGTTCGAGCAGATGAACGCCCTGCTCGGCTTTTTGACCGACAACTGCTGCCAGGGCCAGCCTTGCCTCGATCCGAGCGCTGACGCTTGCGATTGCTAGTCTGCGCCGCGCGCTTCCCGATATCACCATTTCCCGCCGAACCGGCCCATGCACACCCCGAACTTTGCCGCTTCGAAACCCGCCATCAGCTTCTTCGAACGATATCTGACCGTCTGGGTCGCGTTGTGCATCGTTAGCGGCATCGTGCTTGGACAGGCGTTGCCGGGCGTCTTCCAGGCGATCGGCCGGATGGAATATGCGCAGGTGAATCTGCCGGTCGGCCTGCTGATCTGGGTGATGATCGTCCCGATGCTCGTCAAGATCGACTTCGGCTCGCTGCATGAACTACGTCAGCACGCGAGAGGCATCGGCGTCACGCTCGTCGTGAACTGGCTCGTGAAGCCCTTCTCCATGGCGTTGCTCGGCTGGCTTTTCATCAAGCATCTCTTCGCGCCGATGCTGCCCGCCGCGCAACTCGACCGCTACGTCGCGGGCCTCATCCTGCTGGCAGCCGCGCCGTGCACCGCGATGGTCTTTGTCTGGAGCCGGCTGACGGGCGGCGATCCGCTATTCACGCTATCGCAAGTGGCCCTCAACGACAGCATCATGGTGGTCGCCTTCGCGCCGCTCGTCGGTCTCCTGCTCGGCATCTCCGCCATTGCCGTGCCCTGGGCGACGCTGCTTGCGTCCGTCGTGCTCTATATCGTGATTCCCGTTCTGCTCGCGCAGCTTCTTCGCAAGGTGCTGCGCGCGAAGGGCCAAGCGTCATTCGATGCGGCGATGGCGAAGATCGGCCCGTGGTCCATCACGGCGCTGCTCGCGACGCTCGTGCTGCTGTTCGCGTTTCAGGGCGAAGCCATTCTGAAGCAGCCGCTGGTCATCGTGCTGCTCGCCGTGCCGATCCTGATTCAGGTGTTCTTCAATTCGGCGCTGGCTTACTGGCTCAATCGCGCGGTCGGTGAAAAGCATGAGATTGCCTGTCCTTCGGCGCTCATTGGCGCGTCGAACTTCTTTGAACTGGCCGTCGCCACCGCAATCGGTCTCTTCGGTTTCGACTCGGGCGCTGCGCTTGCGACCGTCGTGGGCGTGCTGATCGAGGTGCCCGTGATGCTGCTGGTCGTGCGCATCGTCAATGGATCGAAAGACTGGTACGAACGCGCCTGAGGAATACGAATCCATCTATGAGCAAGACATTCACGACTGACCTGCCGCAGGTCGACCCGACGCTCTTTCGCGTTCCCGATATCGCCCGCTTGCAGCCTGCGCGTGCGTCGGATCATGCGCCGCGCATCCTTCTTCTTTATGGTTCGCTGCGAGAGCGATCCTTCAGCCGCCTGCTCACCGAAGAAGCCGCGCGTCTGCTCACGGCCATGGGCGCCGAAGCCCGCACGTTCAATCCGAGCGGACTGCCGCTGCCGGACGATGCGCCGGACAGTCATTCCAAAGTCGCGGAACTTCGAGAACTCGTGCTGTGGTCCGAAGGCATGGTGTGGTGCTCACCGGAGCGGCATGGCGCGATGACCGGCATCATGAAGTCGCAGATCGACTGGATTCCGCTTTCGCTCGGCGCGGTTCGGCCGACGCAGGGCAAGACGCTGGCGGTCATGCAGGTGAGCGGCGGATCGCAGTCGTTCAACGCCGTGAATCAGATGCGCGTGCTCGGACGCTGGATGCGGATGCTGACCATCCCCAACCAGTCCTCGGTGCCCAAGGCATTCATGGAATTCGACGAAGCCGGCCGCATGAAGCCGTCGGCTTATTTCGATCGTGTCGTCGACGTGATGGAGGAACTCGTCAAATTCACGCTGCTGACGCGTGATATTGGTTCGTATCTCGTCGACCGTTATAGCGAGCGAAAGGAAAGTGCCGAGGAACTGACCAAGCGCGTGAATCAGGCGAGTATCTGAGTCGCTCGCCTGTCGCGGTCATGGCGCGTTCCTCTTACTGCCGTTTTACTCTGCTGCCGGCGTCGAAGCGGCAGCCGTCGCGCTGCCATTCGCGGCCGTCTGGTTCACCGCAGCCTGTTTGCCTGCGCTCTTCTTTGCCGCCGCCGTCTTTCGCGCGGGCGCACGCTTCGTGGCGCTAGGCGCTTTCTTCGCAGCCGACTTTTTCGCGGCAGTGGTTTTCTTCGCGCTCGTCTTCTTCGATGCCGATTTCTTCGCGACGGACTTCTTCGCCGGCGCGCCGGATGCGGCTCCATCCGCGATCAGAAAACGAGTGCGATCCTTCACCGAAGCGAGCCAGGCGGGAGCCGGCCCGCGACCGCTCCATGTCGCGCCACTCGCGGGATCGCGATATTTCGGTGCTTGCGGCCCGCGCACATAATTGCCTTGCTTCGACTTTTGAGTTGAAAGCGTCGCGCTCCGAGCGCCTTTTCCATCGATAAGAAACTTGCTGCGATCTTTCACATTGGCGATCCATTCAGGCGCTCGCCCGCGGCCGGTCCATGTCGCTCCGGTTTTCGGATTGGCATACTTCGGCGCAACCTTATAACCCGACGCCTTGGTTGCCACGTTGCCTTTGCGACCAGGCGTGCGCTTGCCGAAATGGGCCGCGATGTCGTCCGGAGTGAGACGGTGCGTTTCCATCAGTTCGCGGATGCGGTCCATTATTGCGGACGACTCTCTCTTCGCAATTGTCTCTGCCTGTGCCTGAAGTTTTGCGATTCGTGCGTGTAGTGCTTTTAACGTAGCCATTGTGGACTCCTCTTTCATTGCCAATGGCTGGACTATGCCACATCGAAGTCGGAAAAACATTCAGAAGCTGTTGTGAAAATTCAGAATAAAGCACTGCCACACCTGTTTCGCGACCTAATGATTCACTATTGGTTGCGGATTCGCCACGTTAGAGACCATTTGCACCGGAAAGGAAATAACTGAAAGTAGAAAATGAATTGGCGTTGACAGCCGCGCGCAAGGCACTTCCCTTGCTCTCAAGCTGCGATCACCCTCAACCACGGAGACGCATCATGAAGCTCTATTACTCACCCGGCGCATGCAGCCTCGCGGATCACATCGCACTTCACGAAGCCAAGATCGAGTTCGATCGCGTGCGCGTCGATCTGAAATCCAAGGTGACCGAGTCAGGCCAGCCATTCAACGAGATCAACTCAAAGAGCTATGTGCCGGTGCTCGAAATGGACGACGGCGCGCGGCTCACGGAGAACATTGCGATTCTCTCGTGGATCGCAGAGCGCGAACCGTCGCTTGCGCCGAAGGGCGATATGGCGAAGACGCGGCTGCTCGAAATGCTCGCGTTCATTTCGACTGAAGTGCACAAGCAGTTCGGCCGCGTGTTCAGGCCCACATCGGATGCGGAAGCGCAGGCTGCGCGAGACAAACTGAATCAGCGGTTCGAGCTACTCAGTCAGATGATGAAAGGCGAGTATCTTTTCGGCGCGGAAGCGAGCGTAGCCGACGCCTATCTCTTCACAATGCTTCTGTGGGCGAAGAAGGTCGGACTCGATGTCCCGCAACGGCTCGCCGATTTCGCGGACCGCATGCGCGCGCGGCCGGCGGTTGCGCTCGCATTGCAGCATGAAGGAATCGAGTAAGTGAAGTAAAGACCGACGGAGGCGGCGAATTACTTCGACGATTACTTCGACGATTCGGCGGGCGGCAGCAAGTCCGCCTTCGCGTTTGCGTGGTTCCTCGCCGCTTCCAGCGCTTCGTCGCTGGAACTCACCGGGCGGTCGCGCATTTCCGTGAAGCCATCGGCGTCGATCGTATAGGACCACGTGCACTGGCCGGTGGCGTCGGAATCGATCGTGACCTGAACGACATGTCCGTTGCGTTCGTACGTCTCGGTAGACATGAAAAGCTCCCACGGAATAGAAATGGCGATGTTCTCGATCCGCCTGTCAGCAATCGCCATTCCAATAGAAACGTAAAGCAGAACGTGAAGCGTTTTATCGGGTACGAAACCTGCGCCTTCGGCAAGAGCGAGCGCGGGAGAAAAGCCGAATGCATCCGATCTGTGTGGCGTGTGGCACTCAGTACCCTGGTGAGACACAGCCTGAACGCTGCATGATTTGCGATGACGCGCGGCAGTTCGTCCCGCCGGGCGGCCAGCAATGGACGACATTGGAAGCCTTGCGCCGAAGCCACGCGAACGCATGGCGCGCATTGCGAGACGACTTGTATGAGATTCGAATGGAACCGGCGTTCGCTATCGGCCAGCGTGCATTGCTCGCGCGCAGTCCCGCCGGCAACGTGTTGTGGGATTGCATTGCGCTGCTCGACGACGCGACCGTCGCAATCATTCGTGCAATGGGTGGGGTGAGCGGCATCGCAATTTCGCATCCTCATTACTATTCGACGATGCAGGATTGGGCGAGCGCGTTCTCTTGTCCCATATGGATTCACGAAGCCGACCGCGAATGGGTCGTATCCGGGAGCGATGCCATACGGTTCTGGACCGGCGATACGCAAGCCATTTCGTCTGATATGACGTTGGTGAGACTCGGCGGCCATTTCCCGGGCGGCACGATCCTTCATTGGCGAAAGGGCGCGGGCGCCTTGCTGTCGGGCGATATTTTGCAGGTCACGCCGGATCGCTCGCATGTTTCGTTTATGTATAGTTATCCGAACTATCTTCCGCTTTCCGCATCGACAGTACGAGCGATGGCGACACGTTTGAACGGCGTGGCTTACCAAAGCGTCTATGGCAGCTTCCGCCACGCCCAGATCGAAGCGAACGCCGAGAAGGCCGTTGCGGATTCCGTGGAACGCTATGTCGCTTTGCTGGAAGACCGCTTCGATGAGAACAACGCTGCGTCGGGCGACTGAAGCATGAGCGCATCGAAATTAAAGCGTCATTCGACCGTCGGCGCGGCATGATATCCGTCCGACGCCATTCAACGTTTCGCATTCAAATGGAGTCGATCATCATGTCCGATCCAACCACGCCTCAAAACCCGCCGACCATTCCGGATGCGCCGTCTCCCAATCAGCCATCCGATCTTCCCGATGTCGGCCAACCCGAGCCCGAGCCGGACCAACAGGGCGGTGCGACCGGCAAGTAGGTTTGCATCGACGATGCAGGCGCGCGCATAGCGAGACGACGCGCGCCGCCTTATTGCGCCACTTGCCACCGCAAGATCGGATGCGTGGCGTTGTGCAGCATCACCCACGTTCCGCCCGCGCCGAAATCCCACGTCGGCCCGAAGCTCGACGGCGTGCTCATTTGCCCCGTCGTCAGTCCGTTCGCCGCGCTGATCGGGTTTCCGCTACCGTATCCCGCTGTTTGTCCGGTCGATTGCCGGTCCCAGAAGACGTTGCTCGCCACCGTGCCCGTGTTATCCGCGACGACGCCGCCTCGATACATCGGCAGGATGAATGTATCGACGGGCCCGCTTGCAAACGACTCTTCGATCGAACCGGTGTTCGACGATACGAGGCCGCCGTTGCTGCTCCCCGCTCTCACCGATGCGGTCGCGTAAGACTGCGCGATGGTGCCCGAGTTGTCTCCGACGAGCCCGCCGCCCGCCGAGCGCGATCCGCCTCCGACAGCGCCGCTCGCAAACGACTGAAGGATGGTTCCGCTGTTGCTTCCGACCAGCCCGCCGACCACCGACGACCCGCCGACGCTGGCCGCGCTATCCGATCGATACACGACGCCCGAGTTGATCGCAATCAGCCCGCCGAAGGGAAGGCTCGTGCTGCCGAGCGTCTGCACGATGCCGTCCGCGTGAACGTACGACACGAGCCCCGACGATCGTTGTGCAAGCGGCGCGGCCGGGCTGTAGTACACGCTCATGTTCACGTTCGCGAGCTTCATGTTGCGCACGACGCCCGAAGCGCCGATGGTTGCGAAGAGTCCAGTCGGTTGCTCGCCGTTCACGTCCTGAAGGGCGATCGACAGATTCTCGATGGTGTGGCCGAGGCCATCGAGTTGTCCGGTGAAGCCGTTCGCGCTGCCGCTGCCGATCGACTGAAACGGGCCGTTGGTCGAACTCGCATCGATGTCGCGGCCCAGCGCGTACGAGCCATTGAGATCCTGCGAGATGCCGGCAAGGTCGTCGAGCGAATTGATCAGCACGTAGTTCGTTATCTGCGCACGAATGCCGCTGTATTGAGGCGCGGCCCATGCAGGGTTGCTTAACGTATGCCCGCTGACGAATTGTCCGTTGCGGTCCCGATAGCTCGATACCAGCCCCAGACTCCTGGACCAATCGATCGTTCCGAGATTGACGATACTGCCTCCGTTGTTCGCTCCGGCCGCGTCCGCGCGCAATGTGAGATTGCCCGCGCCCGCATTGGCGAGCGTCGCGATCGGTCCGACCATGACGGAATGCGCGGCATTGAGCGTGAGCGATGCATTGCCCGACCAACGCAACGGCTGCTCCATCACGATATCGCCTTGCGATGCATCGAGCGTCAGCGACGTGCCCTGATTCAATTGCGCGAGCAGCGCCGCCGTCGTCTTTGGACCGACGTTGAACAGCGGCGCATTGAGATTCCAGTTGGCCGCGTGAATGTCGGCATCGTCGAGATGCAGCGTCGCGCCCGTCGTATCGACAATGCCGCCGCTGCCATCCACATTCTTCGCCTCGATGCGGCCGTGCACATGCGCCGTGCCGTTGTTCGCGACGAGCCATACGTGGCCGTCGCGCGTGGCGGTGCCGGTCGCGCGCAACGCGTCGGTGTGGGCCGCGAGCGCGTACACGTTGCCATCGGCTGCCTGAAGCGCGATCTGCGCTGCCGCGATCGTCCCTTTATCCACGACGTCGTTGCGGCTGCCTGACGTCTGCACGAAAGTTTGCGGCATGCCGGTCGAGTCGCGCACCAGCACCTGATCGCCGGCTGCGAGTTCCGCCGATCCGGCAGGCGCGTTGATCGTCCCGTCGTTCTCCACGAGCTGGCGCGCGATCAGCAACACGTCGCCGCTCGTCGAGCTGATCTTGCCCAGATTCACGACCGCGCCCGCGCCGCTGCCCGCGAACGTCAGCGCGCCGCCCGCCATGAACGTGTCGTTGCTCACGTCGAGCGCCGATGCAACGAATCGCCCGCCCGTCGACACCACGCCGCTCGCACCGATGACCACGCCCTGCGGATTGATCAGATAGAAGCTGCCGCTGGCGCTGAGCGTTCCTTGAATGAGCGATTGTTCCGTGCCCGTCACGCGGCTCAGCGTGGCGCCCGTCCCGTTCTGCACGATGACCGAATGCCCCTTGTCGATCGAGAAGCTGGACCAGTCGACGACCCCGCGCGATGTGGTCTGCGTGATGGTCAGTTGCACGCCGCTCGACGCGATCTGCCCCGCGCCCGCGACGAATTTTCCCCCGTTCGGCAAAGGCCCCGCCGCCCATGCGTTCGATGCAACCGCACTTCCCACAGCAATGACGATGATGCTTGGTCGGACTGTCATCGCACAGAACGAACGCGCTTTTTTCGTTGTTCTATTCATCGACGAGTGATCGGCGTGCATGTCGCGTCTCCGGTAGGCTGCGTCGAACGAGCACTGCTTTCTGGACGACATCATGCGCTTTCGCGTTCAATAATCAAGCGTTTGAAGCGCGCGCTTCGTTCATACTTCAATGTATCGAAGAAAAATGTAAGCAGTGGAATGAGCGCGTGCGCCCGCCTTCCGCGCCGGATCGATGCGGAGGCTTTCGATCAACCTACTGGAGCGAATCATGTCACGCACCGTCACCGAGAAACGCGCGGCCTTCCGTGCATTGCATGCGTCCGGCTGCTTCGTGCTGCCGAACCCTTGGGACGCCGGAAGCGCGCGTTATCTCGCGAGCCTCGGCTTTCAGGCCATCGCGACCACGAGTTCCGGCTTCGCATGGTCCATGGGTCACGCCGACAACAACGTGTCGCGCGATGTCGTGCTCGCGCATCTGCGCACGATGGTCGATGCCACCGATCTCCCCGTCAACGCGGACTTCGAGAACGGCTTCGGCGCGGACCCGCAGACCGTGGCGCACAGCGTGACGCTTGCCATCGCGACGGGCGTTGCGGGCTTGTCCATCGAAGATTCCACCGGCGATGTGTCCGCGCCGCTGTTTCCGATCGACGTCGCGGTGGCGCGTCTGAAGGCGGCACGGCGCGCCATCGATGAGAACGGCGGCGACACGTTGCTCGTCGGCCGCGCGGAGAACTTCTTCGCCGGCGTGCCGGATCTGGACGACACGCTCGCACGCCTGCGCGCCTATGCGGCGGCAGGCGCGGACTGCCTGTACGCGCCGGGCATCAAGACGCGCGAGCAGATCGAAGCGGTCGTCGCGGCCGTGTCGCCGAAGCCCGTGAACGTGCTGATCGGCGGTCCATCCGAGTTCACCTTGCAGGACCTTGCAGCGCTCGGCGTGCGTCGCGTGAGCGTGGGCGGCGCGCTGGCGAGATCGGCGTGGGGCGGATTCATGCGCGCGGCGCAAGGCCTCGTCGATGGACGCTTCGACGGTTTCGAAGGCGCGGCTCCAGGTGCGCAGCTCAACGCGCTCTTTCCTGACGATGCCTGAAAATACTTTCGACGCAGATCGCTTCGTTCACGCCTTCGGCTCCTGAACATGCGCGTCTTCCGCCGGTTCTGCAACCGGCGGTGGCGGCTCGCTCACGGGCAATGTGAACCAGAACCGCGCGCCGATCACGCGGCCCTGTTCCTCACGATTCTCCACGCCGATTTCGCCGCCGTGCGCCTCGACGATCGCGCGGCAAATGGCAAGCCCCAGTCCCACGCCGGGCAGCGCCGATTCCTTCTCGCCGCGCGTGAACTTCTCGAAGAGCCGTGCGGATGCGCCGGGCGGCACGCCCGGTCCGTGATCGTCTATCCACACGCGCACGAGCAGCTTGTCACCGCTTGCTTCCTCTCTCGCGCCAATCTGTATGTCCGTCCTGGCCGGCGTGTACTTGGCGGCGTTCTCCAGCAGATTGACGAATAGCCGATCCATCAGCACGGCATCGAGTTGCAGCAGCGGAAGATCGCGCGGAATGCGAACCTGCACGCGCCGGCCTTCGAGCGTGCGCTTGAGTGTCGCGAGCGCGGCGCCGACCGTTTCCTCCAGCATCGACCATTGACGGTTCAATCGAAGCGCACCCGACTGCAGGCGCGCCATATCGAGCAGATTGGTCACGACACTGCTCATGCGCAGCGCTTCCTCGTGAATGGCATGGACGATTTCCTGCGATCCACCCGCCCATTGCGTATCGCCCGCTTTCTCTTCGAGAATGGACGCGAACCCGACGATCGACGTGAGCGGCGTACGCAGATCATGCGAAATCGCCGACAGCAATGAATTTCTTAATCGTTCGGATTCCATATTGATCAACGCGTCCTGTGCGATCTCGACATAGTGGACGCGTTCGATCGCAAGCGCGATCTGCGCGGCGAAGGTTTCGAGCATGCGGCGTTGCTCGGGCATCGCAGCGTCGGCCCGATCGCTCACGAACGCGAGCACGCCGCGCGTTCGCATCGGCGCTTTCAGCGGAAGATACAGCGCATGCGCGGCGGGCAACGTGTCGGTGCCAGCGCCCGCGGGCTTTTGCTGATCGTAGACCCATTGCGCGACATCGAGATCGACGCCCGTCTTGTCGAGCGATGTGGCCGGATCGGATTCCGTCACCTTCTGCTGAACCTTCTCGCCACTGTCGGGCAGCAGGATGGCGGTGCGCGCCTGGAACACATCGGCGATATGCCGCGTGCCGATCTCGATGATCTGCTCGGTCATCAAGGCAGCCGCGAGTTCCTTCGTCATTGCGTACATTGCGCCGGTGCGCCGCTCGCGCTGTGACGCGATGCGCGCTTCGCGACGCAGGCTCGATGTCAGATGGCTGATCGTGAGCGAGGTCAGCAGCATGACGAAGAACGTGAGCAGGTATTGCGTATCGCTCACCGAAAGCGACATGCGCGGCGGCACGAAGAAGAAGTCGAACGCGGCGACGGACATGAACGACAGCATCACGCCGGGTCCGCGTCCGAGCCGCACCGCCGCGAAAATCACGCCGAGCAGATAAAGCATGACGAGGTTCGTCAACGCAATCTGACTCGCGAACAATGCGCTCGCGATCACCGTGAGCGCCGCGCCGATGCCGAACGCCGCGAGATATGCGCGAAGCGGCGAATGACCCGCCTCGCGCCAGAGCGTGAACCGTTGCGATAGCATGGGCCGTGCGTTGTCCGTTGCATCGAGCGAGCCGGTCGAAACAATGGTCACGTCGATGTCCGACGCCTGTGCGATAAGCCGCTCGCTCACCGCGCGATGCATGAATCGCGCCCATGCCTTCGACGCCGATGCGCCCACGATCAGCTTCGACACGTTGCGCATGTGCGCGTAGTCGATCAGCGTGGCGGCGGCATCCGCGCCGTCGAGCGTGACGGTTTCCGCGCCGAGGTCCGAAGCGAGCTTGAGCGCATCGAGCGTGCGCTTGCGCGCTTCGTCGGAGAGGCGCTGCAGCTTCGGCGTTTCGACATAGACCGCGAGCCAGTCCGCCTTGATCGACGAAGCGAGCCGCGCCGCCGCGCGCACCAGCGAGGCCGCTTCGGGACCAGGCCCGATGCACGCGATAAGCCGCTCACGCGCGCGCCAGATGCGCTCGATAGACTGATCGGCACGATACTCGCGCATCTGCGCATCGACACGATCCGCCGTGCGGCGCAACGCAAGTTCGCGCAACGCAATGAGGTTGCCCTTGCGAAAGAAGTTGCGCACCGCGTGCTCGGCCTGCGCCGGCAAGTAGACCTTTCCTTCGCGCAGACGGTCGAGCAATTCCTCGGGCGGCAGGTCGACGAGCGTGACTTCATCGGCGAGATCGAACACGCGGTCCGGCACCGTCTCCCACACACGAATGCCCGTGATGCGCCCGACGATATCGTTGAGGCTTTCCAGATGCTGCACGTTGACGGTCGTGTACACGTCGATGCCCGCGTCGAGCAATTCGTGCACGTCTTGCCAGCGCTTCATGTGGCGCGAGCCCTGCACGTTGGAATGCGCGAGTTCATCGACGAGAACGAGTTGCGGCTTGCGCGCGAGCGCTGCATCGAGGTCGAACTCGGCGAGCAGCCGCCCGCGATACGCGATGCGCGCGGGCGGCAACGTCTCCAGTCCTTCCAGCAACGCGAGCGTCTCCTTGCGCCCATGCGTTTCGGCGACGCCCACGACAACATCGACGCCTTCTTCATGACGACGCCGCGCCGCCTGCAACATCGCGAACGTCTTGCCGACGCCAGCGGACGCGCCGAAGAACACCTTCAGGCGTCCGCGCTGGCGCTTCTCGTCTTCGCGTTGCAGCCGGTCGAGCAGTTCGTCGGGATTCGGGCGGGTCATTGCTTGTGCTCTGCTGATACCTGTTCGGCGAGCTTCCAGTTTAGCGATGAGCCTGATCGAGCGCGAGATTGAGCTTCAGCACGTTGACTCTCGGTTCGCCGAGAAAGCCCAACTGACGCCCGGTGCTCGCCTGCTCGACGAGCGCTTCGACTTGCGCGATGTTCATGCCGCGCGCCTTCGCCACGCGCGCAACCTGATACGCTGCCGCCGCCGGGCTGATCTCGGGATCGAGGCCGCTGCCCGACGACGTCGCGAGATCGACGGGAACGGGCGCGGTGTCGTGCGGATCGGCGTCGCGCAGGGCGGCGATGCGCGCCTTGATCTCGTCGGCGAGCGCGGGATTGATCGGCCCGAAGTTCGAGCCGCTGGAACTGCCCGCGTTATAGGGGTTCGGCGTCGTTGCGGAGAGACGTCCCCAGAAATAGCCGGGCGCATCGAACTGCTGGCCGATGGTCGCCGAGCCTATGACCTTCCCGTCGCGTTCGATCACACTGCCGTTGGCTTCGCGATGAAACGCGGCCTGCGCGAGCGCCGTCACGATGGCGGGATACACGAGGCCGGTCACGACTGTCAGCGCGACGAACAGCACGAGCGCGGGACGCAGCATGTTTTTCATGATGTCGATACCTTCGTTAGATGCAATGTACTCAATGCCAGCCGAGCGCCGCGATGGCCATGTCGATCAGCTTGATGAACGGGAATGGCAACAGAATGCCGCCCAGCCCGAATACCCACAGATTGCGCCTCAGCAACGCCGCCGCGCCCAACGCGCGGTACTTGACGCCCTTCAACGCGAGCGGAATCAGGAACACGATGATCAGCGCGTTGAAGATGACCGCCGACAGAATGGCCGACGAAGGCGACGCGAGATGCATCACGTCCAGCACGCGCAATTGCGGATACGTCGTCGCGAACGCGGCCGGAATGATCGCGAAGTACTTGGCCACGTCATTGGCGATAGAGAACGTCGTGAGCGATCCGCGCGTCATCAGCATCTGCTTGCCGATCTCGACCACTTCGATGAGCTTCGTCGGGTTCGAATCCAGATCGACCATGTTGCCCGCCTCTTTCGCCGCCTGCGTGCCCGTGTTCATCGCGACGGCCACGTCGGCTTGCGCGAGCGCGGGGGCATCGTTGGTGCCGTCGCCTGTCATCGCCACGAGACGGCCTTCGGCCTGATGCGCGCGGATCGTCGCGAGCTTGGTCTCGGGCGTCGCTTCGGCCAGGAAGTCGTCGACGCCCGCTTCGGCGGCGATCGCGGCGGCCGTCAGACGATTGTCGCCGGTGACCATGATCGTCTTGATGCCCATCTTGCGCAGTTCCGCAAAGCGCTCCTTGATGCCGCCTTTCACGATGTCCTTCAACTCGATCACGCCCAATGCGCGCGCGTTTCCGTGAGCACATTCGGCAACGACGAGCGGCGTGCTGCCGCGACGCGCGATGTCGTCGACTTCGCGCTGCACCTCCTGCGGAAAGCGCCCGCCGCGCTCTTCGACATAGCGCTTCACGGCATCGGCGGCACCCTTGCGAATCTCGCGATCCGGCAGATCGACGCCGCTCATGCGCGTCTGCGCGCTGAACGAAAGGAACGTGGCGGCGAGCGATGCCATGTCGCGCTCGCGCATTTCGAAGCGCTGCTTCGCCAGCACGACGATGCTGCGGCCTTCGGGCGTTTCATCGGCGAGCGATGCAAGTTGCGCCGCATCCGCCAGATCGCGCTCGGCCACGCCCGGCGCGGGCACAAATAAGGAGGCCTGACGATTGCCGAGCGTGATCGTGCCCGTCTTGTCGAGCAGCAGCACATCGACGTCGCCCGCCGCCTCGACTGCGCGGCCGGACGTGGCGATCACGTTCGCCTGCATCATGCGGCTCATGCCCGCCACGCCGATGGCGGAAAGCAGCCCGCCGATGGTCGTCGGAATGAGGCACACGAGCAGCGCGACGAGCGCGGTGATGGTCACCACGTGCCCGGACTTCGCCGCTTCCACCGAGAACATGGAAAACGGCAGCAGCGTGGCGGTGGCGAACAACAGGACGAGCGTGAGCGCGACGAGCAGGATGGTCAACGCAATCTCGTTCGGCGTCTTCTGACGCTTCGCGCCTTCGACCATCGCGATCATGCGGTCGATAAAAGCCTCGCCGGGATTGACCGTCACCTTCACGACGATCCAGTCCGACAACACGCGCGTGCCGCCCGTCACCGATGAAAAGTCGCCGCCCGACTCGCGTATCACCGGCGCGGATTCGCCCGTGATCGCGGATTCGTCGACCGAAGCGACGCCTTCGATCACTTCGCCATCGGCGGGAATGACGTCGCCCGCTTCGATCAGCACGACATCGCCCTTGACGAGATCGGTAGACGCCATGATGCGTATGGGCGACTTCGGGTGCGACTCGTTCAGCTTCTTCGCCATCACGTTGTGCTTGGCGCTGCGCAACGACGCGGCCTGCGCCTTCGACCGCCCTTCCGCGAGCGCCTCCGCGAAGTTCGCAAAGAGCACCGTGAACCAGAGCCACAGCGCGATGGCGAGAATGAAGCCCGCGGGCGCTTCCGCCTGCCCTCCAAGCGCGGCGATCCACAACACGGTGGTCAGAATGCTGCCGACGTACACGCAGAACATCACCGGATTGCGCAGTTGCGTGCGCGGCGCGAGCTTCCTGAACGAATCGATGATGGCGGGCTTCACGAGCGCCGGATCGAGCATCGAACGAACCGCCGTGCGCACCTGCCCGAGATTGTCCGGACGATGCAGCGGCGTCGATTGTGTCCCATGAGTTTGATGAGTCATATAGTCCTCGGCGATCAATGGGCTGCAATCATGGTGAGATGCTCGACGATGGGTCCGAGCGCAAGCGCCGGCACATACGTGAGCGCACCGACGAGCAGCAGCGTGCCGAGCAGAAGCACGACGAAGAGCGGGCCGTGCGTCGGCAGCGTGCCCGCCGTGACGGCGAGGCGTTTCTTCGCGGCGAGCGAACCGGCTATGGCGAGCACCGGCACGATGGAACCGAAGCGGCCGAACCACATCGCAATACCGAGCAGCACGTTATAGAACGGCGTGTTCACCGAAAGGCCCGCAAATGCGCTGCCGTTGTTGTTGCCGGCAGAGCTGAACGCATACAGCACTTCGGAGAAGCCGTGCGCGCCCGGATTGGCGATGCCCGCTGTGCCCGCCGCCGTCAGCACGGCGATGGACGTGCCCGCGAGCACGAGCAGCGGCGTCAGCAGAATGGCGACCGACACCATCTTCATTTCGAACGCTTCTATCTTCTTTCCGATATATTCAGGCGTCCTTCCGATCATGAGTCCGGCCACGAACACCGCCAGCAACGCGAACACGAGCATGCCGTAAAGCCCCGATCCGACGCCGCCGAAGACGACCTCACCGAGCTGGATCAGCAGCATCGGGATGAGACCGCCGAGCGGCGTCAATGAATCGTGCATGCCGTTCACGGCTCCGCATGAAGCCGCTGTCGTCGCGACGGTGAAGATGCCGGACTGCGCAATGCCGAAGCGCGTCTCCTTGCCTTCCATGTTGCCGCCCGCCTGCGCAGCGGACGCTTGCGCATCCACGGCCAGCGACGCGAACAGCGGATTGCCGGCCTGTTCAGCCGAAATCTCGCCGATGCACGCAGCGGAGAACGCGATGGTCATGGCAGCGAGCACGGCATAGCCCTGCCGACGGTCGCCGATCATGCGGCCGAACACGACGCACAACGCGGCCGGAATGACGAGCATCGCGAGCATCTGCACGAAGTTGGAAAGCGGCGTCGGGTTCTCGTACGGATGCGCGGAGTTCGCGTTGAAGAAGCCGCCGCCGTTCGTGCCGAGCATCTTGATCGCTTCCTGCGACGCGACCGGTCCCATCGGCAAGGTCTGCTTGTCGGCTTTGACGTTCTGCGTGGCAGCCTTGCCTTGCGTATCGGTCGTGGCGGTCTGATACGTCGTGACTTGCAGCGTCGGCACTTCCTGATACGCCTTGAAATTCTGAATGACGCCCTGGCTCACGAAGACGAGCGACACGACGAGCGCCAAGGGCGCGAGCACATATAACGTCGTGCGCGTGAGATCGACCCAGAAGTTGCCGATGGTCTGCGCCGAGTGCCGCTTGAAGCCGCGAATCAGCGCGATGACCACCGCGATGCCCGTCGCCGCCGAGAGGAAGTTCTGGACCGTCAGCCCGAGCATCTGAACGAGATAGCCGAGCGCGCTTTCCCCGCCATAGTCCTGCCAGTTCGTGTTGGTCACGAAGCTGACGGCGGTGTTGAACGCGGCATCGGGCGTCATTGCGCTCATGCCTTGCGGATTGGCCGGCAGCACGTGTTGCAGACGCAGCAGCGCGTAGAGAAACACGGTCCCCAACGCGTTGAAGAGCAGCACGGCAAGCGCATAGTGCTTCCACGACATCTCGGCATCGGCATCGATACCGGCAATGCGATAAAGCATCGCTTCGACCGGCCGGCCGATCTTGCGCACGACGACAGCGCTTCCATCCAGCACGTTCGTCATATAGCGCCCGAGCGGAACGGCAAGCGCAATCAACACGACGATGAACGCCGCTGTCTGCAGTATCGTATTGGCGTTCATTCGAAATCCTCCGCGCGCAAGAGCGCGTACACGAGGTACACGAGAAGCAGTAGCGTCGAGGCGGCCGCGAGCCACATCATCCATGCGTTCATGCGCGGCCTCCCGTCACGCGGCGGCGCAGGCGTTCGCAGCCGCGCGTGAGCGCCACGCAAAGCCCCCAGAACAGGGCGATGCCGGCGAGGTAAATGAAGTCCATTGTCTTGCGCTCCCTTATGCGGTTCAGGACAGACTGGAGCGTAAGAGAAGGCGCGTGAAGGACGTGCTAAGAATGGGCGCGGGCGTATAAAAATCCCGTAAAGATTGTGTGGGCGATAACGACTTGCGCTAGAACACGAAAACGGCGGCGTGCATGACACGCCGCCGATCCCGATCCATCCGATCATTGCAAGAAGCGCATCAAACGATTGCAATGGTCACGTCGATGTTGCCGCGCGTCGCTTTCGAATACGGACACGTTTGATGCGCGCCTTCCACGATGGCCGCAGCCACGTCGCGATCGATGCCGGGCAAGCTCACCGCCAGCCGCGCACGCAATTGATAACCGCCATCGTTGGTGCCGAGATCGACTTCGGCATCGACGGCCGTATCGGCGGGCAGCCTGATTTGCAGCTTCGCGGCGGCCTTGCTCATCGCGCCGATGAAGCACGCCGACCAGCCCGCCGCGAACAACTGCTCGGGATTGGTGCCCGCGCCGGTCGATCCCGGCGGCGAGAGCTTCACGTCGAGACGATCGTCGGAGCTGCGTGCGTGGCCATCGCGGCCTCCCGTGACATGCGTCTTGCCGGTGTAGAGAACGGTATCGATTGCCTTGGTCATGGTGTCATCCTTCGAGTGTCGTATTTGAATGGGCGATTCAGCTTCCGCGATACAGGCTCGCGAGCGCGGCGATCTGTCCGCTCTTCTGCGCCTGCACGAGTTCGCTGCGCACTTCCGCGCGCGTCTTGCTCATATCGCGATGCGTCTGCTGCGCGACGGACATGGCGGACATGGCGGCGTTATCGCTGACGGCGGCTTGCGCGGCTCCGGCGAAAGCGCTGGCGGCGAGTACGAAAGCGATGATCGAAGTCTTCATGATGTTCCTCTGCGATTAAGGTTGAAGTAGCGGCTTGCAGTGTCTGCTGCCGTTGACGCATTGGAACGCCGCGGTGTATCCGCCATGTTTCAGGAAAGCGGCCCGTTCGAATCCTTATGTATCGTGCGAAACAGCGGATACACTGCGATACAAAACGCTCGCCGCAAGCGTCGAACGCGCGCGCGTTTCGGGCTATAACGCTTCTATCGTCCATGCTGGAGTCATGTCATGAAGCGTATGCTCGCAATCGTCGCCTTTGTCGCGGGAGGACGCGCGGCGGAACTGGCGCATCCGGTGCAATGCCTGCTTGTCAGCTCGGCCCGGGTGCAAATCAAGCGCAAGAAGTCATGAGCGAGCGATGGAAACCACAGACCACGTGTTGATCGTCGATGACGACCGCGGCATTCGCGAACTCCTCGCGACGTATCTCGAGAAGAACGGCATGCGCGTATCGCTCGCCGCGAACGGGCGGCAAATGCGCGCCGCGCTCGAACAAGGCACGCCCGATCTGATCGTGCTCGACCTCATGCTGCCCGGCGAAGACGGCCTCGTGCTATGCCGCGAACTGCGCGCGGGCAAGTTCCGCTCGGTCCCGGTGCTGATGCTCACCGCGCGCAACGAAGAAGCGGACCGCATTCTCGGCCTCGAAATGGGCGCGGACGACTATCTGCCCAAGCCCTTCGCCGTGCGCGAACTGCTCGCGCGCATGCGCTCCGTGCTGCGGCGCACGCGCATGCTTCCGCCCGGCATGCAGGTGACGGAGACCGCGCAATGGCTTGCCTTCGGCGACTGGCGGCTCGATACCACGGCGCGTCATCTGCTCGATGCCGAAGGCACGATGGTCGCGCTATCCGGTGCTGAATATCGCTTGCTGCGCGTGTTCCTCGATCATCCGCAACGCGTGCTCACGCGCGACCAGTTGCTCAATCTGACGCAAGGACGCCAGGCCGATGCGTTCGATCGCTCCATCGATCTTCTCGTGAGCCGCCTGCGTCAACGCTTGCGGGACGAAGCGCGCGAGCCGCGCTACATCAAGACGCTGCGCAGCGAGGGCTATGTGTTCTCCGCCGCCGTGACGCCGCTTTCCGGCGGAGATTGATCGAACATGGATGCATCGACCAAAGCGCCGTTCGCTGCGGCAACATGGCTGCACTGGCCGCGCACGCTCTTCGCGCGGCTCGCGTTGATTCTGCTGATCGGTCTTGCGCTCGCGCAAGCGGCCGCGTTCTGGCTCACGATGACCGAGCGCGATCAAAGCATGACCAACGTGATGACGGGTTACGTCGAACGCGAAGTGGCAAGCTCCGTCGCGCTGCTCGATCATCTGCCGGCCGACGAGCGCGCCGCGTGGCTGCCACGGCTTGCGCGGCGCAGCTATGCGTTCATGCTCGGTCCGGGCGTGAGCGGCGCGCCGCCCGATGCCGCGTTGTCCGAGCGCTTCGCGCAGTCCATCGCGGAAGGCATCGGCAAGCGCTATCCGCTGACGGTGAACATGGTCCCCGGTCATACGGAGCGCTTTCAGGTGCACTTGCGTCTGAGCGATGGCTCGCCGCTCACCATCGACATGCAGCCGATGCAGGGCACGCCCGTGTCCGGCTGGCTGCCGTTCGTGCTCGCGCTGCAACTCGCGGTGATCGTCGCGTGTTGCTGGATCGCGGTGCGGCTCGCGACGCGCCCGCTCGCGCAACTCGCTCACGCCGCCGATACGCTCGGTCCCGATCTCAAAGGCCAGCGCCTGCCCGAGCAAGGTCCGGAAGAAGTCGTGCGCGCGGCGAAGGCGTTCAATGCCATGCAGGACCGCGTCGCGATGTACATGACGCAGCGCATGCAGATACTCGCGGCCATCACGCATGATCTGCAAACGCCCATCACGCGCATGCGCCTTCGCGTCGACGTGATGGACGACGACGCCACCGGCGCGAAGCTGCAGCAGGATTTGCAGGAGATGGAAACGCTCGTGAAGGAAGGCGTGACCTACGCGCGCACGTTGCACGGCACGCAGGAAGCGGCGGTGCGCATCGATCCGGATGCGCTCGTCGAAAGCATCGTCGATGATTACCACGACGCGCGCAAGGACGTGTCGCTCGAAGGACGCATCGGGCATGCGCTTATCACGCGTCCGCAGGCGTTGCGGCGCATCGTCGGCAATCTCGTCGACAATGCGCTGAAGTTCACGGGCGCTGCCGAGATTCACGTCGAAGCCCTGGCCGATGGCGGCGCGCGCGTCTCGGTGATGGATCGCGGCCCCGGCATTCCCGATGAATCGCTCGAAGCGGTATTCGAGCCGTTCGTGAGGCTCGAAGGCTCGCGCAACAGAAGCACGGGCGGCACGGGTCTGGGGCTCGCCATCGCGCGTCAGCTTGCGCGCGCGATGGATGCGAGCCTCACCTTGCATCACCGCGAAGGCGGCGGCCTCGAAGCGCGGCTCGTGCTGTGATCAGCCGAACGTGAACGCGTAGGCGCGCGCGCCGGCATCGAGAAACTCGATCTCGAACGTGCGATCGTCAACGGGTCCGCTTTGCCGCACGAGCTGATACAGACGCGCAGCGGTCACGACGCCGTTGCCGTCGGCATCGATGTCCGCACCGTGCGATGCGCCCGGCGGCTTCCCATCGACCGTGATGCGAATGCGAACCGGCTTGCCGTCGTCGGCGGGCGCGAGCACGAGATGCAGATCGCGCGCATGAAAACGATAGGCAAGACGCGCATGCGAAGCGCTCGCCACGGCCGCTTCCGCGCGTACGTTCCATTGCCCGCCGATGCCCCAGTCGTTCAACGCAAGACGCTGCGGCAGCGCATAAGCTGCGGACGTATCGCGGATCACGCGTTGCGCCGGCGTCGGGCCTTGCGACTCGCCATAACCCAGATACGTTTCGTTCGATGCGAGATGCGCAGGATCGGCGGCCACTTGTGTGCCGCTTGCCTTTGCTGACGCATCGTCGCTTGCCTCGGCCTTTTCGTTAGCTTTCCAAATCAATTGACGAATCGCGCGTTCGGCGTCTTCATAGTTGCCTTCGCCGAAATGGTGATAGCGCACGCGCCCTTCTGCATCGACGATATAGAAAGCCGGCCAATAACGATTGCCGAACGCTTGCCAGATGCGGTAGTCGTTATCCACGGCCACGGGATACGACACGTTCAGATCGCGCAACGCACGCTTCACGTTGGACGTATCGTGCTCGAAGCCGAACTCCGGCGTATGCACGCCGAGCACGACGAGACCGTCATTGCCGTATCGCTGCGCCCACGTCTTCAGATACGGCAACGTGCGCAGGCAATTGATGCACGAGTACGTCCAGAAGTTCACGATCACGACCTTGCCGCGCAACGCATCGCGCGAGAGCGGCGGTGAATTGAGCCATTGCGTTGCGCCATCGAGCGCGGGCAGCTTGCCTTCGACGGGCAGCGGCGGCATCGGCGTCGAAGCGCGAACGATGCGCGGCTTCTGCGTATCGTCGCGTGCGGAGAGCAAACCGACGAGCCTGCTCTCGATGCCATCGGTCGATACGCCTTTCACGAGCGCGAGCACGCGCGTATCCGCACCCGCTGCGATGGTCGCGACGCTCAGCAGCACGAGCGCGCCCATCGCGCGGCGCACATGTTCGCCGAAGCCCGACGATCGCTTGAGCGCGTCGAGCGCACGCTTGCCGAGCGACGATGCCACCGCGAGCGCGAACGCCGCGCCCGTCGCATACGCGGCGAGTGCGGCGCCGGTCTTCCACGTTGCGCCATCGAGCGCCGCGCCCGAGAGAATCGCGCCGAGAATGGGACCGGCACACGGCGCCCACAGCAGCCCCGTCGCCGCGCCGAGCAACAGCGAAGGCGCGATACTTCGCGATGCGTCCTGCGCCTGCGAACGCGCGACGAGCCTGTCAGCAAGCGCCGAAAGCGGACGGGTGATGCGCGTCGCGACGGCGGGCAACATGAGCGATGCACCGAAGAGCGCGAGCATCGCAAGGGCGATCCATCGGCCATACTGGTTGAACTGCGCCGCACTCGCGAGGCCCGCCGCGCCGAGGCTCGTGACGAGCGCGAACGTGCCGGCGAGACCGGCGAGGAGCGGCAGACGATCGGTCAAAAAGGGCCGGTCCGAACGCGCGAAGATGAACGGCACGACGGGCAGAATGCACGGGCTGAGAATGGTGAATGCGCCGCCAAGAAACGCAATGACGATGAGCAGCATGAGAGCCTCCACGCGAATGAACGATGGCCCTTATTTCAAGGCTCGCATGTATCGCGCGGATGTCCGGAATGCGTGCGTTGTGTATCGCAATGTATCCGGCATGTACCGTGATACACGGCGATGCGATCGCCCGCATGACCCGACATAGAGTGGATACAAGGGCGCGCTTCAATGCGTTCGAACATCAATCATCGAGGAGGTCATCATGTTCGGTCGTCTCAGGATCGCAGCCGTCACCGTGGGCATCGCGGCCACCGCTGCAGTGGCGGCGTTCGCATCGGGCAGCGTCTCGGCGCTTGCGCCCGCGGCTATCGCAGTCGGTGCGGATGCGCCTGATTTTCAGGGCATCGACAACTGGTTCAACAGTGCGCCGCTCGAATTAAGCAAGTTGCGCGGCAAGGTAGTGCTCGTCGATTTCTGGACCTTCGACTGCATCAACTGTGCGCACACGCTCCCGTATATCAAGGAGTGGAACGCGCGTTATCGCGACAAGGGGCTGGTCGTGGTCGGCGTGCATTCGCCGGAATTCGCATTCGAGCGCGATACCGGCAATCTCAAGCAGGCGATTGCGCGCAACGGCATTACGTATCCGGTCGCGCAAGACAACCGCTTTGAGACATGGCGCGCCTACGGCAATCAATATTGGCCCGCGCTTTATCTGATCGATCAGAACGGCAAGCTCGTTTATAGCCACTTCGGCGAAGGTCAGTACGCGCAGACCGAGCAGAAGATTCGCGGCCTGCTTGCGCTCGATGCGAAGTGACGCAAGCGCGAAAACCGCATCGCATCCTTCTTGCTTCAGATGAATCGCGTCGCGCGCATGCATCGGCATCAGGCGACGGATCGTAGCGAATCATCCGGTGCCATGGAGGAGCGATGTACCGCACTGCAATCACGTCCCACATTCGTTCTGCAATTCTTACTGCGCTAATTGCAGTGCTTACCGCATGCGGCGGCGGAAGCGATTCGAACAGCAGCAACCCGTCCGCGCCCGCGGGCGGCGTCCATCTGCAAGTCGTCGCGTTCGGCGACAGCCTCTCCGATGCGGGAACGTATGCGCCGATCGCGAGCGTGGTCGGCGGCGGGCGCTTCACGACGAATCCCGGCCAGGTATGGGCGCAGGACGTGGCGCAGTATTACGGCGATACGCTGACGCCCGCGTACACCATCGACATTGGCCATGAACTGCACGCGCAAGGCGGATTCGATTATGCGCAAGGCGGCTCGACGGTCGCGACGCCCGCTAATCAATATCAGTTTCTGACGGACGTGATCGGCAACATACAGATGCCCGTGACGCAGCAGCTATCGAGCTATCTCGGCACGCATGGCAGCTTCAACGCGAATCAACTGGTGCTGGTCTGGGCCGGTTCGAACGACGTGCTTCGCGCGGGCAGTCCGCCTGCGGCGAATACGACCGTCGAGGCAGCCGCCACGACACTCGCGCAGCTCGTCGCGCAGATCGTGCAGAACGGAGCGACGCATGTGGTGGTGGTCAATCTGCCGAACATCGGCATGTCGCCTCAGGGCCTCAAATCGCCCGATGGCGGCGCGAACTACACGCAGCTCGCGCAACGCTTCAACGCGACGCTGAACGCCGGCCTTCAAAGCAATGGCGTGCAAGGCAAGGTCGTTGTCGTCGATTCATACGCGTGGACGACGCAGACCATCGCGAACTATCAGGCCAATGGCTTCGTGGTGTCGAACACCGGACAGGCCTGCGATCCGTCGAAAACGCCACGCGATACGGCGCTGTTGTGTTCGCCCGCGACCTACACCACGTCGAACGCGGACCAGACTTATATGTTCGCCGACGAGTTGCATCCGACCACCCGCATGCACGCACTCTTTGCGCAATACGTGCAGCAGCAGGTCGCGGCGAGCGGACTCGGGCGTTGAATGTAAGCTGAATGAAGCCGCGCCCGAACGATCAGGCGCGTGAGTTCGTCTTGCGCGTCACGTCGTTCGCGACAGCGGATTTCGAACGCGTAAGCGCGAGCAGGCTTTGCTGCAGGCAATAGAGAACGAGCCGCGAGTGTGCCGTTCCCCTTCCGGATTTCGCTTGTCTTGCGAGGCGCTCGCTTTGCGCCTCGATCATCCGATGGCAGTCTTCGATGCGGACATCGACACATTCCATTATTGATGCTGAGTGCATTTCGTGTGAATCCACGTGCGGGGAATTTGACATGCGGTGCTCGTGCAGGTTACGACACGCGCCAGGGTCCAGCGCATTCCTCGAAGAGTTCAGGGCTAGGTTCATATTAACGCGCTTTTGCATCACTTTCAAAAGCAGGGCTTTAGCGCGCCATTCGTCCGCGTTTTCCCCAGAATTGAATACGAATTAAATGCAAGGAATGCGTTAGAGAATGAAAGCGACTCCGCAGTAACTGTCCAACTTACTTCCAGCGTGAACGCCTTTTGATTTCGATTTATTGGCGACACATCTTCCTTTGCTAAGCTGTCCGCCATGCCTGATATCAAACTGACGCGTCCACTCGACGACACTCCCGCTCTCTCTCGGGCCGACCGCGTCTATTACGCGCTGCGCGACGAAATCTTCGACATGCAGCTCTTGCCCGGCGACCGCCTCACGGAAGGCGCGATCGCCGAGCGCTTCGCGGTCTCGCGCACGCCCGCGCGCGAAGCGCTGCAACGCCTGCAAAGCGACGGCCTCATGCGCGGCTATGTGCGCGGCGGCTGGGAAGTCGCGCCCATCGACAACAAGCGCTTCGACGATCTCTATGAAATGCGCCAGATGATCGAGACCTTCGCCGTGCGCAAGCTCTGCGGCGAAGCGGCTCAATCGGTCGAACTGCATCTGCTGCTCGACGCGCTCGACCGCGTGTGGAAGGTTCGGCGCACGCGACGCATTACTGACGGCGGCACGCTCGTCGGACTCGACGAAGCCTTGCATCACGCGCTCGTCGCCGCTGCCGGCAACGACGAACTCACCGCGACCATGCAGCGCGTGACGGACCGCATACGCGTGGTCCGGCGGCTCGATCTCGTACAGGGCGACGGCATCGCCGATACCTACGACGAACATGCCGCGATTCTCGATGCCATCCGCGCCGGCGATGCAACGACGAGCGTTCGACTCGTATCGCAGCACATAGGCGGAAGCCAGTCGAGCGTGCGCGGCCTCACGATGCAACGGCTGCTCGCCGCGCGCACCGAAACGGGGCCGGACGTCGGCGGCCACGCACCGGCAAGGCTTCGGCGCACCATCTGACGGCGTGCGCGGCGCGCTTGCGTTCATCCATCATGCATCGCTAAGAGCCTTGTGCAGCAAGGCCGCTCAGGGTTTTTACCAACGCATGGCACGAATCTGGCATTGAAGGCTTTCGTTGTATACAAGGAAACGTCATGCCTCTCGAAGTCACTGCAACACACGCGCCGATCAAGGCGAACACGTTGAACCCCACGCGCGGCATGCGCGGCATGGCGGTCGCGCCGCATGCGCTCGCGTCGCAAAGCGCGCTCGCCGTGTTGCGTGAAGGCGGCAATGCGGTCGAAGCGATGATCGCGGCGGCATCGACCATCGCGGTGGTTTATCCGCACATGAACAGCATCGGCGGCGACGGCTTCTGGCTCATCGCGCGGCCGGGGCATGCGCCCATCGGCATCGAGGCATGCGGCGCGGCGGCGATGCGCGCGGACATCGACACGTATCGCGCATTCGGCTTCGATGCGATTCCCACGCGCGGCCCGCTCGCGGCAAACACGGTGGCGGGCACCGTCTCCGGCTGGGACTTCGCGCAGCGCTTCTCGAAGGGCGCGCTCGGCGGAAAGCTGCCTGTCGCGCGCCTGCTCGAAGATGCGATCCACTATGCGAAGCACGGCATTCCGGTGACGCGCAGCCAGGCCGATTGCATCGCGTCCAAGCGCGGCGAACTGCAGCATGTGCCGGGCTTTGCGCAGACCTTCATGCCCGACGATCGCGCGCCGCAAACAGGCGAACGCTTCGTCAACGCGCGCCTTGCCGCGACGCTCCAGCAACTCGCCGATGCGGGTCTCGACGACTTCTATCGCGGCGATCTTGCGCGCAGCATCGCGAAGGATTTGTCGTCGATGGAAACGCTCATCACGCTGGAAGACCTCGAACGTCATCGCGCGCGCGAACGCACGCCGCTCGAACTGAAGCACACGCTCGGCACCGTCTACAACATGCCGCCGCCGACACAAGGTCTCGTTTCGCTGCTGATTCTCGGCGTGCTCGATCGCGTGCTGAAGGACGACATGGACCCGCTCGGTCCCGAGTTCGTGCACGCATGCGTCGAGGCGACGAAGCTCGCGTTCAAGATTCGCGACGAGCATGTCACCGATCCGGACCACATGCGTATCGATCCCGTCACGCAACTCGATCCCGCCGCGCTCGATGCAATGGCGCAACAGGTGTCGATGTCGAAGGCCGCATCGTGGGGCAAGGGACGCGGTCCCGGCGATACGGTCTGGATGGGCGTGATCGATGGCGATGGCGTCGCGGTGAGTTTTATTCAGAGCATCTATCACGAGTTCGGCAGCGGCGTCGTGCTGCCCCAATCGGGCATCAACTGGCAGAACCGCGGATGCAGCTTCTCGCTTGATGCGTCGTCGCTCAATCCGTTGATGCCGGGACGCCGCCCGTTTCATACGCTGAATCCCGCGCTCGCGCAGTTCGCCGATGGCCGCACGATGGTCTACGGAAACATGGGCGGCGATGGCCAGCCGCAATCGCAGAGCGCCGTGTTCTCGCGCATCGCGCGTTTCGGCTGGAACCCGCAGGCCGCGATCGATGCGCCGCGCTGGCTGCTCGGCCGCACATGGGGCCAATCGACCGATTCGCTGAAGCTCGAAGCGCGCTTCCCGGCGCAGACCATCGACGCATTGCGCGCGCTCGGCCACGAAGTCGAAGTGCTCGCCGCCTACGACGAAGCGATGGGTCATGCCGGCGCAATCGTTCGGCATCCTGATGGTTCTTTCGAAGCGGGTCACGATCCGCGAAGCGACGGCGCCTGTGCAGGGTTCTAGCGCTTAAACACCGCATCACGCACGAAGTTGCAAAGTCATCCGGTTCGGCATTCGTCGGGGCCGGAGGGCGGCGCTCATCCATTTTTATCCGAATCATCCGGGGAAAGCACATGAACACACGCACCCAAACGCTGCACGACGATGCCTCGATCTCGCCTGCCGTGGCCGCCCATAACCGCTGGCTGCAACTCGCACTCGGCCTCGTCTGCATGATGGCGATATCGAGCCCGCAATATGTATGGACGCTGTTGACGAAGCCGCTGTCCGCGAAGCTCGGCGTGCCGCTGCCTGAATTGCAAGTGACGTTCTCGTTGCTCATCATTCTCCAGACGTTCTTCTCGCCGTTTCAGGGCAAGCTGATCGACCGCTTCGGCCCGCGCCTTCTGATCTCGCTCGGCACGGTGATGTCGGGCCTGAGTTGGGTGCTCGCATCGATGGCGACGAGCACGTCGATGCTCTATCTCACGTATGGTCTCGTCGGCGGTCTCGGCACGGGCATCGTGTATGTGGGCGTCGTCGGCCTGATGGTGCGCTGGTTTCCCGACCGGCGCGGCTTCGCGGCCGGCGCGGTCGCGGCGGGCTACGGCATGGGCGCGATCGTGACGACGTTCCCCATCACCGCATCGCTGGCGTCGCGCGGCATCGATGCAACGCTGTGGATCTACGGCATCGCGTTCGCGGTCGTCGGCTTCGTGGCGTCGCAGGGCTTGCGCACGCCGAATGCCGTTACGCCGATGAAGGCTGCGACGCTCGCCGCTGCATCGAACGTGCCGAATCTGCGCCCGTCGCAAATGATGAAGTCGCCGCTCTTCTGGCTCATGTTCGCGATGATGACGATGATGTCCACCTCGGGCCTCATGGTCACGTCGCAGATGGCGACGTTTGCCGCCGACTTCGGCATCACGAAGGTGATGGTGTTCGGCATGGCCGCGTTGCCGCTCGCCCTGACCATCGACCGCTTCACGAACGGCCTCACGCGTCCGCTGTTCGGCTGGGTGTCGGACCGTTTCGGCCGCGAAAACACGATGTTTTTCGCATTCGCGCTCGAAGGCGTTGCCATGGCGCTGTGGCTCATGACGCGCGAGAACGCCGTGCTTTTCGTGCTGCTCTCGGGCGTGGTGTTCTTCGGCTGGGGCGAAATCTTCTCGCTGTTTCCGTCGACGTTGACGGATACGTTCGGCACGCGCCACGCCACCGAAAACTACGGCTGGCTGTATATCTCGCAGGGCATCGGCTCGATCTTCGGCGGACCGCTCGCTGCGTTGCTGCATCAACATGCCGGTAGCTGGACGCCGGTGTTCGCATCGGCGATCACGCTGGATATCGTCACCGCCGTGCTCGCCCTGTTCATGCTGAAGCCGATGCGTGCGCGTTTTCTCGCTGCGAATCGCTGAGCTTGACTTTTGACTTCGTGCAAACGGCTTGTGCAGCGTGATCGGCAAGTCGCGCATGGATCGCGGCGCGAGCGGGCGCTTGTCCCAGTTGAAGCGCGCCAGGCGCGTGCATGTCGGCGGGTGTCGGCGGGTGTCGGCGCTGCCTGTGACTGTTTTGCTTGTGTTCGTGTCGGTCTATTAGTGCGCCCCTCCCCGGGGCGGGGGTCACTTTCTTTGCTGCTGCAAAGAAAGTAACCAAAGAAAGCAGCTTTCTAGGCCCAAAGCACGCCATGCGTGACTACCCTGTAGAACCACGTTGGCACTCAACTTGAATCAACCTTGGATCACCTTCCACGCCCACTGAGCGCCACGTCCTCCGAGCCCTACGGCTCGTTAACACCAACTGACACCAACGCACTTTTTCCCCTCCATGCGCCGTCCATGCAATACGCAAGTCAATGCTCACGTCCTAAGAGCGCTGTCGGGTTCCCGACGTCTGTGAACGCACGGAGGCGAGTGAGTCCAGTTGGTGTTGTCGAGCCCGGGGGCTCGCATGGGGTGGCGCTCAGCGGGCGCGGAAGGTGATTCAAGGTTGATTCAAGCTGAGTGCCAACGTGGGTCTACGGAGCGGCCAGAGAGTCAGTGCTTCGGGCCTGAAAAGCTGCTTTCTTTGGTTACTTTCTTTGCAGCAGCAAAGAAAGTAACCCCCGCCCCGGGGAGGGGCGTGCTAATAGACCGACGCGAATAAAAGAAGGAGATATCGCTGAACGAGCAGAACCTCATGAAACGGCCCATGCGTGCGAGCACGCATCAGACCCCGGCACATGCCCATCAAAATCCCGGCGGCTACGCCGCCATCCCGCCGGCGGCATCCCGAACTCCCGCTTGAAAGCGCGATTGAACGCCGCCTCCGATTCATACCCCACCTGCTCCGCGACAGCGGCAATCGACATCGTCCCGTGCCGCAACTCCTGCGCCGCAATCTGCAATCGCCAACGCGCGAGATACTGCATCGGCGGTTGCCCAAGCAATTGCGTAAAGCGCTGCGCCAATCCCGATCGCGATAAACCCACTTCACGCGCCAGCTCATCCACCGTCCAGTCATGCGCCGGACGCGCATGCAGCACCGCAAGCGCACGGCCCACGAAACGATCGCCCACGCCCGCAAGCCATCCCTTGCGATCCGCCGGCAACGCATCGACGCAACGCCGCACCGCCTCCACGAACAACAGCTCCGATAAGCGCGCCAGCACAATCGCACTGCCCACGCGCCACTCGGCCGCCTCGACCGCAGCAAGACTCAACGACGATTCGAGCCACGCCGAACGCGGATCGTTACGCATATCGACCTTGAAAAGACGCGGCAGCACCGATAACACCGGATTGCTCAACGTGTCGTCGCTCGCAAGAAAGCCGCAGATCACACGCGTGCGCGGCTCGCCGCCACCACCGTAACTCAGCTTCATCACGTCGCCCGGCGTGGTCTTGAGATAGTGCGCCATCATCTCTGCCGCCGGCGCAGGCGCTATGTCCAGCGAACTGCCCATCAAATGCGGCTCGCCTTGCGGCACCACGAGCAACTCACCGGCATCGACACGGATCGCGGAAGAAGGATCGTCGATAAGACGCGCCATGCAGCTTCCTTCCGTGATGAGGTGATACGACACGATGCGCTCCGCACGCGGCAGAAACGCCGCGCTCAATTCCTGCGAAGCCTGACCCACGACACACCACGGCGCTGTGAAGTCGCCGTTTAGATACACCGCCCCGCTCAAACGCACGAGACGAAGAACGTTCGATAACGCATCCATGGCGCCGGCCCGCAAATTTGGCGTCCTTCACAAATTTTCTGGACGCACGGTCATTCATTGTTCCGCCTTGCGTGCCGATACTAGCACTCACGCAAAGTCCCAACAACGCACTCGCCAACGCGAGACCGATATGAATCACGCAGACGTTTATCGCAGTCGATGCCTCTGCCGCGCAGTGCTTTTCACGTTGAACGGCGCGAGTGACATCGGCGCTTACAACACGTCGCCGCATGGCTCGCGTCATTGGTGCAAGTCTTGTGGTGGCTGTCTGTACACGGAAGGCATGAGCGATCTTCGCATCGGCCATCGCTTGTCATAACGCATTCGCAATGTGCCCGTTCGCCGCGCGGGCCGTTCGCATCGCAGTGTCGCGGCGCCCCATGAACGTGCACCGTCGCCGTTCGCTCAACGTCCGCTATCAGGAGTGTGTCATGTCCGCTGTCGATTCCGCCCTCTCGCCTTCCATCGATCTCGCCGCCGTCAAGGTCCGCCAGCAAGCCGCCTGGTCGACGGGCAACTATGCCGTCGTCGGCACGACATTGCAGATCGTCGGCGAAAGTCTTTGCGAAGCGCTCGATCTGCGCGCGGGCAGCCGCGTGCTCGATGTCGCGGCGGGCAACGGCAACGCCACGCTCGCCGCCGCGCGCCGCTGGTGCGATGTGACATCCACCGACTACGTGCCCTCGTTGCTCGATGCAGGACGCGCACGCGCCGACGCCGAAGGTCTCGCCGTGCAGTTTCAGGAAGCGGACGCCGAAGCGCTGCCGTTCGCGGATGCATCGTTCGACGTGGTGCTCTCCACGTTCGGCGTCATGTTCACGCCGAATCAGCAGCAAGCCGCCGACGAACTCGCGCGCGTCTGCAAGCGCGGCGGCAAGATCGGCCTCGCGAACTGGACGCCCGAGAGTTTCATCGGCCAGGTGTTCAGGACGATAGGCAAGTACATGCCGCCCGCGCCCGGCATGATGTCGCCCGCACTGTGGGGCACGAAGGCGCGGATCGAAGAACTGTTCGGCGATCGCGCGCGCAGCATGGCCGCGACGAGCCGCGAGTTCGTGTTCCGCTATCGTTCGGCCGCGCATTTCATGGACGTCTTCCGCACCTACTACGGGCCGATGAACAAGGCATTCGCCGCGCTCGAAGGCGAGCGGCAGGCCGCGTTCATCGACGACCTGATGACGTTGATCGAGAGCCGCAACCGGTCGGGCGACGCGACGCTCGTGCTGCCGAGCGAGTACCTCGAAATCGTCGTGGAGCGATCGTGATTACGGTCAGACGCCTGATTGCGACCTGCCCCGAGTGCGCGTTGCGCCTGTGGTCGTCGGCCTGCCTGTTTCGCCTTCGATACGGCTCGGGACTGCTCGCGCTGCCGCTGTGCTCGTCGGTGTGTTTCTTCGGCTTGCGGCTCGTGCTCTCGGCGGTGGGCGTTTCGGTTTAGCGCGCAAATTAATTAATAAATGGGCTTCGCCGAGTTCGCGTGCGAGGCGAAGCCCGGCAAAAAAGACCTTGTCCCGAATACGGTTCTATTCATCATTTAATCAGATTAAATACTTATTATCGTATCAATCAAGGAAATAATTGCTAATGGGGATCGGTAATGTATGCGCATTACGGTCATAAATCACCGAGGGATTACCCGCCACAGCCTCTGAGCGCAACCGCCAAAATTTTTTTTTCATTCATTTGTCTGTCCAGACGCGCATTTATTTCCACGCAAACGTTGACCGTTACATACCGTTACGGGTTTTTTCATACGGTAAGAAGTGGTGAGCGTTTAACATGTTCTTCGTTCAGCCGGTAAAACCGACTGACATACGCGTCCATCAATCAGCGGCGCATTGGCTGATTCGCCTTTCCTCTCCCTGCGGTTCAAATCGTGGGTCCCACTTAATCGGGCACTCGGGGAAACCTTTTTTCGGCGATCAGGAACGGCAGACGTTTATTCAATTCCCAATGAAGAAAAAACATTTCATCGTTTACTCGGTTTTCGCAAGTTCCTTAATCCTTTCCGCATGCGGCGGCGGCGCAGACAACGCCCCGTCCAGCGTCAACAACAGCGCGACCGATCCCGCCGCGGTTGCCAATGCCGCCACGAAGCCAGCGTCGGCAAACGGCACGACGATTCCGTCCGGCACGTCGATCGTCGATTCCTCCGGCGCGACGTGGACGGTGACCAACGGCGTGATTTATCGCGCGGGTCAGAAAGCCGGCTTCTCGGCGTCCGTCACGCTGTTGCTGTGGTACAGCGGCAAGATCTATCAGCAGAACGTGAACAAGCTGTGGTGGGTGTGGGACAACAACACGTGGGCCGTTTCGAGCGATCCGCGCTCGACGACCGCCGCTGCCTCGACCTCGAAGCCCATTCCGTTCTTCGGCGTCAACGCGCACTACATTCAGGGCGGCGTCTATTCGTCGATCCCGCTCGCCACGCAGTCGGCGTCCATGGTCGACCTCGGCCTCACGAGCGTGCGTCAGGACGTGTACAGCAACGCGCAGATCGACATCCTCGCGAACCAGGTCATGCCCAACGTCGGCACGAAGGTCAACGTGATGCCGCTCGTCATTCCGCATCCGTGGATGGACCCGTCGCTGAACGGCCGCACGCCGACCGAATCGTCCGCTTACACGTACGCCTACAACATGGCGGCTTATGCGGCGACGAAGTTCAAGGGCGTGCCGGTCGTGGAGTTCGGCAACGAATACGACATCGACAACCACAACCGCCCGGTCGCGAACGACGGCGTGAACGTCTCCGACTACGACAACACCACGTGGCCGATCTGGCGCGGCGCGATGCGCGGCTCGTACGACGGCTGGCGCTCTGTCGACAAGACCGGCCAGACGAAGATCATCAACACGGCATCGACGGGCTTCCTCTATCTCGGCTGGTACAAGGGCATGCTGACGGGCACGCAGCCGGACGGCTCGACGGGTCACCCGAAGGTGCAGACGGACATCATCCAGTTGCACTGGTACTCGGACGGTCTCGATCCCGAGAACACGTGGGGCAAGGACGGCACGAACTACAACGTGCTCAAGATCTTGCACGACGCGTATAACCTGCCGATCATGTTCACGGAAATCGGCATCAACGCGGACTACTCGACGTCCATGGCGCAGGCATATATCGCGAAGACGATTCCGGAACTGTATGCCGCGCGCAGCACGTATAACGTGATCGGCTTCAACTGGTACGAGCTTTACGATGATCCTAGCGGAACGTACGGTATCCTGACGAATGGCGGCGGAACGAAGCCTGTCTATTCGGCGATCAAGTCGGCAGTGGCGGCATCGCACTAAGGCTTGGAGTCGTTGAGTTGTTAGCTTAGGTGTATCAGGCGGAACGCGATTGCGTTCCGCTTTTTTTTCGTCGTCGCCATCAAGCGATCAGCGCTTCGACCAGTTCGTTGAGCGGCACGGGCTTCACGAAGTGGCGTTCGAATCCGGCGTCGGACGAACGTCGGCGGTCTTCGGCCTGGCCATATCCCGTCAACGCGAAAAGCCGCAGCGCGTCGTCCTTTTGCTGCAGCCGCAGCGCCGCGGCCAACTGATAGCCGTCCATGCCGGGCAAGCCGATGTCGAGCACGGCGAACGCCGGACGAAACTCCGCTGCGACTTCGAGCGCCGTCTGCGGCGCGCTCGCCGTTGCTACATCGAACCCGACTTCCACGAGAAACGCTTCCATCGAGAGAAGGCCGTCTTCGTTGTCGTCGACGAGCAATACGCGGATACCGTTTCCCTCGGGAAGCGATGGCGCGGTCTGCAACGCGTCGGCGGGCATCAGCGTCTGCGGGGCGATGGGCAACTTCACCACGAAGGTCGATCCCTTTCCCGGTCCGTCGCTCGTCGCGGTGACGGTGCCGCCGTGCAGTTGCACAAGATTCTTCACCAGCGCGAGGCCAATGCCCAATCCGCCCTTCGCACGGTCGATGGTGGTCCGCCCCTGCTCGAAGATCGTGAAGAGCCGGGGCATCAGATCGTCGCCGATACCCGCGCCGTTATCCGACACCGAAACGACGATCTCCGTCGCGTTCGTCACCGCTTCCACGCGGATATGGCCGCCCGCATCGGTGTATTTGGCCGCGTTGTTGAGCAAGTTGCCGAAGACTTGCGTGAGCCGCGTGAGATCGGCCGAGATGAGCGCGCCGTCGTCGGTCACGCTCAGCGACAAGGTTTGTCCGCGCTGCTCGACCAGCGGACTCGCGGCCTCGATGGCGCGCGTCAGCACCGAGCCGATCCGCACCGTTTCGAGATGCAGTTCGATGGAACCGCGCGTGATGCGGCTCACGTCGAGCAGATCCTCGACGAGGCGCGACAGATGCGACACCTGCCGCTCGATGATGTCGTGATACTTGTCGGACGCCCCGCCGCGATGCTTGCGCATGAGCCCGAGCGCGGTCGTGATCGGCGCGAGCGGATTGCGAAGCTCATGCCCGAGCATCGCGAGGAATTCGTCCTTTGCGCGGCTGGCCGTCTCGCGTTCGTGCGTGGCGCGCGCCGCCTGCAGACCCGTTGCAGCGAGCGATGTCGCCGCGCGCAGAAACGCGAGGTCCGTCACGGACGGAAACGACGGATCCGCCGAGCCGAACCAGACGCTGCCCTGACCGGCGGTGTATCCCATGCTCATGCGCACCATTCTCTGCGCACCGGCCGGCGTCGCCTGAAGCACGGGACGCGGGCCGATGGGCATGCGCCGCCATGCGTCGATCGCCGGCTCCCATGCAAGACGAACGTCCGCGGTGGCATCGGCTTCGTGCAGACGCAGCGTGTCGAATGCGGGCGCATCGGGAAGCAAGGGCACGTAGGCATAGCAGACATCCAGACGGACGATCCGCTCGACGGCCTGCGTCATCAGTTCGATCACCGTCCGGGCATCGCGCCCGGCCCACAACGCCGGCAGCGCCAGAAGGCCCATGAGGTCGCGCAGGCTGCGTTCGGCCGCTTCCCGCGACAACGCATCGGAGCCAGACTCAGCGGCCATTCTCTTGAACGATTGCGGCCGGCTCGCTCGCGGCTTCATCGCACGGAGCGGCTTCCGATGTTCGCCTGCGCTTGAGTTCCTGCACCATCTCGGACGGCTGCGTGAAGAACGGATTCTCCTGCACGACACCGTTGATGAGCGTCATCGGATGCGTGCGCAGCAGGTCCATCAGCATGGAGCCGGAGAGCTTCGCGATGTCGTACACGCAGACGGCGGGCTGCCGGTTGCGCTCGAGCACTTCGTTCACTTCGGCTTCGTATTCGATGAGCTTCGGCGTGGCCGCCGTGTCCTCGAACACCCAGTCCATGTTGCCCATGATCCGCAGGCGCGAAAAGCCCGCATCGCGGCCGCTTCCCGTCAGGCGTTCGACGGCGGCGAGCATCCGGTCCTTGTCGAACACGCCTTCTTCATCCAGATACGCGTCACGCCACGAAACGAGTTCGAGCTGACCGCACGCCTCGCAATGTGCGGCATCGATGCCCGAAGCCGTCAGCCGCGCGCGGTGATCCGCCAGCAACGCGGGATCCACGATGTGCATGTTCTTTTCGCCGTTATCGATCGCCTCCTTGAAGAAGGGACTCAGCGTTGCGTACTCTTCGTCGCGGCTGTTGAAGAATGCACAGACGTGATAGGCCTCGAGCGGGGTGCCGGCCAGTGTGGGCGGTTGCATGGAATGGTTTCTCTGGAGAGGAGAGGAAGGGGGTCGGCGGCAATGATACGCTAAGCGCCGCCGGCCTTTTGTGCGAACCCGCTTCGACATCGCGACTTCGGGCGTATCGATTGCTCATACCTGTTACGAAAGCAGGACTCAATTGGCGCGGCTCTTGTCGCGCTTGCGTCAAGAAGAAGGCAAGCATGACCGAAGACAACGCGTTCGCCGTCCCTCCGAAATGCGCGATCTGGACGAGCAGAAGGCAGGCCGTGGAATCACCTCGTGTTCTTGTCGTCGATGACTATGTCGATACCGCGGATGCAATCGGCATGGTCCTCGCGATCGAAGACTTTCCGACACGCGTGGTCTATGGCGGCCAGGAAGCGATCGACGTGGCAAGGCAATGGCAGCCGGACATCGTGATGCTCGACATCTGGATGCCCGATGTGTCCGGCATCGAAGTTGCAATACGCCTGCGCGCCGATCCGCTCACATCGAACGCGATCCTCGTCGCGCATTCGGCGGTATCGAGCACGGAAGACGTGAACGCGGTGAGGCTCGCGCACTTCGACGCGTACTGCTCCAAGCCTACCGATCCTTCCATGCTGGGGCCGCTGCTCCGGTATCTTTGCCGCGGCGGCTGAAATAATCATCGTCCATTGCCGATCGACGCACGCGCGAGCGCCGCTGCGTGCCTTTTAGTATGCTTGTGCCTGATGCTCCGGGAAGTTGTTCTTCACCTTCATACGACAAAGGACACTGGAATGACGATCGAAAAAGTCTTGTACCGCGCACATGCGCACGTGACCGGCGGGCGCGATGGACGCGCGACCATCCCTGACAGCAATCTCGATCTCCGTCTGACCACGCCGAAGGAACTCGGCGGCGGAGGCGGCGACGGCACGAACCCCGAGCAACTCTTCGCGGCAGGTTATAGCGCGTGCTTCATCGGCGCGATGAAGTTTGTCGGCGCGCGAGACAAGATCGATGTGCCGAAGGATCTCGCAGTCGATGGCAGCGTCGGCATCGGGCAGATTCCGAATGGCTTCGGCATCGAGGTCGAACTCAAGATTTCACTGCCGGGCATGGATCGCGAAGAGGCGCAGCAGTTGATCGACAAGGCACACGTCGTTTGCCCTTATTCGAATGCAACGCGCAATAACATCGACGTCAAGCTGACGCTCATCTGACGCTGCGTGCAGCGAGTTCTCCGGCGGCTTCAATGCGGTGCATCAAACCGCGAAGCCGCTTAAGCAAAAGCGCGAGCGTCAGAAACTCACGCATCGGATCGTTGCGGGTCCAGCAGTCCGTTCAATGCCAGCCATCCGCAGAGCCAGCTTACCGCCGCCGTCGCCGATGCGCTCTCCGTATCCGACACCGCGATCTGCTCGAAGCGAAACTCCTGACTATCCCGGCTGATCACTGCAATCGCGGTGTATGCGCCACAACGGGGCACGGTCGTGACCTGAAGCGTCCATCCGTGGTAGTCCTCACTTCTGTACATGAATCGTTCCTGTCGATGAATCGGAAGCGCTAACGTGCCTTGGCATAGTGCAGCCGTGCACCGGCTCGCGCAAATTCACCCAGCCAATTATTTCAAATTCAGCTTCGAAGGCCGCCTAACGAACGAACGGACGTTTCTCCTATGCAAGGCAAACGTTTTTTTCTGCTGCGGCTAATGAAAATCCCGACTATGCTACCGCGTAACGCAGGATCGTCCCGTTCTCCTCATTGAATACCCGTTGAATGAAGGGACGCGACGATGCATTTCACCATCGTCCCGCAGCCTGCGAAGCAAATGCGTCACCCCGTTGTTCGATGTGGCTTCAATGTTGCTCCTCTCCCCGGCAGTTGCGTTCCGCTTCAGCGTGCACTCTGCACTGACTGACCGATCGACGTCGATAGCGAATGAAGGAGTGTTTCATGGCGCAAGAGAAACGGGCAGTCATCATTTGTTCACAAGACGCCTTTGCAAATGGCGTGAAGCCCAAAGAGCTCGAAGCGTACCTCGGCCGCAATGGTTATACATCGGTGATCCGCTTCGACTCGAACAAGTTGTCGAGGCTCGCCAAGACCGGCATTCGTCGATTGCTGCCTTCTCCGCAACTCCTGAAGCTGCGACTCTACGTGCATGAAGCGATGCTGGCGATCGCCGTGCACATAGGCGGTGCGACCTGTAAAGCAGCGACCTCTCATCTGCTATGGCGTCTGATGGTCTTGCGCGGCAAGGTGCTGCAGAAGACGTTGCGCGGCCAGGGCCACTTCGACCTGCTTATTTGCGAAAGCAATCTCGACGAAGCCGTGACGCTCGGCGAACGCGTGGCCGACGTGCAGATTCTGGACCTGCCCTCGCCCTTTGCCGAAGAACTGCGCTTCGGCGGCGAATTGAGCGATGCGGGATACACGAAACTACGCGATATCGAAGTCGAATCGTATGCCGCCGCCGACTATCTCTCGTTTCATTGGCATACCTATGCGGACTATGTACGGCAGACAAAGTACAACGGTGCCAACTTTCTGCCGATCACTTACGGCACGCACAAGAAGACGAAGCTGGCTCGCTATAACAAGCAGCCGCGCATTATCTTTCTTGGTTATCTCGGCGGCTATTGGGTGAATCTGCCGCTGCTGTCGCAGCTATGCAAGCTCTACCCGATGCTCGACGTCTACGGCGGCCCGGAGCCCGACGCGTCGCTGGGTATCAATTACAAGGGATACGCGCCTTCGACCGATGTGATCGCGGATTATCAGTTCGGGCTTATCACCATCAGCAACGACGAGTTGCGGCAGCATAGTTTTTCGTCGAAGCATCTGGAATACATCTCGTACGGCGTGCCGGTATTGACGCCCGCCTGGCGAAGAGACGCGGCACTCGACGATAGTTCCATCTACTACACGGCCGAGGATTTCCTTGAACAGGTGGCGCGCGCGAGCACCGAAGAGGCCTGGCAAAGTCTTCACGCCGCTGCGCTCAAAGATGCGGCGCGCTTTAGCTGGGATAACGCGCTGAAGGCGCTGGACGTCAGCCCGAAGCCGAGCGAGGTCAGGCAGGCCGACGTCGAACTCGAACCGCATGGTCAGGGCGCGATGCGGACGTATCCCTGATACATCGCTGCATGCGCGGGCGCTTCGGGCGAGAAGCGAAATGGATATGACGCGCCGTGCCATAGCGTTATGCCGATTGCTACGTTTGCATGGGCGGCGCCGCGCTTTAGCATCTGAAGTCCTTCATATGCCAAAGCGCCCGATCCGCCCATGTCCGAAAACAGAAAGGCCGCCGACCGTCGCGCGTTTCTCTCCTTCTCCGCGCGGGCCGCGATGGCCGCTGCATCGCTCGCCGCCGCGCCCGCTTCGTTCGCGCAGCAGGCCGCATCGGCGCAGCCGCGCGTGCTGCGCGTCGGTAATCAAAAGGGTTATCTGAATCTGCTGAAGGGTCGCGGAACGCTCGAAAAGCGGCTCGCGCCGCTCGGCGTATCGGTGACGTGGACCGAGTTCACCGCCGGGCCGGTGCAGCTCGAAGCGCTCAACGTCGGCTCGATCGACTTCGGCGATGTCGGCGAAGCGCCGCCCATCTTCGCGCAGGCCGCCGGCGCACCGCTCGCCTACGTCGCGGCCACGCCGACGCGCCCGCAATCCGAAGCCGTGCTCGTTCCGGCGCAATCGCCGGTCAGGACGGTCGCGGACCTGAAAGGCAAACGCGTCGCGCTGAACAAGGGCAGCAACGTCCATTACTTTCTCGTGAAACTGCTGGCCCGGCACGGCCTGCAATACAGGGATATCAACGTCGTCTTCCTCCCGCCCGCCGATGCGCGCGCCGCCTTCGAGCGCGGCTCGATCGATGCATGGGTCATCTGGGATCCGTTCTTCGCGGCTGCGCAAAAGACGCTGAATGCGCGCATCGTCGCGGATGCGAGCGGCGTCGTCGGCAATCGGGCGTACTACTTCTCGTCGCAGAACTATGTGGCGAAGAATGCCGATGTGATACGCATCGTCATCGACGAAATCAGGGCGGTCGATCAATGGGGCAAGCAGAATCCCGACGCGCTCGCGAGCGAACTCGCGAAGCTCTGGGGCTTGCCGAAGCCCGTCGTCGATCTCGCGGTGAGCCGGCAGGTGTTCGGCACGGAAGCGATCACGCGCGAGATCATCGGCGAGCAGCAGCAGATTGCCAACACGTTCCTCGATCTCGGGCTGTTGCCGAAACAGGTCGATGTCGCGAAGGCCGCGCCGCCGGGCCTCGCCTGAAGACATCGCACGTAGGCGGCGCGTCCGCCTATGCCGTGGGGTTGCGCGGTAGACAGTTAGTTGCGAACGATAAACAGCGCTAACATCACGGCATCGCTCACTCTTCCCGCTCCCTTCGATGAAGCGCTACGAGGCACTCGCCGCCCGCCTGGCCGACGACATCCGCGCGGGCCGCATCCCGGTCGGCGCGCGCCTGCCCTCGTTGCGGCAGCTCATCGCGCAACATGGCGTCAGCCAGTCGACGGTCTTTCGCGCCTGTTATCTGCTCGAAGAATGGGGACTCGTGCGCGCCGAAGAGCGCTCCGGCTACTACGTCACGCCGGGCGCGAGCGTGAGGCAAACGCCTTCGCGCACGGCATCGTTCGCCGATTCGAGCAAGGTCGAGATCAGCGATCTCGTGTTCTCCGTGCTGCAGGCCGCGAAGCATCCGGATATCGCGCCGCTCGGCTCGGCGTTTCCGTCGCCGCTGCTGTTTCCGTCGGCGCGGCTTTTGAAGTCGCTCACGCAGGGCACGCGATCGCTGAGTCCGTGGAGCACGGTATCGGACCTGCCGCCCGGCAACGACGCGCTGCGCAAGCAAATCGGCCTGCGCTATGTCGGCACCGGCGTGTCCGTTCCCGCCGATGAAATCGTGGTCACGAGCGGCGCGCTCGAAGCGCTCAACCTCTGTCTGATGGCGGTCACGCGCCCCGGCGATGTCGTGGCCGTCGAATCGCCGGGGTTCTATGCGGCGCTACAGGCCATCGAGCGGCTCGACTTGCGCGCGGTCGAGATTCCGGTGCATCCGGCGACCGGCCTCGATCTCGACGCGCTCGCCGCCGCCCTCGACAAGCATCCGATACGCGCCTGCTGGTTCATGACGAACTTTCAGAATCCGACGGGCGCGACGCTCGGCGTCGAGAAGAAGAAGGCGCTCGTCGAGATGCTCGCGCGGCGCGAGATTCCGCTGATCGAGGACGATGTCTATCAGGAACTGCACTTCGGGCGCGAGCGTCCGCTGCCCGCGAAAGCCTTCGATACGCAGGGCCTCGTCATGCATTGCAGCTCGTTTTCGAAGACGCTTGCGCCGGGGTATCGGATAGGCTGGACGTCGGCGGGACGCTTCGCCGACAAGGTGCAGCGCCTCAAGCTGATGACGACGCTTTCCGCGAGCATTCCGGCGCAAGCCGGCATCGCCGATTATTTGCAGTCCGGCGGCTACGACAAACACTTGCGCAAGCTGCGCGCCGCGCTGCGCTCGCAACTGACGACGATGGAAGCCGCCCTCTCGCGCTCGCTGCCCGCCACGGTGCGATGGACGACGCCCGCCGGCGGCTACTTCGTGTGGCTCGAACTGCCCGAAGCGGTCGATGCCATGGCGCTGCACCGGCTGGCGATCGCGCGCGGCATCAGCATTGCGCCGGGCCCGATGTTCTCGGTCACGCATTCGTTCGAGAACTGCATCCGGCTGAACTTCGGGCATCCGTGGGACGCGCGCATGGATCACGCGATCCGCGCGCTGGCCGAGATTCTCGACGATCCCGCCGCGCATTTGACCAACGCGGTGAGAACGGCTGCTTAGTGAGGAGTAGGCGTCAGAAGCCTTGCGTCGGCACGTTCGCGCCGTGCGTGACGAGCATGACGACACCGAAGATGCTCGCGCCGATGCAAAGCGCCAGCACCACCGCGATCACCGGCAGCAGGCTGAAGTTGACCTGCGCGAAATCCGCTTCATGCGACGCGCGCCTGCGCACGCCGAAGAAGCTCCACAGAACGATGCGGATCATCCGTAACAAGGCCATTTTTCTGCTCCCGGCTGGTTTGATGAGAACCATGTTGCGCGGGAATGGCCGGCGAAAAAAGCAGCAGATGCGGTCGATTCGTGCGAAGCAACGACCGCACGCTGCTTCGCTCAATGCGCGATGGAGTCCAGCCCCGTCTTCTGCACGGTCGGCTGCGCGGCCGGCGACGCGAGATATTGCAGGAGCGCGCGCGCTTCATCCGGATGCTTCGAGCTGACCGGAATGCCGGCCGCATAGCGCGTGACCGACTGCATCTCCTCGGGCACCTTGCCGACGAACGTGACGCCCGGCACCGGCAGCAACTCGGCCACCTGTTGGAAGCCGATCTCATAGTCGCCCTTCGCGACCACCGATGCCACCGGAATGCGCGGAATCATCGTCGCCTTCGGGCCGACTTGCTCTTCTATGCCGAGCTTCTTGAACATCTCGTTCTTGATGTACACGCCGCTCGCGCTATCCGAATACGCGACGGACTTCGCGTGCAACAGCGTCTCACGCAACGCATCGACGGTGCCGATGTCGGGCTTCGGCGCGCCATCGCGCACCACCATGCCGATACGCGAATCCGCCAATTCGACGCGCGATCCCGGGATGACCTTGCCTTCCTTGATGAGCCCGTCGAGCGCGTAGCCGACCATGATGACGACATCGGCGGGTTCGCCGCGCGCAAGACGGTTGGGGATGGATTGCGGCGACTGGCCCATCGACGGTCCGAGCACGGTGTCGAGCGTATTGCCGGTCTTCGCGGCGAAGCCGGGGCCGAGCGCGTTGTAAGCGGCCGTGAAGCCGCCGGATGTCAACACGTGAAGCTCTGCTGCGTGAACCGCGACGCCGCCGCATGCCGTGGTAGCGACGAAGGAGAATGCGGCGACCTTGCCTAGTAAGCGTCTTGTCATTTTGCGCGCAATGCGAGAGTGAGGGACGGCCGACATTTGACCGCATCATCCCGCGAGGGCGCAAGGCATTCGGAGCGCCGTGTCCGCAAGTCTCGCCATACGGACAGGCCACGGCTTTTCGTCGCTTCTTAGAATGCGGCGTATCGACCCTTCCGAAACGTTTGCTTCGGGTCGATCCGGTGATTTCTTCACGCACGATCAAGCGCTACATACATCAACCAAGAACTGGGAGAGCCATGATCATCTATCACCACGGAGCCGCATTCGAGCCCTTCGTCACGCGGGTCGGCACCGCGTTCATCGCGAAGGCTTCCATTCTCGAGACGGACGGCCATCTGACATCGCTCGGCGATCTCGGCGTGTTCGCGAGCGAAGAGAGCGCGTTCAAGTTCGCGGTGTATTGCGCGACGGCGTTCATCGAAGGCGACGAGTTGCCGGTCCCGCCATTGCAGGTTTGCGCGCTGTAGCTTCTCCGACCCATCGAGGCTCGCGCGTCGATGCCAGGTCTGCGGTTTGCTCGACGCTTCGTCGAGAAAGTGTCCATCACCGCAGATTGGGAGCGACCGCCGTGACGCCTTCAGGAACCGCCATCCTTGTCCAACGCGAAGACCCGTGGTCGCAAGACGCACGCGCGCTTCTCGACGAACTCAGCGCCATGCTCGCCGTCTTTTCCGGCGATAGCGGCCAGACCCGGTTCTGCCTTCAGGACGTCTGCTCGGCGAGAGGCGCGTTTCTCGTGGCGCGCGACGAGCTAGGCATCGCGCTCGGATGTGGTGCGTTTCGCCGCTTCGATTACGGCGTGGCCGAACTCAAGCGCCTCTATAGCCGACCCAATTCGTGCGGCGTGGGAAGCGCGCTGCTCGCTCAACTCGAAGCCGAAGCCGCCGCGGTCGGGTATCACAAGCTGTTGCTGGAAACGCGCGCCGTGAATCGCAGGGCTATCGCGTTTTATGAACGCAACGGCTTCCAGCCGACGAACCCGTTCGGCATCTACGTGCATCAGCCCGATGCGCGCTGCTTCGAGAAGACCATCGGCATCAAGATGGAGCCGCGTCGAATGGACGAGTGTTGATTGCCTCGAAACCCCGCAAAACGCGGGGTATTTTCGAGCGACGTCGTGTTTCGTGATACCGTACCCCCGTTCTTCGATACGACGAAGAACACGTTCTCGGGGCGGGGTGCGATTCCCCACCGGCGGTAATCGTCGCTATACGTGTCTCACGTTTTCAGCGACGTAGCCCGCGAGCGCTCATCGGTGTGACCGCGACGGCGGTATCGCAGCGAGCGAGGTCAGCAGACCCGGTTGGATTCCGGGGCCGACGGTATAGTCCGGATGAAAGAGAACAGGACAGCCGGTGCTTTTGCGCCCGACGTGTGCGCTTTCTTGCGCGTGCGAAGGCGTTCGGCTGTCCTTCGCCCTGTTCACACAAAACAGGCTGAAGTCCATGAACGCTTCCAACATCATCGAATCACAAGCAGTATCCGCTACAGGCTCCAATCGTCCGCGCATCGCGTTCGTTCAGGCGTGCTGGCATCGCGATATCGTCGATCAATGCAAGACCTCGTTCATCGAAGCCATGCAGCAATACGGCTATACGAAGGACGATATCGATCTCTTCGAAGTCGCCGGCGCATTCGAAATTCCGCTGCACGCGAAGCGTCTCGCGCTCTCCGGTCAATATGCGGGCATCGTCGCGGCGGGGCTCGTCGTCGATGGCGGCATCTATCGGCATGAGTTCGTCGCGCAGGCCGTCATCAACGCCTTGATGCAGGTGCAGCTCGAAACGGGCACGCCGGTATTCTCGGCGGTGCTCACGCCGCATCATTTCCATCATGGCGAAGAGCACATCGGCTTCTTCCGCGAGCATTTCCTCGTGAAGGGCCGCGAAGCAGCGCATGCTTGCGCCGACACGGTGAGCAAGCTGAGCGCGTTACCGGTCGCGTAAAGGCCCGCAGAACCTTTGGCACGTCACGGGCCATCGCGCCCGTGACGTGCTACACGTTACTTCTTGCCATCCACCACCGCCACGACTTCGTCGCGCGTGTATTCCTTGTTCGCGAGCGCACCGGTCGGCGTCTTCGCGAGCACCGCATCCAGCTCTTCGGGCTTCACTTCGAGCACCGGCATGCGAATGTCGTGCGGCATCTTCTTGCCCGCGAGCACTTGCTGCGTCACCCAGAATGCAAACGACGACGCGCCCGGCGGAATGGTCACCGACATCGTTTCATAGCCGCTCTTGCGCTGCTCGGCCCACCACGCAAGTTCTTCCTGCCGGTTGCCGAGAATGATGATCGGCGTCGGCCGTCCTGCCGCCTTGATCGCCTGCGCCGCACCGAAGCCATCGCCGCCTTGCGTGACCACGCCATCGATCTTCGGCAGCGTCGGCAGAATGCCCGCGACCTGCTTTTGCGCGACGGTCTGCGTCCAGTCGCCATGCACGGACCCGACGATCTTCATGCCCGGATACTTCTTCAGTTCATCGACGATGCCCTGGTGAATCTCGTCATCGACGGACACGCCCGCCAGCCCGCGAATCTCGAGCAGATTGCCCTTGCCGTTCAGCCGCTTCGCCAGATAATCGACCTGCATGCGTCCCATGCCCTGAAAGTCCACGGCGATGCGATACGCGCACGGCTCTGTCGCGATGCCGTCGAACGATACGACCGTCACGCCCGCGCCGCACGCCTGCTTGATGACGCCGTTGAGCGCCGTGGGCGAAACGGCATCGACGGCAATCGCCTTGTAGCCTTGCAGAATGAGGTTCTGCATCTGCTGGACCTGCTCGGTCGCCTGGCTCTCGGCCGTGGTGAAGCTCGGCGCGGCGGCGACGACCTTCTGCTTGACCGCCGCGTCCGCGACATTGGACCAGCTCTTGAGCATCTGTTGACGCCAGCTATTGCCCGCGTAGTTGTTCGACAACGCGATCTTCGCCGACGACGTATCGGCGCTCGCGACCTGCGCCATCGCCGCCGATGCAGCCAGCGCAGCACATGCCGCCGCCATGATCTTGATTACCTGCATGCTCCGTCTCCTTTAGTTATTCGATATCAGCGCGCCGCGCCGCGCACGCCCACATGCACCGCATACACGGATGAAGTCGCGGTAATGAAAAGCCGGTTGCACCGCAGCCCGCCAAACGTGAGGTTCGCGACGACTTCGGGAATCAGTATCTTGCCGAGCAGCGTGCCGTCCGGCGCATAGCAATGCACGCCGTCTTCGGCGCTCGTCCACACGTTGCCGTGCTCGTCCACGCGCATGCCGTCGGGCACGCCGCTTTGCATCGCGATGAACACGCGGCCATTGCGCAACGCGCCGTCGTCGGCGACATCGAAGACGCGAATGTGACGCGGCGCGTCGTCATCGTGCGAGGCCGCGGAATCCGCGATATAGAGCTTCGATTCATCCGGCGAGAACGCCAGGCCGTTCGGCTTCACGAAGTCGTCGGAAACGATGCGCACTTGCGCATCGCCGGGCGCGACGCGATACACGTTGCATCGCCCGATCTCGCTGTCCGCGCGATATCCTTCGTAGTCACTAATAATTCCGTAGTCGGGATCGGTGAACCAGATCGCACCGTGCGAATCCACGATCACGTCGTTCGGCGAGTTGAGCTGCTTGCCTTCGTAATGCGACGCGATCACCGTGATGCTGCCGTCATGCTCCGTGCGCGTCACGCGCCGCGCGCCATGCTCGCAACTGACGAGCCGCCCTTCGCGGTCGCGCGTGTTGCCGTTGCTGTAGTTCGACGGCGCGCGATACACGCCGACACCCATCCCCGGCGCCCAGCGCAGCATGCGGTTGTTCGGAATGTCGCTCCAGATGAGCAGATCCGCCGCCGGAAAATACACGGGCCCTTCGGCCCAGAGGCAATCGCCTGCGAGCTTTTCCATCGACGCATTCGGCTGAAGCAGCAGCCGGAAGCGCGCATCGTGCACTTCGAATTCGTTGGCTTTCATGTCTCCTTGTCCTTGTCATGAGCGATGTCAGCGCACGGCCTTGCCGCCCGCCGCCACCGTGACCGCGATGATGAGCACGCCATACACGATGGAGCGCACGCCTGCATCCGCGCCGACCGCGTTGAGCACGGCATTGGTGAGAAAGAGGAACATCGATGCGCCCCACACGCCCGCGATCGTCGCCTTGCCGCCGGCCACGAGCGTGCCGCCGATCACGACGACGGCAATCGAAATCAGCATGTATTCGACGCCCATGTCGAGCGACGCGCCGCCCGATGTCGCCGCGATCAGCAACGCGGTCAGCGACGCGATCATCGCCGACATCACGTAAGCCAGGCATCGCGTGCGATGCACGTTCACGCCCGCGAGCCACGCGGCGCGCGCGTTCTGCCCGATGGCGGAGAGCCTGCGCCCATACACCGCGCGATGCAGCAGCACGGCCAGCGCGATCGACAACGCGAGAGCCACGAGCGCGATATACGGCACGTCGAGCAAGCGCCCCGTCGCGAATGCGCCGAGCGCGGGCGGCGGCGGCGGAAGCTGCCTGCCTTGCGTGATGGCGACCGACTGAATGATGAAGCTCGACGAGAGCGTCGCGATGATCGGCGGAATGCGCAACATGCGGATGAGCGCGTAATTCGCGAGTCCGATCACGATACCCACGCCCAGCGCCGCCGCCACGCCGAGCACGATCCGGCCGTTCGCGCCGCCCATCACGTGCATGCCGACGACGCCGGCAAGCGCAATGGTCGAAGGCACCGACAAGTCGATGTTGCCTACGCCCGATGTGATGACGAGCATCTGCCCGAGACCGACGAGCACCATGAACACGCCATACGTGAGCGCCGTTTGCGCGACGTTGCTCGCAATGCCGAAGCCGAAGATCGCCACGATGGCGAGCCACACCAGCACGGCGCCGATGAAGGACCACGCCCACGGCGCCTGAATGGCCTTGATGCGCGACCACGCGCTTGCTTCGTTGTCGGCGATGCTGTTCATCGGCGTTCTCCGCGTTGCAGCAGCACGCGCAACGACAGGACCACGATCAGGATCGCGCCCTGCATGCCCACTTGCCAGTCGGACGAGATGTTGAGGAACGCGAGAAACGATGCCGCGAGCGTCAGCGTGATCGCGCCGAGCACCGCGCCGATCACCGAGACGCGCCCGCCCATGAACTCGCCGCCGCCGAGGATCACGGCGGCGATAGACAGCAACGTATAGCGCAACGCGAGGTTGGCATCGGCGGATGTGGTGAGGCCGAGCAACGAGAGGCCCGAGAGCACGCCGAACACGCCCGCGACGCCATAGAGCGTCGCCTTGCTGCGCACGAGCGACCAGCCGAAGCGCCGCATCGCGCGCGGATTGCCGCCCGCGCCGCGCACGCGCACGCCCGCCGACGAGCGCATCAACAGCAGATGCCCGACGATCGCGATCAGCACCGACCATACGATGGGCGCCGCGATGAACGGCGTCTGATAGTTCATCGCCGCGCCGAGCCATGCCGGACTCGTGCCGCCCGGCGACGGCAGCAGCACGATGGCGAGACCGCTCCACACGAACGAAAGCCCGAGCGTGACGACGATCGACGGTATCTGCCGCAACTCGATCAGCGCGCCCACGGCCGCGTAAGCGAGCACGCAGCCGGCGAGCGCGAGCACGCCGAGCCACGGCGTCTTCACGAGCAGCGTCGCGCCGATGCAGGCGACGAGACTCACGAACGGCCCGATGGAAAGATCGAGATCGTTGACGGTGATGATCGCGAGTTGCGCGAGCGTCGCGAGCACGATCGGCACGGCGAGATTCAATAGCAGGCTCGAACCGAAGTAGCTCATCACCGCAGGCTGCATGACGAGGATCGGGATCAGCACCGCGACGAGCGATATCGCGGGAAGCATCGCGCGCAAACGCGCCTGCGTGATGGCGAGTGTCATGCCGCCTGCTCCTCGAAACTGGCCGCGAGCAGCGCTTCTTCCGTGCATTCGTCGGCATGCAGCACGCGCGTGACGGCGGCCGAGCGGAACACGTAAGTACGGTCGCAATGCGACAGTTCTTCGTTTTCCGTCGTGTACCAGATGAAGGTACGGCCCTTCGCGGCTTCGTCGTGGACGAGCTGATAGATGTCGCGCTTCGTGCCGACATCGACGCCGCGCGTGGGATCGTCCATGAGGATCAAATCGGCGTCCGACGCGAGCGCCCGCGCGAACAACACCTTCTGCTGATTGCCGCCCGAGAGCGACAGAATGCCCGCGCTCATTGCAGCGCCGCGTATGCCGATCTTCGCGCGCCATGCTTCGACGACAGCACGCGCCGCCGCGAGATCGACGAGACCGCGCTTGCGCGGCGCGCCGCCGACGAGCCATCGCACGTCGAGATTCTGCGCGATGGACCAGATGGGAAACACGCCGTCGCGGCCGCGATCGCCCGCGACGAAGGCCACTTTCGCGCGGCTCGGTCCACGGCTCGTCGCGGCTTCGTAGATCGCGAGCAGCGCTTCGGTCTGCCCCTGGCCCGCGAGTCCCGCGAAGCCGATCACTTCGCCGCGCGATGCGTCGATATGCGTGTGACGCTTCGCGCCGACGTTCCACTCGAACTGCCGCTCGCGGTCGCGTCCGGTCTGCGCGCGCGCCGCGCCCGGCGCGCGCTCCGCTTCGAGATGCTGCCCCATCGCCTGAATGATCGATGCGCGGCTCGACTGCTCACGGCCAAGCACGCTGACGATGCTGCCGTCGCGCATCACCATCACGCGGTCGGCCACGCGTTCGATTTCGCCCAGCATGTGCGTGATGAGCAGGCACGTGATGCCGCCTTGCGCCGCCTTGCGCACGAACGCGAGCAACTGGTCGGCGGTATGCGCATCGAGCGATGAAGTCGGCTCGTCGAGAATCACGAGGCGCACGGGTTGATCGGTGACGGTGAAGCCTCGCGCGATCTCGACCATCTGCTGCTGCGTGAGCGTGAGATCGGAGACGAGTTCGTTGCCCTTCAGCCCGTTGCCCGGAAAGATTGCTTCGAGCTTCTCGCGCATGAGCTTCGTGGCCGTGCGCCGCCATCCGCGTCCACGCAGTTGCGGATGCACGATGCACATGTTCTCCGCGACCGTCAGGTTCGCGCACAGCGACAGCTCCTGGAACACGCAGCGCACGCCGGCTTCGCGCGCGGCGTTCGCGTCGTAATGCGGCGCGTCGCGGCCGTCCACTTCGATGCGGCCCTGCGTCGGCGCATGCACGCCCGCCAGCACGGCCATCAGCGTGGACTTGCCCGCGCCGTTGTGTCCCGCAATGCCGACGCACTCGCCCTGCATGAAGGTGAAGTCCACGTCGCTCAGCGCGCGCACGCGCCCGAAGGTCTTGCCGATGCCTTCGAAGCGTATCAGCGCTTCACGTCCGGCAACGGTGTCTCCTGTTCCGCCCATTCACATGCTCCATGCGTGGCGTTATGTTGGCGTTGCTTCGGTATGCTTGGCTCTTCGGAACATCGTGTCTCCTTTATTCTTGTGCTGAAGTCTTTTGTCGGTTCAATGCGTGATGCGTCAGCGCGATCTCTGCGATGCGCGCTGACAAGGAAGCGAAAGGTGCGGGGATGGATATGAGCCCGCGATGGAAGCGAGGCGCATGAAGACGCGGCGGCGAGCGCCGGCATGGAAGTACTGAAACGACATCATCATGAGCACGCCTCTTTGGAGCGCATCCGCGAAAACGCCGATGCTCTGCTTTCAAACAGTTGCCTTCAGGATTGCCTTCAGTTTCGTTGCGGTCTGGCCAATTTGAGTGGTCAGGCCACTGGACCGCCGAGGCAGTATAGCGACTGCAATTGCGTCGTGCAATTCGATTAACGAAGCGGGTAATGAAACGCGAATGAACCTGCCGATGGATGTGCCGAGCCTCAGGCCGAACGCGCCGCGAAGATCGCGATGCGCGCGCATCTGCGCAACGTGCATCGCCGATTGTTCGCCGATTAGCCTTCGTTCAGGTCTCCTTCGCTGGAACGAAACGTGCAATTACGCGTGTATCGACACCACCGGTACACGCATATGGACACCTCCCGCTTTACATCGAAAGTCGTCATCGTGACGGGCGCAGGCTCGGGCATCGGCGAAGGCACGGCGCGCCGGTTCGCCGCCGAAGGCGCGAATGTCGTGCTGGCCGGGCGCACACAGGAGAAGCTCGAACGCGTCGCGCGCGATCTCGACTCCGAACGCACGCTCGTTCACCGTTGCGACGTCTCGCGTTATGCGGACGCCGAGGACTTGATCGAGGCCGCCGTCGCGCGTTTCGGGCGCATCGACGTGCTCGTGAACAACGCGGGCGTCGCGCCGACGGGACGCATCGATGAAGCATCGCTCGACGACTGGCACACGATCATGTCGACCGATCTCGACGGCGTCTTCTATTGCAGCCGCGCGGCCATCCGTCATCTGATCGAGACGAAGGGTTCGATCGTCAATGTGTCGTCGGTATCGGGACTGGGCGGCGACTGGGGCATGAGTTTCTACAACGCGGCCAAGGGCGCGGTGACCAACTTCACGCGCGCGCTCGCGATGGATCATGGCCGCGACGGCGTGCGCGTGAACGCCGTGTGCCCGAGCCTGACCGCGAGCGATCTCACGCAGGACATGCTCGATAACGAGCAACTGATGGCGAAGTTTCGCGAGCGCATTCCGCTGGGCCGCGCTGCACAACCGGACGATATCGCCGCTGTCATCGCGTTCCTCGCAAGCGACGACGCGCGCTTCGTCACGGGCGTGAATCTGCCTGTCGATGGCGGCCTGAGCGCGTCCAACGGACAGCCGCCGCAAGCGTAGAACGTTGCGTCGAGGAAGCGCGCAAGGCTCGGCGTCGCGTTGAAACGCTTACAAGCCTTGCGCCCCGCGCGCGTTGTTCTTGCTGACCGGCGAAGGCTTGCCGGGTTTCGCGCCCGGCATGCCGGTGCCGCCCGTGTCGCGGCTCATGCCGCTGCCCTGGCCGCCGTTCGTCACGGCGCCGCCGGTTTGCGCGTTCGGCGACCCGTGAATGCGCGGCCCTTGTGTGGATGACGCCGCCGCTGCGTTGCCGCTCGATGGCAGGCCCGCGCCCTGTCCGCCCGATCCGCCGCCGGGGCAGCCTCCGCCGCCGCAGCCCAGACCGCCGCCCGCCGCGTGGACCGTGCTCGCGAGCGCAAGCAGCGCGCTCGACATGATGAGCTTGATGGTGTTCGCTTTCATTCGTCTCGTCGACTCGATCGATGTTGCACGCCGATGTTGCACGCGATTGTTCAAAGCGACAGCGCTTCGTGCTCGTCTATCCACGCAATCGCGCCCTCTTTCGCGAAGGCAATCGCCTCGTTCTCGTCGACGAACGACAGATGAAACTCCATGTCGTGCGACTCCACTTCGTCGCCGTCATTCACGGTCGGCAGGTAAATGCGCGCATCGCCGACGATGCTTTCGTTCTCGATGCTCGCCGACGTATGAATGGTGCATGACCGATATCTCGATTCCATGACGTGCCTCCGCGCTGAATTGTTCGAAAGATGCGCGACACCGCAGCATAAGCCGTGCCGGTGCGCCGGGCACGCCGAATGCACGACCGTAGCGATCGAAGCCATCATGAACGAGCGAGGACACAATGCAGAACGCTGAAGGCAACCCGTCGCAGACGCAGCAAAACGAAATGGCGGCGAAGAGTCCGGTCAAGACGCCCGCGAGCGGCACCGCCGGTCCGGACGCGCAAACGCAAGCCGCGGAGTTCGGCAACACGAAGAACGCGGGATCGGCTGAACCGGGCGCGGCGGAGCACAACAAGCCGTTGCCGTCGTTCGACGACAAAGCCGCCGAGCGCGACGCCGGCGACCCCGTTCAGCGCGCGAACAGCCGCATCCGATCGGTGGATTCGGACGGCATGGAATCCACGGACGATACGGTCGATACCGACGCGAAGTCGATCGAAGCGCGCCGCGATCTGTCGGGATGGCACGACAACGTCATCACGTCGAACGCGACCTTGTCCAATTACGTGCCGACGCCCGCGCTGGGACTCGGCGGCATCGAGAGCCGTCCGACGGGCAACCTGCCGTCGATCTTGCCGAAGAAGGGTTATCGCGTGGTCATGGGCGAAACGGAATACGACGAGCAGGTCAACGGTTCGAAGGCATCGCATGTATTCACGCTCGAACGCGTGGACGAAGCGTGACGAGCACGGTTTGCTGAAGGAGAAACACGGTGGGCATCTTTGGACGAGGCGCGGCGAGCGGCCTCTATGTGTCGGAGTTCGAGCAGTTCCTCAACCGGTTGAAGAACGATCATCCCGAGATGGACCGCAACCAGATGATCGGCCGCGCGCTGCTGTGGGACAAGCTGCCGCGACTGCCGGATTCCGGCGACGTAGCGGGCAAGGAAGGCGCGCTGCGCCAGCCGTCGTACGTGTATTACAGCGATAACGATTGAAGTCCGCGGTCACGCCGATGCATCGCGTTGTGCAAGATCGCCTTGCCCTTGCAGCCATGCGCAGAACGACTTCACGAGTTCATCGGCAGGTTTCGCGTCCGGAATGTACGTACAATACACGCGCGACGGCAGACGCGGCCCTTCGAACGGCATCACGAGACGGCCGGCGGCGAGATCGTCGGCGACGAGCGCGGTCGGTCCCATTGCAATGCCTATCCCGTCGATCGCGCCCTGCAGCGTCAAATAGAAGTGATCGAACGTGACGACCGCTGCGGGCCGCAATCCGGGCACATTCGCCTTCGTGAGCCAGTCGGGCCACAGTCGCGGCAGGCTCGACGTATGAAGCATGGTATGCCGATGCAAGTCGGCGGGCGTGCGTAGCGGCACGCGCTGCAACAGCGCGGGGCTGCATACGGGCAGACGCTCCTCCGAAAGGAAGGGCTGCATCGAATAACCATAGAACGTATCGGGACCGCCGCGAATGATGACGTCGTAGCCTTCCTTCAGCGCTTCGAGCGGCTCGTTGGACGTATCCACGTTCACGTCGATATCCGCATGCGCCGCGCGAAACTCCGCGAGTCTCGGCACGAGCCAGCGCAACGCGAATGTCGCGGGCGCATTCACGGACAACGTTCGCGGCACGGCCCTGGATAGGCCGTATCGCGCGGTGGCCTGGGCGAGCTGCTCGAACAACGGACCGATATCCGATAGATAAGCCTCCGCTGCCGCCGTCAACACGACGCGCCGATTGCGCCGCTCGAACAGCGATGCGCCGAGCCATGCTTCCAGAAGCCGCACCTGCTGGCTCACGGCGCCTTGCGTGACATGCAGTTCGGCGGCGGCGCTCTTGAAGCTGCCGAGCCGTCCGGCAGCTTCGAACGCGCGCAACGCATTCAGCGAAGGCAGGTCTCTTTTCATTCGCAAGAGCAAATCTAACGTGACGAGCCAATTTATCTGGTTTGTGGGGCCGGGACAAGATAGTTATTCTTCTCCATATTCTCTCGAACCGGATTCCGCATGCTCAGTTACACCGGCGGCTTCGTGCTCCTCGCCGCCCTGCTTCACGCAAGCTGGAACGCGATGCTGCACGGCAATCGCGACCGCTTTCTCTCGATGACATGGATGAGCATCGCGATGGCGGCGGTATCGTCGGTGGCGGTGATCGCATTGCCCTTGCCCGCCGATGCCGCGTGGCCCTGCATCGTCGCTTCGGGGCTCGTGCATATCGTCTATAACGTGAGCCTCGTGCGCTCGTATAAACGCGGCGATCTCGCGCAGGCGTATCCCATCGCGCGCGGCTCGTCGCCGATGCTCGTCACGCTGGGCGCGGCGGTCTTCGCGCACGAGGCGATCGGTCCGCTGCATGCGTTCGGCATCGTGCTGATCTCCGGCGGCATCATGGCGCTCGCGTTGCAGGGCCGGCATGTATCGCGTTCGAGCGCGCTCGCCGCGTTCGTCACCGGCGTGACCATCGCGGTCTACACGGTCATCGACGGCATCGGCGTGCGCGCATCGAACGGACAGGCGCTCGCGTACACCGCGTGGATGTTCATGTTCTACTGGCTCATGCCGCTGCTATTCGTTACGATGCGCGGACTTCCCGCACTCTGGACGCCCATGCGCGACGCGCCGATGGCCATCGGTTCGTCAGTCGTCGGCGGGCTTGTTTCGATCGCGGCGTACGGCATCGTGATATGGGCGATGCAGTCGGGCGCGATGGGTGCTGTATCGGCGCTGCGCGAAACGAGCGTCGTGTTCGCGGCGCTGATCGGCAGAGTGTTCCTGCGCGAAACGGTCAGCGCGAAACGCTGGCTCGCGTGCGTGGTCGTCGCGGCGGGCGCGGTGTGTCTCGGCATGTGAGGGCTTTGCATGGGGTATGTGATCGTACTGGTCGTCGGGCTCTTGGCCGGCGTGTTGAGCGGTATCATCGGCACGGGTTCGTCGATGATGCTCATGCCCGTGCTCGTCATCATGTACGGGCCGCAGCGCGCCGTGCCGATCATGGCGATCGCGTCGATCCTCGGCAATCTCGGCAAAGTGCTTTCGTGGTGGCGCGAAATCGACTGGAAAGCGTGCATCGCGTATAGCGTGACCGCCATGCCCGCCGCGATGCTCGGCGTTCGCACGCTGCTCGCGCTGCCTTCGCGCACCGTCGATCTCGCGCTCGGCGTGTTCTTCGTCGCGATGGTCCCCACGCGGCGATGGCTCGCACGCAGGTCCATCCGCTTCTCGCTCGTTCAGCTTTCGATGATCGGCGCGGTAGTGGGCTTTCTGACGGGCATCGTCGTCTCGACGGGGCCGATCACCGTGCCCGTGTTCATGAACTATGGCCTCGTGAAAGGCGCGTTTCTCGCGACCGAAGCAGCCGGTTCGCTCGCCGTGTACGGCGCCAAGGTGCTGACGTTCCGCGGGTCGGGCGCGCTGCCGCTGAGCATCGTCGCGCAAGGGTTGATCACGGGCGTCTCGATCATGGCGGGGACGTTCTGTGCGCGCGGCATCGTCGCGAGAATGTCGGCGGATGCGTTCAGGCTCGTCGTCGATGCGTTGATGCTGTCGTCGGGATTGACGCTGCTGTGGGCCGCGAGCCGATGAACCGGACGATACCGCGGCTTCATGCAGAAACCGCGGCATCGTACCGTCATTCAGCTCACTGCGACGCGCACGTGAAGCTCGACGCGACGTTCACGTTGCCCGAGCCGTTATAGCGCGGGAACGTCGGATACTCGCAGAGCGGCCGCGTGCGGCCCGGCACGCCCGCCGTATCCGCGACGGTCTGCGCGGGCGGCGTCACGCCTCGTTCGACCCAGTTTTCGAGCGTCGTCAGCGAATCCCACGAAGCGTTGAAGATGGTGCTGACCGAGTGCCCATAGCCGGGAATCTCGTAGTAACGCACGAAGTTCGCGACCGTCGATGCGCCCATCGTCTGCTGCAGACGCACGTAATACTGCTCCGTGGACTGCGTGCTGACGAGTGCATCGGACATGCCGTGCGCCATCAGTATCTTGCCGCCCTTCTGGTTGAACGCGGACAGGTCCGTCTTGTTCATGTCCTGTTCGGCAGTCAGCGCACTGATGCGCGCCTGATACGCGCCCGGATTCTGAGGATCGACGTTGAGCGAATTGACGTTCGGATTGCGCGCGACGAAGTATCGAATCCACTGGTCCCAGAAGGTGCTGAAGTAAGGCGCGGTCGTGGGCATGGGATTGGCCGGCGGCAACAGGTTCAGCGACAGCGTGATGACGCTCGCCTGCAACGCCGACGCATTCACGACACCGAGATCCGCGCCCCACACGTTGAAGCCCGGATATTGCGTCTCGCCGCTCGCGAGCGGATACGCGAACGTGATCGGCGTCGCGTAGACCTTCAGCGCGGTGATCTGCGCATCCGAGAGACACGTGAGGCCGGTATCGCCGCCGCCCGGGCAACGCAGCGGCGCGCCGTTGAGCATGGCCGTCGCGGGATCGAAGGTCGCGTTGCATGCGGGGATGTTGCTGATGAGGCCGTCGGCGACGCCGTCGAGCGCATCGCACGTGGCGGTGGCGGAATCGAGCAGGGCCTTGCGCTTCGCCTGGCTCAGGTACGCGCCGGGCTGCGCGAGCGCCCGCGTGATGCGGCCGAATTGCAGATCGAGCGTCGCGGCATTCCACGCCGGATACAGCGCGATGATGCCGTCCCAGTCCTGCGGCCAGCGCTGCGCGACGGCAAGCGCCTCGCGTCCGCCCGACGATCCGCCCGCGAAGTACGCGCGCTGCGGCTTGCTCACCGCATAACGCTTCGACAGCAGATAGAGAGCCGTGTCGCGCGTCTTCTTGAGCGCGTCGCTGGAGAAGTTCGCGACGGCTTCGTCGTTCACGCCGAACGAGCCGTCGCGGCTGCCGAGCGTACCGGCCTGGTGGCCCGAATCGCTGCCGAACACGGCGTAACCGCGTGCGAGCGGCGCGGGCTGCGCGGTCGGTCCGGCGGGCACGTTACCGGTCACGACGGGCACGGTGCCGTCGTATCCGCCGCCGCCGAGCATCACCATCTTGCTGTTCCACTGCGTCGGCATCGCGATCCGGAAGGTGATCTTCGGCGCGGCCTGATCGACCGGAGCGATGGTGCCATCGACCTGGCAATATTCGGGCGTCGCGCTGACGCCCGTTCCCGATGCCGCCACGGTCGTCGCGGCGGTGTCGGTCGCGCCCGTCGTCTGCAAGCCGATCGCGCTCGCCGGCACGTTCATGCCCGCGAGTTGCGCGCAAGTCATCGGCGTGGACGTGGACGATGACGAATCGTCGTCATGTCCGCCGCATGCCGCGAGCGCGAGCGCGGCGAGCGGTGCGGTAACGATTACCCCGTGATGAACCAAAGAGCGGCCGTTTCTGACTGGCATGTCCCTCTCCTCCTGGTTGTTTGCTTCGCTATATCGACGGTTTCAACGCGACGCCGTGCTTTCACTTGCAAGCTCGAAGCAAGGCGTGACGCATCGTCGTCGCAGGCGCGGGAGAACGTCAATCGGGATATGCACTTCATCGCGCAAGAAGGAAGGCCATTGGCGCTTTCCTCCTTGCGCGAACCACGCGGCCGCGTGCGATCAGTCGTAAAGCACTGCCGCGATCTTCGGGTCGTTCATGTTGCTCTTGTCGTACCAGTAGAAGCCGGTATCGACCTTCTTCGGCAGCTTCTCGCCCTTGAGCGCCTTCACCGCCGAATCCACCACGCATTTGCCGATGCCGATAGGATTCTGCGTGATCGCGCCCGCCATGAGCCCCGAGCTGATGTCCGCCTTTTGTTCCTTGCCGGAGTCATAGCCGATCAGGACGAGCTTCTTGCCCGACTCCTTCACGCCGATGGCCGCGCCCTCGGCGGAGCCTTCGTTCGCGCCGAAGATGCCCTTGATGTTCGGATTGCCCTGGATCATCGCCTTCGCGATCTCGGCGGATTTCAGGTGATCGCCGCCGCCGTACTGCACCGATACGATCTTGATGTTCGGATGCTTCGCCTTCATCTCGTTCAGGAAGCCGTCGCGACGATCGATGCCCGTGCGGCTCGTCTGGTCGTGAACGATCACGCCCACTTCGCCCGAGTTGCCGATGGCGTCGGCCATCTTGTCGGCGGCGAGCGCGGCGGCGGCGAGATTGTCGGTGGCGCACGTCGTGAGCGGAATGTCGCCGTCCACGCCCGAGTCGAACGCGATGATCGGAATCTTGTTGTTCTGCGCGCGCTTGAGCAGCGGAATGGCGGCCTTGCTGTCGAGCGCGGCGATGCCGATGGCTTGCGGCTTCTTCGCGAGCGCGGCGGAAAGCATGTCGATCTGCTTGTCGACCATGGCTTCGGTTTCAGGCCCTTCGAAGCTGATCTTGACCTTCTGTTCCTTCGCGGCCTGTTCCGCGCCGGACTTCACGGCCTGCCAGAACTGATGCTGGAAGCCCTTGGAAATGAGTGGAATGTAGGCTTCGTCCGCGTAGGCAGTGCTCGTCGCGGTGGCGATCGCGCTCAAACCAATCAGGACACCGATGATTCTTCTTTTGAACATAATGGATCTCCTCCAGAGGTAGGCTATCGGTTTCGACTCGTTGCACGAGTCTCGTTGTGCTCCTGTCTGATGCTTCTCTTCAGCGCTTTTTCAACGCTTCTTCAACGCTTCCTGCGCCGCAGAATATCCGCGTACACCGCGAGAATGATGATGAGGCCCGTCACGACGATCTGCCATTCCTGCGCAACCGACATGATGCGCAGGCCGTTGGTCAGCACGCTCATGATGAATGCGCCGATGATGGTGCCGAGGATCGTTCCCGCGCCGCCGCTCAGCGACGTTCCGCCGATGACCACCGCCGCGATTGCATCGAGTTCATAGCCTTGTCCGAGCGCGGGCTGCGCGGAGTTGAGGCGCGACGCGATGAGAAGACCCGCGATGCCGCAGATCGCGCCGCCGAGACCATAGATCGCGATCTTCCAGCGGTCCACGTTCACGCCCGAGAGCCGCACCGCTTCTTCGTTGCTGCCGAGCGCGAACGTGTAGCGACCGAGCGCGGTGCGATTGAGCGTGATGGAACTCACAATGGCGATGACGAACAGAATGAGCACGGCGTTCGGAATCGGCACGCTCGGCAAGAAGTAGCCGATCAGCGAGTCCTGCGAAATCATGTAGAAGTTCTCGGTGTCGGTGAAGTAGATCGGCTTGTTCGCGGAGACGACGAGCGACAGTCCCTTCAGCAGCATCATCATGCCGAGCGTCGCGATGAACGGCGGTATCTTCATCTTCGCCGTCAGCGTGCCGGAAATGGTGCCGCACAGCGCGCCCGTGCCGATGGCCGCGACGATGCCGAGCCACATCGGCAAATGCCAGTAAGTGAGGAACACGCCGCAGATCACGGCGGTGAAGGTCATGAGCGTGCCCACCGACAAGTCGATGCCGCCCGTGATGATGACGAACGTGGACGCAATGGCGAGCACGCCGTTGACCGCCGTCGCCTGCAGAATGCCGAGGATGTTGTCCATCTGCATGAACGCGGGCGAAGCGAAGCTGAAGAACACGAGCAGCAAGATAAGGCTCGCGAAAGCAAGCAGCTTCTGTAGCGCGGTCGGCGTGAAGACGCGGGCGCGCAGGCCGCTCGCGCGTCGCTGGCCGGCGAGCGCGGCGCTATCGGAAGGCTGGGATGGCTGGTTCATGGTCGTTCCTCGCGGCTCATGCCGCTTGCATGGTGGGACGCCGCGTCGCGAGCTGCATGATGCGCTCTTGCGTCGCTTCGCTCGCGGAAAGCTCGCCGGTAATGCGCCCTTCGCACATCACGACAATGCGGTCGCTCATGCGCAAAATCTCCGGCAGTTCGGATGAAATCATCACGATGGCCTTGCCCTGCCCGGCGAGCGCGCGCAATAGCCGATAGATCTCGCTCTTCGCGCCGACATCGATGCCGCGTGTGGGTTCATCGAAGAAGAGCACGTCGCAATCGCGTTCCAGCCACTTCGCGATGACGATCTTCTGTTGATTGCCGCCCGAAAGCAGGCGCACGGGCTGCGTGGGCGACGGCGTGCGTATCGCGAGCAGGCCGATGAAATGCGATGCGGACTTGCGGATGCGCATGCGCCGCAGGAACATGCCCGCCCACAGGAACTTGCCGAGATTCGACATGACGATGTTCGATTCCACATCCATGCCTGTGGCGAGGCCGAAGCGCTTGCGGTCTTCCGACAAATAGCCGATGCCGCGCGCCACCGCATCGCTCGGCTGTTTGATATGCGCCTTCGCGCCCTTCACGATGATCTCGCCGGACTCGATCGGATCCGCGCCGAACACCGCGCGCGCGACTTCTGTGCGGCCCGCGCCCATGAGGCCCGCGAAGCCGAGAATCTCGCCTTTGCGCAGCGTGAAGCTCACATCGCGCACGAGCGGCCCCGCGTTGAGATGCCTCACGTCGAGCGCGACATCGCCCTGTTCCGAGCCGCCCAGAAACGATGTCAGGTCCGTGAGCGTACGGCCCACCATCATGCCGATGATCGTGTCCACGCTCGTCTCGCGCGTGCTCACGGTCGCGACATATTCGCCGTCGCGCAGCACGGTCACGCGGTCCGATATTTGTTCCAGCTCGTCCATCTTGTGCGAGATATAGACGATGCCCACGCCCCGGTCGCGCAACTGGCGAATGATGCGAAACAGTTCGGCGATCTCGGCGTCGTTGAGCGCAGAAGTTGGCTCGTCCATGATGAGCACGCGCGAATCGAAGGACAAGGCCTTCGCGATCTCCACCATCTGCTGGCTCGCGACGGTAAGCGTGCCGACGATCGTGCGCGGATCGAGATTCACGTGCATGCGCGAAAGGATGTCGCGCGCGGCTTCGTTGAGCTTGTCTTCGTCGAGCAGGAGGCCCATGAGCTTGCGCGGCTCGCGTCCGATGAAGATGTTCTGCGCGACGGTCAGATGATTCATCAGATGCAGTTCCTGATGAATGATGCCGATGCCGAGCGCCTGCGCCTCGCGCGGGCTCGTGAATTCGACCGGCTGGCCGTCCACGAACATGTCGCCCGAATCGCGGCTATAGACGCCGGCAAGTATCTTCATCAGCGTGGATTTGCCCGCGCCGTTCTCGCCCATCAGCGCATGGACTTCGCCCGGCATGAGGTCGAACTTCACTTCATGCAGCGCGCGCACGCCCGGGAAACGCTTGCTGAGCTTGTCGACGGAAATGAGCGGAGTCATGGAGTCCCGTGTCATGTGGTTCGATCATGCTTGCCGATACCGCTGAACATCCACTGCTACTGCTCGAAGAGATCCGGTCTCTTTCCGGCCGAACGATGCAACTCCGCCACCACTTGATCGAGATGATCGTGCATGGCTTTGGCGGCGGCATCGGCTTCGCCTTTTCGTATCGCTTCGAAGATGTGTTCGTGCTCCGCGAGCGTATGCACGAGGCGCTCCGGACTGGCGAGAAGCTGCCGCGCACGATCCAGCGCGTTGCGCGATACCGCGACGATCTCCTTCACGCGCGGCAACGCAATGGCGTCGAGCAAAATCTCGTGAAACGCGAGGTCCAGTGCATGAAACGCGAGACGCTCGCCGTTCGCGACCGCCGCGCGCTGCTGCTCCAGATTGCCGGCCAATGCGTCGAGCGTGGCGGGCGCGAGCGTGAGCGCCACGCCGCGCACCGTTTCGACTTCCAGCGCGCTGCGAATGAAAAGATGCTGATGAATGTCCCGCAAAGCGATGGGCTTCACGCGCGTGCCGCGCTGCGGCAAGACTTCGACGAGACCCGCGTGCTCCAGTCTCGCAAGCGCAGCCGTGACAGGAAAACGCGATACGCCCATGCGCTCGCAGACTGCAATCTTGTCGATCATCATTCCCGGTTCGAGCGCCAGCGTGACGATGGCTTCGCGCAATGCCTCCTCGACCGCATCGGTCAGGCTGCCCCGCTGCGCGCTGCCGATCTTGTGCAACGCATCATACGGAGTACTGATGGTGGTCGTATCGGACGAAGTGCTCACGGCAGGCTTGATTTCCGATGAAGATGCTAGCATGCTAGAAAGCAGATTCGATGTTGTCAACGCGTGCAAATGCCTAGCCAATAGTTGAGACGCGCGGCGACATCGAAACTCACTGGTGTTCATTGGGTGTTCATTGGTATTTACCCGCAGACCGAAGTCGATCGCCATCGCCCCGGAGACCTTTCTGATGACCACGATCACCAACCTGTCCGTTCGGGACATTCGCTTTCCCACCTCGCGTTCGCTCGATGGCTCGGACGCCATGAACGCCGCGCCGGATTACTCGGCCACCTACGTCACACTCGAAACGGATTCATCGGCCGGACTCACCGGCCACGGCCTCACGTTCACCATCGGACGCGGCAACGAGATATGCGTCGCTGCGGTGCAGGCGCTCACGCCGCTCATCGTCGGCAAGACGCTCGAAGACATCACCGCGAACATGGGCGCGTTCTGGCGTGCGTTCACGTCGGACAGTCAGTTGCGCTGGATCGGCCCGGACAAGGGCGCCATTCATCTCGCGACGGCGGCGGTCGTCAATGCGGTCTGGGACTTGTGGGCGAAGGCGCAAGGCAAGCCGGTGTGGAAGCTGCTCGTCGACATGACGCCCGAGGAACTCGTGCGTTGCCTGGACTTCCGCTACGTGACGGACGCCATCACGCCGTATGAAGCCATCGCCATTCTGAATCGCCATGCGAAGACGCGCGGCGATCGCGAGAAGGAGATGCTCGAGCGCGGTTATCCGGCCTACACGACATCGGCGGGCTGGCTCGGTTACGACGACGAGAAGATTCGCCGCCTCGCGCGCGAAGGCGTGGCGCAGGGCTGGACGCATTTCAAGCAGAAGGTCGGCGGCAATCTGGAAGAAGACGTGCGGCGCGCGCGCATTCTGCGCGAAGAGATCGGCGCGGACTCGAAACTGATGATGGATGCCAATCAGGTATGGGACGTCGATGAGGCCGTGGCCAACATGCGGCGTCTCGCGGAATTCGATCCATGGTGGATCGAAGAGCCCACGAGCCCCGACGACATACTCGGCCACGCCGCCATCCGGCAGCGGCTGGGTTCCATCGGCGTGGCGACAGGCGAGCATTGCCAGAACCGCGTGATGTTCAAGCAACTGCTGCAAGCTGAGGCCATCGACTTCTGTCAGATCGACAGTTGCCGTCTCGGCGGCCTGAACGAAGTGCTCGTGGTGCTGCTCATGGCCGCGAAGTTCGGCGTGCCGGTGTGTCCGCACGCGGGCGGCGTCGGATTATGCGAGTACGTGCAGCATATTTCGCTCTTCGATTACATCTGCGTGTCGGGGTCGCTCGACAATCGCGTGCTCGAATACGTCGATCACTTGCACGAGCATTTCATCGATCCCGTCGTTATCCGCAACGGGCGATACATGCCGCCGCAGCAGCCGGGCTACAGCATCGAAATGAAAGCGGCCTCGCTCGACAGGCATGTGTTTCCTGACGGCGAGGCCTGGCGCACCTGAACGCATGCCCGGCCCTTCGCGGGTCGGCCAAGTTTCGATTGCCGATCAGCGAAGGCCGCCGCTTGCAATAAGGCTTTCGCCGGTCAGCCAGCGCGCATCGTCCGATGCGAGGAACACCGCGACCGCTGCGATGTCGTCCGGTTGACCGAGGCGGCCGAGCGGCGTTTGCGCGACGATGCCCGTTTGCATTTCCGACCCGATGATGCCTGCGGTGTTCGTGCCTTCGGTCACGACCATGCCCGGATTGATGGAGTTCACGCGGATTTGCTTCGGTCCGAGTTCGCGTGCGAGCGCCCCGGTGATGGCATCGACCGCGCCCTTCGTGCCGCTATAGACAGCGGATGCCGCCGGCGTGATGCGGCTCACGACCGAACTCACGTTGATGATGCTCGCGCCTTCGCCGAGATGCTTCGCGGCGGCTTGCGTCACGAGCAGCACGCCGAGCACGTTCACATTGAACTGCTTATGGAAGTGCTCTTCAGTGATCTCTTCGATGGTGCCGAACTCGTAGATGCCTGAGTTGTTCACGACGATATCGAGCCGTCCATACGTTTCCACCGCCGTGTTCACGATGCCTTGCGCATCCGCCGCTTTCGATACGTCGCCGCCTACTGCAACCGCCTTGCCGTTGGCTGCGGTGATATCGGCAACGACGGCATCCGCGCCGGCCCGGCTGCTCGAATAGTTCACGACGACCGAAGCGCCTTCCGCTGCGAGCGCCTTGGCAATGGCAGCGCCGATACCCTTCGACGCACCCGTGACGACAGCGACCTTACCCGCGAGCTTGCTCATGATGATTTCCTTAGAGGGATGGTTTGCGGCGGTTCATCCATCGAACCGAACTGCTAAGCGCAAATGTAGACAGGTCGTCGAGCGCGATAAAGCGGCTCGAAACGAATTGACTGGCGGGAAATCACGAACAATCGTTTTGCATTAATCGACTCGCGAACTCATGAAGCACTGACTGAACGCGACGACATGCGCCCCACGCGCTTTACTTTCGTGCGTGCGCCGTCATTGCCGCTCGCGACGAGTCCCGGCGACGCGAACATCTCCACGAGTTGCTCACGCAACCACATGTGTGCCGGCGATGTTTCATTGCGCTGATGCCAGAAGAGGCTGATCACGCGATCAGGCGCTTCGAGCGGCGCGCGCACGCTCACGAGTTCGCCCTTCGGCGCGATGCGCTTGCATAGATCGCTCGGCAATACGCCGATGAGATCGCTCGCGCGGATCATGTCGCATGCGACCGTGTAGTGATTCACCGTCGCGACGAGATTGCGCTTCAGTCCACGCGATGCGAGGAAGCTGTCGAACGACGGCTGCGTCTGCCCTGCGAGGCTCACATCGACATGACGTGCATTGAGAAAGCGCCGCGTGGTCAGCTTGCCCGTTGCGGCGAGCGGATGATCGCGGCGCATCACGCAGCCGTACTCGACAGGCCACAACGAAAGCGAACGGATATGCGACGGCGGCAGCGTTTCGTTCACGTACACGCCGATCAGATAGTCCACGCGATTGCCTTCGAGCAGCGCGGGTGCATCGAGCAAAATGTTCGGCACGGTCTGGAAGCGCACGCCGGGCGCGGTCTTGCTGAAGCGCGTAATGAGGCGCGGCATCACGATGCCCGCGACATAGTCGGACATCGACAGGCTGAAGTTGACTTCGGCGAGCGCCGGCAAAAAGGTCTGTTCGTCCAGCGCGCCACGGATGCGACTGAGCGATTCGCCGATGGGACCCCACAGCGCCATGGCGCGTTGCGTCGGCGTGACGCCCGCGCCGTGACGAACGAAGAGCGGATCGCCGAAGGCCTCGCGCAAGCGGCTCAACGCGTTGCTGACAGCGGGTTGCGTGAGCGACAACTTCGTCGCGGCACGCGTGACCGCGCCTTCGGTCATCAACGCTTCGAACACCTTCAGCAGGTTGAGATCGAGAGTTCGAAAGCTCATGGAAAGCCATTCACCGTATCAATGTGCAAGATCACGATTATAAATATGGTTGAGGTCGGACGGACCCTAGAATGGCGAGCTAAGTCATGTGCCCCGCTCTGCTCTGGAGAATCCTGTGTCGAACGTATCCGCGCGCATCGAACGTCTTCCATTTGGACGCTTTCACTGGCGGCTCTTGATGATGGGCGGCTTAGGCTATGCCTTCGACGCAATGGACGCCGCCGCGGTCGCGTTCGTGTTGCCCGTGCTGCGGCACGACTGGGCGCTGACGAGCGTGCAGACCGGCGTGCTCGGCAGCGGCAATTTCATCGGCTACTTCTTCGGCGCGCTCTTCGCGGGCACGCTCGGCGATCTCATCGGCCGGCGCAAGGTGATGATGTATGCGCTGCTGCTTTACAGCATCGCTTCCGTCGTCAGCGCGATGACCGATTCATGGCCCACGTTCCTCGCCTCGCGCATCGTCGCGGGCATGGGAACGGGCGCGGAGAGCGCGATCATCGCGCCGTATCTCGCGGAGTTCGTGGCGAAGCGCTATCGCGGCGTGTTCACGGGCGCGCTCGCGGGCTTCTTCTCGTTCGGCTTCGTGGCGGCGGCGCTGCTCGGCTACTTCATCGTGCCCGCGTTTCCCGAAGGCTGGCGCACGGTGCTCTTCATTACCGCAGCGCCGGTCGTGATGCTGTTGTGGTGGCGGCGTTCGCTGCCCGAATCGCCGCGCTGGCTCGAAAGCCGCAAGCGTCGCGATGAAGCCGAACGCGTGCTCGTCGATATCGAAGCGGACTTCGCGCGTCGCGGCATCGAATTGCCGCGCGCCGAAACAGCGACGCCGAGCGGCGAACCATCGGCTGAGACGGGCACGCTGATCGCCAATTTCCGCGCGCTGTGGGCGGGCCGCCAGGCGCGCATCACGGTGATGACATGGCTCATGTGGCTCTCCATCACCTTCAGCTACTACGCGTTCTTCACGTGGATTCCGGGCCTGCTCGTGCAGCACGGCATGAGCATCACGCGCAGCTTCGGCTATTCGCTCGCGATGTACGTCGCGCAAGTGCCCGGCTACTTCAGCGCGGCATGGTTCAACGAACGCATCGGCCGGCAGGCGACGATCGCGTCGTACATGCTGTGCGGCTGCGCCTGCGCGCTCGGCATGGCGTTCGCGAACACGAACGGCCAGATCATGATCGCGGGCATTCTCCTGTCGTTCTTCATGAACGGCACGTACGCGGGCGTCTATGCGTACACCGCCGAAGTCTTTCCGACCGCCGTGCGCACGACGGGCGCGGGAACGGCATCGGCAATCGGGCGCATCGGTGCGATCGTCTCGCCGATTCTCGTCGGCTATCTGTATCCGGTGTTCGGCTTCGCCGGCGTGTTCGGCGTGACGACCGTCGTCCTGCTGCTCGGCGCGATCGCCGTCGTCGTGATGGGTATTCCCACGCGCGGGCGCTCGCTCGAAGACATCGCGGCGGGCGAAGCATCGGCCATGACGTCGGTTACCGAAGCATCCGCGCGATGACGCGATAAGCCACACATCACGACGCAAAGCCATAACGCCGCTGCGCACGCTCGGGCAGCGGCTTTTTCATGGAGAAGATGACAGTGCAAAGCATCCTGTTCAGCAATGCTGCCGTGCTCGATCCCGCACGGGGCGAACTGCGCGAAGCGCATCACGTGCTCGTCGAAAACGGGCTCGTCAAGGAAGTGTCCGACAAGCCGCTGCAAAGCGCGGCATCGCGGGTGATCGACCTGAAGGGCAAGACGCTGATGCCCGGCCTCATCGATCTGCATGTTCACGTGGTCGCCGTGCAGCTCAATCTCTCGCAGCAAGTGCACATGCCGAACGTGCTCGTGACGCTGCGTTCCGTGCCTATCATGAGCGCGATGCTGCGGCGCGGCTTCACCACCGTGCGCGATGCGGGCGGCGCGGGACATCCGCACAAGGTCGCGGTGGAAAGCGGGCTCGCTGTCGGGCCGCGTCTTTTCGTGGCGGGACGCGCGCTCAGTCAGACCGGCGGACACGGCGACATGCGCGCGCGCTCCGACTACATGGGCAACAGCGCGCCGTGCGGATGCTGCGTGCGCGTAGGCGCGCTTGCACGCGTGGCCGATGGCGTCGATGAAGTGCGCCGCGCCGCGCGCGAAGAACTGCAGATGGGCGCGGATCATCTGAAGATCATGGCGTCGGGCGGCGTGGCGTCACCGACCGATCCCGTCGGCGCATACGGCTATGCGGAAGATGAAGTGCGTGCGATCGTCGAGGAAGCGCGCGCACGCCATACGTATGTGATGGCGCACGCCTACACCGCCGATGCAATCTCGCGCGTCGTGCGCTGGGGCGTACGCACGATCGAGCACGGCAATCTGATCGATGCGCCCGCCGCCAAGCTGATGGCCGAGCACGGCGCATACGTCGTGCCGACGCTCGTCACGTATGAAGCGCTGGCGTCCGAAGGCGCGCAATACGGCCTCGGCGAAGAAAGCGTCGCGAAGATCGAGGACGTGCGCGAGGCGGGCTTGCGCTCGCTCGAAATCTATCGCGATGCAGGCGTGAAGATGGGCTTCGGCTCCGACCTGCTCGGGCCTTCGCAGCGTCTGCAAAGCGACGAATTCCGCATCCGTTCGGAAGTGCTCGGCAACAAGGCGGCGCTGCTCGCCGCGACCACGACCGCCGCCGAAGTGCTCGGCTTGCCCGAGAAGCTCGGCTGCATCGCGCCGGGCGCATGGGCCGACATGATCGTCGTCGACGGCAACCCGCTCGCCGATATCTCCTGCATGCTCGGTCAGGGCGAGCGCATTCCGCTCGTGATGAAAGGCGGCGATATTCAGTTCAACGAACTGTGATTTCAAACCCGGCCGCGAGCTACAGCTTTCCCGGCCGCGGATCGCCGACGAAGCCATCGCGATTCGGCATCTTCACGCGCGGCAACGACTTCGCGTCGAGCCGCGCGTCTTCCGGAACGATCTTGTTCAGATAGAGCACATACGCGCTCACCGCATAGACGTCGTCCGCCGAAAGCGATTGCGGCGCGTTATACGGCATCGCGCGGCGAATGTAGTCGTAGAGCGTCGTCGCGTAAGGCCAGTAACTTCCCACGGTCTTCTTCGGCTTCTCGCTCGACAACGTGCCGATGCCGCCGACGAGCGGATCGCCGACGCCGCCCTCGCCGTTCGCGCCGTGACACATCGCGCATTTCGCGCCGAAGATCTGCTTGCCGTGCGCGACGTCGCCGGAACCTGCGGGCAGATTGTGGCCCGCTGCATCGACGTCGATGTTCCATGACGCAATCGCGTTGCGATCGATGGCATGTCCGATGCCGTAGTCGGTCGCGCACGCCAGCGCGGGTATCATGCACGCAACTGCAATCGATAAGGCCTTAAGCATTGCGCACCTCGCCGCTTTCATCGACGCGCCAGTTCTGGATGCCGTTGTAGTGATACTCCGAGTCGACCCCGCGCGCCGCGACGAGCGCTTCGCGCGTGGGCTGCACGTAGCCGGTTTCATCCGTCGCGCGGCTTTGCAGGTTCGCCGGGCCGCCGTCCCATTGCCAGTCCGCTTCGAAGCGCGTGAGCGCGCGGTCTTGAACCGCGCTCGTGAGACGCGCGGCGCGCCAGGTCTTGCCGCCATCGGTCGATACGTCCACGCTGCGGATGCGCCCGCGTCCCGACCATGCGTAACCGCTGATCGCATAGTAGCCGCGCTCCTTCAGCCGATGCCCCGCCGAAGGACGCGCGATGACCGACTTCGCATCCATCTCGAAGACGAACTGACGCGCGCGGCCATCGGGGAGAAGATCCGTGTACTTAGATGTTTCCTCGCGCGTCATTTCCGGTTCGCGCACGAGCTTCAGACGCCGCAGCCATTTGATGTTCGTGTTGCCTTCGAAGCCCGGCACGATGAGCCGCACCGGATAGCCGTTCTCCGCGCGCAGGCGTTCGCCGTTCTGCGCATAGACCACGAGCGCGCGCTCCATGATGCGATCGAGCGGCAGGCTGCGCGTCATGGCCGCGCCGTCCGCGCCTTCGGCCAGCAGCCATTGAGCGGAAGGATCGACGCCGACTTCATCGAGCAAGGTTGAAAGCCGCACGCCGGTCCATTCGCAGCATGAAAGCAGGCCGTGCGTGAGTTGCAAAGGCAGCCCGCTCGGCCCTTTCCACTCCATTCGGGTATTGCCGGAACATTCGAGGAAGTACACGTGCGACTCGGAAGGCAAACGCACGAGATCGTCCATGCTGAAGATGCGCGGCTCGCGCACGAGTCCGTGTATCACGAGCCGATGCTGGTCCGGATCGATCTTCGGCACGCCCGCATGATGCCGCTCGTACACGAGGCCGTTCGGCGTGAGCGCGCCGAAGAGATCGGCGAGCGGCGTCATCGAGGAGCCGGAGCCGGGCATCGCGGGCGGGCGCGCGGTGCGTCGAATGACTTCGCCTTCGAACGATGCAGGCACGCCATAAGCCGGCGACAGCAGCGGCGCGCCGGGTTCGCGTGTCCATGTGGGCACGGCGAGCGGCGCGATGGCATCGGCACGAAAGGCGGCGCCCGAAGCAACGGCACCGACCGCGCCGGCCGCGAGCTTGCGCATGGCATCGCGCCGGCCTTCGGACAAGGACGGACGCCGCGTCTTTCTCGTTGTTTCTTGCATCGTATGGATTCCGTAATAATTTCGCCAGCGACTCGCATGGACGGTCGCGGTCTTCATGGCATGACAACGCGGCGCACCATTCTATTCAAGGAGCACTCGTCCGCTAACCAAGGACGATTCATATCGTTATGAAGGAAGACGCAGCGCGCGCCTAATCAGGACAAGAACAGGGTGCTCAAAGCGGCTCTGCGGATTGGCGAGCACGAGTCCATCGTTCGTTTCGATCAGCACGCAACGACACGTGAGTTCGCCGCGTTGCAGCAGGCGCGGCGTCAGGACTTGTCGCCGCCTTGCGGCTTCACTTCGGACAGATCGTCCTTCCTCACTTCGGCTTCACGCACGGTCGTGCCTTCGTCGTCCGTTTCGGAAACATCGGTCGTGAACGTTTCGTCGCCGCCTGCTTGCGACGCTTCGTCGGCGTTCTGCGATTGATCCGGCTTGCCGTTCTGCGATGGCGTGCTCATGGCTCACTCCTGCGATGAATATCGATGGACGGAATACGGCGAATGCGGCGCGTGTCCGCGTGCTCACGCAAGCAATCGCAGTGCCCCGAAACGCTTAATTCTTAATCGGTGGAGTAGGCGAGCCGGAACGAAGATTGCTGCCCGACGTTAAGAGCTTCGAAAGCCAGGAGGCATCGATGAACGACCGTCACATGCAGGACCCGTTGATGCCGCTCGCGGCAGGCGTGGTCGCCGGTCTCGCGGCAGCGGCGGGCTTGTTGATCGGCCGTCGCGTGAACGCGCTCGCGCAAACGGGCAAGGGTCATTCGGCGAAGCATCGTCTGCTCGATCTGGCATCCGGCATGATGCAGCCGAAGTATCCGCTCGACGCCATGAGCACGTGGCTCAACGGCTTTCACATGTACGCGGACGACATGGGCCGCCAGGTCGAAGCGCATCACTTCTGCATTCATCTGCGGCACGACCTGCATCAATGCGTGATCTTCGATTCGAACCGGCCGGACGCGCGGCTCATCGGCATCGAATACATCATCTCGGAAGAGCGCTACCGGCAGTTGCCCGAAGAAGAGCGGCGGCTCTGGCATAGCCATCATTACGAGGTGAAGTCGGGCATTCTCGTGGCGCCCGGCATTCCCGAGATGGCCGAGCGCGCGTATTTCAACGATCTCGTCTCCACGTACGGCAAGACGTTTCATACATGGCAGATCGATCGCGACGATTTCCCGTACGGCGCGCCGCAATTGATGATGGGCTTCACGCAAGACGGTCAGCTCGACGAGTCCATGCTCGCCGAACGCGATGCGCGTCTTGGCGTCTCGTGGGAAGAACGCAGGCGCAAACGCTATGACATCCCCGTGCCGGACATCGCACCCGGCGCGAATGCGTGGGAAAGCGGCACGTCAGTGCAGACGACGCTCGAAGAGGTTCCGTTCAAGGACCGGCGCGACGCGTCGTGATCAACGAAACGCACCATGGAGGAAGGACAAATGCGCACGAACCACATCACCCGAATGGCAGTGCTCGCCGCAGTCGTCGCCGCGATGTCGCTCACGGCAGGCTGCAAGCGCGGCTCGGACACCACAGGCAGCACCGCGCCGGCAAGCGATACGGCCGCATCCGCGCCGATGGCGTCCGCGCCCGCCGCATCGCCTGCGCCCGCCACCGCCGCCAGCGACGCACCTTCCGGCGCGAGCCAGTAAGCGCACGGCGCGGCTGCTTCGTCACACAACAGCATGTTCATCGACATGCAGAAGGCGCCCAAGGGAATCGACTGTCCGGCGGGCAAGCAAACGCTGCTCGACACCGCGCGCAGCAACGGCGCGAGCGAGGAAATCACGAATGCGCTCGATGCGCTGCCCGATCGGCAATATGAAAGTCCCGCCGCCGTATCGAAGGCGGTCGGGCAGGAAGAGTAGAAAGCTTTCGTTCAACGGCAACCCGCGCACACGTTGCGCCGCTCTAACCAAAGGGGGAACACAATGAGCATTTTTTCGACCATCCTGAACAAGATTTTCCCGCATGACCATCCGGCCGCGACGGCATCGGGGGCGGCGACGCCGCCGGCTGCGTCGAACGCGGGTGGCGCGCCCGCTGCGGCGCAGGCGAATCCTGGAGCTGCACCGGCCACGGCGGGCACCGAGCCCGCGCGTCCTGCGGTCACGCCGATGCCCGAAGTCGATGTCGAAGCGGTCCTCTCGCAGATGCAGCAGCAGAACGGCGCGAATCTGAACTGGCGCACGTCGATCGTCGATCTGATGAAGCTGCTCGATCTCGACAGCAGCCTGCAGGCGCGCAAGGAACTCGCATCCGAACTGCATTACACCGGCAATACGGACGATTCCGCTTCGATGAACATCTGGCTGCACAAGGAGGTCATGAAGAAGCTCGCGGAGAACGGCGGCAAGGTGCCGGACGATCTCAAGAACTGAAGCATCGATGCACTGAATGACCGAGGCATCAATCAGCGCCATGGCCGGTTCGATCATGCGATCGTGCGTCCGAGGATTCGGCACATAACGTGCTAACCGTTTGCGTCGTTTCCTCAGAAGGATGTGATCGCCATGAAAGAACCGGTCTCCCGCCGCGCGAAGCTCGTCCTGTTTCCGTGGAAGAAAGACTTGTCGGCCAAACCCGGCCTCACCGAAGACGACTATGCGATCTACGCGTCGTATCGCCCGCATGTGAGCGGCGCGTTCGTCGGCACGCTGAAGGTCGTGCGTCTCACCGACGGGCGTCTGCTCTATCCGTTCGATGGCGCCGACGAGATCGGCCCGTTTACGCAGAAGGACGATGCGCGCAACGCGGCGCAGGCACGCGGCAAGGAGATCGTCGAGGCGGATCTCAAGATGCCCGAGCTTTGACTCGCATCCGGCTGAGAAAGACTCGCCATTCCACTCAAGCGAAAGCGCCGCGCACCGTCCGAGCGACGCACGAGCGCGTGCGGGACCGCACCTCGCCTTCGCACGGGAAAGCGCGCAAGCCGCTAGAATGTTCGGTTAGTGAACTTCCGCCCATGCCTTGCGAATTGCCCCGTACAGGGGCAACGAGTATAAGAACCGATGACGAGTGCCATGCGCAGCAGTGAGATACACAACGACGGCGCCCTCCGCGACTGGGCGCGGATCTGGATCGAATCGACGGCGAGCCTCGCGGCCTTCTGCCTGTCGCCCGAAGGCGTCATCCGCACATGGAACCCCGGCGGCGCGGCGATGTATGGCTATGCCGCCGACGAAATCGTCGGACGCCATTACTCCATTTTCTTTCCCGACGACGTCCGCGAGCACGGCATCGTCGAAACGGAACTGCGCGAAGCGCGCGAACACAGGAGCTTCGAGACGGAAGGATGGCGCAAGCGCAAGGACGGCTCGGTGTTCTGGGCGAGCGTGCTGACCACGTCGCTCACGGATCGCGACGGCACGCTGCTCGGCTTCGTCAAGATTGCTCGCGACGAAAGCGACAAGCGCAAGGCGCATGACGCGGTCATCGAAAGCGAGCGGCGTTTCAGGCTGCTCGTGGAAGGCGTCACCGACTATTCCATTTTCATGCTGTCGCCCGAAGGCCTCGTCACCAACTGGAACAACGGGGCGCGGCGCATCAAGGGCTATGCCGCCGACGAGATCATCGGCGCGCACTTCTCCCGCTTCTATTCCCCGGAAGACGCCGCAGCCGGACTGCCCCAACGCGCGCTGGACACCGCCGCGCGCGAAGGGCGTTTCGAGTCGGAAGGCTGGCGTCTGCGCCGCGACGGCACGCGCTTCTGGGCGCATGTGATCGTCGACGCCATCCGCGACGAAACCGGCACGCTCATCGGCTTCGCGAAGATCACGCGCGATGTCACCGAGCGGCGCGAAGCGGATCAACTGCTCGAAGAGACGCGCGCGGCGCTGTTGCAGGCGCAGAAGATGGAAGCGATCGGCAAGCTGACCGGCGGCGTCGCGCACGATTTCAACAACGTGCTTCAGGTGCTGCGCGGCAATCTCGAACTGCTGCGCAGCCGCTGCCTGCACGACAACTGGAGCATGGACCGCCTGGGCAGCGCCATCGACGCCGTCGAGCGCGGCGCCAAACTCGCATCGCAATTGCTTGCGTTCGGGCGCAGGCAGGCGCTGCGGCCGGTATCGGTCAATCTCGCGACGATGGTGCGCGGCATGGACGACCTGCTGCGCCGCGCGCTCGGCGAGACCATCGAAGTGGAGACGGTCGTATCGGGCGGACTGTGGAACGCGTTCGTGGATTCGCATCAGCTTGAAAACGTGCTGTTGAATCTCGCCATCAATGCGCGCGACGCGATGCCCGAAGGCGGCAAGCTCACGCTCGAACTCGCCAACGCCATGCTCGACGACCGCTACGTGCGCTCGCTGTCCGACGTGCCCGCCGGCCAGTACGTGATGCTCGGCGTGACGGACACGGGCATCGGCATGTCGCCGGAAATCGTGGAGCGCGCGTTCGATCCGTTCTTCACCACGAAGCCCGAAGGCGAAGGCACCGGCCTCGGCCTCAGCATGGCGTACGGCTTCGTGAAGCAAAGCGGCGGGCATATCCGCATCTATAGCGAAGTTGGACACGGCACGACGGTGCGCGTGTATCTGCCGCGATCGTCGGTGGAGGCGCATCAGCCCGTCGCGTGGCGCAACACGCCGGTCACGGGCGGCACGGAAACCGTGCTCGTCGTCGAGGACGACCAGAAGGTGCAGGCGACCGTCATCGAAATGCTGGCCGATCTCGGCTACAGCGTGCTGAAGGCGAACAACGCCGATCAGGCGCTCGTGGTGCTGAGCAGCGGCGTGCATGTCGACCTCATCTTCACCGATGTCGTCATGCCCGGTTCCGTGAAGAGTCCCGAAATGGCGCGGCGCGCGCTCGAACTGCAGCCGCAGGTGCGCGTGCTGTTCACGTCGGGTTATACGCAAAACGCGATCGTGCATGGCGGGCGACTCGACCCCGGCGTCGAACTGCTGAGCAAGCCGTATAGCCGCGAAGACCTCGCGTTCAAGATCCGGCAGATGCTCGGTTCTTCGGGCAAGGCCGTCGCCGAAGCCGCCGACGCACCGCCGCCCGCTCCCGTTCAGGCGGCGGGCAAGCGCGTGCTCGTCGTGGAAGACGACAGCGCGACGCGCGAGGCGGTGAGCGAACTGCTCGTCATGCTGGGCCACGATGCCGTCGGCGCGCCGAACGCCCTCGCGGCGCTGGACGCGATGACGCAAGGCACCTTCGACGTGCTCCTCACCGACATCAACTTGCCGGACATGACGGGCATCGATCTGGCGCGGCGCTGGATCGAGCGCTTTCCGCAGGTGCGCGTGATATTCGCGTCGGGCGACAACGTCATGCCGGAAGACGTGCGGGACTTTCCGTGGCAGGCGCTGCGCAAGCCTTACACGCTCGAGCAACTCGAACATGCGTTGCGGGAAGACGGCGGCACCTGACGCAACATTGAAGCGCTAACCGAACCCGCACATTTATCTCAAAAAATAGTTGACTGAAATGTTCGGGTTCGGGCATAATGCTTTTTGAAGTTCAAGAAGTCGATTGCTGTTCATCAATAGTTGGATTCCCCTCCGGTATTCGTTGTCCACTCCCTCCTTGCTGCTTCGCCCTGCTCACTGAGCGATCACACTTATTCATTTCAGGATTCTCATGGATACCGGTACGGTTAAATGGTTCAACGACACCAAGGGTTTCGGCTTCATCACGCCGGATAACGGCGGCGACGACCTCTTCGCACACTTCTCGGAAATTCGCGCCGACGGCTTCAAGAGCCTGGCAGAAGGCCAGAAGGTGAGCTTTGAAACGAAGCGCGGCCCGAAGGGCATGCAAGCCTCGAACATCAAGCCGCTGTAAGCCTGCTGCATCTGCTGCACATCGGGAGCTGAATAATCGGCTCCCGATTTCCTGCTGGTTCTGCCTCCCTTCCGCGTTTTTCTCAGGCCAAGCCGTTTCAGGCCAACTCCCCCCAAAAACGTCTCCCAGACGCAGCACCTACTTTCCGCTTTTTCGTCGGAAAGCATTTACATTTCAAAATTAAAAAATGACATCGATTCAAAATTACCGCGGTTATGCGGTGCATGCCTCCGCGCATCGTCTGCGCGATAACAGTTTCTCCGCGAACGTATTACTCGAACGCGCCGATCAAAATCCCAGCCATGGCGAATATCGCTTTTATTCGCTCGATTACTTCCGCAAGGAAGCCGACGCCATCGAATATTCCCGCCGATGGGCGCAGGACTGGATCGACACGCGCGGCTGATCGCCCGCCACAGCCAGTCGAAAATAAAACGAGCGGTTCGAAACCGGACCGCCGCCGCCTCTTCCGGTAACGTCGACCCGCTACCGCGTCACGCCAGCAGTTTTTCCCTCGCCGAACATTATCGGAATTACGCGCCCGATAATTAAGATTCAACGCGGCAAATGTTTCACACGCCCAAAACAGCCTCAAGCCGCCGCGCCGCCTGCCGATATTCCGTTACAGGGTGGCGTATCCGGCTTGCCGGGCAGGCCTCGTCTCCGGTCCCGGCTTGTAGTCGCATCGTTCCGTCGTTTCTGAGAGAACCACAAAAAGGAAAACATGCGCGTTGCTCCCAAAACGACGAATCGGCAGTTGTTCAACACAATCTGGCCATTCCTGGCGGTCGTCATTTCGCTTCTGGCGATGGCGGCCACGAGTCTCGCGATCATGTCGTCGGTGCGCGCCTATATCGGCGGGGAAAGCACCTGGTCGAAAGGACAGAAGGACGCGGTCTTCTACCTCGTCCGCTACGCCCAGACCGGCGACGAGCAGGCGTTCGCCGAATACCAGAACGCGATCGCGTATCCGCTCAACCTCAAGCGCGCGCGTCTCGCGCTCGATCGGCCCGATCCCGACGTGCCCGCCGCGCGGGCCGCGCTGCTCGCGAGCGGCGTTTATCCCGCCGACGTCGGCGCGGTCATCTGGGTCTTCCGCACGTTCCGGCGCGCGAGCTACTTTCAGGAAGCGGTCGCGTACTGGACCGCGGGCGATCTGCTCGTGGACCAGCTCGCCGACGCGGGCCGCCAGTTGCGCACCGCCGTCAAGCGGGGAGAGGCCGGTCACGACGAAGTCGATCATCTGACCGACGAAGTCTGGAACATCAACGGCACCATCGCGCCGATCTCGCGCGCGTTCGCCGACGTGCTCGGCTCCGCGTTCCGCCAGACGGCGATGCTGCTCTTCACGGTCAACGTCGTGGTCGCGGTGCTGCTCGTCTGCCTGTCCGGGTGGTATGCGCGGCGCTTCATCACCGCGCGGCTCGCCACGGAAAACGCGCTGCGCCGAAGCGAGGCGCGCGCGAAGGCGACGCTCGGCTCCATCGGCGAAGCGGTGATTTCGGTGGGGCCGTCGGGTCTCGTCGAGTTCATCAATCCGGCCGCCGAAAAGCTCTTTTGCCGCGAAGCCGCCGCCTGCGTGAACCGCCCGCTCGGCGCGCTCGTGACGGTGGCGCGCGAGTGGGACCGGCGTCCCGTCGACGTGATCGACGAAGCGCTGAAGGAATCGGAGCCGGAAGCCGTCTGCGGCGACCTCATCCTGACCAACGCGATGGGCGTCGATATCGTCGTGCAGGCCATCACGTCGGTCGTGCGCGATCACTCGGACACGCTCACCGGCGTCGTGCTGCTGCTGCGGAACATGACGCGCGAGCGCGAGTACGTGTCGAACCTCGCATGGCAGGCGACGCACGACGGGCTCACGGGCCTCTTGAACCGCACGGAATTCGAGCGGCGCCTCTCCACCGCGCTCGATCGCGAATCGGACGTCGATCCGTCGCATCGCGCGCAAATGCTGATGATGCTGGACCTCGACCAGTTCAAGGTCGTCAACGATACCTACGGTCACGCCGCCGGCGACGCCATGCTGCGCGAAGTCGCGCTCTTCATCGAAGAATGCCTGCGCGAAGAAGACGTGCTCGGCCGTCTGGGCGGCGACGAGTTCGGCGCGCTGCTCTGCAATTGCGACAAGCACACCGCCATGCAGATCGCGGAGCGGCTGAGAAAGGACGTCGCGGCGTTCGAGTGGTCGTGGGAGACGCACCGGCTGTCGACGAGCGTGAGCATCGGCGTCGTCGATCTTCGGCAAAACGGGCTCGATGTCGAAACGGCCATGCGTTACGGCGATATCGCGTGTTATCTCGCGAAAGAGCGCGGCCGCGACCGCGTGCATCTCGCGGTGCCGGGCGACAAGGAACTCACGCGCCATGCGAGCGAGATGTCGTGGTGCGGACGCATCAAGGATGCGCTCGCGAACGACCGCTTCTGCCTCTACGCGCAAGACATCTGCGCGACCGCGCTGCACGGCGTGCGCCATAACGGGACGGCGCATCCGCGTCATATGGAGATTCTGTTGCGCATGGTGGGCGAGCGCGGCGATATCGTGCCGCCCGGACTTTTCATGCCGGCAGCGGAGCGTTATGGGCTGATGTCCGCCATCGACCGCTGGGTGGTGCGCGCGGTGTTCTCGACGCTCGCGCAGATGCCGGATACCGACGGCATGGAGTACGCAATCAATCTGTCGGGCGCATCGATCGGCGATGAACGCTTTCTCCAGTATCTCAACGAGCAGTTCGCGATCACCGGCGTCGCCGCGTCGTCGATCTGCTTCGAAGTGACCGAGACCACCGCCGTCGCCAATCTCGCCGCCGCCGCGCGTTTCATCCGCGAGCTGAAGAAGCGCGGCTGCAAGTTCGCGCTCGACGACTTCGGCGCGGGCATGTCCTCCTTCGGCTATCTGAAGCATCTACCGGTCGATTACATCAAGATCGACGGCGGATTCATCAAGGACATGCTCAAAGATGCCGTTAATAAGGACATGGTAGCGGCCATCAACGATATCGGCCACTCGATGGGCCGTCTGACGATTGCGGAATACGTGGAAAGCGAGGCGATCCTTCGCGCGCTACGGGAGATGGGCGTCGATTACGTACAAGGCTTCCATGTCGGGCGGCCCGAACCCTGGGCACAGCACGTCGAACATATCAACATCTAAGAGGAGTGCACGTTTTGGATCCGACTTTTCAGCGGGTTGGCGACCTGAAGGACATCGCGAGTTACCCGGCATGGCTTGGCGACGTATTGAACGATACCAGCGAGGCGAAGCAGGCTATCGTCAAGCATCCGATTTTCGCGGCGATGCGCGAGGCGAAGCTCGAAGCTCGCCAGGCCGAAGCGTTCCTCGTGAACGGCTGGCCGGTCGTCGAGCAGTTCCCGCAATACATGGCGATGAACCTGCAAAAGGTGCGCTATGGTCATTCGCGCGGCGAAGACCTGGCGCGCCGCTATCTGACGCGCAATATCCGCGTCGAGCAGAATCACGCCGATTACTGGGTGGACTGGGCCGCCGCCCATGACGTGAGCAAGCGCGCGCTGATGAAGGCCAACGGCCCGACGCTCGCGTACGCGTTGAGCCACTGGTGCTGGAAGAGCAGCAGCACGGACCCGCTCGCGGCCAGCATCGCGGCGACGAACTTCGCGATCGAAGGCGTGACCGGCGAATGGGCGACGCTCGTGTGCAGCAGCGAGACGTACGCGAACAGCTTCCCGGTATCGATTCGCCGCAAGGCCATGCGCTGGCTCAGCCTGCACGCCCATTACGACGATGCGCATCCGTGGGAAGCGCTCGAAATCGTCGCTACGTTGCTCGGCAACGCGCCGGGCGTCGATGAAGTGCACGAAGTGCGTCGCAGCATCGCGATGAGCTACGAGTACTTCAAGATGAGCCTCGACTGCTGCCTGTAACCGACAGTCTTCCGCTGATTCAAGAGCGTCGTCCGTATCCGCCATGCGTTCGTCATGCGCGGAGCGGATTCGCTCTGCCCGGCAACCTGGAACCAATCTGGAAAAGCAATGAACAAGAAGCAATTTGCGTGTGCGGCCGCCGCGGCCCTATGTGTCACGGGCGCTCACGCACAGACGGCGGGCAGTGTCGTCGTCAACGCCGGGTGGATGCACTTCGCGCCGCAGGAATCGAGCGGTCCGTTCAACGTGACCGCACTGGGACAGACCGTGACGCAGCCGGGCGCGGGCGCATCCGTGAGCGACGCCGATACGTTCGGCTTCACCACGACGTACTTCATCACCGATCACATCGCCGCTGAAGGCGTGATCGGCGTGCCGCCCAAGTTCAATCTCTATGGCACCGGCACGCTGGGCCCGTTCGGCAAGCTCGGCTCGGCGCGCGAATGGAGCCCGACGCTGCTGCTCAAGTACTACTTCGGCAGCGCGCAAAGCCGCTTCCGTCCGTATCTCGGCGCGGGCGGCTCGTATGTGTGGTTCTCGGACGAGAAGCTGAACGGCGCGATGGGAAGCGGCGCGTTCCTCTACTCGAACCAGTACGGCAGCGCGCTGACGGGACCGACGAGCGTGAAGCTCAGCAGCTCGTTCGCGCCGGTGGTCAACGCGGGCTTCACGTATAACTTCACCGAACACTGGTCGGCGGCGTTCTCGGTATCGTATATGTGGCTGAAGTCGCGCGCGACGCTCGAAACGCAATCGGCGGTGGGCACGATCAAGAGCGAATCGAAGATCAAGCTCGATCCGGTCGTGACGTTCCTCTCGATCGGCTACAAGTTCTAAGCGGCTTGCCGACGTAGACGGCGATGCCGCCGCCGTTGCGCGCGGCGGCGTGTCTCGTCTTCGGCGCGTGGCGTCAGGACTTCTGTCCGCGGCCTGTTTTTTCCTGCAGTTCCTCGATCCGGCGCGAGGCATCCGCTTTCGTCAGCGACGGATCGAACGGCTCCTTCGCCTCTTCCGAGAGCGTCTTCAGATACGACGCCTGCGCGCCGGTCATCGGCTCGTCGCCGGTCACCCATTCGTCGGGATCCTTCTCGGCATTCGACGTGGGCGATGCCTTCGGGTTGTCGACGTGTTCCGCGTTTTCGCTGCTCTGCCCTTTCATGACGGTGTCCTCCTTGCGTGGCGCTTTATCGTCGATGCACGGCGCAAGGAGCGTGCCTCAATCGTCCGATCCGCGCGATAACGCCCCGCGCACATGCGACACGAAACGCGCGGTCACCGCATGTTCCCGCGCCGATGGCCACGCGAGCCCCACGCGCCACTTCGCCTGTCTGCCCGGCAGCGGCAACACGGTCGCATCGCGCAGCAAGTGTTGCGCGCGCGACGGAATGAACGCGACGCCCACGCCCGCCGCCACCGACGTCAGCACCGACTGCACGTCTTCCGCATGCTGCGTGACGTTCGGCACGAAGCGCCGCTCGCCGCACCATCGGTCGATCTGCGCGGCAAGGCCCGGCCCGCGTGCGCGCGACAACGCAATGAACCCGATGTCGTTCAGCACGTCGAGATTGGCGGGCAGGCGCTTGTAGCGGCTTTGCGCGGGCATGGCGAGCGCGAGGCCTTCATCGATCACCTTGAACGACGACAATCCCGCGTCCGCCGGCAAGCGCAGGAAACCCGCGTCGAGCTTGCCCGCGAGAAGCCGCCGCGCCTGTTCCGCCGACGACAGATCGCTCAACGTGATCGCCACGCCCGGATTCTCGCGCCGAAACCGCGCGATCACGCGCGGCACGAGCGTCAGCACCGACAGACAGATTCCGATGCGCAGATGACCGACGCGCCCGCTGCTCGCATCGCGCGCGCGGGCGAGCATGTCGTCGGCGTCGCTGACGAGCGATTGCGCATCGGGCAGAAAGCGCTCGCCGAACAGCGTGAGTTCCGCGCCGTGCCTGCCGCGCTCGAAGAGCTTGCCGCCGACGCTCGCCTCCAGCGCGCCGATCTGCTTGCTGAGCGCGGGCTGACTCATGTGCAGCGCGTCGGCGGCGCGGCTGAAATGACGCAGTTCCGCGACCGCGATGAACGTCTTCAGCAGTTTGATTTCCATTCGATTTGGTGATTGAACACGGATAATCATTCATTTTACAAATCGAATGATGCGGCGTTCAATGGCTTCCTCAACTTTCGTTCGAGGAGCGTGATATGTCCGTCAAGAAGCCCGCCGGCCGTGCCGATGCAGCGCCGCCCAAGCCTTCTCCACGCCCCCGGCGCATTCGGGTGGAAGAGCGTCCGGCACTCGGGTCGATTGCGTTGAGCTTTGCCGTGGTCCGGCGCGATCCGCGAAGTACGTCGCGGTAAGCGCGCCGCCGCGCGCTGCAGCAATCCGTGACACGCGCGATACTGACCGCCTCGCCCACACGCACGCGCCCTTTCACGAACATGACGCAAGACTCGCTCGTTTCCCTTCCCGCCGTCGATGCACGCAGGCTCATCGGTGACCGCGACGTATCGCCGGTCGAGTTGCTCGACGCGTGCATCGCGCGCATCGAAGCCGTCAATCCCGCCGTCAACGCCATGGCCGCGCGTTGCTTCGAACGCGCGCGCGTGGAAGCGCATCGCGCGGAAGAGGCCGTCATGCAGGGCGAGCCGCTCGGCCTGCTGCATGGCTTGCCCATCGGCGTGAAGGATCTGGAGGAAACGGCGGGCGTGCTCACCACGTACGGCTCGCCGCTTTATCGCGCGAACATTCCCGAGCACGACAACGCGATGGTCGCGCGCATCCGTGCGGCGGGCGCCATCGTCGCCGCGAAGACGAACACGCCGGAGATGGGCGCGGGCGCGAACACGCGCAACGTGGTGTGGGGCGCGACCGGCAATCCGTTCGCGCCTCTGCTGAACGCGGGCGGATCGTCGGGGGGATCGGCGGTCGCGCTCGCCACGAACATGCTGCCGCTTTGCACCGGCTCCGACACGGGCGGCTCGCTGCGCATTCCGGCGGCGCTATGCGGCGTGGTCGGCTTCCGTCCTTCGCCGGGACTCGTGCCGAGCGACCGGCGCGAACTCGGCTGGACGCCCATCACCGTGAGCGGGCCGATGGCGCGCACCGTCGCGGACACGCGCCTTCTGCTGGCGGCGCAAGCGGGCTTCGACGCGCGCGACCCGCTCGGCTACGAAGTCGATGCCAACGCCTTCGCGCAGCGCCGGCCGGTGGATATCGCGCGCTTGCGTATCGGCTTCACCGAAGACTTCGGCAATTGCGCATTGGATGACGCCACGCGCGCCACCTTCCGCGCGAAGATGCAGAAGCTCGCGGCGCATGTGGAGGTGTGCGAGCCCGTCGCGTTCGACATGACCGACGTGCATCGCGCTTTCGATGTCGTTCGCGCGCAGAACTTCATCGCGCAGTTTCGCGAGACGTACGAGCGCGATCCGTCGCTGCTCGGACCGAACACGCGCGCGAACTACGAAATGGGCGTCACGATGACGCTCGCCGATGTCGTGTGGGCGCACGCGACGCAAACCACGCTGTATCGGCGCTTTCAGCAGCAGTTGCAGCGCTACGACATCATCGTGTCGCCGACCACGCCCATCACGCCGTTTCCGTGGTCGCAATGGCATCTCGACGCGATCAACGGCAAGCCGCTCGACACGTACTACCGCTGGCTCGGCCTCACGTATGTCATCTCGCTGATGACGAACCCGGCGGTCTCGCTGCCGTGCGGCGTCGACCATGCGGGCATGCCGTTCGGCATTCAACTCGTCGGCGCGCTTCGTGGCGATGCGCGCCTGCTCGATATCGCCGAAGCGCTCGAAACCGCATTCGCCAACGACGATGCGCTCAAGCGCCCGACGCCCGACCTCGCGAAACTGCGCGCGCCGGTGGCGGAGCTGACATCGATCGTCACGCATCCGCCCGTGCACGGATAAGCGCCCGGTCAGATGCCCGGCATGATGGGATACGGAATGGTGTGGTCTTCCACGTACTTCACGCCGGGAATGTTCACCGAAGCGGTGCGCATGGCTTCGAGCTGTTCCGTGGACCAGACCGTGCCCCACAAATGCACGACGCCGTTGCGCACGACGATATTGCGCCCGGGAAACGCCCAGCCGCGCCCGGAGAGTTCGCCCATGAGCATCGCGCGGATTTCGTTATCGCTCGGGGAGACACCCGGCTCGGCTTCGTCGTCCGGCGCGGAAGCCAGCGCCTGCACGAGATTCGAACGGCTGACGATGCCGACGAGCCGACGCTCGCGCAGCACCGGCACGCGCTTGATGTGCCGGCTTTCGAGCAACGCGGCGATTTCCCCGAGCGACGCGTCTTCTTCCACGCCCACCACGTCGCGGCTCATGATCTCGCCGACCGTGCGCGCGTGCGACTTCACGTAGTCCGCAGCGCCATCGGAACCGACGAGATCGAGCCACCATGAACGCCGGCCCTGGCGCTTCTCGGTATCGGTCTCGCTGCGATGAAGCAGGTCGCCTTCGCTGACCATGCCGATCACATGCCCCTTTTCATCGACGACGGGCGTCGCGCTGATGCGATGCTTCACGAGCAGTTGCGCCAGTGCGCGGACGGTGGTGTCGGGCGTGACGGTCACGACGTTCGATGTCATCACATCGCGTGCTTGCATGATGGGCTCCGTTAATGTTGGATTCGAGTGAATTCGTCAGTTGATCGAAGCGAATGCCGCTTCTGACTCATGCGTGTCCACGATACCCTTCACGCCATGCGCAGCCTTGACGTGTGTCAATCGTGCGTCATATGGGCCACATCAGCGCCGCATGCAGGCCGCGCAGTCATGACGTGACGCGCCAAGTCGCGGCGTCTACACTGGCACATGCGGCCCGCACTTCAACCGATCCGAACCTCAATCGATCCGTTCATGACGCCCGACGAACCGACACTTTCTTCGCCCTTGCAGACCGACGCGCACTTCCGCCTTTTGGTGGAAACGGTCCAGGACTACGCCATCTTTCTGCTCGATGCACGCGGTCATGTCGCTACCTGGAACAATGGCGCGAAACGTATCAAGGGCTATGACGCCTGCGAAATAGTGGGCCGTCATTTTTCGGTCTTTTATCCGCGCGAAGATGTCGATGCGGGCAAGCCGCAACACGAACTCGATGCAGCGGCGCGCGCGGGCCGCATCGAGGACGAAGGCTGGCGCATTCGCAAGGACGGCACGCGCTTCTGGGCGAACGTCGTCGTCACCGCGCTGCATGACGCGAGCGGCAAGCTGATCGGCTTCGCCAAGGTCACGCGCGACATGACCGACCGCCTGCGCCTGGCTGAACTTCAGCATGCGCGCGATCTGTCCGCGCACGTGCAGGCCGCGCTCGAAAACGAACGCGCGTCGATTGCGCGCGAATTGCACGACGATCTCGGCCAGCAACTCGCCGCATTGAAGATGCAGATCGCCACGCTCGGCCATCCGCGCGCCGACGTCCAGCCGATCGAAGCGCAGATCGACACGATCATCGCTTCGGTCAGACGAATCGCGGCCGGCCTGCGCCCGCCCGTGCTCGACGACCTCGGCCTCTTCGCCGCCATCGAATGGCTCGTCAACGACTTTCGCCGGCGCTATGGCATCGAGATCGCGCTCGTGATCGAAGGCGAGGAGATGGAATTCGGCGCGGCGGCATCGACGTCGGTGTTCAGGCTCGTGCAGGAAGCGCTCACGAACGTCGCGCGGCACGCAGAGGCGAGCGAAGTGCGGATCGTCATCGGCTGCACGGCGGCGCACTGCACGTTGCGCATCGAGGACAACGGCCGCGGCGCGATGCTGGGCAAACGCGACCCGAGCGCATTCGGCCTGCTCGGCATGGGCGAACGCGTGCGGCAACTGGGCGGCGTCATCGTGTTTCATAGCAGGCCGGGCGAAGGGTTTCGCATCGACGTGACGCTGCCTTTGAGCGCGATGATGAGCGACGAACGCGCTTGACCTCAATCGCCGATGCGCAACACCGCCGCGCCGGAAAGACGTCCCGCGCGAAGATCGGCGAGCGCCTGGTTTGCATCGGCGAGCGCGTAGGTTTTCGTGCGAATGCGAAGCGCGACGGCGTCCGCGCAGGCCATGAACGCCGCGCCGTCCGCGCGCGTCAGGTTCGCCACCGATACGATGCGCCGCTCGCCCCAAAGCAGCGCATAAGGAAACGCGGGAATGTCGCTCATGTGGATGCCGCCGCACACCACCACGCCGCCCTTCGCCACCGCGCCGAGCGCGACCGGCACGAGCGCACCGGCGGGCGCGAAGATGAGCGCGGCATCGAGTTCGTCGGGCGCGCGTTCGTCGCTGCTGCCGGCCCAGTGCGCGCCGAGATCGAGCGCGAGCGACTGCGCCGCCGTATCGCCGGCTCGCGTGAACGCATAGACCGTGCGTCCTTCGTGCCGCGCCACCTGCGCGACGATATGCGCCGCCGCGCCGAACCCGTAAATGCCGATGCGCTTCGCGTCGCCCGCCATCTTCAGCGTTCTGTAGCCGATGAGTCCGGCGCACAGCAGCGGCGCGGCATCGACATCCGAATAGCGCGGCGGCAACGGCAGGCAGAATCGGCTATCGGCGACGATGCGCGTGGCATAGCCGCCATCGAGCGTATAGCCGGTGAAGCCGGGCGCATCGCACAGATTCTCGCGATGGCTCGCGCAATAACGGCAATGCCCGCACGTGTGGCCGAGCCACGGCACGCCGACGCGCTCGCCGGGCGAGAAGCCTTCGACGCCCGCGCCGACCGCCGCGACGCGCCCGACGACTTCGTGCCCCGGTATCACCGGGCGCTTCGGATGCGCGAGTTCGCCATCGACCACATGCAGGTCGGTGCGGCACACGCCGCACGCGGCGACATCGATCAGCAGTTGACCCGCGCCCGCGACGGGATCGTCGAGTTCGGCGGCGCGCAATTCGGGCGATGTTCCGTCGTAGAGCATCGCGCGCATCACTTGGCTCCGGGCGTCTCGCGTCCGTCGCGCGGTTTCCTCGCGGCTTCGGGCGGTTTCTGCAGCGCGGGTTCGTCACGCGCGGCGGGCGTGTCGCTCGTCACGTGCGAGTCGCGATGCGCGTTAAAGCTCTGCGGCACGCTGCCGCTGAACCGGAAGTAGCCGCTGCGAAGCACGACCGGCTTGCGTCCGACGCTCGTGAGCAATTGCTCGGCGGCGCCTTCTATCGCGACGCGGTTGTTCTCGAACGCGCGCCGCAAGTCCTCTTCCCGCGACGACGCCGCGCCGAAATGGTCGCGCAGCGCTTCCGCCGATATCGTGCAGGCGATGTGCTCGCCGTCCGCGACGGCGTCGAACGTGAGCGCGGGTTCGTCGCCCTGATAGACGGGCGGAGTGGCGGGAAACGCAATGTCCATGATGAGGGGCCTCGCAGGACGTGAGAAGCGCGCGGCGCATGCACCGTGACCTACGCTCTCAATCATCGCGCGCGAGTCTGCACGAACGTTGATGTAGATCAACGCCCGGACGTGCGTTGCCGCAACACCTGCTCCGCATGCTCGAACGCGCGGTGTATTGCGACGCCCGCCTCGGCAGCCGTCATGCCGGGTCCCGGCAACACCTCGAAGTCGCACGTGACCATGTCGAGCCGCGCGCGATGGAGCCTGCGGCCCGATTCGTCGTCGTAAGACTCGACGGTTAGATGACAGTCGAGAATATCGCTCGCCGCGCGCGAAAGGAGCACGAGTTCCGCGCCGGCATCGCGCTCGACCTCGCCGGGACTCGCGAATCCGAGGCACGCAATCTGCATTCCGAGGCCCATGATCGGCAACTCCCCTTGTTCTGTTCTGACTGCCCCGATGCGTTGAAGCACTGACTTCACAGCGTCATGCCGGAATCAGACGACCCACTCCACTTTGTCGATGCGCGCGAGCTTGCGCCGGATGCGATCGGCGAAGGCATCCAGCATGCGGCGTTCGTCCTCGGCGCCCGGATTGCCCCTGATCGCACAGCGCGCCACCGGCTGTTTGCCGCTCGTCGCCGTCATGTCCCTGAATGCGGTGGACTCGCCACGCATGTGCTCCGTGCAGAAAAAGGCGACGTACGGCAGCTTGCGCCGGTTGGCGAGAATCCACGAACGCACCGGCGCGCTCACGGTGCCCGCCCAGACCGGCGTGCCGATGACCACCAGCTCGTAGCACGCGGGCTCGTGCCGGGGCGCGTCGACGCGAACGGTGCGTCCGAACACGGTATCGATGATCGCGCGCGCATAGCCGATCGGCCCCGCGCGATCCTCAGGCTCTGCGACGGCTTCGAAATCGGCCTCGAGCCGTCTGGCGATCGCCGCGCCGACCGCGCGCGTCCGGCCGCTTCGGGAATAGCAGACCACGAGGACTCTGGACACGGCCATTCTCCGCAAGGAACGCGCTTCACGCCACTTCGATGATCACCTTCAGCGCGCCGGTCTCCGCCGCGCGGCTGAACGTGTCGTAGGCATCCAGCACGCGGTTCAGCCCGAAGCGGTGCGTGATGAGCTGCTTCGGCGCGAGCCGCCCCGCGCGCACGGTCTTGAGCAGCATCGGCGTGCTGACGGTATCGACGAGCCGCGTCGTGATGTTGATATTGCGGTCCCACAGCGTTTCCAGATGCAGGTCCGCCTTCACGCCATGCACGCCGACATTCGCGATGGTCCCGCCCGCCGCGATGATCGCCTGGCACAGCTCGAACGTCGACGGCACGCCCACCGCTTCCACCGCGCAATCGACGCCCGCGCCGTCGGTCAGGCGCAGCGTTTCCGCGACGGGATCGGTGCGCGCGATGTCGATGCACGCGCTCGCGCCGAACGTGCTCGCCACTTCGAGCCGATGCTTGTCGCGATCGATCATGATGATTTGCGCCGGCGTGTAGAACTGCGCGGTGAGCAGCGCGGCGAGCCCGATCGGTCCCGCGCCGACGATCGCGACGGTCGAGCCCGGCTGCACGCGGCCGTTGAGCACGCCGCATTCGAAGCCCGTCGGCAGAATGTCCGACAGCATCACGAGCGCTTCTTCCTCCACGCCCGCGGGCACCGGATAGAGGCTCGTGTCGGCGTGCGGAATGCGCACGTATTCGGCCTGCGTGCCGTCGATCTTGTTGCCGAGAATCCAGCCGCCCGTCGCGCAATGCGAGTACATGCCGCGCCGGCACGCATCGCATTTTCCGCACGACGAAATGCACGAGATCAGCACGTGATCGCCCGGCTTGAACGCCGCGACCGCCGCGCCGACATGCTCGACGACGCCCACGCCCTCGTGCCCGAGCACGCGGCCGGGCTCGCACGTCGGCACGTCGCCCTTGAGAATATGCAGGTCGGTGCCGCAGATGGTCGTGCGCGTCACGCGGACGATCGCATCCGTGGGCGCGACGACCTTCGGCAACGGACGTTCGTCGAGCGACTTTCTTCCCGGACCGTGGTAGACGAGTGCTTTCATCATCGGGCTCCTCACGCATTGGCGTTAGTTGAACCCGGCCACTTTATTCGCGCGGCGAAAACGCCCCTTGACCTGCGTCAAGCGATGCGCGAAGCGCGTGCGAAAACGTCAACGCGCCGCGCGCGCGATACGCTTTTGCGGCACGACTTCCGCGAGCAATTCGTCCTGCAGTCCGCGCAGGACATCGACGAACGCGGTGGCGAGCCGCTCGCGCGGCCTGTGCGGCGGAAAGAGCAGATACATCGGGAACAGCGTGGCCGGCAGAAACGGCCGAATGGCGATCTCCGGCCCCGCGAAGTCCCGCGCGACGATCGGATGCGCGAGCGTCACGCCCATGCCGTGCCGCACCATTTCGCAGCACATCGCGGTGTATTGCGCCTCGATGGCGAGCACGCGATTGACGCCCGCGCGCTGGAACACGTCGTCCATCATGGCGCGCGTGCCGTCGCCGTGACAGAGCGAAATGAACGATTCGCCTTCGAGATCCTCGGGCCGGATGACGCGCTTCGCCGCGAGCCTGTGCGCCGCCGGCATCACGCACACGGCCGCCACGCTGGAAAGCTGCTCGATCTCGCAGTCCGACGCCTCGCTGACATACACGGCCACGCCCAGATCGCAGAACTGCGATGCGGTCCAGTGGTTGATCGTGCCCGACGTATTCACGTGCAGCGACACCGTGACTTCAGGAAACAGCGCGACGAAGCGCTTGATGGCATGCGGCACGAGCGTCATGCCCGCCGATGGCATCGCCGCGATGCGAAGGCGCCCGCTGCCCAGATTGCGGATTTGCGCCGCTGCGTTGGCGAGTCCCTGCAAGCCGACGAACGCCCGCTCCACTTCGCGGAAGAACGCGGTGCCTTCGCTCGTCGGGATCAGGCGCACGCCGCTGCGCTGAAAGAGTTGCAGGCCCGTGTCGCGTTCGAGCTGTGAAATGAGGCGGCTCACGTTGGGCTGCGACGTGAACAGCGCCTTGGCGGCGGCGGTCATCGATCCCGAGACCATCACCGCGCGAAACGCCTCGATGTGCTTCAGATTCATGCGCGTTTTCCCTCATCGGAACAACCATGATCCATATCATTCTTGCATGGATAGGTATTTTATTCGTATTGGACGATATAAACCGCGAGCGCGACACTGCCTCTCAGGCTCAGGTTCGAAGCCGCCCCGCACATACCGGAACTGGAGATCGTCGTCATGAAAAGAGCGTTGCATCGCCGTCTGTCCGCCCCCGCCCTCGCCGCACTCTGCCTCGCTGCCCCGCTGCTCTCGCATGCCGAAACGACGCTCTATGTCGCCAACGTGGGCGGCTCGAACGAGCAGTTGTATCGGCAGAAGGTGATTCCGCCTTTCGAGAAGGCGCATGACGTCAAGATCGTCTATGTCGCCGGCAATTCCAGCGACACGCTCGCGAAATTGCAGGCGCAAAAGGGGCACCAGCAGATCAACGTCGCGGTGATGGACGACGGCCCCATGTATCAGGCGATGCAGCTCGGCCTCTGCGCGAAGATCGAAGACGCGCCCGTGATGAACGACCTCTATCCGCTCGCGAAGATCGGGCCGACGGCGGTGGGCGTCGGCATGGTGGCGACCGGCATCGGCTATAACGCGGAAGCGTTCAAGAAGGCGGGCCTGCCGCCGCCCGATTCGTGGAAGGTGCTCACGGACTCGCGCATCAAGGGCAAGCTCGGCGTGCCGCCGATCACCAACACGTATGGCCTGCACACGCTCGTGATGCTCGCGCGCCTGAACGGCGGCGGCGAGAAGAACATCGATCCCGGCTTCACCGCGATGACCAAGCAGGTCGCGCCGAACGTGCTTTCGTGGGCGCCGACGCCCGGCGAGATGGACGGCCAGATGCAATCCGGCGACGTGATTCTCGCGCCCTACGGCAGCGGCCGCGCCGTGGCCCTGCAAAACACGGGCTTTCCGCTCAAGTTCGTCTATCCGAAGGAAGGCGCGGTCGCGCTGCAGGTGGCCGCATGCGCCATCGCGGAGAACGCGCAGCCGCAGCTCTCGCAGCAATTCGTGCAGTACCTCCTCAGCCCCGAAGTGCAGGCGATGCAGGCGCAGGCCATCGGTCTCGGTCCTGTCAACAAGACGGTCAAGCTCACGCCGGACGTCGCCGCGCGCGTGCCTTACGGCCCCGATCAGATCGCGAAGCTCACGCCGATGGACTGGACGAGCATCAACCAGCATCGCACGGAATGGACGGAGCGCTGGAACCGTTCGGTCGAACGCTGATTCCCACACCGGCTCTGGTGCACGTGACTCGATGAAGGAGCAACACGCATGGCCTTCCTGACGCTGCAAGGCATTTCCAAACGCTACGGCGATTTCACCGCCATCGAGCAGCTCGATCTCGATGTCGAGCGCGGCGAACTTCTCTCGCTGCTCGGGCCTTCGGGCTGCGGCAAGACGACGACGCTGCAAATGGTCGCGGGCTTCGTCACGCCGAGCACGGGCCGCATTCTGCTCGATGGCCGCGACATCACGCACGAGCGCCCGGAGAAGCGCGGCATCGGCGTGGTGTTTCAGAGCTATGCGCTCTTTCCGCACATGACGGTTGCGGGCAATGTCGGCTTCGGGCTGGAAATGCGCAAGGTCAAGCGCAAGGAACGCGAAGCGCGCGTGGCCGAAGCGCTCGCGCTCGTGCGGCTCAACGGCCTCGGGCATCGCTATCCGAAGGAACTGTCGGGCGGCCAGCGGCAGCGCGTGGCCATCGCGCGGGCCATTGCGATGGAACCCGAACTGCTGCTGCTCGACGAGCCGATGTCCAACCTCGACGCGAAGCTGCGCGAAGAGATGCACATCGAGTTGCGCGCCATTCAGAAGCGCCTCGGCATCACGACGATTCTCGTCACGCACGATCAGGTCGAAGCGATGACCATGAGCGATCGCATCGCGGTGATGCATCGCGGGACCATCGCGCAACTGAGCACGCCGTACGACGCGTACGAACGCCCCGCGACGCCGTTCGCATCGACGTTCCTCGGGCGCACGAATGCGTTCTCGGGCGAAGTGCTGCGGCGCAATCCGCGTTGCGCGGAAGTATCCGTCGCGGGCGCGACGCTGCATGTGCCGCACGAAGGCCGTCATGTCGATGGCGCGGTGAACGTCTATATCCGCCCCGAAAAGCTGCACCTTTCCAATGGCGATGCGCGCGTGCGCGGACGCATTTCCACGCGCGTGTTCGTCGGCAATCAATGGCTGCTCGAAGTGGAGACGCATCTCGGCAAATTGCGCGTGGCGCAGCCCAATCATGGCGCGCCGCCACCCGAGGAAGGCGATGAAGTCGGACTCGCATGGACCGACGACGATCTGCGCGTGCTCACGCAAGACACGGCGGGAGGCGCGCATGGCCACGCTTGACGACGCGCGTCCCGGCGCCGCGCCGTGGCTGTTGTCCGGCCCCGCGCTGCTGCTTTTCATCGGCCTCCTGCTGGTGCCGCTGCTGCTCACGCTGATGCTGTCGTTCCGCGTCTTCAGCGACACCGCCGGCATTCAGAGCACGTACACACTGACGAACTATTGGGACGTTGTTAGCGATCCTTACTATGGCACGATCTTCCTGCGCACGGCGGGACTCGCGTTCGCGGTCACGCTGCTGTCCATCGTGCTCGGCGTGCCGGAAACCATCGTGCTCGCGCGCATGAAGCGGCCGTGGCAGTCGCTGTGCCTGTTGATCGTGCTCGGTCCGCTGCTCATTTCCGTGGTCGTGAGAACGCTCGGCTGGCAGATCCTGCTCGGCAACAACGGCGTGCTCAACAACGTGCTGCAGGCGCTGCACATCACGGACGAACCCATTCGCCTCGTCTTCACGATGACCGGCATGATCATCGCGCTCACGCACGTTCTCGTGCCCTTCATGGTGATGTCCGTGTGGGCGAACATGCAGAAGCTCGACAGCCAGGTGGAATGGGCGGGCCGCTCGCTCGGCGGATCGCCGTTCGCGGTGTTTCGGCGCGTGGTGTTGCCGCAGATCATGCCGGGCGTGCTGTCCGGATCGATCATCGTGTTCGCGTTGTCGGCATCCGCGTTCGCGACGCCCGCGCTCATCGGCGGACGGCGTCTGAAAGTGGTCGCCACCGCCGCCTACGACGAATTCCTGGGCACGCTGAACTGGCCGCTCGGCGCGAGCATCGCGGTGCTGCTGCTGATCGCGAACGTGGCGATCGTGATGGGCTGCAGCCGGCTCGCCGAACGCCGCTTCAAGCATATCTTCGACTGAGCGCGAGGCAAGGACATGAAACAGAACGGCATACTCGGCCTCGTCTATAACGCGTTTTTTCTCACGTTCATCATCGCGCCGCTCGCGGTGGTGATGCTCGTCGCGTTCACGGACAAAGGCTTCATCTCGATGCCCTTCGATGGCGCGTCGCTGCGCTGGTTCCGCGCGATCCTCGAGAACGGCGACATCGTCGCGGCCTTCTGGCTGTCGGTCCGCCTCGCGTTCGCGGCGGCGACCATCGGCGTGCTGCTCGCGGTGCCCGCCGCGCTCGCCATCGCGCGTTATCGCTTTCCGGGCCGCGCCGCGCTCACGAGCTTCTTTCTCTCGCCGATGATGATTCCCGCGGTCGTGCTCGGCATCGCGTTCCTGCGCTTCCTGTCGCTCATGCATCTGTCGGGATCGTTCTGGTCGCTGGTGTGCGCGCACGTCATCATCGTGCTGCCGTATGCGCTGCGGCTCGCGTTGTCGTCGGCGGTCGGACTGGATCGCGATGCCGAACGCGCCGCGCTCTCGTGTGGCGCGAGCCGCTTCACCGCGTTTCGCCGCGTGGTCCTGCCGATGATCCGCACCGGCGTCGCGGGCGGCTGGGTGCTGTCCTTCATCCAGAGCTTCGACGAACTCACGATGACCATCTTCGTCGCGACGCCCGGCACCACGACGCTGCCCGTCGCCATGTACAACCAGATCGCGCAGACGATCGATCCGCTGGTCGCTTCGGTGTCGGCGGTGCTGATCGTCGGCACGGTGCTCTTGATGATCCTGCTCGACCGCATGGTCGGACTCGACCGCATTCTGATCGGAGAAGCGCGATGACATCTTCCAGCCCCGACGTGCTGGTGCTCGGCGGCGGCCTCGTCGGTTCCGCCGTCGCATACGGCCTCGCCCGCGAAGGCGCGCGCGTGACCGTGCTCGACGAGGACGACGGCGGTTTCCGCGCCTCGCGCGGCAACTTCGGCCTCGTGTGGATTCAGGGCAAGGGCTACGGTCTTTCCCCTTATGCACGATGGTCGCGCAGTTCGGCCACGCGCTGGCCGCAACTGGCGGACGCGCTGTTGCAGGAAACGGGCATCGACGTGGCGCTCAAGCAGCCGGGCGGATTCCACTTCTGCTTCAACGACGCCGAACTCGCCGAGCGCGAAAAACGCCTCTCGACGCTGAAGGCGGAACTGGGCGACTATCCCTACGAAATGCTCGATGCCGCCGACGTGCGCGCGCGCATTCCGCAAATCGGCCCCACGGTGATCGGCGCGAGCTACACGCCGATGGACGGCCACGTCAATCCGCTCAAGCTGCTGCGGGCGCTGCATGTCGCGATGCAGGCGCGCGGCGTGAAGCTCGTGTCGGGCGAACGCGCGGAACGCATCGTGCCCGAGGCGAACGGCTTCGTCGTGCACGGCAAGCGCGGCACGTATCGCGCATCGCGCGTGGTGCTCGCGGCGGGCCTCGGCAATCGCACGCTCGCGCCGTTCGTCGGGCTGAACGCGCCGGTCGCGCCGAATCGCGGGCAAGTGCTCGTGAGCGAACGCGTCGCGCCGTTTCTTCACTATCCGACGCTCAACGTGCGTCAAACCGACGAAGGTTCCGTGCAGTTCGGCGATTCGATGGAAGAAGTCGGCTTCAACGATTTCACCACGACGCACGTGCTCGCCGACATCGCGCGTCGCGGCGTGCGCGCCTTTCCGATGCTGCAGAACGTGCGCCTCGTGCGCATGTGGGCCGCGTTGCGCGTCTACAGCCCCGACGGTTTCCCGATCTACAACCAGTCCGAAGCGCATCCGGGCGCGTTCGTCGTCACGTGTCATAGCGGCGTGACGCTCGCGGCGGCGCATGCGATGCGCATCGCGCCGTGGATCGCGGGCGCGCCGATGCCCGACGAATTGCCCGCGTTTTCCGCGCGCCGTTTCGAGAACGCCGAACAACTGACCCTCGCACACTGAATCCGACATGACTTCTCACACGACGTTGTTCAAGCCGCTAAACGGCGAAGGCGCGGCCATCGACATCTGGTTCAACGATCAGCGCCTGTCCGTGCCGGGCGGCCGTTCGGTCGCGGCGGCGCTCCTCGCGGCGGGCGTGTCGCGCTTTCGTGCGACGCCGGTTTCGGGCGCGCCGCGTGCGCCGTACTGCATGATGGGCGCGTGCTTCGAATGCCTCGTCGAAATAGACGGCGTGCCGAGCCGCCAGAGTTGCATGGTCGAAGTGAAGGCCGGCATGCGGATTCGCTCGCAGGAAGGCGCGCGCGATCTGCCGCCGATGAATCTCACCGATGCCCCTCTGGAGAACGCGCATGGCCGCTGATTTCGCATCCGAAGCCGTCGATGTGGTCGTCGTCGGCGCAGGCCCCGCCGGCATGCGCGCGGCAACCGTCGCGGCGCGCGCGGGCTTGAAGACCGTCTTGATCGACGAACAGGACGCCGTCGGCGGGCAGATTTATCGCGGTATCGTGAAAGCGGATACGCAGCGCAAGCAGATACTCGGCCCCGACTATGCAGCGGGCGCGACCATCGCCGAGTCCTTCGCTGCTTCCGGCGCGCGCCATATCACGAACGCGACCGTGTGGCAGGTCACGCGCGAACGCGGCGTCAATTATCTGAAGGACGGCAAGATCGGCAGCTTTGACGCGCAACGCGTGATTCTCGCGAGCGGCGCGCTGGAACGCCCCTTCCCGATTCCCGGCTGGACGCTGCCCGGCGTGCTCACGGCGGGCGCCGCGCAGATTCTCTTGAAGAGCGCGGGCGAAGTGCCTGCCGCGCCGCCGGTGCTCGCGGGCTGCGGGCCGCTGCTCTATCTGCTCGGCTGGCAATACGTGCGCGCGGGCGTGCCGATCCGCGCATTGGTCGACACGACGCGCCACGAAGATCGCTGGCGCGCGAAGCGTCACATGCTGTCGGCGTTGCGCGCGTGGCCGTTCCTGTCGAAGGGACTGCAACTGATCCGCACGTTGCGCGAAGCCGGCGTGCCGATCTTCGAGGCCGCCGACGATCTGCGCGTGGAAGCGCGCATCGGCACGGACAACGTGGAGCGCGCAGCCGCCCTCACCTTCACGACGCAAGGCGCGGCGCATCGCATCGAAGCCGATGTGATTCTGCTGCATCAGGGCGTCGTGCCGAACACGCAGTTCACGCAGGCGTTGCGCGCATCGCATCGATGGGACGACGCACAGCTCTGCTTTACGCCCAAGGTCGATGCATGGGGCGAGCTGGATGTGCCCGGCATCTTCGTCGCGGGCGATGGCGCGGGTATCGGCGGCGCGCAGGCGGCGGCCTTGCAGGGCATGCTCGCGGGACTCGCCGTGGCCGCGCAACTCGGCGCGATCAACGACGCGAAGCGCGATGCCGAAGCGCTTGCCCAGCGGCGCACGCTCGCGGGCGTGCTGCGCATCCGGCCGTTTCTCGACAGCCTCTATCGTCCGCGCGACGTCAACCGCATTCCGCGCAACGAGACCATCGTGTGCCGATGCGAGGAAGTCACGGCGGGCGAGTTGCGCAAGTTCGTGGAACTGGGTTGTGTGGGACCGAATCAGGCGAAGTCGTTCGGGCGCTGCGGCATGGGCCCGTGCCAGGGTCGCATGTGCGGCCTGACGGTGACGGAAGTCATCGCGGATGCGCGGCGCGTGTCGCCCGCCGAAGTGGGCTATTACCGCATTCGTCCGCCGATCAAGCCGCTCACGCTCGGAGAACTCGCCGGTGAATGACGCACGCGCGGTACAGGAAGCCGATGTGCTCGTGATCGGCGGCGGCCTGCACGGCACGAGCAGCGCGTTCCATCTGGCGCGTCGCGACGCGAAGGTCATCGTGCTCGAAGCGGATTACGTCGCGCGTCATTCGTCCGGCGTGAACGCGGGCGGCGTGCGCACGCTCGGGCGTCCGCTGCCGGAGATTCCGCTCGCGCTGATGTCGCGCGAGATATGGCACGGCATGACCGAACTCATCGGCGAGGATGGCGGCTTCGTTCCATCCGGACAACTAAAGATTGCCGAGACCGACGATGAACTCGAAGCGTGCCGCGAACGCGTCGCGCTGCTCGAATCGCACGGCTTCACGCATGAGAAGGTGATCGATCGCGAGACCGTGCGCGAACTGGAACCCGCGCTCGCGCGGCACGTGACGGGCGGCATTTGGGTCGAGCGCGATGGCTATGCGCTGCCCTTTCGCACGACCACGGCGTTTCGCCTTGCGGCGCAAAGGCTCGGCGTGTGGTTTCTCGAAGGCACGCCGGTGCGGCGCATCGAACAGCGCGGCGCGCGGTGGTTCGCACACACGCCGCAGGGCGCGTTCAGCGCGGAGAAGCTATTGGTCACCGCGGGCGCGTGGTCCGGCGAACTCGCGAAGCAAGTCGGCGAACCGGTGCCGGTGCATCCGGAAGGGCTGATGCTGATGGTCACGCATCGCGTCGCGCCCTTCTGTCGCGCGACGCTCGGCGCAACGGGCCGCCCGCTCTCGTTCAAGCAGTTCGACAACGGCACGGTGGTGATCGGCGGCAAGCTGATTGGCATTGCGGAGTTGGCGAATCGTCATGGCGAAGTGGATTTCATGCGCCTCGTGCGCAGCGCGCAGACCGTCACCGATCTCTTCCCGCATCTGCGTCATCTCGGCGTGAATCGCGCATGGGCCGGCGTGGAAGCGTTCACCGAGGATGAACTGCCGGTGATATCCGCGAGCCGCAAGGCGTCGAATCTCTATTACTCGTTCGGATATTGCGGCAGCGGCTTTCAACTGGGACCGGGCTGCGGCAAGCTCGTGTCGGAACTGATGCTGGATGGCGCGCCATCCCTTTCACTCGATGCATTCGCCATCGACCGATTCGAACCGCGCGTGGCTGCTTCAGACGCACATGTCAGGCATCTCGCCACTCACTGAATCACATACTCAACACCGGAGAACACGCATGAGCGATATCGTTCGCATTGAAACCAATCAGCGCATGAGCCGTGTCGTCAAGGCGGGCGGGCTCGTGTTCGTCGGCGGTCAGACATCCGCCGATCACACGCCCGATATCAAGCTGCAAACCGCGAAGGTGCTGGACAAGATCGACGCGTTCCTCGAAAAAGCCGGCATCGACAAGACGCGGCTCGTGTCCGCGCAAGTGTGGCTCGCGGATATCGACCGCGACTTCGCCGGCATGAACGCCGTGTGGGACGCATGGGTGCCGCAAGGCCACGCGCCCGCGCGCGCGACCGTGCAGGCGAAGCTCGCCGCTCCCGAGTTGCTCGTCGAGATCGCGGTCGTCGCGCTGGCCTGATCGCGTTATCGCGCGTGAATGGCGATGAGCGCGCTAGTTCATCGCTATCGCAGCCGCTGCACCCACGGGCGATCCTTCGATCGCCACCGACGCTCTTCCATCCGGTCCGACCGGCACATCGCCGACGAGCGTCGTGCGATAAAGCTGGCGATCGAAGTCGAGGTCGAAGATATCGCTCGGCGCGAGATGCGCGGTCGCACGGTTATCCCAGAACGCGATGCTGCCCGCTTCCCACTTGAAGCGCACCGTGAACTCGGGCCGCGTCACATGTTCCCACAGCAGTTCGAGCAACACCTGACTCTCGCGCGGCGCGAGTCCCACGATCTGCTTCAGGAAACTCGGGCTCACATACAGTGCGCGTTCACCCGTTTCCGGATGCACGCGCACGAGCGGATGTTCGCTGATCAGCGTGCGTGCATCGACCGCTTTCGAGAACGCATGCGTGCCGCTCGCGCCTTGTGGCGGCGCGAAGCGATGCACGCCGCGCAAGCCATCGACGAATGCGCGCAACGGCGCGGACAGCTTCTCGTACGCGATCACGAGATTGGTCCATTGCGTGTCACCGCCATAGGGCGGAATGGTCACGCCGCGCAGTATCGATGCAAACGGCGGATTCACTGCCGCCGTCACGTCCGTATGCCAGCCGGTCCACGGACGCAGCAGCGCTTGTCCTTCGAAACGCGTCGCCTTGCGGAACTTGGAGATCGAGTAGATTTCCGGGTGACCATCGACATGACCGAACACCGGATGTCCCACCGTCAATTCGCCGAACTGCGCGGAGAACGCGACATGCTGTTCGTGACTCAGAAACTGCTCGCGAAAAAACACGACGCGCCACTTCAGGAGCGCGGCGCGAATGGCCTTCACTTGCGCCGCCGACAACGTCTGCTTCAAGTCGACGCCGCTGATCTCAGCGCCGATATGCGCCGACAGCGGACTGACTTTCACACCGGCATCGTGGGCTTCGATCTCTTCGCGTGAATCATGGGCGATAACGGCTGCGTTCACTGAGGTGTCTCCGTTCGATGGATGAAAGGGCGCTCAACTGCCTTGGGCGTTGGGGTCGTCCGAGAAGAAGTAGTCGCGCCACGACGTCGGCTCGTGCTTGATCACGCCGACCTTGTACAGGAACGCGCCGAGCGAGAGCGTGTTGTTCGGCGTCGTGGCGAAGCTGACTTCCTTGTCGTTGAGAATGCGTTCGACGAATGCGGGCGCGAGCTTCGAGCCGTCCTGCCGGATGTAAATGGATGCCGCTTGCGCCTTGTCGTTTTCGATGAGACGCGCCGCGTCCGCGAGCGCCGCGCGTACCGCCGCGTAGGTCTTCGGATTGTCCTTGCGCCACTTGTCCGATGTGACCGCGACACTGCTCGTCGCGAGGCCGCCGATAATATCGGTAGAACTGATTACTTTGTGAATCTTCGGATCGTCGAGTTCCTGATACTGATACGGCGCATTCGAGAAATGCAGGCTGATGACCGAACTGCCCGAGAGCATCGCGGTTGTGGCGTCCGCGTGCGGCATGCTCACTTCGTAGCGATCGAGGCGTGCATATTGAGCGTCGCCGAACGCCTGCGCGGACGCCATCTGCAAGAGCCGCCCTTGCTGCGATACCGCGACGGACACCACCGCAATGCGGTCTTTCTCGCCGATATCCCTGATGCTGCGAATGCGCGGATCGTTCGAGACGAGGTACACCGGCACCGCGCTTTGCGCCGACATTGCGCGGAAGTCCTGATGCCCCCGCGTGCGATCCCATATCGTCATGAGCGGACCGATGCCGAGCGTCGCGATATCGGCCGCGCCTGACAGCAGCGCTTCGTTCACCGCCGCGCCGCCGGAAAGCGTGGTCCATTGAACGTCGATGGCGAGGCCTGCGCGCGCGCCTTCCTTCTCGATCAGCTTCTGGTCCTTCGCCACTTTCAGCAGCAAGGAACCGACGCCGTATTGATCGACGATCCTGACGCTGCCTTCAGCGTGCGCGCGACTCGAAGGCGCGGCGAACGCGGCGATCAGCGCGATGCAGGAAAAGATGCGTGTGAGCCGGGCGGATGTCGTCATACGATGAACGTTGAGGCGCGAAGCACCGAGAACGTTCACTGTACAGGCGGCATCCTTCTCGCCCAACGAAGAAAGGATGATAGGGATATGCGCTCACGCGCAAAGGCGATGAGCGGAGCGCATGCGCCCCGCCCGGCCCCGATTACTGCGCGGAGAAGTAGAACGCGGCGTTGCGTTGCGGCGTGACGCCGACCACCGTGAGCAAGCCGTTGACGACGGTCGCTTCGACGGGCACGGACACGTTGTTGAGATAACACGTCGAGCCGGAGAAATTCAGCGTGCCGTCGAGCAGATGCTTGCCCGTGGCGCGCGGCGTGAAGCTGCCGGCGAACGTGCACAGTCCGCGCGAATCGGCGGCTGCGCCTTTCGCGGTGCCATCGACGGCGATGGTGATCGTCGCGGCCGGCAAGATGCCCGATGTGCTCGACCACGTGCGCGCCACATCGCTGATGGCGAGCGGCGTGTCGTACGTCACGTTGTAGTTGCCGTTGAAGGGCGTGGTGCTCGTATCGTCCGCTTTCAAAGCGAGCGTCGTGGTTGCGCTGAGCGTGCTCTTCGTTGCGAACGTGCCGGACAGCGCTCCTGCGCGAATCGAGCTGGAAGCGGCGGCGATCGTCGTGGCATCGCTGAAGCTGCCGTTGGTGGCCGTCATGATGCCTTCGATCAGCCACGAGAACGAGCCTTGCTTGGTGAAGACGGTGAAGTACTGCCCTGTTTCCAGCACGATGGTTTGCGCCGCGACCGAGAAATCGCTATCCACCGCGCCGTACCAGATGCCTTCGGGAACCGCGTGCGACGTCTTCGGCACGCAGCTTCTCTGGAGGTTGTTGAGGTCGGTGACGCACGATTCGTCGTGGCCGCCGCCGCCGCAGGCCGCCAGCACGGGCAGCGCGAGCAGCATCGATCGGGAAAGCAGTTTCATGGGGCGTCTTCGTTGTCTTGTGGTTTATCCTGGCTGCCGCTTGTCTTACGGCACGCCGACAACGGGATAACGGATGGACGCCGGGAATCTTTAATGTCACTGCTACGCGGTGTCGCTCCATGCGCCGAAGTGCGCGATTGCTTCCAGCGGCAAGCGCGCACGCGGCGCGAGTTCGCGTTCGACCAACTCCGCAGGCAAAGCCCGCGCGTCGCCGTGATGCGCCACCGAGATCATGCTGAGCGCCGCGAAGCGCTCGGGCACGGCGAACATTCTGGCAAGGCCGATTGCGTCGAAGCCGCCCATGGCATGCGCGGCCAAATCTTGCGCGTGGGCTTGCAGAAGCAGGGCCATCGCGGCTGCGCCGGCATCGTAGCTTGCGCTCGGATTGACCGTGCCTTTCGCGGTGAGCGTGTCGGCGAGCACGGCGATCAACACTTGCGCGTGCTCGTTCCACTTCTGATTGAAGGGCACGAGCAGTGCGAACGCGCGATCGAACGCCTCGCGGTCCTGCGACTTCTCGAACACGAGAAAGCGCCACGGCTGCACGTTATACGCCGACGGCGCCCAGCGCGCCGCTTCCAGCAGCGCGACGACCTGCGCGTGGGGAACGGGGCGGTCCGCATAGGCGCGCGGGCTCCATCGTCCGGCGATGAGCGGATGAATGGCGATATCGGTCGGAGCGGGTCGATGTGTCATTGCAATGGATGCGCCGGGTACGTGATGAACGTTTCGAGCATACCGTCTGCGATAACGTGAAAGAAGCGCTTGCAACGAAGCGTTTGCGATATGCATTCCCGTGCGATCGCTATGGCGACAGTGAGCGTGCGCTGCCGCACTCATGCATATCCTTAGCGGAATTCGTGCGTTCCGGCGTGCGCGCGTGCTGGTTATGATGTCTGGCTCATGGCTTGCATCATTGCCGATCTCATACGAAGGGAGCCTGATCTTGACTCAGCATCAAACATCGAAGAGACCGCTTGTTGTCGGCATTGGCGGGACGACGCGACCGGCGTCATCGACTGAACGCGCATTGGCTTTTGCGTTGAAGGGCGCGCAGGAATCCGGCGCGCGCGTGCAGTTGTTCGGTGGTGCGTTCCTGCAAAGCTTGCCGCATTACGCGCCGGAAACGCGCGAATTGACCGACGAGCAGCACGAGTTGATCGAGGCGGTGCGTGCGGCGGATGCGCTTGTCATTGCGACGCCGGGATATCACGGCGGCATCTCGGGTCTGGTGAAGAATGCGCTGGATACGCTGGAAGAATTGCGCCTTGACGAGCGTCCGTATCTGGATGGCCGCGCGGTCGGCGGCATAGTGACGGCGTATGGATGGCAGGCAGCGGGCACGGTGTTGACTTCGTTGCGTTCGATTGTGCATGCGTTGCGCGGCTGGCCGACGCCGTTCGGCGCGGCCGTGAACACGTTGGAGACGCGCTTCGAAACGAGCGACACCTGCTCCGACCCGAAGGTGGTTGAACAGTTGCGCACGGTGGGAAGACAGGCTTGCACGTTTGCGCTTGCGTTCGGCGATGCGTATCACGTGGGGGAACATCAGGTAGCGGTGGCGCAGAGTTGATGCGTAGTGTGCGTATGGTTTTAGCGAGCCGGGGGGCTCGGAGGACGTGGTGCTCAGTGGGCGCGGAAGGTGATTCAGGGTTGTGTCAAGCTGAGTGCCAACGTGTGTCTACGGAGTGCACCGTCAACAAGAACAGCGGGCGAAAAAGCTGCTTTCTTTGGTTACTTTCTTTGCAGCAGCAAAGAAAGTGACCCCCGCCCCGGGGAGGGGCGACCTAATAGACCGACACGAAAAGAAAGCACATCAGTGCGGCATAAAATCCGCCGACATATGAAAGGCATCGACGGTATACCCCATATTGAAGTACCCGGCCCGAGCATAGATGGCGATCTGTTCGAGCCGCTCCGACGCGCTAGCGTTGAGTCCACGCTGATAACCCCGCACCCGCCGACGCTCGATAACGCGCTCCATCGGCGATGAAAAAGCCCGCAAGCAATGCATGAGAACGTGCGCCATGACTCCTCCATTCGCTGCGTGACGAGACCAATCTAGCAGCACAAAAAAAATCTGCAAAACGACATATCGTGCAATGCATTGCAAAGCACGCGCGATGCATCGCTCTGCAGAATGCCGCAGATAACGATAGCGCCCGAAATCATTTCCCAAGCGAGACAGCGGCCTCTAGCATCACGGACTCTTACGACACACGGGGAAAGCCGATCATGAAACTAAAAGCCGCACTAGCAACCGTCCTGCTCGCAAGCACCATCATCATCATCGGCACACAGGCAGCACAGGCCGCAGGCCAGACAATACGTGTAGGCATCATGTCGGGCGAAGACGAGGACGTCTGGCGCGCCGTCGCCGCGAATGCCGCAAAACAGGGCATCACCGTGAAGGTGACGACCTTCTCCGACTATACGCAGCCCAACGAAGCGCTCGCGCAACGCGACCTCGACGCCAATTCGTTCCAGCACAAGCCCTATCTCGATGCGCAGATCAGCGCGCGTCACTACGACATCGTCCCCGTGGGCTTCACGTACGTGCAGCCCATCGGCCTCTATTCGCGCAAGGTGAAATCCGTGGCGGCATTGCCGCAGAACGCGGCTATCGGCGTGCCGAACGATCCGAGCAATGAAGGCCGCGCGTTGTTGCTGCTTCAGGCGAACGGCATCATCAAGCTGCGCGACGGCGTCGGCTTGCTGCCGACGGCCCGTGATATATCAAGCAATCCGAAACATGTGCAGATAAAGGAATTGGACGCGGGCATTGTCGGACGTGCGATAGGCGATCTGGACGCTGCTGTCGTCAATACCGACTGGGCGATCAAGGCGGGCATCAAGATTCCGCAGGAACGCATTGCGCAAGAGAACGTGACGGGCAATCCGTATCGCAACTTCATCGCGGTCAATGCAAAGGATGCGCAAGCGCCCTGGGTCAAGACGCTGGTGCAGAGCTATCAGCAGGCGAACGTGGCGTCGGCGATTCTGACGGTCTATCACGGCGCGACACTGCCCGCGTGGGAAGGCGCGCCGCAACATTGAACGCGCACCGCGATCACGCGACGCTCAAGCCGCGGCCTCGATCTGTTCAGCCGACAGATTGAACTCGCGCGCAATCGATTGAAGTCGCTCGGACCACTCCCACTTGCCGAACACGTCGTGTACGTTCTGGAGACAACTGAGCAGGCTGATTGTCGAAGGATCGTACACGTTGATGCGTGCGCGGAGCAGGCCCTTCCTGAGCGCCGCAATGCCGGCGTCCATATAGGCCGGAATGCCCTCCGACGATTGCGCGCCGACATAGCGCACAGGGACGCCCTCCATCGCGGTGACATAGTCTTGCGGCTTGATGAAACTGCCTACGGGGCATCCTCCGCAGTAGCCGCGATACGCGCCACCGCCGCGTGGCAACAGCGCCGCGCGGCCCTGGGCCAAGAGATGGTCGACAGCGCGATCGAAGATCTGCTGATGGGTCAAGAAGGTCTGGGTTCGCATGATGCCGCTCCGCTATATCCTAACGTGACAATCAGAGTCTTCAGGTTAAGACGGTCCGCTTTCTCTCGACATAGACGGAGAGCGCTTTCTGAAGCTATCGCGGATGCCCTTGCCGGCTACCGTGATTGTGACGAGTCCGCATTGTATCGGCGCGTTCATCAAGACAGTTGGATACGCTCTCACTCGCAACGCACGGAGCCTGCGTCTGTGATGAATTTCTCGACGCTAAGCATCGCTTCATCATATGAAGCAGAAGAACTGATCTTGCCGCGCAAGATGGAAAATGCTCTCGGTGAATTGATCGCTAACGCGCCGACGACTCGGCCTTCGTGTTCATACACGCCGAGAAACGGCCGAGTGACCGGCGTACCCGTCAAGTTACGCAACTGACCGATGTCCGTGCGTCCGACCGATTGAATCTTCACGCCGTACTGATCCGACCAAAAATACGGCGCGGTTGAAAAACTCATTGCCGACTCCCGACCCGCGAGGAGATTCGCAGCGGCATGTTTTCCCTGGTCGCCGGACACCGTCCACTGTTCGCTTCGAGACGTCGTGCCGCTCCACTCGTTGAGCCAGCTTGCTACGTCGCCAGCGGCATAGATTCGATCGTGCCCGACATTCAACGTTCGATCGCACACGAGTCCGTTGTCGATGTTCAGCCCGGAACCCGCGAGCCATTCGGTATTGGGCACGCAACCGATGCCAACGACCACCACGTCAGCAGGAATCTCGGTTCCATCCGACAGTACGACGGATTGAACGCGGTCCTTGCCGCGAATGGCCTGCACCTGCGCATTGCAACGCAACTGCACGCCATTTTGCTCATGCAACGCGCCGAGCTGCGCCCCGGTAGTCGCGCCGAAAGCCCGCATCAGCGGAGCTTGAGCCGCCTCGAGCACCGTTACCTCCGCTCCGATCAGGCGCGCGCTGGACGCGACTTCCGCACCGATGAATCCCGCGCCGATGACAACCACGCGGGCGCCCGCATGCAATTGCTCTTTCAGGGCGAGTGCGTCGTCGAGCGTGCGCAGCGTGTGCATGCCGCTCAACGCTTCGCCGAAAGGAAGCGTGCGGGCTCGCGCTCCGGTTGCGATGATCAATCCGTCGAACGATATGTCGCCGTCGTCCACGCTGACGCGCTGGTTGACCACGTCCAACGCAGTCGCCCGCTTGCCTAGTAGCGCGTCGACCCGCTGATCGCGAAACCATTGCGCGTCGCGATAAGGAAGTACCGATGCATCGAGATCCCCGGTGAGAATCTGCTTCGAGAGCGGCGGCCGGTCATAGGGCAAATGCAGCTCGTCTCCGACGAGAACGATCTTTCCGTCAAAGCCGTTCTGACGTAACGACTCTACAGCCTTCAGTCCGGCAACATTCGCACCAACGATCAGGATTCGATTCAAACTCATGCGACTCCTCGGAGTTCTCTTTTTTTCTGGCATCTCGTCAGCTAAGCGACAGCCGCAACGCTCGTTCGCTTAAGCACGTAAATGCACCCATGCTCGTCGGGCGACGGATCGCCGGGTAGACCCGCCAGTCGCCGCCCTCATGTTCGAAGAAGTAGATCGTGACCGGCGCCGGCGCTTCGATGCCTTCCACGCGCACACATCGCCCTGTGTTCGGACTTTCCACCTGTATGCGACGCACCCGCAACGGTTGGGTGTGATCGAACCATTTGTCGATCGCCATGCGCAGCGACGCGTGACCGGTGCTCATATGACCCTCCTACCGACGTATGCCAGTGTTCGTGATGAAGAGGGTATGTGAGGGGCCGGCGGCCAAACATATACGGAAGCGGGCTTCTCGAACTACCGTGAATGTTCAACCGTTGCGCCGTATTGAGGCGGGAACCATGACAGTTTCATCAGTCGTTGGAGTGCCGCGTCGTCATCGGCCTCCGATGGCCGTGGGGCTTGCGTTCGCGCGAAGGTTTCATCTGTACAGGCCATCGCGACATAACGGCTTTTCCAGACCGTCATGACGCTTTTGGACGATATCGCTCACTGCACATGTTCGGCGAATTTTTTAATGCCGACGATCTGACTAAGACGCGGTCATCAGCGCGCGCACCTCGCCAGCAGAACAAGCGGAATCCGCGACGATCGACGGCGCCGGGGACAAGACAAAAAATGAAACGACGCCGGCTGCGCGAAGCGCCGTCCGCGGTCGGATTAAAGCGCTTAACTTACAGGAGACAATACGCATGCCTAATGATTACCGACAGCGTTCGAACCTATGGAACGAGGACCTTGCTCCAACCGATGCCCGTCATCGCACATGGCGCTGGCGGCACTTCGCCGCCCTGTGGACAGGCATGGTCATGTGCATTCCCTGCTACATCCTCGCGTCGGGACTCATCGATCAAGGGATGTCGGCAGTCCAGGCAGTCGGCACCGTGCTGCTCGGAAACGCCGTCGTGCTCATCCCGATGCTGTTGATCGGGCACTCGGGAACCAAGTTCGGTGTGCCGTTCGCCGTCATCGTCCGCTCGTCGTTCGGCACGAAGGGCGCGAAGTTGCCCGCATTCCTGCGCGCCATCGTTGCGTGCGGCTGGTTCGGCATTCAGTGCTGGGTCGGCGGAAACGCTATCTATGCAGTCGGCAATATTCTCTTTCATGGCGCGCTGGTCGGGCCAGTGATCGGCTGGGTAGGTATCGATGCAGCGCACCTCGCGTGCTTCTTTGTCTTCTGGGCCTTGCATCTCTACTTCATCTCGCGCGGCCCCGAGTCGATTCGATGGATCGAAACGATCACGGCCCCGGTGAAGATCGCTATCGTTCTCGCGCTGCTGTGGTGGGCTTATAACAAAGCGGGCGGCTTTGGTCCCATTCTGTCCGCGCCGTCTCAGTTCGTCGAAGGCGGGAAGAAGGCCGGTCAGTTCTGGTCGGTCTTCTGGCCCTCGCTGACTGCCATGATCGGCTTCTGGTCCACACTCGCGCTCAATATCCCGGACTTCACCCGGTTCGCCAAGTCCCAGCGCGATCAATGCGTGGGGCAGGCTGTCGGCCTTCCGGTGCCCATGGCCGGCCTTGCTTTCATAGGCGTTGCGGTGACATCGGCCACTGTCACGATTTACGGCAAGGCAATCTGGGACCCCGTCGATCTGGCCGGAAGGATGGAAGGAATCGGCGTGGCGATCGGTCTTGCCATCATCACGCTCGACACGCTTTGCGTGAATCTTGCAGCGAACACCGTCGGGCCGGCATATGATTTCGCGGCCATCTTCCCCCGGCGCATCACGTTCAGCACGGGCGGCTATCTGACTGCGGTGATCGGCGTGCTGATGATGCCGTGGAAGCTGATCGCGTCGACGCAAGGCTTCATCTTCACCTGGCTCATCGGTTATAGCGCGTTGCTTGGGCCCGTACTCGGGATCATGCTCGCGGACTACTGGCTGATTCGACGCCGCGAGATCGAGGTCGACGATCTCTTCAAAGAGCACGGCATCTATCGCTATAAGAACGGCTGGAACCCGGCGGCACTGATCGCGTTGATTCTTTCAGTGCTTCCTAACCTTCCTGGTTTTCTCGCCGTTGCCTTCCCTCAGAGTTTCAGTTGGGTGCCTGCCGGATTCAAGGACGTGTACAACTACTCCTGGTTCGTCGGAGTGTTTCTGTCCATCGTGATTTACTCGATCCTGATGCGTCCGGCGCCTCGCAAATCCACTCACTTCGACATCGAGAGCGTATAGATTTCTCATGGAGCCTTGCGCCTTGAGAGGCGCAGGGCAGGAGGGTTACCCGCATTCGTAATGAAGCGTCGAAGGAGACGCCATGGTCATGAAGCGAATCGTCGTGGTGGGCGGCAGCGTCGCCGGTCTGCGTGCAGTGGAGACGTTGCGCCTGGAAGGGTTCGAGGGAGCCATTACGCTCGTGTGCGGCGAGCCGCATCTGCCCTACGATCGGCCTCCTTTGACCAAGCAGATTCTCACCGGCGAGATCAACGCCGAGCAGTTGTGTTACCGGGATCATCAGTGGTTCGAGCGGAACGCGATAGACCTGTGCCTTGGCACGCCCGCAAGCGGACTCGATATATCCGCGGGCCGGGTTCATCTCGGATCGAGTTCTATACCCTTCGACGGATTGATTGTCGCAACCGGTGCCCGGCCGAAGGTATTCAGCCCGAGGAGTTCTCTACGCGGCATCTTCACGCTGCGGACCATGGACGACGCACTCGCGATCAAAGAGCGGATGTTGCCCGGCGTACGAATGATCTTGATCGGAGCGGGATTCATCGGCAGTGAGATTGCTTCGAGCGCGGCGGCGTGTGGCGTGCAAGTGACGATCGTGGAACTTGCGGAAGCAGCGATGATTCGCGCCGTGGGGCCTCAATTAGGGCGCATTCTGGCCGGACTCCATGACGAGTTCGGCGTAAACGTCGTTTGCAACGCGCGCGTGACGGGCTTCGGCGGTAAAGGATCCGTTGAAGCCGTCATGCTCGACGGCGGGTGGGAATTACCGGCGGACATCGTCGTAGTGGGTGTCGGCGTCGATCCCAACTGCGAATGGCTGATCGGATCGGGCTTGCGCATCGAAGATGGTCTCGCTTGCGACAGTACATTGAGCGCCGGTCCTCGCCACGTCTACGGCGCCGGCGATGTGGTTTCATGGCCGAACGAATGGTGGGGCGGCGTCATGCGGGGCCAGCAGTGGCTCGTGGCAGCGGACCAGGGCAAGCACGCGGCAAGAAATCTCCTTGCGGGTCCCGAGCGAGCCATACCGTTCTCGACGATTCCCTACTTCTGGACCGACCAGTATGGATGTCGTGTGCAGGCTGCCGGGAGAACCGATCTGGGGCAATTGATCGCTGTCGCGGGCGGACTTCGTCAGCGCCCGTTCATTGGCGTGTACAGGCACAACGGACAACTGACCGGCGTGGTGACCATCAACGCTCCGAAGGCGTTCGCCGCCTTGCGTACGTGCCTGCATGAGAAGAGCAGTTTCGATACCGCATTGGAGATGGCAGTAAGAAACTGCCCGCCACCGGATTGACTTCCATTCGAATCGTCATTTGAAAAGGTCTTCTTCCAAAGGACGTACATAACTTCGCGCGTGTGAGTTACTGCATGACTTCCACGCCAGTCCCCGGACGAGAATCGCCGGAGTGAGTCCGTCCTTCGCCATCAGAAGCCCGGCGGCGGCGGCCACCTCGTCTGCCGTTGCCTGTTGAGACACCTGCAACTGTCTGCCGAAAGCATCTCGCCTGCCGATCCAGCTATCCAGCGCCGGCACGCCCGACAGACCGATGGCGACATTGACCAGACCGCGACGCCACGGCCGGCCGAACGTATCGCTCACGATGACGCCCGGTTCGATGCCGGTGCGGTCGTAAATACGGCTCGCGATTCGACGCGCGCTGGCGTCCGGATCTTCGGGCAAGAGGAGAAGCGCATCATCGTCACCGACATTCGATTCGTCTATCGCCGCGTTCGCGCAAATCCATCCTTGCCGATGGCGGCTGATCAGAACGCCGTCCGGCGGGTGATCGCACGCCCGCACGATCTCTGTCGATTCATCCAGGACCGCCTGAACCTTTCTGGCGTCCTTACCCGTGATGCGTGCGTATTCGAGCGCTTCATCGGTCGGAACGATATCGGATGCTTTACGCACGCGCCCTTCCGCTTTCGAAACAATCTTCTGAGCGACGACCACGATATCGCCACGCTGCCAGCGCTTGCCATTCGACCGCATTGCGTCCGCGATCAGTCCGCCTACATCGTCTCCCGCTTTTACTTTGGGAATGCCTGTCAGAGCGAAGATTTCCAACGAATGTGCGTTCTTTTCCAACTTGGCCTCCAGCGTGGCTGGGAAACCAACCCCAGCAGAAATGAGCATGTTTCGACCAATTGGTCGCACATGAATCGATATTAAGTGCGCCGATGTCGACGAAACATGCTCAGACTCGTGAACGTCATCCAAGCGCTCAAGCCGGAATGTCATAACGTATTGGTGAAAATAGCAGTACGGTTCGGATGCAAAGAAAGTGCTGTCAATGGACAAAGATTCGACCGCGTGAAAAAGTCGATTCGAGTGCGCTACCGGAAGCAAACGAGTTCTGTCAGTTGCGGCCGGTACCCCGGCAGTTTCTCTTACGCCGCTTTTGCGCTTCCCTTCCCCTTAATCCTTCGTGCGAGAGGCAATATGTCAGTCAGTCACTCCAGCGCCGACAGTGAAAGGTTGAGGGTTCCGGAGACGCGAGACTCCACGCTCCTCGAGGAATTGCGAGTAGAGCGGCAACGCGGAATCAGCCTGGTCGGGCAGATCGTCGCCAAGCTCGAACAGATGGTCGAATCCGGTCGGCTTCGAGCGGGAACCAAGACGCCGTCCGTCCGCGAACTCGCGAAGCAGCTCGGCGTCAGTACGTTCACCGTGACGGAAGCCTACGACGTCCTCGTTTCGAAGCGCGTACTCACTTCGAGACCGGGCTCCGGGTATTTCGTCACGGCCCGCGTCGCGCATGTGCCGGTGCTTCCCAGCGAAGCGTTGGCCTCGCGCGTGGCCGATCCCGACGCGTGGATGCCCGTGCTCGTGTGGAATCGCAATCCGGATCTATTGCCTGTCGGTTCGGGCGTGCTTCCGCCCGAATGGTGCAGCGAAAGCATGATTCTCCAGGCGGTGCGGCAGGCCATCAAGATGCCGGCGGAGCGGCTCGTTGGATACGGCCATCCGTTGGGGTTTTATCGGCTCCGCCAGCTTCTTGCGCGCGGCTTCACGGAGCGCTTCTGCGCGGTCGCGCCGGAACAAATCATATTGACCAACGGTGTGTCCCACGGCCTGGATCTGGTCGTGCGAAGTCTCCTGAAACCGGGCGACACCGTTCTCATTGAAGACCCCACATACTTCAATATCCACCATCTGCTTCGCAACTATGGCGTCAAGGTGGTTTCGGTGAAACGAAATCACGATGGAATCGATCTCGATCAGCTCGCTTCATTGGCCGCGCTACACCGTCCCAAGGCGATGTATGTCAATACGGTGCTGCAGAATCCACTCTCGACGACGCTTTCGCCTGCGCAGGCGTATCGCATCATTGCGCTGGCGGAGCAGTTCGATTTTCTGATCATCGAGGACGATATCTTTCGCGACCTCGCTTCTCCGTCCGATCCTTCTCTTGCGTCGCTGGACGGACTCAATCGAGTGATTTGTCTTGGCGGATTTTCTAAAACCGTCGCTCCGTCTCTTCGGACAGGGTACATTCTGTGCCCGGGTCAGCTCGTCTCCGATGTCGTGCGTACCAAGATGGCCTGCGGACTGACGACATCCGAGTTGAACGAACGCTGCATTTTCGAGGTACTTTCGGACCCCGGGCATCGCCGATATCTCGATCGGCTACGCATGCGTCTTGCCAACGAGCGCGAGCAGTTTCTTTCGGTGTTGACCGACGTGGGCATGACCGCGCTCGCCACGCCTAAAGGTGGGCTCTTCGTTTGCGCGGGATGGCTTGTTCCGCCCAGTGCTCAATTCAACGCCGAACTCATCACTGAAAAAGCCTCGGAAGCCGGACTCGCCTTCTCACGCGGAGAACTCTTCTCTTTGTCCGCTAAAACGGAAACCGTGTGGTTTCGCTTCAACGTCGCGTATTGTGGGGCGCCGAAACTCAACGTGTTCTTGCGTGAGGTTTCGCGGATGGCTGCGCATCTCGCGAGGGTGCCGGGTCTGTAAGACGGCGCGAGCGGCTGCATGGAGCCGCTTGCTTCGAACGCGCTTCTTCTTGTTATCCGCCGGATAGCCGATGGAGTCCGGCGGCGTGAACAGACAGCAGTAAGTTTGCACAGCGAATGCCGTGCAAGTGCGATTAATATTCGCCCGTTTCGTTGAGCGTCCGATTGAGTGCTTCAGGCCCTTCCATCGCGGCCATGGCGATCTCGCGCATCCACTTTCGCCAGATGATATCCGGCTTGTCCGCAGGCACGGAAACCTCGTCTCTCGACTCGCCGATAGCACGCGGACGATGCGACGCGACGAGCGGCAAGTCTTCCGTCAGAACGATCGACTGCAACGCCAGATGCTCCTGCTCCGACGATCCGTCCGTCGAATGGCACGTGTACCAATAGCTCCGACAGTTCTCGGCGTCGATCGGAGTCGCGTGCATGAAGATCTGCGTGTCCCTCGTTTCCGACCATTTGAAGAACAGAAGAACCGTGAACGGCATATGAACGTGATAAGTGCCCGGACCGAGCATCTTCGAATCCGGACCCGTCGGCGGACCGTACGTGGCGTCTCCCGCGTTGAAGGCGAGGAAGGTGTCGACCTGAAACTCCAGACGCTTTTTATGCTGCGTCACGGGATAAGGCCTGAAACGCGTGTGCGGCGGACCGCCGAGCGTGCCCTGATGCCCATAAGCGAAGTGCGTGACGTCGGTGAAGTTTCCAATCCGACGCCCAGCCGACGCGGGCCAAAGATACGGCTCGCCGAGATGGCATGTCATCTCACTCGAATCCCACGCAGGGAAATGCGGAATAGTCGTATCCGCCCCGCCTTTCATGCGTACCCAGATGAGATCGTACTTGACTTCGCATTCGTACTCTTTCAGCTTCGCGCGTGCCGGGATCGCATCGCCTTCTTGCTGAGACGGAATATCGGTGCATTTCCCCGTCTGGTTGTAGCACCAGCCGTGATAGCGGCAACGAAGCTGATCGCCTTCGATCCATCCCAAACCGAGCGACGCACCGCGATGCGCGCACTTGTCGTCGAACGCACAGATACGGCCACCGAGGTCCACGAGCACGATGCGTTCGCCCAGCAGCATCGTGGTCATCGGACCTTTGCCGCCGTGCGTATGCGACCGAAATTCCTTGACGGTCGCCGCGACGTGCCAGAAGTACTTCCACGTCTCCGCTGTCGATCCGAGATCGTAGGCGACGTCAGGCTTGCTCAGCGGAACGAGCGTTCTGTATTCCGGCGGCTTGCACGGATTGCCGGGATCGATCACGTCGGATGAAGTGATCCACTCCGGCGGATGATAAGAGAGATTTGCATTCAACCAGTTCTGCGCCATTCTTGTCTCCAGATGTTCTAGTACAGGTCTACTTCCTTATCGTTCTCGAATAGAGCAATGCATTGCGTCGGGCAGCTTCGCGCAGCCTTGAGGAGCTGAGGGCGCGGGCACGCGGCCGCCTCGGGCAATACGCCCGCGACGCCGGAATCGAGAAGCACGAAGGCAAGAGGCGCCAAACTCACGCACATTTTCGATCCGCAGCAAATGGATTGATCCAGTTCTATTTTGATCACGAAAGTCTCCCGCACGAATTAGTCTTCGACTGTTGGTTCACGTTGAATACTCTCGACAGCAGCATCGATGGCCGCGAGTGCGATCGTGACGAGCGGCTTCTACGCCCGGCGCAGTCGATGCTTGCATGATCGGCAATCGAGGGTTCATCGAACAGAAGCAGTCGGCATTCGTTCCTTCTAGCGTCATGGGGCAATCGACAAACCGTCTAGCGGTTTCCAACTGTACAGTTCCGCCAACGCCCGCCGTCTTTCCAGTTCAAGCGCCATCCGTCGATTGACAAAGAGACGCTTAAACGATCTCCAGTGGCAGGCGCGAACCGACCGACGACAAGAGCCGGCTCGCCGTCGTTCCCGAGTGCGCCGCGACCTGATCCACGCTCACATGCTGTCCCCAAAGCTCGACGTCGCTTCCGACATGAGCGCCTGGACAGGGATCGAGATCCACGACGATGGTGTCCATCGAAACTCTCTCCAGCACACGCGTCACGATTCCGTCGATCGCGACGGGTGTTCCGGCTTCCGCGGTGTCGGGATAGCCGTCCGCATAGCCACAGGCCACGACACCGATCTTGCGCACCGCGCCCCAACGATTTCCCGCAGTGCCCGCCGACGCGACATCTCTCATGCAAACAACCTTGCTTACGAGTCTCATGACCGGCAGAAAACCCGCGAGGGCCGAACTTCCCGGCGCAGATGCAGGCGAAGCGCCGTATAAGATGACGCCCGCTCTCACCCAGTCGGGCATCGCAAGCGGTGGGTCGAGAATTTCAGCGGAGCCTCCACAACTTCTGTCGCCCTTCATGCCCGAGACCGTTTCGCGAAACTCAATGGCTTCGCGTTTTCTTTCATCCTTCGTCATGGCGTCAATGCGCCCGTAAAGCGTTGTCGACCTGATTGCTTCGACTCGCTTTACCCGTTCGAGTACATTGCGCAGTTCGTTCGGATGGAACCCGGGAATACCGTTGCGGTTCGCCACAGTGACTTCGATATAGATCGGCTTGGCAAATCTCGCGAGTTCCAGAAGACGCAATTGTTCCTCGGTCTGCACGGCCAGCGTCAGCGTGTGTTCCTCGACTGCGTAAAGGTCGCTCCGGTTGTAGGTTCCGTCGACGATCAGCACTGGTCCTTGCCAGCCTGTCTTTCGAAGCTCGACGCCCTGCTCCACGTCACAGACGGCGAATCCAGTGGTCGTGCGAAGGTGCGGAAGAACGACGTCGATCCGATGGCCATACGCATTCGCTTTCACGAGCGCCCAGGTCTTCGAATGAGGCGCGAGGCGACGGATGAGTGCAAGGTTGTGATGCAACGCACATGTATCGATCTTCAGCCCGGTTGGACGCGGCATATTTCGTCTCCAGATTTCCAGCGTCAATGTAACGACGACCGGCAACGGAGCCCCGATACAGTTCGATACTCATGCGCCTCAGCGTTCAGTCGCAACGCAACATGCCGTATTGGTCGAGATTCCAGGATGAGCCATGTCCGCACCCGTTCTGTTACTTCGGTTTCCTTATCTTTATAGACCGAACAACGACCTAAGCCGTTAATCCAGCATTGAGATTTCACCCCTTCCGGTCTGTTCAGGAATTTGGAGCAATACGGTTTCTGGAGACTTTCACCGACTGCCCATGTTGCATCGAATTTTGTCGGCCCACTCTACAGAAACAAGGTCGAGACAAGACACTTCATAAAACGAAGGGCCGTGACAGAAGGCCCGGCAACCTCGGAAGGTTTAGCGCGAGTGCGCGCAACTCTCCGACAGGAGGACAATCCGAAATCGATGGGAAGAGTGAAAGATGGCGAAGAGAAACGCAAGATTCGATGCGAGTTTCAAGCGGGAAGTGGCCCGAATGGTTCGAGACCAGCGGTTATCGGTCAGCGAAGTGTGCCGGTCGATGAACCTCGTCGAGGCAGCCGTGCGGCGTTGGGTAGCCCAGTACGACGCGAAGCCCGCTCGCGATCCGGGCGAAGATGAATCGTTCACGGATGAGCAGCAGCGCATCCGGCAACTTGAAGCGGAGAACCGGCAACTGCGCGAGGACAACGTACTCTTGAAACGAGCGTCGGCCATCCTCGCGCGGGAACTGGAATGACTTGGCGCGATGGATCAATCGCCGACAGAAAGCCGCATCGGATCGTTCACGCCTGTTTCAGAATACGCCGCAACACGCGATCCTCCAGCGCCGACGCTTCCGCCGACGCCTGCCTGCGCGGCCGGGCAAGCGGCACCGGCTGATCCAGCGCAATGCGCCCTTCTTCGATCAACAGAATGCGATCGCCGAGCACCACGGCTTCATGCACGTCGTGCGTGACGAGCAATGCGGTGAAGCGATGCTCGCGCCATAGCCGTTCGATCAGCGCATGCATTTCGATGCGCGTCAGCGCATCGAGCGCGCCGAGCGGTTCATCGAGCAGCAGCAGTTGCGGCCGATGCACCAGCGCACGCGCCAGCGCCACACGCTGTCTTTGTCCGCCGGACAATTGCGAAGGCCAGTCGTTTTCGCGCTCGAGCAGCCCCACTTCGGCGAGCACCGCGCGAGCCTGATCGCGGGCGCCGCGTTTGAGTCCAAGCATCACGTTCTGCAGCACCGTCTTCCACGGCAAGAGGCGCGCGTCCTGAAACATGATGCGCGTATCGAGCGTGGCGCCCTTGCTCGCGCGCTTGACCAACGCGCCGCCGGTCGGCGTTTCGAGTTCGGCGATAAGGCGCAGCAGCGTCGACTTTCCGCAGCCGCTGCGCCCGACGATCGTGACGAAGCTGCCCTGCTCGATCGACAAGTCGAGCGCCGACAATACCGTACGGTCTCCGAACCGTTTTTCGACGCCACGCAATTCGACGGCCACATCGATAGCGGTGCGCGCATGCGGTTGTACGCGTTCGACCGCGAAGCGCTCTTCCATCCTCAACGAAACAGATGCGCTCGCGCTCATGCCTTTCCTCCTCGTTGATACGCGGGATGCCAGCGCAGCGCCACGCGTTCTATCGCTTTCGCGAGCACATCCGCGAGCTTGCCGAGCACCGCGTAAAGCAGAATGCCCACCACGACGACATCGGTTTGCAGGAACTCGCGCGCGTTCATCGTCATATAGCCGATGCCCGATTGCGCGGAAATGGTCTCGGCCACGATCAGCATCACCCACATGAGGCCGAGCGCGAAACGCACGCCGACCAGAATGGAAGGCAATGCGCCCGGCAGAATCACATCGCGATACAGCGCGAAGCCCTTCACGCCATAACTTCGCGCCATTTCGATAAGGGCCGCATCGACCGAACGAATGCCATGAAAAGTATTGACGTAGACCGGAAAGAACACGCCTAGCGCAACCAGAAAAATCTTCGCTTCTTCCTCGATACCGAACCACAGGATCACGAGCGGAATCATGGCGAGCGCGGGAATGTTGCGGATCATCTGCACGGTGGAATCGAGCGCGACTTCGAACGGGCGAAAGAGTCCCGTCCAAAGCCCGAGCACGAGTCCCACGCCGCCGCCGATTACAAGCCCAAGCAACGCGCGCCACGCGCTGACCTTCACGTTGGCCCACATATCGCCGGACTGGATGAGCGCCCACGCCGATTTGACGACGGCAAGCGGCTCCGGCAACACGCGCGTGGACAGCACGCCGGCGCGCGCGGCGTATTCCCAGAGCAGCAGAATCGCAACCGGCACGAGCCACGGCGCGATGGCCGCGCCCACGCGCCTGAATACCGGACCCGCGCTGCGTTTGAACGGCTGCGTCGCGGGTATCGATTGAGTGAGGGCATCGGCCATGCTGCTAGTTCCTTCGATGAAGTGGCACGTTCATGATCAACTCTGGCTCGCGTTCGGCAGATAGCTATTGCCGACGATCTCGCCGAACGGTCCCGACAGCGGCCCCGAACGCTTTTCGACATGCGCGCCACGTTCGCCCAGCAATGGAAACACGAGTTCGGCGAAGCGATACGACTCTTCCAGATGCGGATAGCCCGACAGAATGAACGTCTCGATGCCGAGGTCCGCATATTCCTTCATGCGCGCCGCCACTTGTTCCGGATTCCCAACTAATGCCGTTCCCGCGCCGCCGCGCACGAGCCCCACGCCGGCCCACAGGTTGGGATAGATTTCGAGCGTCTCGCGGCCGCCGCGCTTGCCGCCGTGCAGTTGAGCCATGCGCCGCTGGCCTTCGGAATCCATCTTCGAGAACGCAGCCTGCGCACGCGCGACGGTTTCATCGTCGAGATGGCTGATGAGCGCGTCCGCTGCCGCCCATGCTTCGTCCTCGGTTTCGCGCACGATCACATGCAGACGAATGCCGAAGCGTATCGTGCGGCCCTGCGCTTCGGCGCGGCTGCGGATATCGTCGAGCTTCTTCTTCACGGCTTCGGGCGGTTCGCCCCACGTGAGATACGTGTCGATGTGCGTCGCGGCAATGTCATGCGCCGCCGCCGACGATCCGCCGAACCACAGCGGCGGATGCGGCTTCTGCACCGGCGGATACAGCGCCTTGCCGCCCTTCGATTGCAGATGCTTGCCGTCGAATTCGATCGCTTCGTTCGTATGCGATGCGCTCAGCAGATTGCGCCAGATATGCAGGAATTCATCGGTGATTTCATAGCGCGTGTCGTGATCGACGAAGACGCCGTCGCCTTCCAGCTCGGCGGGATCGCCGCCCGTCACGACATTGATGAGCAGGCGTCCGCCCGAAAGACGGTCGAACGTCGCGGCCATGCGCGCGGAGAGTCCCGGCGATGAAAGACCCGGACGGATCGCGACGAGAAACTTCAGTTTCTTCGTGGTCGCGATAAGGCTTGATGCGACGACCCACGCGTCTTCGCACGAACGTCCCGTGGGCAGCAGCACGCCTTGATAGCCGAGCGTATCGGCGGCGACTGCGATCTGCTGAAAATACGAGAGGTCAGCGGCGCGCGCCCCTTTCGACGTGCCGAGGTAACGGCTGTCACCGTGTGTCGGGATGAACCAGAACACATTCATGCGCTACTCCTCTTTGCCTTTCACAAGTGTTGTCGATGCCGTCGAAGACGAGTAAGCCAGTTTAAGGACGCGATTCGCGGCTGCGAACAATGGAATTCAGCTTTCGATTTCTGCTTTGATGCTTTGGAAGCGGTCGCGTCGCGCTCATCACCATCACGATGATTTGCTTAGATGCAAACGTCATTTCACGGCGCTTTCACGCTTCGCTAGCATGGCAAGCCGGGCCGCGATGACACGCAACACACGCAAGCTGCGCGGCCTCTGAATCCATATGCCGGAGGCTTTTCATCATGAAACACAGGACATTGCAAAGCCGCCGAATCTTTCTGGCCGCACTTGCCGGAACGCTTGGAACCATGGCGTTGCCGTCCTGGGCCAGGTTCGAGAACGACCGCTTCAGAATCGGTTATCAAAAGGCCGCGAGCACGCTCGTGCTGCTGAAGGCGAACGGCACGCTCGAAAAGCAACTCGCGCCGTTAGGCGTGAAAGTGAGTTGGACCGAATTTCCCGCTGGTCCGCAATTGCTCGAAGGATTGAATGTCGGCGCGATCGACTTCGGTTATGTCGGCGAAGCGCCGCCGGTTTTTGCGCAAGCGGCAGGCGCGGACTTCGTCTATACCGCGTATGAAATCCCGACGCCGCGCGCGGAAGGCGTGATCGTCGCGCAGGACTCGCCTATCAAGAGCGTCGCGGATTTGAACGGCAAGAAAGTCGCCTTCAACAAGGGATCGGACGTGCACTGGTTCATCGTCGCGCTGTTGCGCAAACATGGCCTCGAATACACGGACATTCATCCCGTGTTCCTCGCGCCCGCCGATGCACGCGCCGCGCTCGAACGCCAGTCCGTCGATGCATGGGCCATCTGGGACCCGTTCCTCGCGGCAGTGCGCGCGCAAAGCAATGCACGCCTGATCGCGGATGCCGAGGGCGTCGCGAGTCATCACCAGTTCTTTCTGAGCCAGCGTGAATTCGCGCAGAAGCGCAAGGACGTGATCGCCATCGCGATGGATGCGCTCGGCAAGCAAGGGCAATGGGTCAGGCAGAACACGGCGGAAGCCGCCGCGCAGCTCGCGCCGATTCAGGGACTCGATGCCGCGATCATCAAGGCCGGGCTCGCGCATTACGAGCACGTGTATCGCCCGATCGATGCGGCCGTGCTCGACCAGCAGCAGCGCATCGCGGATGCGTTCTACGACCTCAAGCTGATCCCGCGCAAGATCGTGACGAAGGACGCGGCGCTCGCCTAACGCGTCGTGGACGTGCTGGCGCGTAGGGCGATTACATCGACGATGAACGCCACGCCCAGCGCCGCCGCGCCGATGGCGAAGAGCAGCCGGTAATCGCCGCCGCTCTTCGAGAAGAGGAACGACAGCCCGTATGCGGATGCCGCCTGCATCACGGCGAAGCTCGTCGTCGCGGTGCGCCATGCGCGCTTCTGCGCGGCGGGATGATGCGCGAGCAGTTCGTTCGCGCGGCCGAGCACGAGCGGCACGATGCCCGGCGTGAACGCGCCGACCACCACGCTCGATATCATCAGCAACGCCGCATTCGATGAAAGCACCGGCAACACGACCGCCGCGAGCTGAACCAGCAACGCGACACGCAACGCGCGGCCGAAGCCGGCGCGATCCGCGAGATGGCCGCTCAGGAGCGGACCGGCTATCGCGCCGAGACCGTAGAGCACCCAGTAATACGCGCCCGCATCGACGCCACGGCCTAAGCCCCGCGCGACGTAATCGACGAGAAAGATCATGTGCGGCACGAGGCCGACCGCGTTCAGCCCGTACTCCGCGAAGAGCGCACGCAACGCGGGCGTCGGCGCGGGCTTCGTGTGCGGATGATCGCTCGCATGCGACGACGGCGCTTTGTGCGGCGGCCATCCGTTCCACGCGACGACCGTCAGCACGAGCGATACCGCCGCGAGCCCGAGCCATGTCTGGTGCAGACCCTGACGCAGGAGCAGCGGCACGATGGTCCCCGATGCCGCGATGCCGAGCCCGACGCCCGTGAAGATCGCGCCGCCCGCGAAGCCGCGTCGCGACGGCGCGACGTGCGCGAGGATCGTCGGCGCGGCGAGCACCATCAGCGCGCCGCCGGAGATACCCGATGCGAGCCGCCATGCGAAGAACCACGCAAACGAAACGGGATACGCGCACGCGACGAAGGCGATGGTGGCGAGCAGCATCATCGCGCGAAGGACGTTTGCGGCGCGCGCGTGACGCACGAGCGCGCCCGCCGTGAGCGCGCCGACGAGATAGCCGCCGAGATTGGCCGCGCCGAGATAAGCGGCCGTCGATGCCGGAAACCAGTGCGCGCCGATGATCGCGGGCAAGAGCGGCGTATAGGCGAATCGCGCAAGCCCGATGCCGACGAGACTCGCGCTCGCGCCCGCCAGCACGCCGCGCCATATCTGAAATGCCGCGCCCTTGGTTTGATTCGAGACTGCGTGTTGCATGGCGCCTCCGTGGGGATGCACGCAGTTTATAGGCGCGCGATTCGCGAGAGAATCCGCGCGTGACGAAATAGATTCTTCCGCTAGGCGAACGAGTGCTTGCGCGGATCGAGGTGCAATCGCCTGAATTCGCGGCGCAAACGCGGCGTCGCGAAATCGACGAACGCGCGCACTTTCGGCACCGCGAGCCGTCCTTCGGGCGTCAGCAGATGCACGGGCAGCGGCGCGTGCTCGCTATCGGGCAACACGATGCAGAGCGTCGCGTCCTTCACTTCCTTCGCGACGTGATACGAAAAGAGCCGCGTCACGCCCTGCCCATCGACGGCGTAAGCCACCGCCGCGCGCACGGTATTCACGATGATGCGCGGCGCGAACTGCACGACTTGCGGGATCGCCGAGCCGCCCGATGCCGGAAAGCTCCATGAATCGAGGCCGAAATGCGTCATCGAGACGATGCGATGCTGCGCGAGATCGGCGGGCGTTTCTATCGGCGGATGCGCGGCCAGATAGCGCGGCGACGCCGCCACGACGCGCCGCACTTCGCCCACCGGAATGGCGATGAGCGTCGAGTCCGCGAGATGCGCGATGCGCAGCGCGATATCGATGCCTTCATCGATCAGGCTCACGGGCCGGTCGAGCAACTGAAGGCGCACGGAAACGCCGGGAAAGCGGGCGAGGAAGTCGTCGAGCATCGGCGCGAGCAGCGCTTCGCCGGCGGCGACGGGCGCGGTGATCGTCAGAAGGCCGCGCGGCGCGGAACGTTCATGCGCGACGAGCAGGTCCGCTTCTTCGAGATCGGTGAGAATGCGCCGGCACGCGGACGCGTACCGCTCGCCTGCTTCGCTCAACTTGATGGTGCGCGTCGTGCGATGCAGGAGCGCGGTGCCCGTGTGCGCTTCGAGAAACGCGATCGCGCGGCTGACGGCGGCGGGCGACCGTCCGAGCCGCCGTCCCGCGCCCGCGAGACTGCCTTCGTCGAGGATAGCGATGAAGACTTTCATCGCGTCGATTCGGTCCATGTCGATGAGTGCAGTTCGATTGAGTGAGTTCGCCCGGCGCGGCACGCTTGCCGTATTGACCTTCGGAATATACATGAGGCGCTATTTCGCCCGTTATCGCCGCGAATAGCGCGATTGCAATGTACGATGCATGACCCATTGCGCATTCAAGGAGCACGCATCCCATGTCGTCCACTCACGCGATCGCAGCGAGAACCTTCGTTCTCATTCATGGCGCATGGCATGGCGGATGGTGCTGGCGCTTCGTCGCGGACCGGCTCAGGGCGCGCGGGCATCGCGTGTTCGCGCCTTCGCTGACCGGACTCGGCGACCGGCGTCATTTGCTCGCGGCGGCGACATCGCTCGATGTGCCGATAGCGGACATCGAGCACCTCATTGAATCGGAAGAACTGAGCGATGTCGTGCTCGTCGGTCATAGCTTCGGCGGGCTGGTGGCATCGGGCGTGGCGGACCGCAGGCCGGATGCCATTCGCGCGCTCGTCTTTCTGGATAGCCTGCTCGTCGAAAATGGACAGACCGCGTTCGACGTGCTGCCGGCAAGCGTCGTGAAAGAACGCATGGATTCGGTGACGGCGAGCGGGCAAGCGCTCGGGATGCCCGTCAATGGACTCGCGGGCACGGGCATACCGGACGATCATCCGCTTGCCGACTGGGTGCGTCGCAGGCTGACGCCGCATCCGGTGGCGACGTATCGCACGCCGCTGACGTTGAAGCATCCGCTTGGCAACGGCTTGCCGCGCACGTATGTGCATTGCGCGAATCCGTCGTATGAGACGCTCGCCGCGGTGCGCGAGCATGTCCGCGCGTTGCCGGGTTGGCAATGGGAAGCGATCGATACCGGCCACGACGCGATGGTGCTCGCGCCGGATCTGCTGGTGGATGTGCTGGAGCGGTTGGCGGGGTGAGGGTTACTGCGGCCGGCCCGCGTCGATCCACGCCTGCGTGACGGCGAATGTCAGCCGGTATCGGGCGCAGTTGAAGACTTCCAGCTTCGCAAGTTCGTCGAGCAGCATGGGCGCGAAGCCCGGGGCTTGCTCCTCCGTAAGCCCCAGTTCCTGCAGCACCGCAAGCCCGGGTTTGCGATCGCGCACGACGCGACCAATCGCTTCGGTAAGTTGCTCGCGATATCGCAGTCGCAGTGGATTCGGAGCGGCCATCGACTCCATCACGACGACGTACTTTTTCATCGAGCGTCTGTAGGTCCACGCGAACAGGTCGACCGCGCGCGAGACGTCCAGGAACTCATAGACGCCCAGCATCGCCTGTGCATAGTCGTGAGGATCGACATCCAGAAACGACAACGGTGAGCAGTTATAAAGCATCAACGGGATATTGGCCGCAAGGCGACTCGTGCGCTTGTTGCCATCCTCGAACGGCTGCAGGTACGCCAGATTCACCCACAAAAAGAACGCCGCCTCGATCGGGTTCTTGATGAGCCTCGCCTTGCTCAGGATGGTCCCGAGCATCTCTTCCAGCACGCTTGGCACTTGAGTCGGCACGTAGACCGTGTCGCTGATGTTCACCACTTTCTTGCGGATAGCGCCTAGCGCATCGGTGTCCGGAAGAAGGTCTTGCATGAGCACGGCATGCAGATTCCGGATGAGCGGAGTCGAGAGTCCCTGCAGTGGGACGGCATCGACAAGAAACTCGATCGCGGTCTTGTGGTTGAGGAGCATGACCGCGTCCGCGTCACCATCGGCGGTGCCGCGCTTGAACAGATCCTCGGTCGCCAGCAACGTGTAGCGATTGCCTTCCAGTCGCGATGACGACCACGACAGGTCGATCAACAACTGCTCCAGCACCTTGCGCGCATACGTGCCCGCGGGATGCTGCTCGCGCAGACGGCCATCGCGATAGAGCGACTCGGCCAAATCGGGCGGCATCAGCCAGCTCTCGTTCGGTACGTAGTCTTCGACGAAACTGGACCGATAGGTGACCGGATCGCGTGCGGCGAGGGGCAAGTCAAGCTTGCGGCCGAGTTCGATCGCAGCCGAGGACCATTGAGGATAAGCGCTCGCGGACAGGTTCGCGGGCGTTGTGGCCGGCGTCCCGGCAAGCCGGTACCGCGTTGCGCGCGCTTTGCCGCTGCGTGTGAGGCGCCCGCTCGCGTGCAGCATCTCGAGATATCGACGGACGGTCGCAACGCCTGCTCCCGTTATCTGTGCGATGTCAGAAGACGAAATAGCTTCTTGGCCCGATCTGGTCAGGCGCTGAACCACATCTAGAACCGTGGCTGGAGTCAATTTGGCCATTTTTTATCCGCTCAGTATCCGCTCAAGTGAGCGGATACTAGCAAAAAATGAGCGGATATTCGTGCTTTGAGCGGATACTGAGCGGATACTGAGCGGATACTGAGCGGATAGCGAGCGGATAGTGAGCGGATTTCAGATCCTTCGTTTTACGCCACCACCTTCTCCCCAAACGTCTTCGGCACGCCCGCCCGCGCGATAGCCCCGCTGAACGGCTCCCCGGGTAGCCATTCAGCCAGCGTCTCCCGCATCGCGAGCAGCTTGTCCAGGTCGATGCCCGTCCGCAAACCCTCGGCCTCCAGCAAGAACACCGTGTCCTCGGTATTGATGTTCCCGGTCGCATTCGGCGCGAACGGACAGCCGCCCAAGCCGCCGAGCGATGAATCGAACGCGCGCACGCCGGCATCGAGCGCGGCGAACACATTGGCGAGCCCGAGGCCGCGCGTATCGTGGAAATGACACGCCACCGGCACCGTGCCCGCCAGCGCGCACACCTTGCGCATCAACGCGCGCACCTGTCCGGGATTCGCATAGCCGACCGTATCCGCGACGGTGATCTCGTCCGCGCCCGCCTCGATCAGCGTCTCGACCAGGCCGAGCACGATGCGCTCCTCCACCTTCCCCGAGATCGTGCAGCCGAACGCGGTCGCCACGCCCGCGCCCAGCACCACCGGCTTCGCGCGCTCGTCCCGCTCCGCGACGATGCGCGCGAAATCCGCAACCGACTCCGCCGTGCTGCGCCGCACGTTCTTGAGATTGTGCGCATCGCTCGCCGAGAGCACGTAATGCACTTGCGCGACGCCCACATCGAATGCACGCTGCGCGCCCTTCAGATTCGGCACGAGCGCCGCCGCATGCAGGCCGTCTATCGAAAGCGCGCCGCGCGCCACGTCGACCGCATCGGCGAATTGCGGCACGATCTTCGGCGGCACGAACGACGTGACCTCGATCTCGCGCACGCCCGCATCCACCATGCGGCGGCACCATTCGAGCTTCTGCGCGGCCGTGAGGATGGTGCCGACCATCTGCAGGCCATCGCGCAAGCCGACTTCGCGCACACGGACAGCGGGCGTGCCAATTACTGCGTCATTCATTTCGATGTTCCTTTCAAAGCGTCGCATCCGCGACAGTCGCGCCGCCTTCCGCGCGGCCGTCTTCCTTCGCCATCGCAGCCGACGTCGACGGCGCGAACTTCACCGCCGCGATCGCGCCGAGCACCATCAGGAGCGCAATCGCGCCGAGACCGCCGACCATGCTGTTCGTGAGCGTCTTGATCGAGCCGATGATCATCGGGCTCACGAAGCCGCCGAGCAGCCCGAGGCAGTTGATCATCGCCACGCCGCCCGCCGCGCCGCTGCCGCGGATGTAGTCCGTCGAGATCGCCCAGATCAGCGGATTCGGCGCGAGAATGCCGGCGGTCGCAACCGAAAGCGCGGCGAGCGACAGCGCCAGATTGCCCGTCGTGAACGCGGCGACGACAAGCCCCGCCGCGCCGCAGATCATCGCGAGGGCGCAATGCCAGCGGCGCTCCATCGTGCGGTCCGAATGGCGGTTCAGCGTGATGAGCGCGATCCAGCTCACGAAGTACGGAATCGCCGAATAGCAGCCGATGGCAAGCGAACTCGTCACGCCCGCGCTCTTGATGAGCGTCGGCAGCCAGAAGCCGATCGCGAACACGCCCGCGATCTGCGTGAACCACACGAAACCCATCACGTAGACGCGGAAATCGCGCAGCGCGCGGCTGAACGTATGCTCCGTGTGCGTCGCGGAAACGCTCGACGTCTTGCGGATATCGCGCAGCACGAGGTTCTTTTCCGCCTGCGTCAGCCACTTCGCCTGCTCGGGGCCGTCCTGCAGATAGAAATACGCCATCACGCCGAGCACGCTCGCGGGCAGCCCTTGCACGATGAACATCCACTGCCAGCCGTGCAGTCCGCCATAGCCGTTGAAGTACGTCATCAGCGCGCCGGAAAGCGGGCCGCCGAAGAGACCGGCGATACCCGTCGCGCACGTGAAGATCGCGATGACTTTCGCGCGCCGCTCGACCGGATACCAGCGCGTGAGATAGAAGATCACGCCGGGATACAGCCCCGCTTCCGCGAGCCCGAGAAAGAAACGCACGGTGTAGAGATGCGAGGGCAGCGTGACGAACGCCGTCCCCGCCGCGATCAGGCCCCATAGGATCATGATGCGCGAGAACGTGCGCTTCACGCCGATGCGCGCGAGCAGCAGATTGCTCGGCACTTCCATCAGCACGTAGCCGAGAAAGAAGATGCCCGCGCCGACGCTATAGGTGAGATCGCTGAAGCCGACATCGTGCTTCATGTCGAGCTGCGCAATGCCGATGTTGATGCGGTCCAGAAACGCGAACACGTAGCACAGGAACAGGAACGGGATCAGCCTGCGCGTGATCTTGCCGTAGGTCCGCTCCGCGTCGGGCGCGTCGAAACTGCCAGGGTTGGGGGTCATGTCTGTCTCCTCCGGTGAGTCCGGGTATCGTGCCGGCCGGTCGATGCCGGCCGGTGCTTTGCTGCTTGCTGCCTGTCTCTGCTCGTCTGCTGCTTGCGCCGTCGATCAGCGGCCCTTGAACGCGGGCTGACGCTTCTCGTTGTACGCGCTGATGCCTTCCTGTCTGTCCGATGTCGGAATCAGGCGGTTGTACGCTTCGATTTCCACATAAAGGCCCGTGCGCAGATCGCCCTGAATGCCGAGGTCGATCGCCTTCTTCGCCTGCGCCACCGAAAGCGGCGCGCTCGTGCAGATGTCGCGCGCGGCTTCGATCGCATCGGCGAGCACGCGGCCGCGTTCGCACAGGCGATTGACGACGCCCCACGCGAGCGCTTCATCGGCGGTAAAGCGCGCGCCGCGGAAGATCAGCTCCTTCGCGCGCCGCGTGCCGATGGTGCGCGGCAACTGCTGCGTGCCGCCGCCGCCCGGCATGATGCCGCGCTTGACTTCGGTGAAGCCGAAGACCGCATCCTTCGCGGCGTACGCGAAGTCGCATGCGAGCAGCAGTTCCAGCCCGCCCGCCACCGCCGATCCGTTCGCCGCGCAGATCAGCGGCAGCGGGCAATACGTGATCGCGCGGTTCATGCGCTCGAAGAGATAGTGCTGCACGCCGAAGTCTTCGTCGGTCATGCCTTCGCGCTGTTTCAGATCCGCGCCGCCGCAGAACGCGCGATCGCCCGCGCCCGTCAAAATCACGCAGCGATACAGCGACGGGTCCGCCTCCAGCGCGCCGAACACGCGGATGATTTCGTGGCCCATCGTCGTGCTGATCGCATTCGATACCGCCGGACGATTGAGCGTCACGACCAGAATCTGCTGATCGATTTCTTCGAGTTGCAGCGTTTCGAGCGGCGAGTTGCCGAGTTGCTTTGCCAGTTTCAAGGTGTCTCCAGTGGCGTCTTGGCCAGCAGATGATTGTGTTCGCCGAGCTTCGGCGTGCGGCCGACCTGCGCGGGCCGCGCGCCGCCGAACGAAATGGGTACGCCGACGACCGTGGCCGCGCCGTCGTCAGTGGTGCGCAAAAGATCGAGCGCCTTCGTCTGTTCGTGCGCGACGACCTGATCGATGGTCTGCAGCGGACCGCTCGGAATGCCGGCGGCATCGAGCGCGGCGAGCCAGTGCGCGCTGCCCGCCTTCGCGAATTCCACATGCAGCAGTTCGATCAGCTCGACGCGGTTCTGCACGCGTGCGCCGTTGGTGGCGAAGCGCGCATCGGCGGCGAGCGCGGGAACCGCGAGCACATCGCACAGGCGGCGGAACAGGCGGTCGTTGCCGGCCGCGACCATGATCGTGCCGTCCGCGCATTCGAACGCCTGATGCGGCACGATCGCGGCCGTGCCGGAGCCCCATCGTCCCGGCAGCACGCCCGATGCAAGATAGTCGGCGATCTGAATGCCCGCCCAGCTAATCGCCGTTTCGTAGAGCGATACGGAGACCACTTCGCCTTCGCCCGTCGCCTGGCGGCGAAACAGCGCGGACAGCACGCCGATGGCGGCCCACAGTCCCGTGCCCATGTCGTTCACGGAAACGGGGATGCGGCTCGGCGGCTCGCCCGGCTGCCCGAGAAAGCTCATGAGGCCCGAGAGCGCCTGCACGAGCGGATCGTAGCCGGGCTTGTCGCGCAGCGGACCCGCCGTGCCGAACGCGCCGAGATTGCAGTACACGAGCGACGGCTTCATGCGCAGCATCTCGTCCGCGCCGAGACCGTATTTCTCGGTGCCGCCCGCCTTCAGATTCTGCAACACGACATCGGCGCGGGTGCGGATGAGTTCGCGCAGCGCACCGGCTTCATCCGCATTCGACAGCGACATCGCGATGCTCGACTTGCCGTGATTCACCGCATGGAAGAGCGCCGCCGCGCCGTCGATGAACGGCGGGCCCCAGTCGCGCGCATAGTCGCCGCCTTCCGCGCTTTCTATCTTGATGACCGTCGCGCCGAGCGAGCCGAGGATCATGCCCGCATACGGCGCGGCGAGGCTGTGGCCGATCTCGACCACGCACACGCCTGCGAGCGGCAACGGCTTGGCCATGTCGTCGTGCGTGCTCATTCGGCTGTCACCGCGAGCGCGGCTTCTTCGTGCGACACGGTCTCGCCGTCGCCGTAGAAGCGGCGCGCGGCTTCCTCGCTGATGTAGCCGTCGGCGATATCCGCTTCGACGCGTGCGCGTTCGCGCGTCGCCGGGTCGCCATAACCGCCGCTGCCCGCGGGCTGCACGGTCACGCGGTCGCCGCGATACACCACCGTCTGCCCGCCCTTCGCGGCCACTTTCTGCTCGCTGCCGTCCGCGCGCTGCACAGAGCACAGAAAGCGCGTGCCGGGCAAGCCGCCGAAGTGGCCTTCGGGCGCGGACCGTCCGCGTTCGCCGGATACCGTGAACGTGGCTTCGTCGTATTCGACGCGATACACGCGCCGCGACGTGAGACCGCCGCGCCTGCGACCCGCGCCGCCGCTATCGGTGACGAGCGACCATTCCTCGACCACGAGCGGCGACGTCGCTTCGATCATCTCGATCGACTGGCTGCCCGCGTTGCCCACATACACGCGCACGCCGCTCACGCCGTCCTTCTCGGCGCGCGCGCCCATGCCGCCCGCGTGGACATCGTGCATGGTGACGAACGCCTGGCCCGTTTGCGCGACGCGCGCCGCATCCGTATCGCGTCCGCTGAAAATGCCCGCGCACGACGCGCAATTGCTCTGCCCCGTGATGCGTTCCGGCACGGCGGGCGCGAGCGCCTTCAGCAAGAGATCGATCACGCGCGGCGAAGTCTCCGTATTGCCCGACACGACCGACGCCGGATACTGGCAATTCAGCACGCTGCCTTCGGGCGCGATGATCGTCACCGGGCGATAACAGCCCTGGTTGATCTGAATGGCCGGATCGGTCAGCGCCTTCACGGTGAACCACGTGCTGTTGCACGTGACCGACAGCGGACAGTTGATCCCGCCGCGCACTTGCGCGCCGGTGCCGGTGTAATCGAACGTGATGTGATCGCCTTCGACCGTCACCTTCACTTTCAGGAGCGGACGCTCCTGCTTCCAGCCCGGCGCTTCGATCGGATCGAGATACTCTTCCGCTTCGTACACGCCGTCCGGAATGCGCGCGATCTCCGCGCGAATCAGCTTCTCCGAATGATCGAGGCTCTGCGCCATGACTTCGGCGAGCGCCTCCGCGCCGTACTTCGCGACGAGTTCGCCGATGCGCCGGTCGCCCACGAACGTGCCCGCGTATTGCGCCTGAATGTCGAGCAGCAGTTCGTGCGCGTTGCGGCTGTTCTTCGTGAGCAGGTTCAGCATGTCCTTCACCGGCTCGTCGTTGCGATACAGCAGCACCGGCGGAATGCGGATGCCTTCGGCGAACACGTCCCACGTCGTCACGGTATAGCTGCCGGGCGATTGCCCGCCGATATCGGTCCAATGGCCGCGCGTCATCACGAACGCGACGATCTTGCCGTCCGCGAAAACGGGCCGCGTGAACTGCACGTCGGGCTGGTGATTGCCGCCGCCGACATACGCGTCGTTGCTGACGATGACATCGCCGGGGCGCAGGTTCTCGCGGCCCACGGCTTCCACGGAAACGCGCGTCGAGATGACGGCGGAGCCGAGCATCGTCGGGATGTCGTTGCCTTGCGCGACGAGCTGCATGTCGGCGTCGAAGATCGCGGCGGACGAGTCGCCGCTTGCGTGCATCAGCGGGCTGCCCGCCGTGCGCATCATCGCGATCTTCATTTCACGCGCGACCGCGAAGAGACTGCTGCGGATGATTTCGTAGGTAACGATGTCCATGAATCAGGCTGCCAGTTCGATAACGAGGTTGAGATCACGATCGACGCGCGCGACGTGCGACGCCTTCAGCACCGCGCAACTGCTGTGCTCTTCGATCACGGCCGGCCCTTCGATGCTCGCGCCCACCGGAATCTCGGTGCGGGCGAACACGGGCAGCGTGCGCACGTTGCCGTCGAAATACACGTCGCGGGTGCGCGTGGGCGCGGGCGTCGCGCCGCCGTCGCGTTGAGCCGCCGTGCCGCGCCAGCCGGTCGACGTGACCAGTTGCAGCCGCACGTTCGCGACGACGATCGGCTTGTCCTTGCTCACGAAGTTCCATTGCCGCAAATGCGCCGCCTCAAAGCTCGCCGCGAGCGCATCGCAGACGCCTTGCGTGTCGTCCTGCACTTCCACGGTGATGACATCGGGCTGGCCGGCGTAGCGGCAATCCGCGAGACGCACGACCTTCACGCCGTCCGCATCGACGCCGTGGCGCGCAAGCTCTTCCATGCCCTGCGTGCGCAGTTCGTCGAGCGCGCGGCTGAGCGTGGCGTCGTCGATCTTCGCGAGATCGCTTTCGAGCGGGCGCTGATAGTCGTATTGCTGATCGGCCACGGTCATGCCGAACGCGCTGAACAGCCCCGGCAGCGGCGGAATGACGACGCGGCGAATGCCCATTTCCTGCGCGAGATCGACCGCGTGCACCGGGCCCGCGCCGCCGTAGCAGATATAGCTGAACTCGCGCGGATCGTAGCCGCGCTCGACGGTCATGATGCGAATGGCCTGCGCCATCAGCGCGTTCGCGACCGAGCGCACCACTTGCGCGGCTTCCGGCACGGAAAGGCCGAGCGGCTTCGCGATCACGTCGTCGACGACGCGCCACGCGGCCTTCGCATCGAGCTTGAATTCGCCGCCCAGGAAGCTGTCCGGATCGATATAGCCGAGCACGAGATTGCAGTCGGTGACGGTCGGGCGCGTGCCGCCGCGTCCGTAGCACGCGGGACCGGGATCGGCCCCCGCGCTTTCCGGTCCGATACGCACGCCGCCGCCCGCATCGATCCACACGATGGAGCCGCCGCCCGCGCCGACCGAATCGATGTCGATGCTCGGCGAGCGCACCGTGTACGTGTGCAGCACGCTCTTGTTGCGCAGTTCGGGGCGGAAGTCGCGGATGAGCGAGACATCGAACGTGGTGCCGCCCATGTCGCCGAGAATCGCGTTCTTCAGTTCGCTCTTCTCGCAGTTGCGAATGGCCGCCGACACGCCGCCCGCCGGTCCCGATTCCAGCAGCACGATGGGACGGTCCGCGACCATCGCCGGGCTGGCGAGACCGCCGTTCGATTGCATGAAGAGGAACTTGCCCGCGAAGCCCAGTTGCGCGAGCGCGTTGATGAGCCGGCCGATATAGCGCCCGCAGACCGGGCCGAGCATCGCGTTGATGACGGTGGAGCTTGCGCGCTCGTATTCCATCGCTTCGGGATTGACTTCGTGCGATGCGCAAATGAAGCGGTCCGGCAACAGGCGGCGCAGCGTATCGACGGCTTCGCGCTCGTGCTGCGGATTCACATGCGCGTGCAGCAGACACACGGCGACGGCTTCGACATCGGACTCGCGAATCTGCGCGGCGATGGCTTCGAGTTGAGCGTGATCGAGCGGCGTCGCGACGGTGCCGTCGTAACGCATGCGCTCGGTCACTTCGAGCCGCCAGCGGCGTTCGACGAGCGGACGCGGATTGTCGAAGAGCAGGTCGTAAAGATCGGCGCGGTCGTGGCGCGACACGCGGCGCAGTTCGAGAATGTCGCGAAAGCCGTGCGTCGTGACGAGCGCGGTTTTCGCGCCGGTGCCTTCGACGACCATGTTGGTCGCCATCGTCGTGCCGTGTCCGAGGAAGGACACGTCCGTGCTCGCCGCGCCCGACAATTCGAGAATCTTGCGGAAGCCTTCCACGGTGCCGACAACGCGATCTTTCGGCGTCGTGGGAACCTTGGTCGACCAGATGCGGCCCGTTTCGTCATCCACCATGACGACGTCGGTGAAGGTGCCGCCGACATCGATACCGATTCGTTTCAATTGCGTCTCCATGTGCGTTGCGTGCTTTGCGCCCGATGCGCCCGTTGCGGCTATGATCGTGCCGCTCAGGGGGCCCAAGCATCGACGGAACCAGTGTAGAGACGCACGCCCCGCCCGGATAATGAAACCTTCGGATCAGGTGAGTCAGTGGAGTTATATCGGTGATAACCAGTATCGACGCGATCCTGCGGCGCTTGCGCGGGAACCACGTGGCGCTGTTGATCGCGCTCGACGATCACGGGTCGCTTCGCAAGGCCGCGCAGCAGGTCTCGCTTTCGCAGCCGGCGACGACGAAATCCCTGCGCGAAATCGAAGCGATGTTCGGCGCGGAACTGTTCGCGCGTTCGCCGCGCGGCATCGTTGCAAACGAATTGGGACGCTGCGTGATCCGGCATGCGCGCGCGGTGCGATCGGAGATCGGCGCATTGCGCGACGAACTCGCGGCGATCATGCGCGGCGGCGGCGGCACGCTCGCCATCGGCGCGGTGATGGGTTCGGTGCCCGTGTGGCTCACGCCGATCCTGCGATCGCTGCGCGAAGTGCAGCCGGACATTTCGGTGGAAGTGTGGGAGGACAACAGCGCGCGGCTCTTGTCGATGCTCGATCAGCGTCTGCTCGATCTCGTGATCGGCAGGCCGAGCATCAGCGTGCATCCGGATGCTTACGACTTCGTGCCGCTCGAAGCCGAGGAAGTGTGCTTCGTGGTGGATGGCGGCGATGCGCTCGCGAACGTGGAGCGCATCGAACTCGCGGATCTCGCGGACAATCCGTGGATCGTGCCGCAAGCCGCGCTGCCGATGCGCTCGCTGCTGGAGCAACTCTTCGACGAAAGGCAACTGCCGTTTCCGCGCTATGCGATCGAGACGTCATCGACATTCGCGACGCTCGCGCTGCTGCGCTCGGGAAACGGCACGGTCGGGCTCGTGCCGATGAAGGTCGCGCGCTACTTCGAGGAACACGGACTCGTTGCCGTGCTGCCGATCAGGATCGAGCGGCGCGGGCCGCCCTACGGCATCGCGACGCGGCGTGGCGCGACGCTGCCACAGCCGGTGCAAAGGTTCATCGATCTCTGTCTCGCCAGGCGCGACGGGGAAGCCTGACCTAAACTTTCTCGCCCGCCCATTGCTGGCGAATCATTTCGAGCATGCGGCCCCACTCGTAGTCCACGCTATCGGGCTGCATGCGCAGAACGCCCGCGCCCGGCGTGAACGTCAGTTCACCGAAGTAAATCTTGTCTCTCAGCGAATACAGATCGACGCGCACATATTCGAAGTCGCGCGCGAGCGCGCCCGCCGTTTCCAGCAACGCATCGAGATTCTCGGGACGCGGCACCGGCGTTTCGCTCGGCTTGTAATGGCCGAAGCGAATGTTTTGCGCGTTCCAGTTCGCATCGAACGTGTCGCCGTGCGGTATCGCGCCGAAGCGATCCGAGATCACCAGAATATAGATGGTCTGCTTGCCCGACTTCTCGTTGAACACATGGAACTTCAGATCGGGCGGAACGGTGCCGGTATCGTCGAGCAGCAATTCCTCGAAAAAGATGCGCGGCTTGATCGCACGATAATGCCGCTCGCGTGCGATGCGATAAAAATCCGTCGTCAGCCATTCCTGCGCCAATTGCGAAAGCTCTTCGAAAGACGTCGTCGATTTGTCGCGGACAACTTTAACGAAACCGCTTCCGTGATTCGCTTTCATGACGAAAGCCTTCGGCAATTCGTCGAATACGGTTTTAGTAAATACTGAAGGCGCTGCGAGCAGCGGAATCAGGTATTGCGGCCCGATTTTCCGGGCGATGTAATCGCGCACCGCCAGTTTGTCGCTCAAATCGACATAACGCGGATCGGGATGCAGGCAGCGCCGAAGGATTTGCTCGTTGAACGTCAAAGGACGCCGCAGATTAGGGAATCGCCCGATGCGCCTGCGATGAACGAAGCTCAGGAACACATCGTCGGGCAACCACACCTTTGCGCTGTCAAAGAGCCGTTTCGAAAGCGACATCCGGTATTCTCCGTGTGACTATTGTGTAATAGTGGTCGTGATTCAAGCCCCGTTTCGTGAGCGAGCGCCTGGGTCGTGCACCGGTTGGTGGACTGAAATCGTCCCAAGCCAGCGATGCCGCGACCGTGCGGCAGCCCACACTACTCACGCAAAAGACTTGCCTGCCTATTTTGGTTGTATTAAGCGGCTGGCAAAGCGCCGCTCTCATAAAACGAGCGTAGCAGACCGTCAATGGTGAGCGGAGCGCGTTTCCCCACGCTCGTGACCATATTTTTTTAGCTTGACACTTTTGCAAGCAAGGCGAAGTCCCGGTTATCACGGAATGCGAATCGTTTTTGCGAAACGCATTCGAACGTTCGCGAATCCTTCAGTGTCGGCTGCGCACGACGTTAATCGGCCAGATCGCCAAAGAGATCCGGCGTGGCGTCGCTCGCGGGATGTCGCGGCTGCAATGCGCCACCGCGCACCTGCTCCAGCATGTCCGGCGGCAGCCAGGTTTCTTCCATCGCGCCGATGCCGCGCTCGATCATCTGTTGTAGGAAAAACGACTGCTTGTGTCCCGTTACTTCTGCCAATAGCCGCAATCGCTGCTCGATCGCCGGCTCGACACGTACCGCGACCACCTTCAACTTGTTTTCGGCGGTCCTTCTCACCTTCTGCTCCCAGTTCATTGCCGATGCTTCGCGCCGCATCGCGACGCGCACGAAGCGGTGCTTCTACCATGATGTCTTGCTGCGGTGCAATGCTTTTGTGAGCCACGGGTAAGAATTGCGCGATGCATGTTGCACGGCTTGCAAACCGCATCGCCCATTCTTTACGAAGATGAAGCGCGCGCGTCGGCGTGATGAAGGTCGATTGCCAGCTTGCCGCATGGATTGCGCGAATCGCCATTCCTCGAAGAAATGATTGATTGCGACTGCTTAAGCGTCCCTTAAGCGCGCCGCCCGCAGCCTTCCGTTGAGTCCGCCCGTTCGCGACAGCGGACGACGGCAGCCGCTTCGGAGATGTCCATGCGAAACCGAATACCATTGGCCTCGAAAGCTGCGCCTGCGCCGACTGCGGAGGCGCCGGCATGAGCTTGCATTCCGTTCCGATTCCGCTTTGGGTGGTCATCGCGCTGTGCTGCGCGTCGTCGTTGTATGCGACGCTCGTGGCGCTCGTTCATCCGGGATGGCGCGCGTCGGCGCGGGCGTCGCGCATCGATGGCGACGATGCACGCGATATCGTCCACGCGCCGGTCAGCGTGCTCAAGCCGCTATGCGGCGCAGAGCCGCGCCTGTACGCGAATCTCGAGACGTTCTGCAATCAGACGCATCCGTCGTATCAATTGCTGTTCGGCGTCGGGAGCGCGTCGGACGCGGCGGCGCGCGTCGTGCGAACGCTGATGCGAAATTATCCGCGGCTCGATATCGAACTCGTGGTCGATGCCACGCCGCACGGCAGCAACCGCAAGGTGAGCAATCTCGCGAGCCTCGCGGCGCGCGCGCGTCACGATGTGCTCGTGATCGCCGACAGCGACATCGCCGTTCAGCCGGATTACCTCACGCGCGTCACCGCGCCGCTCGCCGATGCGAAGGTCGGCGTGGTCACGTGTCTGTATCGGGGCCGCCGTGTCGGCGGTTTCTGGGCGCGCATGGGCGTGCTTTTCATCGACAAGTGGTTCGCGCCTTCCGTGTATCTGGCGAACGCGCTCGATGTCGATGCCTTCGGCTTCGGCGCGACGATCGCCGTGCGGCGCGATGCGTTGTCGAAAAGCGGCGGCTTCGAAGCGCTGCGCGACATGCTCGCGGACGACTATCGGCTTTCGGAGCGCGTGCGCGCGCTGGGTTTGCGTACCGTGCTGTCCGACGTGGTCGTCACCACGGATGTGACCGAACGCGGCCTCGTCGCGCTATGGCAACGCGAGACGCGCTGGCTTCGCACCATTCGTTCGGTCAATCCGTCGGGGTTCGCCTCGCTGTGCATCACCATCACGACGCCCTGGCTCCTGACGAGCGGATTGCTCGGCTTACACCTCGATTCGAGCGGCGCGGACTTCACGCAATCGGTGGCGGACACCATCGTCGATCTGAGCACGTCGTTCGGATTGAGCGCACGCTTGCTGTTGCACTGGCGCACCGCGCGATCGATGCGCGCGTTCTGGCGCGACTTGCCGCTCATCCCTTTGCGCGACGCGCTGCTCATGCTCGAATGGTGCGCGGCGTGTTTCGGATCGAGCGTGCTGTGGCGCGGCTCGCGCGTTCCCGTCGATGATTCGAACGCGGCGAATCGCGTGCGCGAACAAAGCTCACCCGCCGTCGCCGATACAGGCGATGCATCCGACATCCACTAGCCCGTTTCCCTTGATCGCCAACGAGATCGCATCATGATGCAAACGCTCTTTCTGCAAGCGCCGTCGTTCGACGGCTTCGACGGCGGCGCCGGCTCGCGCTATCAGGCCAAGCGCGAAATCCGCTCGTTCTGGTATCCGACGTGGCTCGCGCAGCCCGCCGCGCTCATTCCCGGCAGCCGCGTGATCGATGCACCCGCCGACGGCCTCTCCGTCGAAGCCACGCTCGACATCGCCGCGCGATACGACCTCGTCATCATCCATACGAGCACGCCTTCCTTCTCGACCGATGCGCTCTTCGCGGAGCACTTGAAAGCGCGTGCGCCGTCGATTCGCATCGGCATGGTGGGCGCGAAGGTGGCCGTCGATCCGCACAACTCGCTTGCGGCCAGCGACGCCATCGACTTCGTGTGCCGCGAAGAGTTCGACTACACGTGCAAGGAAGTCGCCGAAGGCAAGCCTTACGCGTCCATTCAAGGGCTTTCGTATCGCTTGCCGGACGGGTCCATCGAACACAACGCGGCGCGCCCCGTCCTCGAAAACATGGACGAATTGCCGTTCGTCGCGCCCGTGTACAAACGCGATCTGAAGATCGAGAACTACTTCATCGGCTATCTGAACTATCCGTATGTATCGATCTATACGGGCCGCGGCTGCCGTTCGCGCTGCACGTTCTGCCTGTGGCCGCAGACGGTGGGCGGGCACCGGTATCGCGTGCGCTCCGTGGAGAACGTGCTGGAAGAAGTGAAGTGGATTCGCGACAACATGCCGGAAGTGAAAGAGATCATGTTCGACGACGACACCTTCACCGACTTCAAGCCGCGCGTCGAGGAAATCGCACGCGGTCTGGGCAAGCTCGGCGTCACGTGGTCGTGCAATGCGAAGGCCAACGTGCCCTATTCGACGCTCAAGATCATGAAGGAAAACGGCTTGCGCCTTCTGCTCGTCGGCTATGAATCGGGCGATGACCAGATCCTGCTCAACATCAAGAAGGGCTTGCGCACCGACATCGCGCGACGTTTCGCCGAAGACTGCCGCAAGCTCAATATCAAGGTGCACGGCACGTTCATTCTCGGTCTGCCCGGCGAAACTCGCGAGACGATCGAGAAGACCATTCAGTACGCAAAGGAAATCAATCCGCATACGATCCAGGTGTCGCTCGCCGCGCCGTATCCGGGCACGACGCTATATGCGCAGGCTGTCGAGAACGGCTGGCTGGAAGAGAACAAGGTGATCAATCTCGTGAGCAAAGAGGGCGTGCAACTCGCGGCCATCGGCTATCCGCATCTTCCGCGCGAGGACATCTATCACGAGCTGGAACGCTTCTATAAGCGCTTCTACTTCCGGCCGTCGAAGATATGGGAGATCGTGCGCGAGATGCTCACGAGCTGGGACATGATGAAGCGGCGCCTGCGCGAAGGCGTCGAGTTCTTCCGGTTCCTGCACGCGCACGAGGCGCATTGACGTGCGCGGCTTGATCGTCACGGCCGATGACTTCGGCCTGCATAAGCATGTGAACGAAGCAGTCGAACTCGCGCATCGTCAGGGCGTGCTGGACTGCGCGAGCCTGATGGTGAGCGGCGCGGCCGCGCGCGATGCGGTCCATCGCGCGCGCAGGCTGCCGCGCCTGCGCGTGGGCTTGCATATCGTGCTGGCCGATGGACTATCGACGTCGCCGGTCTACGAGATCCCCGCACTCGTCGATGCACACGGCCGCTTCGGCGATCGCATGGTGCGCGACGGCGTGCGCTTCTTCTTTCTGCCGCATGTTCGGCGTCAGTTGCGACACGAAATCCGCGCGCAATTCGAAGCGTTCGCCGCGACGGGTCTTAAACTCGATCACGTCAACGCGCACAAGCACTTTCATCTTCATCCCACGGTGCTTTCGCTGATACTCGAAATCGGCAAGGAATTCGGCATGCGCGCGATGCGTCTGCCTCGCGAGTTAGGCGGACCCGCGTTGCTCGCGCCGTGGACCGCGTGGATGAAAGCGCAATTGAGACGCGAAGGCATTGCGCATAACGACTGGGTCGCGGGCATCGCGGCCACGGGCCGAATGGACGAAGCGACGATGCTCGACGTGCTCGCCCGATCGCCCGAAGGCGTGCTCGAGCTATACAGCCATCCCGCCGTCGCCGGCGACGACGCACCGATCACCGCATCGATGCGCGACTATCGCCACGCGGACGAACTCGCGGCACTGTGCTCGCCGCGCGTGCGGCAAGCCATCGCTGCAACCGGCGCACGGCGCGGAGCATTTTCCGACGTCTTCGCCGTCGCATGATGTCGCTCGTCAAGCGACTCGCATGGCTGCGCTGGCCGATCGCACTGGCGTTATTGATCGCGCTCGCGCTGCACGAAGGCATCTTCGAAGCGTTCGCGCTCATCAAGCGTGCGGGGCCTGTTCTGCTGTGGCTCGTTCCGCTTCACGCGCTGCCGCTCGTGCTCGATGCGCGCGCGTGGCAAGTGCTGCTTCGCGATCGCCTGCCGTTGACGACGCTCTGGTGGATCGCGGTCGTGCGCGAAGCGGTCGGACGCCTGCTGCCCGTGCTCGGCATCGGCGGCGAACTGATCGGCATTCGGCTCGCGGCGCGCTATATGAGCGACGCCGCCGTCGTGAGCGCGTCGGTCATCGTCGAAACGCTCGTGACGATGGCCGTGCAATACGCGCTCGCCATGCTGGGACTCGCGTGCCTCTACATGACGCTCGGTCATGCAGACGGCCTGTCCGCGATCATCGCGTGGGGACTCGCCATGTCCTTGCCGGTTGCCGTCTGCGCATTCGTGGTCGCGCATCGCGGCGCACCGTTTCATCGGCTCGAAGCAATGGCCTGCCGATGGATCGGCGAGTCGCACAAGCTCGTCACGAAGCTCGACGGCAAGCGTCTGGACGCCGAAATCCGTTCGCTTCTGCAACGCACATCGCGATGCGCGTCTGCGTTCGCATGGCAACTCGCGGGCTATGTGCTCGGCGCATCGGAGATTTACCTCGGACTTGCGATGCTCGGGCATCCGGTATCCGTCGCCGGCGCGATAGCGATCGAAGCGCTGACGCAGTGCGTGCGCAATGCGTTCTTCATCATGCCGGCGGGACTCGGCGTGCAGGAGGCGACCATCGTGACCGTGTCGGCGGCGCTCGGCATCGAGCGTGAAGCGGCGTTGTCTCTCGCGCTGCTTCGACGCGCGCGCGAGTTCATCTGGGGCGGCATCGCGCTCACGCTTCTGCGCTTGCTGGGCGCGGCCGATGTGAAAGCGCGTTCAGGCGCGCCGGCCGGTCTGCCGTGATTATCGAATCATCACGATACCGACACGCCAAGCAGATGCCCGACGCCGAACGTGAACGCCGCAGCGGCCAGTCCGATCAGGATCTGGCGCACGGCGGAGAAAGCCGCGCCACGGCCGTTGAAGAGCGACGTGAACATCCCGATCGCGGCGAGCGCGAGGATGCTCAGCGCAATGCATTGAAGGATGGCGGACCGGCCTGAAGACCACAGAAAGGGCATGGCGGGAAACACGGCGCCCGCCGAAAACAGAAGAAACGACACCGCCGCCGCCGACCACGGATTGCCGCCGAGTTCCGCCGGATCGAGACCGAGTTCTTCGCGGGTCAAGGCATCGAGCGCCTTGTCCTTGTCGCGCATGATTTGCGCCGCCACGCGGCTGGCTTCGTCGCTGTCGAGCCCTTTGGCGCGATAGATCACGCGAAGCTCGTGCTCCTCGGCTTCGGGCGTGTGCTCCAGTTCGTCGGCTTCCTTTTGAATCTGCGTCCTCGCGAGTTCGCGCGCGTTGGTCACGGACAACCACTCGCCGAGCGCCATCGAACATGCGCCGGCGATGATGCCCGCGAGCGCCGTCAACAAGATGGATTTGTTCTGCGCGCCCGCCCCGGCGACGCCCATGATGAGGCAGAAGTTCGACACGAGTCCGTCGTTCGCGCCGAGCACCGCCGCACGAAGATCGTTGCCCGACGATACGCCCCGGTGCCACGACTCCGCACTGGCGATCTCATCGCCTTTGGTGGCTGAAGGCTTGCCCTCGTTGGCGAGCGACTGCACGACCTTCGCGTGCCGGTTTTCATCGGCTGACATCGTGGCCGTATCGGGATTGCCGGCGTATTTGTTGCGGTCGGCGAATTCGGCTGCAGCGAGCGACGGCAACACGAAGCGCGGACCGAACACGTGCACGAGTCCTTTCATCAGGACCGTCTTGAAGCTCGGTCCCGTGCGAACGCGCTGATGATTCGCGCCGAGCTTGTCCGCCCACACCTGCGCGTGCTGCTTTTCGGAGGCGGCGAGTTCATCGAACAGGCGCTTGCGATCAGGGCGTTTTTCGACACGCGCAAGCGTCTCGTACAGTTCCGCGCTGTGCAGTTCATCGGCGAGATTCAAGCGATACCGCCGCAGTTCGTGCTTCGATGCCATATCCGTGTTCCGTCGGATGAGACACACGACTGTAGCGCGAGGCTTGCGCGCACGCCGTATAACCCTCAAGTCCGCGATGACCGGAAATGGCAATAATTTGCATTCATGCACTCGGTCGCTTGAGTGCATGAAACATGCGACGGAGAGGCGCAACGTTGCGCCCTCTTAAGCATATCTTCAGCAGCGTCGGATAGACTCGGGGGCCCGTGTACGCCGAGTCATCCTTTCGAGGCAGCCATGAAACGCGATACCGTAGCGATCATTCGGGCACACCTGAAGACCGCTTGCGTTGCAGCGATGCTCATTCAGATCGCGGAACTCGTGAGCATCCAGATTGGGGGAACGAGCGAGACGGTGTTCGAGACGCTGCGGTTTCGACTGCTGGCGGGCACGATCATCGTTTTATTCGTTGTGCTCATGCGCGTGGCCAGCTATTTTGCGTATGTCGAAACCCAGTACCGCCGTTCCCCCGAAACACAGCGCTTCCTGATTCGCATGCATCATCGCTTCACGGGCCGCGAAATGCCAGGCTGAGCCATTACTGCTGGAATATTCACGATGCAACACGACAAACACCCCTCCACGCTTTCCAATGCCGCAACGCGCATCGCCGCCGGCGACGACCGAACGTCTTACGACCGCATTTCAATCGCGCTTCACTGGCTCACCGTCGTGCTCGTGCTGGCCCAGTTCGCGTTGTCGCAAGTCTGGGGCTTCTTCCCGCGCCCGACACGGCACGTTCTGATCGTCACGCACATGTCGTTCGGCATCTTGCTGACGGCGGTGATCGTCGTGCGAATCGTGTGGCGTCTGTCGCCGGGACATCAGGCGCCGGTCGCATCGTCCGGATGGGTGGAGCTTGCAGCCAAGGCCGTCCACTACCTGCTTTACGTGTTGCTGGCTGCGGAAGCCGTGCTCGGGTTCGTGCTGCGCTGGTCCGGCAATGAAGCGATGAGTTTCTTCGGATTACTGATCGCCCCGCCGTTCGCGCCGTTCAGCAAGGCGGCGCATCACACCATCGGCGAAGCGCACGAGTTCATCGGCTGGGCGATCATCGTGCTGGCCGCCGCGCACGCGGCAGCCGCGATGTTCCATCACTTCGTCGTGCGCGATGCCGTGCTCACGCGCATGCTGCCCGGATTGAAGCGGCGCTGAATCGCGCCCGGTTCAAGCCTCGACGCTGTCCGTCTCGCGCGCCGGCGCTTTCGCAACTTGCGCGCGCTGGCCTGCGGTCCAGTATTCGGTCCGCACGCCGATGTCATCGGAGACGAACGGGCCGCCGCGCGTGGCCCGATAATGCGCGAGCGCCTTATAAACGAGGCTTTGCCCGAGCAGCACGATCGGCACGTTGAGCAGCACCATGACGATGTTCATCAGGTCCGACAACGCCCACAGGTTCGGCAACTCCAGTCCGGCGAGCACGGTCAGCGCGCCGAACGGCACGAACACGAGCGATCCCACCACGCGAATGCCGGTAATGAAATGCCGGCTGCGCGAAATGAAGTTCGCGGATATTTCGGCGAACGAGATCATGCCGAGCAGCGTCGTGAACGCGAAGAGTCCATAGCAGACGCACATCACGATGCGAATGACATTGCCCGCCCACACCGGCACGAGCGCTTCGACCGACGCGAGATACACCGTGATCTTCGACGCGCGCACCGATTCCCACGCCTGACCATCCACGGTGCCGGTCCATACGTGCGCCATCACCACGATGAAGCCGGTCATCGTGCAGATGACCATGGTGTCGAAGAACACGCCGAGACTTTGCACGAAGCCCTGTTCGCAAGGGTGATCGTTGTCGGCGATGGCGGCGGCCATCGTGATGGTGCCCTGCCCCGCTTCGTTCGACATCAACCCGCGTTTGACGCCTTGCGCGAGCGCGGTGCCGATGGCGCCGCCGAACAGCGCATGCGGCGCGAACGCACCGACGACGACCTCACGAAAGAAGTAAGGAATCAGCGGCAAGTTGATGCCGATGATGACGAGCGACATCGCGCAGAAGAGCGTCGCCTTGATGGGCACGAGCACGTCGGTATAAGCGGTCACGCGCCGAATGCCGCCCATGATGATGAACGCGCACGCAAGCACGAGCCCCGCCGCGATGACGTAATAGACCGTCGATTGCCGCGCGAGATGCGTGCCGGCGACCGTATCGGCGATAGTGCCGATGGCCGTGAACACGTTAAACGTTTGCGGCGGAACGTTGAATAAAGCGTAGACGATGAACACGAGCGACAGGAACGTGCCAACGAAGCGCCGTCCGCCAAGAATGCGTCGTCCATAGAAGGGCAGGCCGCCGACGAATTCGTTCTGCTTCTTTTCCTTGAAGAGCTGCGCGAGCGTCGATTCCATGAAGGCCGTCGCCATGCCGAAGAACGCGGCGACCCACATCCAGAAGAGCGCGCCGGGTCCGCCGACCGAAATCGCGCCCGTAATGCCGACGATGTTTCCCGGTCCCGCGCGCATCGCGAGTCCGAGCATGAACGATGCAAGCGCGCTGACACCCGTGCTCGACGACTGTCTGCGCAGCATGGTGCGCACGATCTTGCGGACGTTCATCGTCTGGATGAAACGCGTGCGGATGCTGAAGTGAATGCCGACGCCGACGAGCAGCAGGATCGCGAATGGAAACTGCCCGAGCACGGGAATGCGCGAATACGCTTTGATGTTGGTGGGAAAGTCCCAGAGGAAGTCGGAGACGGGCGCGATGAACGCGAAGAATGCGTTCACGGATCGGAAAAGGTCATCCACGCTGGGCCTTTCTGTGTTGCTTCGAGCTGCTTACAGCAGGCATTCGAATTTGGGATATGAATAGCGCACGCGAAAACGCGCGGGCGGCTATTATACGGCCCTCCTTCGCAGCTAACCGCTCGCATCATCGGACGTGCAGGTCATGCAGGCATGAGATGAGCGCACGAATCCGGCGTTCCACTTCGCTTAGATCCTTCGATTCCGCGAGATACGACTCGCGGCGCTTGCACTCGGCTGCGGTGAACCACATGTCGATGAGACAGACGATATACGCAATCATGATGGGCCACTCCACGTTCGTCGTACCGCGGCCCATGTGACGAGCCGCGGCGCACGTCAACTTACTCAGCAGCGGGATTGAAGCCCGCGAAGACATCCGTGCCGCAATGAAGCGTGCGGCGGCGCAAGCCGGCCAGCGCCGCGCCGAGACGCTCGCCCTGCGCCTCGCTGACCATCCCGGTCAAGAGCTTTTCGAAGCGCGGTTCATCGATGCCGGACACGATGTACTGCCAGCGATACGCATCCAGCACGCCGGCATGCACGCGCGCCTCCTCGTCCTCGGACAACGCGCGATCGAGCAGCGCGAAGAAGCACTGAGCATCGGCGACGGCTTGCGCCTGCAGCATGCCGTCGATCGCGCCGACGAGATCGATCAGATCGCCGATGGCTTCATCACGCTCTGCACCGTCGACGCGCCCGTCCTCGCGCATCCACTCCAGTTCGTCGATGATCGCGTGCTGCGACTCTTCCTTCCAGTGAAACAGGAAGATGTCCTTGAAGAGCGGCGACATGCTGTCGTCGGTCTCCATGCTCTCGCGATAGTGCACCTGCGTGACGATTTCGATGCAACAGGTCAACGCTAGAATCGCCCACGTCGATTTGGTGAGGACGAACGCGGCGACGTCGTCGGCATTCGCCATGAAGCGGTAGCCGTACGGCATGACTTCGGCGGCCAGCGCCTCGACGCGCCGAAAGAGTTCCTGATGCTTCAGTTCCTCGTCGGTGAATCGCACGATCGCTTCGAACGCGGTCTGATCGGAAAGCGCGTGGCCGCGCCCGACGTCCATCATCTTCGCACCGATAAAGCGTTCGATCAGCCCGAACATGTTCGCGTAAGTACGGCCCTGAACCTGCGACATCAGACGCCGCTCGGCGGGATCGAGGAACGGCAGGCGGTCGATTTCCGTGAGGCCATCGGGCATGAATTTGTGCGACGGGTCGAAGCGGCGTCCGCGCAGGACGTCGCGGTCGATGTCCCATCGGATGCGCCGCGAAACCTCGATGCATCGCGCGTAGCGTTGTTGGGCGGTGGGCTGGGGAACGGCATTCATATGAGCTCCAGTGAACCTGTGCGTTGAGGAAACGACGGGTCGCCAGAGAAAGGGCTGCATTGCGTCACCGTCTGGAAGCCATTCTCCGAAGACGGCGCGCGGCAGACATGAGGCGGTTGTCCCGGTCGGCACCGGGACTTGAGCGCGCAATGGCCGTTAAGCGGGACACGTGTCCCGGTAGCGCACGTTGCTGGATTTCGCAGCGTCAGGCGGACGGCTGCGCATCGAAGCCCGCGCGCCTGGCAAGCACGATGGCCTGCGCGCGGTTCTCCACTTCGAGCTTCGAGAAGATGCTCGTGATGTGATTGCGCACGGTCTTCTCCGAAAGCGCGAGGCGCGCGGCGATCTGCGCGTTGTCGCGTCCGCCCGCGAGCAATTCGACGATATCGCGCTCGCGCGGCGTGAGTGTCGCGAACGCGGGATCGGCAATCGCCGATGCGGGCAGAAATCCGTGCACTTCTTCGCGCCAGCGCGTCCAGGCCGGCTCGCCTTCGAGCACGAGATGGTTGTCGCTTTCGAGCGGCACGAAGCGCGCCCCCGGAATGTTCCCGGCCAGCAGACGGCTCTCTTCGAAGGGCACGCGCGCGTCTCCGCTCGAATGCAGCACGAGCGTCGGGCACTGCACCTGCGGCAGCAGATCGACCACGTCGATACGATTGAAGACACGCATGATGCGCGCCGCGTTGACGGGCGTCGTGGTCAGCCGCTCCAGTTCGTTGAACCAGTGATGCTGCTCGGGCGTGCCGCCCGGAATGAACTGCGTCGTGAAGAATTGCCGGAACGCCGGATTGTGCTTGCCCCAGCCGAGTTCCGCGAGGCGCACGAGCATTTCGGCCTCTTCGCATTCGGCGGCGCTGCGTGCGCGGATCAGGCGTCCGCGAGCGTAGCCGCCGTGCAGCACGAGATGACTCACGCGCTCGGGATGCTTCACCGCGTAAGCCACCGCGATCGACGCGCCTTGCGAGATGCCGAGGAGCGGAAAGCGCGCGATGCCGCATGCATCGACGACGGTTTCGAGGTCCCACAGCCAGGCATCGAACGAAATATCGGCGACGTCGCGGTCGGAGAGTCCGCAGCCGCGCTGGTCGTATCGGATGAGGGTGTATCGGCTGCAAAGCTCCAGCATCAAATGGCTCCAGACCGGGCTCATGAAGTCCAGTTCCAGATGACTGAGCCAGTTGGCGGCCTTGATGAGCGGCGTACCCGAGCCACACGCCGCATAAGCGATGCGCGCGCCGTCGCTCGCCGTGCACAGGCGGATATGCTGCCGGGGCGGGGTTGAGCGCGGGGCCATCGGAGCGAAAGTATGTATGGAGTACGTACCTATGCGTGCCCGACAGCGCGCGGCCTTCGAGCGTTCCTATGCTCGCGCGCAATGGAATTGAAAGTCAAGAGGGTTGCAAATGTAGGGCGGGAAGTTGCAGTCGTCGGGTTCGCCTGATCGATGACGCATTGCGGCTAACGAGGAGCCTCCGGATGTACTACCGCCAAGCCCAGCCCCACTCCCGCGTTACCATACGTCGGCACGACACATGAAACGATGGTCATGAGGCGCGGAGACAGCTCATCGACGGCGCGGCGCGTTTGCCGCTCCCACGACGCGTCCGCCCAAACCAGGACGATAACGCGTGAACCAACGTGACGACCGAAGCGAAGCGCTCACCCAAAGCGACATCGACAGCATTTCTCCACCACGCACCGGGCTGACGCCGAACGACACGTCGTCCCTCACGCGCGACCCGAATCCGCTGCCCGCGCGCTCGCTCGCGATGGCGCTGTCGCTGGGGAGCGCCATCGCGCTGGGCTTCGCACGCTTTGCGTACGCGCTGCTGCTGCCGCCGATGAAGCAGGACCTCGCCTGGAACTTCGCCCAGGCCGGCGCGATGAACACGGCCAACGCGCTCGGCTATCTGCTCGGCGCGCTGGCCTTTGCACGCTTGTCCCGTCGATGGGCTTCGCAGTCATCGTTCGTCGCCGGCTGCATCGCGACGGCCGTGCTGATGGCGTGCAGCGGCGCCGTCATCCAAACCGACGCCCTGCTCCTCTTGCGCGTCGCCACCGGCGCCGCGAGCGCGCTCGTCTTCGTCAGCGGCGGCGTGCTGGCCGCGCGGCTCGCGTCGCTTTCGCCGCGCCAGGCCGGGCTCATCATCGGCCTGTATTACGGCGGCACGGGATGGGGCATCGTGATGTCGTCGATACTCGTGCCGCTCACCGTCGCGCCCGGCCCGCACGGCTGGCGCTTCGCCTGGTTCGCGCTCGCCGCAGCATGTGCCGCATGTTCGATCATCGGCGTGGCAGCGGCGCGGCGCATCGAGCGCGAACATCCGATCGCAGCGCCGGGTCGCACGGCCGACGCCGCGCACGAACGCGCCGTCCCACGACGACGTTTCGCCCTCGCGCTCGCGGGATACGCGTGCTTCGGCATCGGTTACATCGGCTACATGACGTTCATCGTCGCGCTGCTGAGAAACGCGGGCATGAGCGACGCCGTCGTCATCGGCTTCTATACGCTGCTCGGCGTTGCGACGATTGTTTCCGCGCGGATGTGGTCGGGGCTGCTCGATCGCATGCGCGGCGGTCAGGCGCTCGCGATCCTCAATGCGTTGCTCGCCGTGGCGACGGTCATCCCCGCCGTCGTCGCACATCCGCTCGCAGCGTTCGCGTCGGGCGTATTGTTCGGCGCGACGTTCCTGTCCGCCGTTGCATCGACGACCGCGTTCGTGCGGCACAACGTGCCCGCGAGCCAATGGGGAAGCGGGATCAACGCGTTCACGATCGTGTTTGCGTTCGGTCAGATCGTTGGGCCGACGGTCATCGGGCGCGTATCCGACAGCGCCGGACTCACGCGCGGCCTCGTTTATTCCGCGCTCATTCTCGCGGCCGGAGCGGCGCTGGCGGCGTGCCAGAAGCCTTTGAGCGATGCCGTCGCGAATGAATAAATCTATTCGTTCGGCATCCGAATCAATTACGGAAGCATAGCGCCCTGCTCCACGTGCCTCACGCTCCCGACCGCGTCTTCTTCAGTTTGATCAGAACGTGCGCGCAGAAGGCATCGGCGACCACGCGATTGACCGTGAGAATGTTCTCTGCGCTCAACGATTCGCGCGACAGACCCTGCTTTTCGATCAGCCGCTGCGGAATCAGCTGACTCACGAACGAGTGGCACAGGTCCTTGCGCAGTTGAGCATCCGCGGACTCGAAGAGCTCGCGGCCCGCACGAATCTCCTCGCTCATCTTGGCTCGAGCGGAGTCGTTCTGCGCCTGAATGGTCGCTTCGAGTTGCGCCTGCACGGACTCGCGTTCGCGGCGGCTCTTCTTGTCGTCCTCGAGCTGTTTCGCCTTGATGGCGGCCATCTTCCGGTCCGCATCGCCGATACGATAATTGCCTTCGAGCGCCTTGAAGAGATAGCCGCGCGGACTGACCGTGACCTTGCCTTCGTTCAGCTTGAACCGCGTGTATTCGATCGCCTGCTCCAGACGCTCGTCGGTCCACACCTCGCGATTCTTCGCGAGGCGCTCGAAGTCGGGGGTATCGAACGCGAATTCGTTGTGGAGCAACAGGTACATCGAATCCTGTATGCCCGCGCGCGCCGCGTCCGCGCCCTGCTTCTTGGTGAACCGAAAGCGGATCTTGAGCTTGTCGCGCGTGACGCGATCGGCGTTGGCCTCCCAACTGACATCGAAATCCGACACTTCGTTGAGCTGGTCGATAGCCGGTTCGAGAAAACGCTTCTTGAACTCCTTGACCTCTTTCCGCGACTCGCCGACCTTGCCCGGCCATTCGAGCACTTCGTCGAACGGAAACCATTCGGTGACGCCGTGCCCTTCGCACGGAATCAGTCGATCGTAAATGGCTCGCGCAAGCGAAAGCGAAAACGCAGTCGATGCGCGCAAGCTCAGCCAATGCGCCTTGTACGGGCTGATCAGATACTTGATGACGCGGCCCGATAGCAGCACGCAGACAACATTGCGCTCGATATAGCAGTCGCCGAGCAGGCTGATTGTTCCCCAGGAGTCTTTCTCGGTGAGTTCTTCGATCGACGGCGCGGTCATGATTTCGACGCGCGCCCGCGCCGCGGCCCGCATCTGCGCGATCAGGTGGCTGTGATTACGGCTGTCATAGCGCATGAGCCACTTGAAGTAATTCACATCGGCCGTGAACGTATAGACCTTGTCGTCGATCAGCTCGTCCGGCGCTTTCGTCGCCACGATGAAGTAAGCGGCGTCGAGAACGCGCCGCGCGGCGATGCCGAGTCCGCCGACGCGTGTGAAGATGTTGTTTCTGAGGAAGCCGATGTCACGCGTCGCCTCGGAGATAGCCGTGCCTTGCCCGGACATGTCTTCGTAAATGTCGAGCGCAAGCTGCTGAGGGGTGACGGTGAGATCCTGGTTTTCCATTCTTCGATTCGCAACGGTCCCCGGCACTCTAACAGGCAAGGAAAGCGTGTCAACACAAAAACCGCCCCGGTATTAACGGGAAAGTGGCAGCACAAAAACCGTCCCAGCCGACGCCCTTCGGCCCAAAATCCGCCCCTTCCGTCACAAAAACCATCCGGTCCCGCCCAACTTCCGAGGTACGCAGCACAAAAACCGCCCTGCTCCGCACAAAAACCGCCTCTATCCACAGGCTCGGTCATTGATTTCAAACGAAAATCGCGCCGCTGTTAGTTGGTGGGTGGGTGAAGGTTTACAAAGAACAAAACGAACCTAAAGACGCGCACGGGTTAATTCGCGCGCAATCGAAGCCGGTAACATGCTGATTTCACAGAGGATTTTCAACTCCGACGCGTCTGGCACAAAAACCGACCCGGGGTGCTTTTTGTGCTCGATGTGATTCTCCGCAGTTTCCTTTTCACAGATAGAGATGCGAGTGCCGATCAACATCGGCTCCGGCAGGCACAGGTGATTGCGAAATAGCGATAAAACGGCCTAAAAACTGAGATATTTCAGCGCTACGCAACCCTGTTTACGCGTATTCGTGTATTCTGCGCTTCAGCGTCAATACATGGAGAAAGCGCAGAATGGCCAACGTAGGCAGCCTACCTATGGAAGACCGCAAGGTCTCTCTTCGCGAGGTCGCGGAATTCGCGGACAACCTCGAGCCCTTTTCCGATAACTTAAGAGAACAGATTCTCGCTCCCCGTCCGCGCAAGACCGCTCCGATCTACACCATCAGCGAGCTGGCAGAGATGTGCAACCTGACGCGTCAGCAGATTCAATATCTGGTTACGAAAGGCGAGGGCGGATTGCCGGCGGGAACATTGAACGGTAACGGACGCAGCCGTACGTTCACCCTGCCCGAAGTGCGCGTCTGGGTGAAGATGGCCTCGGACATCTATCAAACCCGCCTCGAAGACGGTCAGGGCGACTTCAAGGGGAAAGTGCTGACGACGGCGCAACTGAAGGGCGGATCGGCCAAGACTACAACGACCGTTTGTCTCGCACAAGCACTGACGCTGTTGGGCCGCAAGGTGCTGCTCATCGACCTCGATCCGCAGGCCTCTGCTTCGGAGTTGTGCGGGCTCTACGCCGAGAAGGAAATTTCCGGCGACGACACCGTGCTCCCCTATATCTATGACCAGAATATCGAAGGCGGCTTGGGTGCGAGCGTTCAGTCGACGTACTGGGACGGCCTCGACATCATTCCCGGTCATACCTTCCTTTATGGCGCCGAGTTCCTGCTTCCGGCGCGGCAGAAGACCATTCAAGGGTACCGATTCTGGGCGGTCCTTCGCCAGGGCCTCGAACCTTTGCGCGCTCAATACGACTACATCTTGATCGACACGTCGCCGTCGCTGTCGTACATGAACCTGAACGCGCTTCTCGCCGCGGACGCGCTCGTCATGCCGATGATCCCCGAGAACCTCGACTTCATCAGCTCGCTGGCCTTTTGGCGGCTGTTCTCCGATGTCGCGGAAGATTTCCTGCCGTACGAGGAAGACAAGGTCTACGACTTCATCTCGATTCTGCTGTCGAAGGTGGACTACGGCAAGACTTCGTCGGCACCGGTTGTTCGTCAGTGGGCTCAAAGCGCTTACGGGCGTTGGCTCGATCCCTTCGAGATTCCAGCGAGTTCGGTGATGAGCGGCGGTGCGTTGTCGTTCTCGACCGCGCTCGACGTCGTGAGCACGCATTCGACTGCGAAGTCGCTTCAACGCGTTCGACAACCGATGATGCAATACGCCAAGTGGCTCGACGACATGTTCGTTAAATCCTGGAGGGAGGCGGCATGAGTAATAACATTCGCGAACAACTCATGGCCAAGACGGCCAACCTTCCCAAGCCTGCGGATTTCAAGGGCGATAAGAAGGATCGCTCGAATCGCGGACCGCAGACGATGCCCGGAATCACGAGCGCGCTGGCAGCGGCGCAGTTGCGGATTCAGGAACTGGAGTCGAAGGGTGTCGAGACGGCGATTCCGCTCGATGCGATCGCTCCTAACCCGTGGCAGCCGCGTCGACAGTTCAGCGAGGCGAAGCTGTCCGAACTGGCGCGTTCAATCGATGAAGTGGGTTTGCTTCAGGCGGTGACCGTACGACGCATCGGGGAGACGTTTCAGCTCGTCGCGGGCGAGCGACGCTTCCGCGCACACAAGCTTATCAACAAGGAATCGATCCGTGCCGTTGTGATCGATTGCACGGACCAGGACATGGCGGCGCTGGCGCTGATGGAAAACGTCACGCGCGACGACTTGTCCGACTACGAAATTGCAATCGCGATTCGGCGAGCCGAAGCGGAGTTTCCTAATCGGACGCGGTTGGCTGAAGCAATGGGGATTTCTCGAAGCGATCTGTACCGGTTTTTGGCGTTCGACTCACTTCCCGACTTTGTCAAGCGAGACCTGGATTTGACGCCGTCGGTGCTCGGTGCTTCTTCGGCGCAGGACGTTGTGAACGCTCTAAAGAAGGCGGGCGAAGCGGGGCTTAAGGCGCTTCATGAATTGTGGCCGCAGGTATTGTCCGGTGACTTGGTTCAGACGAAGCTTGCCGCCAGTTTGAATGCACAGGTAAGCCGAGGCGAGTCCGCCACCGATGCGGGGGGGCGCAGCATCCTGAAGATCTTCGCCGGCAAGGTGCAGGCGGGTAGTATCACAAAGGACGTGAAGGGGTTGACGTTCAAGTTTAAGGCCGGGGTCGTCACCGAGGAGCAGGAGAATCAACTGCGAGAACATATCGGGAAGATGTTTTCGATACGGTCGGAGTAGTCGAACCAACCCGCGCGAGCGGGTTTTTTTTCGCCTTGGTTCGACGCGGCGATGTTCGAATCGGACGGAGTCGCTGACGAACTTGACTCGGGAGTGTCCGAATTCGGACAGTCAAAGGCGACTGCAGACTGATCGTCGTCGTAACGGTTCAGATCGAAGAGTTGCCAAGGTTGCGAAGAGGGATTAACTGTCCAAGAAAATTTGAGGCGGCGACCAGAGGGCTTCCGGCATGTCTCCTTCCATGTGTCCGAATTCGGACACTGGCAGTCCATCGGCTTAAGCCTCCGCAGGCGGGTCAATTCGCGACGAGACTGTTGCGCTTTCTGAGAGCAAGACACCGGCGCGCAAGAACGTCTAGCGTCACGCGATAGATGGCGCTTTACACAACGGCCGTTGGTTCACAAGCTCGCAGTCTGGACCGGATAGCGTGGGCGCGGTCCTTCGCTAAGAAAATCCGCGTTAGCAAGCCGAAGTGTCCGAATTCGGACACTCGCGCCATCCGGTGGATCAGTACCGATGTGAACCAAAACGCGCATCGTAGGTGACGAGGGCGACGAGTCATTGCGGCATCGGCATGGCCAATTGTACGTCGCCGCCCGCGAAATCCGCAAAGGTCCTCGCGAATCCTCCTGTGACTCAACGCGTGCTTACGGCCGGAGACGCACCCTGTTCGCACACGCCCCGTTAGCGGTCACGTGGCAACTGCGGTCGCTTGCACGTCGGCAACGACACGAACCTTTGGTTGAGCGAGCAACGGGAACATCATTGGATAACATTGCTAAGCCATTTTGCCAGCGCGACTTCCGGGTCGGCGGGTGATTGTCCAACTACATGAGTCGCATGCACAGCGAGCGCTTGATGGACCATGCCGGTTAGCCAGCGTTGCGGAGCAAGTGTCCGAATTCGGACACTCACTGCCCATGCACCCGTGGACAACCCACGAGCAAAGAGTCGCAGCGAGCCAAGCGACGAACGTCACCTATCCCTGTGTCGAGTACCTTTCGATATGAATGGGAATCGCTCGAAACATCTATGCCGCGAAAAGCGTGTCTCTCTTGATGCAGTAAGCATAAAGTTTGCGCTGTGATCTGCGAAACCATCCGGCAAGAATAAGAGTCTGCGCGTTCAAATCTGCGATGCCTAATGAAAGACGTTCCGGAGCCTGCTCTTCGCGCGATCGGGCGCGACGAGCGCTTCGAGCAGCGCTCGCATGGACATTGGTCCGATCATCAGCCAGCAGTACTGCGTCGGCGGTGTCGGCCAACGCCTCCAAGTGCCGTTAGCTGGCGGGCCGCAGAATCCTTGCAGACGAGTTTAAACGCATCAGCTGGACGCTCGTACGCCGGTTCAGCGGGCGCGGGGTCGCCGCAGCATTGAAGCATCTGCGACCAATGTAGCTTCGTGGGTCGCTGCTTCGTCGGCGACTTGAACCGCGCCCAGAGTCGCTCGAGGTAGCGAAGGCCGCAGCGCGCAATGAGCGTGGCGCGCCACAGCACGCTAAGAGAAGGTCGGCCTCACCTCCGCAAGCGCGGTGCCTTCCGCCCACGCCAATGAACGGGCTAGCGCCGCACGGGCCAACCCGCGCCTTTTCATATGAAACCGGGCGCGTGTCGGCCATAGGTTACGCGTGGAACATCCCCGGTTGCCGGAAGAAACAAAAAAACGACTTAAAATCAATCGTCTATGCCATCTATCTCGCGTTGTTTCACGCATAGACGCCGGATCGGGACAGTTTTCGGGTCCGATAGGCCAAAAAATGCCAGCGACTGATACCGTCGAGGAAAATCGATACAATTCGTATTGATCGATACGGAAGCCGTAAGCTGCTCGCGGTGCCGACACGAACGTCAGGAGGGCGTCGCAATACAACCCGGCGTAGCCGATGCCCCGAAAGCGCTCAAGCCCGCCGCTTCTGCAAGTCGCGATACGGCTCACCCGCTTTCAGTTGTTCCAGTCTTGCACTTGCAACGGTAAGCGCGCCGAGGCTTGCCCGTCGCAGTTGATGATCGTAAAGCGACACAATCGCGGCCAACTGCTCCACGTCGTTTGCGTCGACGGTCCAGACTCTAGAGCGATCGCCACGATCGAACGTGCTGGCCATCGTTGCGTCTGCGTCTCGCAACGCTTCGTCGGGAAAACACCCATGTCCTGCCTCAGCGAGGAATCTCGCTAGAAGCATCACCTCGGCGACGTGTTGCGCTGGTTCAATGTCGGACGAACCGGCGCGCAGCGCCTCGAGCGACAGATGCGCCTGAAGAGCCAGGTTATCGGCAACGGCGCGGGGGATGGGAAGCAGTTGTGCCTTGCTCAGGCGCTTCTGCGTCGCTTGGGGCGAACGCGCGAAAGGGAGGGCGGTTGGCATATGTCGATCGTTGGTTGACCTCTTCCGGTTAACGAACGCGGCGGCGAAAACCTGAAGGGTCAACTTTCATCCGCCGAGACGAAGCGAATGGAAACTCTTGCGCTGGCTAGCGACGCATGTGCGGCGCGTGCCCGACGCTGGCGCAATATTTCTCTTGAACGCTCGCCCATCGCAGACAGCACCACGAGGAGTCGCGTCTCAGTGCAGCCTCGAAACTTCCAGCGCAAGCTGTGAAACTCTGGACGGTCACCGATATCGCTCTGAAAGCGAACAGCATGGCGTCGCCTAGGCGGATGGCGCTAATCGAATCGATTCATTCCCGTCTAACGCACGGCTTCATGTATGCAACTAACAGCAGGTTTGGCGCACGAAACGTGCGCTCGAACGCGATTGCGCGGACGCGAGCCACGCAACGAGTGAAACGCTGCCGCGCCGTGAGTGACGACGCGACGCAGCATCAACGGCGCAAAGGCATTGCATCGACATGCGTGCCATTGATCCGCGAAACGCGTCCCCTTGCTTTGATATCAAAACATTACCAGCGAGGACGCATGCAGGGCGGCAAGCGATGCGGTCAATCTCAACTTCCACAGAACCGCAGGCGCCGAAGGAGTATCAGAAGCACCGTTCAAGACGCTCCCCGGCTCTGCTAGAAGAAAAAGCACCAAAACAACCGATAAAGATTCCGAATTAAATATAGAGCCTCATGAAACCCCCACCGCCTCCCCCACCAACCCGAAGAACCGCCCCGCATGCTCCGAATTCAACCAGCGCACGACGACAGCCAATCGCGACGAAGGCTCGATCCACATAAACGAGCTTCCCGCCCCGACGCCAAAATAGCTGGATTCCGGCACATCAGGAAACATCTTCCGCCCCGTGTTGAGCCACACGAGATAGCCGTAGAAAGAAGCAAGAGAGCAGGGCGTCCGCATGCGATCGATCCACTCCTTGGACAACACCCGCCGCCCGCCGACGACTCCCTCATCGACCAGCATCTGCGCGATCTTCAACTGATCGTTGGCGCTGATCGACATGCCGCCGCCCCAATGCGTGCCGCCGGGCACGGACTGCATGCGCTTCCCGTCGATCTCGACCCACGCGTGGTCATATCCCGCCCAGTTCCAGTCGTCGCTCAGCCCGCAAGGACGCGCGATCGCCTCGCGAAAAACCTCGGGCAGCGGCGCACGAAACAGATGCAGCAGCGCAAGCGATAGCTGATTGATCCGCACATCGTTGTATTCCCAATACGTGCCGGGCGTTTGCAGCGGCCGCAGATCGCCCTTCTTGCCGTTGGGCGGATCACCGAACGTCACCGAGCGATAATGATCCGCCTGATCCGAAAGCCCGAAGCACTCGCCCTGCCATTCGCTCGTTTGCTGCAGCAACTGCGTCCACGTGATCGGCGCGTTATGCGGATCGTCGAAGCCGATGCCCGGCACACGCTCGCGCACGGGCTCGTCAGGATCGGGCAACAGGCCGCGATCGTGCGCGACGCCCGCCAGCAACGCGAGATACGTCTTCGCGATGCTGAAGGTCAGATCCGCGCGATCCGGCTCGCCCCACGTCGCCAGCACGCGGCCATCGAGCGCGATCGCGCCCGACACCGGCCCGCGATCGTGCACGGGCCCGAGCAGCCGGTTCCACGGCGGCGGATCGTTGACATGCACGCCCCAGTTGCCGTGAACTTGACGATCCCACGTCGATTCATGATCGATCGAAAACTGGATCGCGCGTTGCAATGCTTCATTCATGAGAGAGCTTCCTGACTGGATTCGAGATTCAACGCACGTCGAGGCGCTTGCGCGCCCAGACGAGCGTGAACAGGCTCACGACCGCGGCGATCATCAGATACAGCCCCGGCGCGAGATTGTTGTGCGTCACGGCGATGAGCGATGCCACCGCCAGCGGCGTGAAGCCGCCGAACACCGTCGTGCCGATGTTGTAGCCGAACGCCATGCCCGTCGTGCGCGTGGCCGTCGGGAAGAGTTCGGACATGAGCGCGGGAATCGGCGCGAAATACGTCGCCTTGAGCAGCGCGACCCAGATGACCGCGGCGAGCAGCGTCGGCAGCGACGGATGCGCGTTCATGAACATGAACGCCGGATAGACGGTGAGGAAGAAAATCACCCCGGTCACGAGCATGATGCGCGTGCGTCCGTACTTGTCCGACAGATGCCCGACCACCGGCACGAGGACCATCATGATGAAGCCCGCCGTCAGCGTCGCGATGAAGCCGGACGACGGCGCAAGCCCCAACTGACGCGCCGCGTACGTCGGCATATAGAGCAGCATGTAGTTCGCGGTCGTCGTGAGGACGAGCGATCCGATCGACACGAGCAGCCGTTCCTTCTGCGTCGCGAGCAATTCGCGCACGGGCGACGCGACCTTCTCCGCATGCTCGAACTCGGGCGTCTCGTCCATGCGTCGGCGGATATACAAACCGATCGGGCCGATCAGGACACCGAACAAAAATGGAATGCGCCATCCCCAGCCTTCGAGTTGCGCGGGCGTCAGCGTGCTGGTCAGCACCGCGCCGAACAGCGACGCAAGCAGCGTGCTCGCGCCCTGGCTCGAGAACTGCCAGCTCGACATGAAACCCCGGCGCTCCGGCGCGTGTTCGACGAGAAACGCCGTCGAACTGCCGAACTCGCCGCCCGCCGAGAAGCCCTGCATGAGCCGCGACACGAAGATGAGCACGGGCGCGGCGAGTCCGATGGTCGCGTAGGAGGGCATCAGCGCGACCATCGCGGTGCCCACCGTCATCATCGCGATGGACAGCGTGAGCGACGCCTTGCGGCCATGTCGGTCGCTATACGAGCCGAGCACGAGCGCGCCGACCGGCCGCGCGAGATACGAGAGCGCGAACGTGCCGAGCGTGAGCAGCAGCGAGACGGTGTGATCGTGCGTGGGAAAAAACAGCTTCGACAAGGTTCCCGCGAAGTAGCCGTACACGACGAGGTCGTAGAACTCGAGCGCATTGCCGACCGACGTCGCGACGATCAGCCGGGCGATCTTCTTCTGCGAGACCTGCTCTTGAGGCCGCGCCGAAAGGGTGACGGATTCAGTGCTCATCGCGAACGGCCTCCGGTCGTCTTGCGCGGCAGATGGCGCGCGGGGTTGTCGTCGCCGGCGTCGCCTTCACGCGCGCCGAGATCCCAGAACAGGCCCGCCATGATGCGCAAGCCCTCGCTCGCCACCGAGCCGAGCAGATGCTCGTCCGGCGCGTGCTGCGAACAGCCGGGATAGGAATGCGGCACCCAGAGCGTCGGCATGCCGAGGACATCGGCGAACACGTCGTTCGGCAGCGTGCCGCCGAGATTCGGCAGCAGCACGGGCCGCGCGCCGGTCGTCCGCTCGAGCGATCGCAGCGCCCACTGCACCCACGGATTGTCCGGATCGACGCGCGTGGCCGGCATGCCGCGCTCGACTTCGACATCGACCATCGGGAAGCCGTGTGCATCGAGATGACGGCGCACGATCTGCTGCAGATTCTTCCAGTGGGTGCCGACGACGAAGCGCATCTGCATGTGCGCATAGGCGCTCGGCGGGATCGCGTTCACAGGCTTCTCCGGATTGCCGGTGCGAAACGCCAGCACTTCGACGTTGTTCCAGCCGAACACGCGTTGCGTCGGCGTGAGGCCGGGCTCGCCGTAGTCGGCATCGACGTCCGGTTCGCCCGGATTGCCGCCCACCGTGATATCCGCGAGCGCGCGCACGACCGCATCCGGAATCGCGGGCGGGCGCAGTCCTTCGACGAGGATCTTGCCGTTCGCATCGACCATCGACGCAATCGCGTTCGCGAGCACGATGCCCGGATTGCGCAGCAAGCCGCCCCAGTTGCCCGAGTGATGCGCGCCGTCGCGCAGCTTCACGTCGAGCCTGAAATTGATGACGCCGCGCGAGCCCAGGAACATCGTCGGGCGATCGGCGGCGAGGCGCGGGCCGTCGGATGCGATCAGCACGTCGGCGGCGAGTTCGTCGCGCAATTGCTCGCAGACGGCGAAGAGGCCGGGCGATCCGACTTCCTCGCCGGTCTCGATCAAGAGCTTCAGGTTGAAGCCGAGCTTGCCGCCGCGCGCGTCGAGCACGGCTTTCAGCGCGGCGAGGTTGATGCTGTGCTGGCCCTTGTTGTCGGCGGTGCCGCGCCCGTACCAGCGATCGCCGTCGACCGTCACGCGCCACGGGGAAAGGCCTTCGGACCATTGCGCGTCGTAGCCGCGCACGACATCGCCGTGGCCGTAGCTGAGCACGGTCGGCAGATCGTCGCCTTCATGGCGATGCGCGACGAGAAACGGCCCCACGCCCGCAACCGGATTCGCGACGATGCGGCAACTGAAGCCCCAGTCGCCGAGCGTCGGCGTGAGTTCGTCGTTCAGATACGCGGCGAGGCGCTCGCCGCTGTCGGCCTCCTGGCTTTCGGTGCGATACGCGACGCGCCGCTGCAGGTCGTCGAGGAACGCGCCGGAATCGTAATGGCGCGTGGCGATTTGAATGGCGGTGTCGCGGGTCACATCGTTCTCCGTCTGATTCGAACAGGGCAGCCAGGGCCGCCGACGAATCATGCTGACGTGGACGATATTTCTGGACAATTACAATATTTCTCAGGAACCTTTGCCGTTTCGGCAAAGCGCGCATCGGCGAAAAGACTTCATGGATCAGACGGCGTTACGGTATTTCCTCGAAGTGGCGCGCAGCGGTTCGCTCAGCAAGGCGTCGGAGCGGCTCTTCGTGGCGGTGTCGGCGCTGAGCCGGCAGATCGCGAAAATCGAAGAGCAGATGGGCACGCCGCTTTTCGAGCGCCGTCCGCGCGGCATGGTGCTGACCGAAGCGGGGCGTCTGCTCGCGAATCACGCGCGGCGCAGCCAGTTGGAGGAAGAGCGCGTCATCGACGAAATCCAGGGCTTGAGCGCGGGCGGCCGCGCGACCATTCGCATCGCGGCGTCCGAAGGCGTCGCGCCGGATTTCTTGCCGCAGGCGTTCGCGCATTTCCTGAAGACGCATGCGCGCGCGCATTTTCAGCTCGATGTCTCCGCGCCGTCCATCGCGACGCAGCGCGTGCGCGACGGCACGCACGACATCGCCGTGTGCTTCAGCATGGCGCCCGAAGAGAATGTCCAGGTGCATTACGCGCAGCGCGCGCCCGTCTATGCGCTGATGCGGCGCGGGCATCCGCTCGCGTCGCGCGAAGCGGTGTCGCTGACGGATCTTCACGCGTGGCCGCTCGCGATGCACAACCAGGGCGGCACGCTTCGCCAGCTTTTCGATATCGCGTGCAGTCTCGAAGGCCTCGTCTTCGAGCCGGCGTTCGTCAGCAACTATCACACGGCGATGCAGAGCTTCGTCCGCCTCACCGACGCCGTCACGCTCACGGGCTATCTCACCGTGCGCAGCCGCCTCGAATCGGATGGACTCGCGGCCGTTCCCATCACCAATCCGGAGTTGCATCAACGCACGCTGCAAATCCAGACGATGGCCGGGCGCACCTTGCCGCAGGCGGTCATCGCGTTCGTCGAACTGCTGAAGCGGGCGATCGAGGAGCCGGCAATCATCGATTGAAGGCGGCCGGCGACGCCGCATCGCCTTGCGAATCGACTTTACAAAATCAAAACGTGGCCTCACAATCCGCCATCAAATAATAATGATTCGCATTTAATCATCTTCAGCATCGACCAAGAGACCGAGATATGAATTCATGCAAGACGAGCCCGGCCGCGCTGCGACCGTTGCGACTGGCGGCGCTGCTGTTGTTCGCGGCGACTCAGTGCGCCAACGCGCAATCGACGGATTCGCCCGCGACAGATGCCACCGCGCCCGCCGCATCCGCTTCGCCCGACGCGACATTGCCCGCGGTCAAGGTGACGGCGCAAGGCACTCAAGACTCGCCTTACGGTCCGACGAAAGGCTACGTCGCGAAGGAGAGTTCGACGGCGCTTAAAACCGGCACGCCGATACTCGAAACGCCGCAGTCGGTCTCCGTCGTGACGCAGGATCAGATCGAGCAGCAGAACGCGCAGACGCTGAACGCGGTCGTGCGTTATGTCTCCGGCGTGACGCCCGAGACGCGCGGCGGCATCGCGACGCGTTACGACTTGCTCAAGGTGCGCGGCTTCGACGCCGACACGTATTGGAACGGCCTCAAGCTCATCGGCAATGGATGGTATGCGGTGCCGCAGCTCGATCCGTACATGATGGATCGCGTGGAAGTGCTCAAAGGCCCGGTCTCCGTGCTCTACGGACAAGCCGGGGCGGGCGGTCTGCTGAACATGGAAAGCAAGCTGCCGACCGTGCAGCCGTTTCATGAAGTGGGCGTCGAATTCGGTAACTACGGACACGTGCAGGGCAAGTTCGATCTGTCCGGTCCCATCGCGGGCGATGACCGGTATCTGTTCCGCGTGACCGGCATAGGACGCAAGGAAGACGGGCAGGTGAACATGACGAAGAACGAGCGCATTGCGATTGCGCCGTCGTTCACCTGGCGTCCTGACGACAAGACGTCGCTCACGCTGTTCGCGCTCTATCAGCACGATCCGCGCAGCTCCGCCTACGGCAGCGTGCCGCCGCAAGGCACGGTGCTGTTCAATCCGAACGGCAAGCTGCCGAGTAATTTCTACGACGGCGATCCGAGCTTCGAGAGCTTCAATCGCGTGCAGGAATCCGTCGGGTACAAATTCGAACGGCGTCTCACGAATGCGTGGTCGTTCCGGTCGAACGCGCGCTTCCTGCATCTGGCGCAGGACTACAAGAGCGTCTACGCGAGCGCGCTCGAGGACGATCTGCGCACGCTGGATCGCGGCACGGCGTATTCGGTCGATAACCTCAACACGTTCGCCATCGACAATCAGGTCGAAGGCAATTTTTCGACTGGACCGATCGACCATACGCTGCTCGTCGGCTTCGACTATCAGCACTATGCGACGAACTTCATCTCGGGATTCGGCACGGCGCCGTCCATCGACATGTTCGCGCCGGTCTACAACCAGACCATTGCGCTGCCCGAGCTGTCGAAGCAGGTGTTGAGCGGCACGCAATACGGCGTGTATGCGCAGGACCAGGCGCGCTTCGGCAACGCCATCCTGACGCTCGGCGGTCGTGAAGACTGGGCGAGCAGCAAGACGCGCAACGATACGTTCGGCACTTCGTCGAGCCAGTTCGATCGCGCGTTCACGGGGCGCGCAGGTTTCACGTATGTGTTCGACAACGGCATCGCGCCGTATGTGAGCTATACGGAATCGTTCACGCCGCAAGCGGGCACCGACATCAACGGCAACGCGTTCGATCCGGAGCGCGGGCATCAATATGAAGTGGGCATCAAGTATCAGCCGAAGAACTACAACGCGCTCTTCACGGCGGCGCTTTTCAGTCTGACGCGCGAGAATCTGCTGACCGTCGATGCCGCGAATCCGAACTTCCAGTCGCAAAGCGGCGAGGCGCGTTCGCGCGGCGTCGAACTCGAAGCGAAGGTGAGCCTGACGGATGCGTTGAATGTCTCCGCGAGCTACACGTATCTCAACACCATCTATACGAAGGACAACGGCGGTCTGCAGGGCAAGCATTTGCCTGCGGTGCCGCAAAACGAGGCATCGTTGTGGGCGTATTACACGATCAATCGCGGGCCGCTCGCGGGACTTTCGCTCGGCGCGGGCGGGCGATATACCGGCACGACGTATAGCAGCGACAACGACTTCAAGGTGTCGAGCTTCTTCCTCGTCGATGCGACGCTTCGCTATGACCTGGGCCGCGCGGCATCGCAGTTGAAGGGCGCGGAGTTGTACGTCAACGCGCAGAATCTCTTCGACAAGGAGTATGTGGCTTCCTGCTACTACGGAAGCTGGTGCGCGTTCGGCTATGGCAGGCAGGTTTTCGCGGGCATGAACTATCGGTGGTGATGCGCATGCCGCGTCGTTTCGGAAGAAAAGGCGCGGGTGTTTTGGATGTGTGGCGGGCTAGTCTTTCGTTGGAACGCGGATAAATAATTCGGCATGCTGACGAATTGGTGGCGCACTGCGTTGCTGCGACCGCCGTCGAGATCGATGAACAATTCCCTGATGCCGTTCTCCAGATACCACCCCATTCCTCACACCGGAAACGCCGTCGTCGACAAAATCTCCCGCAACACGACGAACGTGCGTATCTGCCGCACGCCGGGCAGATAAAGCAGCTTCTCCGCATGCAGCCGATTGAAGCTGTCGCTATCGCGCGTGCGGATCAGCATGAAGAAATCGAATTCGCCGGTGACGACGTGACATTCCATGCAGCCCGGCACTTTCTGCGCCGCCTTCTCGAACGCGGTGAAGGACTCGGGCGTCGACCGGTCGAGCACCACGCCGATGAGCACGAGCATGCCGGCATCGAGCGCTTTCGGATTGAGCAGCGCGACGGTCGCGCGGATGAGACCCGCTTCGCGCAGCCGCTCGACGCGACGCAGGCACGCGGGCGGACTCAGATTGACCTTGGCCGCGAGCGCGACGTTGGAGATGGATGCATCGCGCTGAAGCTGGCGGAGAATCGCGCGGTCGACGCGGTCCGTCTGATGCGGCTCTTGCGAAAGCGAGGCTTTTTTCATTGCGTAAAATTGACCTGAAACGAAACGAATCCACGAAGCAAGCACAGACACATTCACAACGTTAGGCCGATCGCATTTTTTTCGCAACCCGGCTGATCGCGACTTTCCCTACGATTGACCACAAGGCATCGCGCAAACACGCGCGGCTGCCAAGGCTCAATCACGAGGATGCCGATCATGAATCTGCAACGTTTTCCCCGCTATCAGCTCACCTTCGGACCGACGCCCATCCAGCCGCTCAAGCGCTTGAGCGCCCATCTCGGCGGCAAGGTCGACCTGTATGCCAAGCGCGAGGACTGCAACAGCGGCCTCGCGTTCGGCGGCAACAAGACGCGCAAGCTCGAATATCTGATTCCCGAAGCGCTCGAACAGGGCTGCGATACGCTCGTCTCCATCGGCGGCATTCAGTCGAATCAGACGCGGCAAGTCGCGGCAGTGGCCGCGCATCTCGGCATGAAATGCGTGCTCGTGCAGGAGAATTGGGTCAATTACTCCGATGCCGTGTACGACCGCGTCGGCAACATTCAGCTTTCGCGGATGATGGGCGCGGACGTGCGGCTCGTCGCCGATGGCTTCGATATCGGCATCCGCAAAAGCTGGCAGGACGCGATGGACAGCGTGCGCGAAGCAGGCGGCAAGCCGTTCCCGATTCCCGCCGGATGCTCGGAGCATCCGCTGGGCGGGCTCGGCTTCGTCGGTTTCGCGGAGGAAGTGCGCCAGCAGGAAGCGGAACTCGGCTTCAAGTTCGACTACATCGTCGTGTGCTCGGTGACGGGCAGCACGCAGGCGGGCATGGTCGCCGGATTTGCAGCCGATGGCCGCGCGCGACGCGTCATCGGCATCGATGCATCGGCCAAGCCGCAGCAGACGCACGAGCAGATCACGCGCATCGCGAAGCACACGGCGGCGCTCGTCGAACTGGGACAGGACATCACGCGCGACGACGTGATTCTCGACACGCGCTTCGGCGGCCCCGAATACGGCCTGCCGAACGAGGGCACGCTGGACGCCATCCGCCTTTGCGCGCGGCTCGAAGGCGTGCTCACCGATCCCGTCTACGAAGGCAAGTCCATGGACGGCATGATCCAGATGGTGCGCAACGGCGAGTTCCCCGAGGGATCGAAGGTCTTGTATGCGCATCTCGGCGGCGTGCCCGCGCTGAACGCGTATAGCTTCCTGTTTCGCAACGGCTGACGCTTTACCTCCCGCGTAATCGACGCAACGCGCGGCCAGGCCGAAGATTCCCTCACGCGAAACAACACAAAGGGAGCTTTGAAATGACCGCCTACGCGATTGGCCATTTGCACGAAGTCGAAATGTGCGCGGACATCGTCGAATATCTGGAACGTATCGACGATACGCTCGCGCCGTTCGACGGCCGCTTCATCATCCACGGCGGACGCTGCGACGTGCGCGAGGGCGAATGGAAGGGCGATCTGATCGTGATCGCGTTCCCGGACCTCTCGCGCGCCCGCGACTGGTACGCGTCGGACGCGTATCGGCGCATTCTGCCGCTGCGCACGCGTCACGCGAGCGGCGCGATCTTCCTGATCGACGGCGTCGATGCCGCCCACCAAGCCACCGACATCCTCCGTTAGCGAGCCTTCGGCCGGCGACGGGCTAAACTTGCGGTTTCCCGCAGTTTTCAGCAGCTTTCGGCTTCGCGCACGCAAAAACGCGCGCGTGCGCGCGCAATCGCTCAACTTGTCTTATGACCGGGCATGGTTGATACTCGAAAGTTGCACCCAACCCGTACGTCGACTTAACGGTTTCGCTAATGAGCACAATTCTTGAAAGCCTTCCGACTGGGCAAAAAGTCGGTATCGCATTCTCAGGTGGCCTCGACACCAGCGCCGCGCTGCACTGGATGCGCCTGAAGGGCGCGGTGCCCTACGCCTACACGGCCAACCTCGGCCAGCCCGACGAAGACGACTACGACTCCATTCCCCGCCGCGCGACGCAATACGGTGCAGAAGGCGCGCGCCTGATCGACTGCCGCGCGCAGCTCGTCGCGGAAGGCATCGCCGCGCTGCAATGCGGCGCGTTTCATATTTCGACGGCCGGCGTCACGTACTTCAACACCACGCCGCTCGGCCGCGCGGTCACGGGCACCATGCTCGTCGCCGCGATGAAGGAAGACGGCGTCAACATCTGGGGTGACGGCAGCACGTACAAGGGCAACGACATCGAGCGCTTCTACCGCTACGGTCTGCTCGTGAATCCGGACCTCAAGATCTACAAGCCGTGGCTCGACCAGCAGTTCATCGACGAACTCGGCGGCCGCGCGGAAATGTCGGAGTTCATGCGCCAGTCGGGCTTCGAGTACAAGATGTCCGCCGAAAAAGCGTATTCCACCGATTCGAACCTGCTCGGCGCGACGCACGAAGCGAAGGATCTGGAAAGCCTGGAGTCGGGCATCCGCATCGTGAATCCGATCATGGGCGTCGCGTTCTGGCGCGACGACGTGAAGGTCGATCGCGAAGAAGTGACCATCCGCTTCGACGAAGGCCGCCCGGTCGCGCTGAACGGCAAGACGTTCACGGACCCGGTGGAACTGATGCTCGAAGCGAACCGCATCGGCGGGCGTCATGGTCTCGGCATGAGCGATCAGATCGAGAACCGCATCATCGAGGCGAAGAGCCGCGGCATCTATGAAGCGCCGGGACTCGCGCTGCTGCACATCGCGTATGAACGGCTCGTCACGGGCATTCATAACGAAGACACCATCGAGCAGTATCGCGAAAACGGGCGACGCCTCGGCCGTCTGCTGTATCAGGGCCGCTGGTTCGACTCGCAAGCCATCATGCTGCGCGAAACCGCGCAACGCTGGGTCGCGCGCGCGATCACCGGCGAAGTCACGCTCGAACTGCGCCGCGGCAACGACTACTCCATTCTCAGCACGAAGTCGCCGAATCTGACGTATCAGCCGGAGCGCCTGTCGATGGAGAAGGTCGCATCGACGTTCTCGCCGCGCGACCGTATCGGCCAGTTGACGATGCGCAATCTCGACATCACCGACACGCGCGACAAGCTGCGCATCTACGCGCAAGTCGGCCTGCTGACGCCGGGCGAGGCGTCGGCGCTGCCGCAAATCAAGGGCGACAGCGAGTAACGCTCGCATCCCGCTCGCCGGATGGGCGCGCCGCGTTCTGCGGGTCCGCGCTCATCCGCGTATCCTGTGCGTCTTGCAACCGATTCCAGGGAGCCGCACTTGACTCGACTGACCATTGCGCTCATCGGCGCAGGAAGCATGGGATCGGCAATCGGCAAGATGCTCGGCGCGTCCGGCGCGCGCGTGCTCACCACGCTCGAAGGCCGCAGCGCTGCGAGCGCTGCCCGCGCGCAGGAAGCCGGCATGGAAGACGCGAGCCTCGCCGATCTCGCCGCATCCGACTTCATTCTCTCCATCGTGCCGCCCGCCGTGGCCGCCGAAACCGCCGAACGTCTCGCGCCCGCGCTAAACGAAGCGTCCAGCAAGGCTGTTTATATCGACTGCAACGCGGTCAGCCCGCAAACCGTCGCGACGATCGCGCGAACCGTCGATGCCACCGGCGCGGCTTTCGTCGATGGCGGGATCATCGGCGCGCCTTCATCGCCCAAGTTTTATTTCTCCGGACCGCATGCGACGCGTGCGAACGTGCTCGGCAACGCCGGCCTCGCCGTGCGTCTGCTCGACGGGCCCGTGGGCGCGGCGTCGGCGCTGAAGATGTCGTACGCGGGCATCACGAAAGGACTGACGGCGCTCGGCTCGGCCATGTCGCTCGCGGCCATGCGCAACGGCGCGGGCGACGCGCTGCTCGCCGAGCTTGCCGAAAGCCAGCCGCAACTCGTCGCCTGGCTCGCGGGCAACGTGCCGCGCATGCCGCCGAAGGCGTATCGCTGGGTGGCGGAGATGGAGGAGATCGCGGCGTTCATCGGCGACGACTTCGCGGAACATCGCATCTACGAAGGCGCGGCGGGCCTGTACGCGCGGCTCGCCCACGATCAATCCGCCACCGATGCGCTCGCCCGCTTCTTCACCGAACGCGGCGAATGACCCCGAAGCGTGCGGTCGTGCGATTTACTGCGTATCCTTTAACGATGTTGCACGCTCGACGCACAGCCTTTCTCATCGAAGTGAAATTCGCGGCTGGCGGCACGCCGGCCCGGCCATCTTTCTAGCAAGAGGTGCTCAATGACCGCAGGAACGTATCAGAACACGCGTCTTTATATTAACGGCGAGTGGTGCGACGCAGAGGGCGGCGCAACCATCGACGTGCTGAATCCGGCTACCGGCGAGAAAATCGGCACGGTCGCGCGGGCCAGCATCGGCGATCTCGACCGCGCGCTCGCGGCGGCGCAAGCCGGCTTCGCGACGTGGCGCAGGATGACCGCGCTCGAACGCGCGTCGCTGATGCGCAAGGCGGCCGCCATCGTGCGCGAACGCGCCGATTCCATCGCCCGCCTGATGACGCAGGAACAGGGCAAGCCGCTCGTCGAAGCGCGCATCGAGGTGAATTCGGCGGCGGACATCATCGAATGGTTCGCGGACGAAGGGCGCCGCGTGTATGGCCGTATCGTGCCGCCGCGCAACGTGAACGCGCAGCAGACGGTGGTGAAGGAGCCGGTCGGGCCGGTCGCCGCGTTCACGCCGTGGAATTTCCCGGTGAATCAGGTCGTGCGCAAGCTCTCGGCTGCGTTGACCACGGGCTGCTCGTTTATCGTGAAGGCGCCGGAAGAGACGCCGGCATCGCCTGCCGAGCTGATCCGCGCGTTCGCCGACGCAGGCGTGCCGAACGGCGTGCTCGGTCTCGTGTTCGGCGATCCGCCCGAAATCTCGAAGTATCTGATCTCGCATCCGGTTATCCGCAAGGTGACGTTCACGGGTTCGACGGCCGTCGGCAAACAACTGGCCGCGCTCGCCGGCCAGTACATGAAGCGCGCGACGATGGAACTCGGCGGCCACGCACCGGTGATCGTCGCGGAAGATGCGGACGTCGAGCTTGCCGTGAAGGCGGCGGGCGCGGCCAAGTTCCGCAACGCGGGGCAGGTCTGCATTTCGCCGACGCGCTTTCTCGTTCACAACAGCGTGCGCGATGACTTCGCGAAGGCGCTGGTCAAGCACGCGGAAGGGTTGTCGGTCGGCGACGGCCTCGCCGAAGGCACGACGCTCGGGCCGCTCGCGAACGCACGCCGCATCACCGCGATGACGAGCGTGATCGAGAACGCGCGCAAGGCGGGCGCGACGGTGGCAACGGGCGGCGAGCGCATCGGCAGCGCGGGCAATTTCTTTGCGCCGACGGTGCTCACCGACGTGCCGCTCGAAGCCGACGTGTTCAACAACGAGCCGTTCGGCCCGGTCGCGGCCATTCGCGGCTTCGACTCGCTGGAAGACGCGATCAAGGAAGCGAATCGTCTGCCGTACGGTCTCGCGGGTTACGCGTTCACGCGTTCGTTCAAGAACGTGCATCTGCTGACGAACCAGCTCGAAGTGGGCATGCTGTGGATCAACCAGCCCGCGACGCCGTGGCCGGAAATGCCGTTCGGCGGCGTGAAGGATTCGGGCTATGGTTCCGAAGGCGGGCCGGAAGCGCTCGAACCGTATCTCGTGACGAAGTCGGTCACGGTGATGGCGGTCTGATTCCGCCGAAGTGTTTGCAAACGCCCGCGCGGTGACGAATCGCGCGGGCGTTTGTCATACATAGACGTACCGCACCAGATGAAAGAACACCGGCGCGGCGAAGCAGATCGAATCGACGCGATCCAGCATTCCGCCGTGCCCCGCGATCATCGATCCCCAGTCCTTCGCGCCGAGCGAGCGCTTCACCGCCGACAGCACCAGTCCGCCGACGAATCCCGCCAGCACGATCGCCAGCGACATGAAAAACGCCGCGCCGAAACCGAACGGCGTCACGCGATACAACGCCGCGCCGCATAACGTCGCGAGCAATCCGCCGCCGACGAATCCCTCCACCGTCTTCGACGGCGACAGCACCGGCGCGATCTTGCGTCGCCCGAAGAGCTTGCCGACGACATACTGCAGCACGTCGCTGATCTGCACGACGAGCAGGAAATAGAACAGCAAAAGCGCGTTCTGTCCGCGATAACCGGCGATATCGAGCGTGAGGAGCGCGGGCGCGTGGCTCAGTCCGTAGACGCACACCATGAGCGCCCAGTTGATGCGCGCGTTGCGGCTCAGGAAGTCGCGCGTGTCTTGCGTCAGGGCGGACAAGAGCGACATCGCGAAGAAAAGGTGCACCGGCACGAAGATGGAATACATGCCGTACCAGTCGATGCCGAGCAACACGTACTGCACCGGCACGGCGACGAAGAACGCGACGAAGAGCGTGGTGTGGTCGCTCTGCGTCGTGGGCGTGAGCGTGATGAACTCGCGCAACGCGAGATACGAGAGCAGCGCGAAGACGACGTAAGTCGCCTTGTCGCCGAGTCCGATGGCGATCGTCATCACCGCGATCATGCCCCACCACGCGCGAATGCGTTCGTTCAGATTGACGATGGTCGCGTTCGTGCGATTCGCCGCTTTGGCGCGCGCGCCGAGTATCGCGCCGATGATCGTCGCCACGACGAGGACGCCGGTGACGCCCGCCACGAGTTGCCAGAAAGTTGTCGGCATGATGTTTTCGATATGCGATGAAGGGACGCGCTCAGCGCGCGTTCGATTGCGGCGCGAGCGCGACGACGGCATCGCGCATGCGGGCGAGGAACGAAGCCTTGTCCTCGCCATCGCGGCGCGCCTGCGGTGCGCCGAAGTGCAGCTTGCAGATGAGCGGTATCGGGAAAATCGCGCCTTTCGGCATGATCCGCTGCAGGTTTTCGAGATAAACGGGCGCGAGTTCGACGTGCGGAAATTCGCTCGCCAGATGAAAGAGGCCGCTTTTGAAGGCTTGCGGCAACGTATCCGCGCCGCGCGTGCCTTCGGGAAAGATGATGATCGACGCGCCGCTTGCGAGCGCATCGCGTACGGGATCGAGCGGATCGCCTCCGGTCTCGCGGCGCCGGTCGATCAGCACGACGTTCAGCAGCTTCTGCGCGATGTGACGCTTGAGCGGACCCGAATCCCAGTAATCGCGCGCGGCGACGGGCCGCACCGCGTCGCGCAAGTGGCGCGGCAACGCGGCGAGCATGGCGAGCGTATCGATATGGCTCGTGTGATTCGAAAAGTACAGCTTCTGCGCGGCGGACGGCGGCCCGGCATGCCACACCGGATAAGCGCCGGCCACGAGCCGCACGAGCGTGAGAAGCAGATCGCGTTGCCAGATGTGCGTGAGTTTCATCGGTCGATGGTTCGAGGTTGAATGTGAACAGGGCGCTATTCCTGTCACAAGCTCAAGATCGACGCAACCGGCCGTGACGACATTTGCCAAATATCGTCGATGCGTTGACACATCCGCCTCTTTAACTAGCTTGGCATTCCTGATGGTTGACGCAAGCCGCGCGGGTCGTGATAGTAGCGCGTTTCATTTCTCGCGCGCCTGCGCGCCTCGTTCCATGAGTCTTTACGCACTGAAACCCCGTTTCCAGGGTCTTTTACGCCCGTTGACCGGCTGGCTGGCCCGCCATGGCGTCACGGCGAATCAGGTGACGCTTGCCGCTGCCATTGGTTCGGTCGCGGTCGGCGCGCTCGCGGGTTTCGCGTCGGCGCATCGCGCGCTGTTTCTGCTGATCCCCGTCTGGCTGTTCGTGCGCATGGCGCTCAACGCCATCGACGGCATGCTCGCCCGCGAGCACGGCCAGAAGAGCGTGCTGGGCGCGTATCTGAACGAACTCGGCGATGTCGTTTCGGACATCGCGCTGGTGCTGCCGTTTCTCGCGATCGGCGGTCTTGCCGCTGCGGATGTCTGGCTGTTCGCGCTGAGCGCGGTGATCGTCGAATGCGCGGGGTTGATCGGGCCGCTCGCGGGCGCGAGCCGTCGATACGATGGTCCGTTCGGCAAGAGCGACCGCGCGCTCGCCATCGGCGCGTTCGCGTTGTGGATCGGTGCGGGCGTAAGCGCGGGGGTTATCGGCACAATCGGCGTGTGGCTGTGGCGCGTGCTGATCGCGCTGGCCGTGCTGACGGCGATGCGTCGCGTGCGCGCGGGGATTGTGGAGACGCGGGCGCGCTAGCTGATGTACACGAGTTGATCGCCGTCGGCGTCGGCGTGTCGAAACGACAGGATGCGCCCGGCGCGCACGTTCAGCAGCACTTGATCGATGCCGTTCACTTCGACGCCGTCGCAACACCATCCGTCGATGGTGAGGAACGAATGGCCGGAGCGCGCGAATTGCCGCTTCAGGTCCATGAGACGCTTGATCGCGCCTTGCCTCGAAGTGAAGTATTGGGTCATTGAACTGGCCGGCGCCGGAATCGCATGAAGCCCGAAGCCTAAGGCGAATCGTCAGACTAATATGTGCGCCAGGCGACACAAGCCGCGTATGCGACACTTCGAAGCGGCGGGCGGACGCCGGCACAGCACGAAAGGACGAGAAAGGACGACGATGAACGACGTGATTCTCCCCGAGGACGACTACGGCGCGACGCTCGGCGACGTGCTCGCGCTTCTGGAGCAGGGCCGGCAGGCGGCGGCGCGCAGCATCAATGCGCTGATGACGGCGACTTACTGGCGCATCGGGCATCGGATCGTCGAATTCGAGCAGGGCGGCGCGGGCCGCGCGGCTTACGGGCAGGCGCTGTTGCAGCGGCTGTCGGCGGATCTGACGAAGCGCTTCGGGCGCGGCTTCGGCGTCGACAATCTGGAACTGATGCGGCTCTTCTATCAGGCGTATCCGGCGGCCGTGACGGAAGCGATTTCCGAATCGGCGGATCGGAAATCGGCGTCGGCGGGGAAGGCGAAATCCGAATCGGCGATTCGGAATTCATCGCTCGCGAATGTGGCCGAGCGATTCCCGCTTTCGTGGACGCACTACGTGCACTTGATGCGGCGCACGCGCTCCGACGACGAACGCCGCTTCTACGAAGGCGAAGCGCTGCGCGGCGGCTGGAGCGTGCGGCAACTCGACCGGCAGATCGGCAGCCAGTTCTATACGCGCACGCTGATGTCCCGCGACAAGCGCGCGATGATCGAGAAGGGAAGCATCGCGGCGCGCGGCGACATCGTGACGCCTGAAGAGGCCATCAAGGATCCGTACGTTCTGGAGTTCCTCGACCTCAAGGACGAGTATTCGGAGAGTCAGCTAGAAGATGCGCTGATTCATCGGCTCGAGGACTTCCTGCTCGAACTCGGTGGCGACTTCACGTTCGTCGGCAGGCAGCGCCGGTTGCGGATAGGCGATAGCTGGTATCGCGTCGACCTGCTGTTCTTTCATCGGCGGCTACGGTGTCTCGTGATCATCGATCTGAAACTCACCGAGCTGAATCACGCGGATGTCGGGCAGATGCACATGTACTGCAATTACGCGCGCGAGCACTGGACGCTGCCGGGCGAGAATCCGCCCGTCGGCCTGATTCTGTGCGCGCGGACCAATGCGGCGGTGGCGAAGTACGCGCTCGACGGGCTGCCGAACAAGGTGCTCGCGGCCGAGTATCACATGATGCTGCCGGACGAAGCGGTGCTGGCGGAGGAACTCGCGCGGGTGCGGCGGGAGTGGGAAGCGGAGCGGGGGAAGGAATGAAGAAAGGCGAGGGCTCATCCACACGCCCCCGCCTGCGCTTCAAGCCTTCGCCGACCGATGCCTCTCGTCCGTGCGACGCGATCCCTTCGTGAACACGAAGAGACTCGCTCCGGCCGCCGCAATCGCGATGCGGCTCGGATTGGCCTTCACGGCATCGATGCCCTTCGCCAGCGCTTGCGCCCACGTCGACGACGGCACGCGTTCGCGGCGCTCGATCTGCCGAACGCGCGGAACGGACGTCACCGAGACGACAGGCGCGGGCATCGGCACGGGGCCGGCTGCATCGGAAGCGGCAGGCGCGTTCGCATCCTCCGCGTCCGCCCGCACCGGCGCCTCACCGCGCGCTTCCACTCTCGTCGCCGCCGCTTCCGCGCCGAGCAGCACCACCGCCGCCGCGAAATACAGCCACATCAAGAGCACCGCGAGCGAGCCTGCCGCGCCGAACGCGTTGGCCGTTCCCGCGTGCGTCAGATAGAGCGCGAACAGCTTCTTGCCGACCGAAAACAGCACAGCGGAGATCGTGCCGCCGACGAGCGCATCGCGCCATTGCACGTGTCCATCGGGCAGATACTTCAGCAGCGCGCCGAACGCGGCGGACAAGATCACGAGCCCGAGCATGAACTGCACGATATCGCCGATGACCACGAGCGGCGACTCCCCGAAGACCCACTTCCCGGCGGCCTGCACGGCGGTGTCCAGCACGAGCGATACGATCAGCAGGAACGCCACGCCCATCACGAGGCCGAAGGAGATGAGGCGCACTTTCACCATCGTGGCGACGCCCGATTTCGGTTTGCCTTCGGCGGGCCAGATGATCGACAACGCCGTGTTCAGCGATGAAAACGTCGCCGACGCGCCCACCGCCAGCAGCACGAACGACACGATCGCCGCAATGCCGCCGCCGCCGCTGCGATGCGCGTGCTCGACGATGGCCTGCACGCTCGCGGCGGCATCGTTGCCGAGCATCCCGCTGATCTGGTGAAAGAGCTGCCCGCGCGCGGCCTCGGCGCCGAACACGAGTCCGGCAATGGCGATGACCATCACGAGCGTCGGCGCAAGCGAGAACGCCGAATAGAACGCGATGCTCGCGGCCATCGGCGCGCCACGGTCGGCGCTGAATCGTTTGAACGTGCGGGTGGGCCACGCGATCACGCGGCTCATGAAGGATTGGGAATGTTGCCCGGCGGTGTGGTCCATCGCTGCCTCCTCGGAATCGTGCCGTAAGCTCCTAGCATCGGGAGTGCCAGCCTTGAATCGGAAGCGATGACGTAGAAGAAGCCTAGCTATCCGTGCCCGGTCTCGACATATCCGGCGTGCCGCGCACGGGCTGTTGATCGGGCTGAAGGTCGGTGTTGTCGGGCAACGTGTCAGGCAACGTCTCCGGCGTGCGCGCGGGCGGCGTGCCGCGCGCTATCTCGGATTGCGAAGGATCGGGCTTTTGCGGATCGGAAGCATCTGGCATGGCGATTCTCCTTGGTGCCGTTTAGCGTGGGTGCGCATCACGCTCTCAGCAACGATCATGCTTGGCGGACACGCGGACGATTAACGCCCGCGTGCCCGAAAAATCACTGCTTGTCGGGCAACGCATACGCGATCACGTAGTCTCCGAGCTTCGTCAGGAACGAGCCATGACCGCCCGCCGCGATCAGCACGTACTGCTTGCCGTTCGCTTCGTACGTCATCGGCGTGGCCTGTCCGCCGGCCGGCAGGCGCGCGTTCCACAACTCGTCGCCGGTATCCGTGCTGAACGCGCGGATGTAGTCGTCCGCCGTCGCGCCGATGAAGAACACGCGGCCCGCCGTCGTCATCGGGCCGCCGAGCATCGGCATGCCCATCTTGAACGGAACCGGAATGGGCGATGCATCGCGCGTCGTACCGATGCGCTTCTTCCAGATCACCTTGTGCGTATCGAGATCGAGCGCCGACACGTAGCCCCACGCCGGCTGCTTGCACGGCAGGCGCAACGGCGAGAGGAACGGATTCAGCGTCACGCCGAACGGCACGCCGTATTGCGGCTGAATGCCGACCTCGGTGCCGGTGCCCGCCTGTCCCGCTTGCGGCGGCTCGATCGGATTGTTCGGCCCGCGCGGAATGAGCCGCGAGACGAACGGCAGCGCGATCGGATTCGCAATCGCAATGCGGCGGTCCGTATCGACGGCGAGCCCGCCCCATTCGAACATGCCGAGATTGCCGGGAAAGACGCGCGTGCCCTGTTCCGACGGCGGCGTGAACGGCCCTTCATAGCGCAGCCGATGAAAGATCACGCGGCACGCGAGCTGGTCGTACATCGTCGCGCCCCACATGTCCGCGCCGGTCAGGTTCTTCTGCGGCCGGTAGGTGAGTTCGGAGAACGGCTGCGTCGGCGAAACGTGATCGCCCGTGGCCGCGCCTTGCGGCACCGGCTGCTCGGGCGCGGGAATGATCGGCTTGCCGGTGCGGCGGTCCAGCACGAAGATGTTGCCGGTCTTCGCGGGCGCGTAGATGGCCGGCACGACGTTGCCGCTCGCATCGCGGATATCCGCGATGGTCGGCTGCGCGGGCAAGTCCATGTCCCATAGATCGTGATGCACCGTCTGATAGAACCACGCGAGCTTGCCCGTCGTTGCATTGAGCGCGAGCAGGCCGCTCGCATAGCGCTCCTGATCTGGCGTGCGATAGCCGCCCCAGATATCGGGCGTGGTGACGCCCATCGGCAAGTAGACCATGTCGAGCTGCGCATCGTAGGCGGCGGGCGCCCACGAGTTCGGCGAGTTCGGCGAATAGCCGTGCTGATCGTCGGGGATCGCGTTGGGATTGGCCGCGCCCGGATCGAAGGCCCACAGCAGCTTGCCGCTTTCCACGTCGAAGCCGCGGATCACGCCCGACGGCTCGTGCGTGCCGTAGTTGTCGGTCACCGCGCCCGCGACGACGATCACCTTCGACGTCACGATGGGCGGCGACGTCGGCTCGTACTGGCCCGGCGTCTTGACCGGCTGCAAGTGCTGGAGATCCACCACGCCGTTCGATCCGAAGCCGGGGCAGCGCTGGCCCGTGGCGGCGTCGAGTTCGAAGAGGCGGCCGTCGTTCACGGGCAGGATGATGCGGCGCGCGCACATCGGCAGCTTCGACGTGTCGTTCGCTTGGCGCGCCTGCGCGGCGGCGGGCGTCTCATAGTAGGAGACGCCCCGGCAAGTGACGTGCTGGAAGCTCGGGTCCGGCTTCAGCTCGGGATTGAAGCGCCATTTTTCCTTGCCGCTCGCGCCGTCGAGCGCGATGGCGTTCTGGTGCGGCGTGCAGAAGAAGAGCGTGCCGTCGACGGCGATCGGCGTGACTTCGTCGGTGATTTCGACGGGATCGTTCGGGCCTTTCATGTCGCCCGTGCGAAAGCTCCACGCTTGCTGGAGATCGCGGACGTTCTTGTCGTTGATCTGCGCGAGCGGCGAATAGCGCGTGCCGCCTTGCGAGTTGCCGTAGGCGAGCCAGTCGCCCGGACGCCCTGACGTTGCGGCAGCGGTAGCCGGTGCAGCCGACCCTTGCCGCGCGAACGATCCGTTGACTTCCTGCGGGTCGTTGAACGCCGCGTACACGAGCGCGATGCCCGTCAGCACGAGCGCCACCGCCACCGCGAGGCCGCCCTTGCCGACCGGACTTGCATACAGCCGATACGTGAACGGCAGCAACAGCCATATGCCGACGACGACGAGCACGTCGAGACGCGGCGCGAGCGCCCAGAAATCGAATCCCGCTTCGACGACCGCCCATATCAGCGTGCCGACGAGCAGCAGCGCGTAGACGAAGAGCGCCGACGCGTTGCGCCGCCCGATGAGCCACGCGACCGCGAGCATGAGGAGACCGGCGATCACGTAATAAGGCGATCCGCCGATGGTGACGAGCCATATGCCGACGCCGCCGAGATAAAGCCCCGATATCGCGAGGAACAGGATGGTGAGCCATTTCACGACGGGAGATGGCGAGCCGGCACGCGGCCGCACCGGCGGGGAGTTCGTATTCATTACGCACCTCTGTTCGGAACGATGGATGGTCGATACGGCCGCGCGGCACAGACGCAAACGTGAACGCAAGCGCCTGTGCCGCGGGCCTTCGGACAACGATCGCAACGATCGTATTGATCGGGACTGTCGGGCCTCAAGCACTCGACGTGCCACCGCCTTCTCCGGCTGCGTATTGCCGAAAGCGCGTGGCTTTCGCTATGCCTGCAATGCGCCGGTGTCCGAGTCGACGATGCTGGCCGCGCTCGCGCGGTTATCCGCCAGATCGCGATACACCGCGAGATAGTCGTGCGCCATGCGCTCCGCACTGAAGCGCTTCTCGAAGGTCTTGCGGCAGCGCGCGCGATCGATCGCGCCGAGATCGCGCACGGCTTGCACGGCTTCATCGACGTTATCGACGATCAGGCCGCTCACGCCCTGTTCGAGCACTTCGGGCACCGCGCCGCGCCTGAACGCGATGACCGGCGTGCCTGACGCCATCGCTTCGATCATGACGAGGCCGAACGGCTCTTCCCAGTCGATCGGAAACACGAGCGCACGTGCATTCGCAAAGAGCGCGCGGCGGGCTTCGCCGCCCACTTCGCCGAGATATTCCACGAACGATTGCGACGCCTCGAGCATCGGCGAGACCGTTTCCTTGAAGTACGCACGTTCGCCGGGATGCACCGCTGCGGCGATCTTCAGCGGCAGGCCCGCGCGCCGCGCGATTTCTATCGCGCGATCGATGCGCTTCTCCGGCATCACGCGTCCGACGAATAGCAGATAGTCGCCGCCGTCCTGCGAATAACGCATCTCGTCCAGCGGCAAGCCGTGATGAACCGTCGCGCGCCAATTCGCATCGGGCATGGCTTCGCGCTGACTGTCCGAGATGGAAACGAGCGGCGCATCCGTGAACGTGGCGAAGAGCGGGCCGTGATCGGCGGGCAGCAGGCGGCCATGCATCGTCGTGATCGACGGGCACGCGAGGAAGCGCTGCATCGGCAAATGCAGGGGTTCCGTGTGGAAGTGGATTACATCGAACTGCGATGAATGTTTGATGACCGCATCGAGCTGACGCAGATGATGACTCGTCGTGTCCCATACGCGTTCGTCGCGCCATAGCGCGGTGGGCGTGCTGCTGTGCAACTGCGCGTGCGTGCGCGAATCCGCCGTGGCGAACAGCGTGACGTCGTGCCCGAGCGCGACGAGCGCTTCGGTGAGGTAAGAGATGATGCGTTCGGTGGCGCCGTATGCGATAGGAGGGACGCTCTCGTAGAGCGGTGCGACCTGTGCGATTTTCATCGATGAATTCCTGTTCGGCCACGCCGATGCATGGCTTCGGTGATGCGGCTTCCGAAGCAATGTTCAGGCCGACGCGCCGCGTTGGATGCGATCGGCGCGCTCGTCGACGGCACGAGGCATGCTCAACCGATGGCCAGCGTTTTCAAACGGAGGACGTCATGACGAAGGTGGCAGAAGTAATGACACGCGGCGTGCAGAGCATTGCGCCGAACGAGAGCATTCGCCGCGCGGCCGAGTTGATGGATGAACTCAACGTCGGCGCGCTGCCCGTCTGCGACGGCGAGCAGCTCAAGGCCGTGATAACGGACCGCGATATCGTGGTGCGCGCGGTATCGGCGGGCAAGGACTCGACGTGCACCGTGCAGGAAGTCGCGAGCGAGCCGGTGGAATGGTGCTTCGAGAACGACGAGATCGAATCCGCGATGGAGCGCATGGAGCAACTTCAGATTCGGCGCATGCCTGTGGTGGACAACGCGAAGCATCTCGTCGGCATGCTCGCGCTGGGCGATATCGCGAGTTACTCGGACGGCGAAGTGTCATCGACGATTCAGGCGATATCCACGCCTTCCGTGCCCGACCGATGATCGCGTCGGCGGACTAGACGCTCACAGCCAGCATGTGAGCATCGCTTCCGGCTCGCTCACGCGCAACGTGTTGAGGATCACGCGCGCGAATGCCGCGCCGAAGATGCCCGTCGATATGACGAGCACCGCCGTCAACGAAGGAATGCCGCCGATGGACGTCGCCACGGCCATCGGCGCAAGCGATGCGAGAGCGCGTGAGCAAGCGCCAGTCCAGCCGACGAATGCACGGAATGCTCCTAGAATGAAGAAGCCGCTGACGTCGGCGGCCATCATTCGAACGATCAGGAGACAGCGATGACGCCTCGCCATGCAGCAGGACTCCTCACGGCAGTCGTGGTCGGCGTAATGGCCGGTTGCGGCGGTTCCGATCATCACGATGCCTACAACGACGCGCCGAAAGTCATCATCGACTCGGACTTCAACACGATGGGCGACGACGGCCAGCTCTTCGCCATGACGACGCAATTGATGGGGCAGGGCAAGGTCAATCTGCTCGGCCTGTGCGTCGTGACCGGCAACGACTGGCTGCTGCAGGAAGAAGCCGATGCGCTGAAGGCAGTCGAGCGCATGGGCGTGCAGGACAAGGTGGGCGTGTATGCGGGCGCGAATTATCCGCTGCAATATGACGTCGCGAGCATCCGCGCGCAGCAGGCCGCGAATCCGAACGGCTACTTCGGCGCGTGGATGCGGCCCGAGCCGACGCAGCAATCGCAACTCACGGCGCCGCCCGACGGCTTCGCGACATCGACGCAACTGAAGGCCGAAGCCGCCGCGGACTTCATGATCGATACGATCAAGCGCTATCCGAACCAGGTGACGATCATCGAAGTCGGACCGCCGACGAACCTCGCGACCGCCGTGCAAAAAGCGCCGGAGATCGTTCCGCTGATCAAGCAGATCGTCTATATGGGCGGCGCGATGAACGTGCCCGGCAACGCGAACGCGGTGGGCGAACTGAACTGGTGGTTCGATCCGGTGGCCGTGCGCACGCTCTTGCAGACGACCATTCCGCAGAAGGTCATTCCGCTCGATGTGACCGACACCGTGCCGCTGACGGAGAGTGTCTATAACCAGATCGTCAATCCGCCGACGGGACAGACGGCGGTGACGCAGGCGTATGCCATCGAGAACGCGGGCGCATTCGCGAACAACACGAATATCTACGACACGCTGACCATCGGATACTTTCTCGATCCGACTTATGCAACACAAACGCAGAGCGCCTACCTCGATATCGATACGACGCCCGGTGAAGATCAGGGACACGTGCGCGTGTATCCGGACGCGCCGGCTGCGGGCGCGTCGCCGCAGAAGATCACATACGTGACGCGGTATGACAACGACAGGTTCTTCAGTTTCTACGTGAACTTACTCACGAGCCCGGTGCCCGTGAAGTTTCAGTAAGTTCAGTCCATGCGCGCTTTGGGAGTGATGGCCGGCGTCACCGGTTCGACGGTTCTTTTGATGGCGCCGCCGAGCGCGCTGCGGTACACGTCGAGATAGGCATTGACCATCGAATCGGGGCTGAAGGTATCGGCGTGTTTGCGCAGCCTGTCATGCACGGACGGTTCCTTCAGCAACGCGATTGCTTCGCGAATCTTTTCGACGAGCGTCTCAGGACGTTCCATGTCGAACACGAGATTCGAGCGCGATTCGATGACTTCGGGAATGCCGCCGCGATTCGCACCGACGACCGGCACGCCATACGAATAGGCTTCGACGATCACGCGCCCGAACGGCTCATACCAGATCGACGGCACGATAAGAATGTCGATGCTTCGAAGGAAATCGTTTGGCTTCACGTGCCCGAGAAATTGCACGCGCGGATCGTCGTACTTCTCCTTCAGCGAGCGAATGTATTCGGGATCGCCATTGCCGCCGTAGACGAGTGTCCAGTCGAGCGTGTTGTCGGCGGTGAGCTGTTCGAGCACGACCTCCGAGCCCTTGTTGCGCTCCACGCGACCGAGCACGCCGAGCCGCACGGGGCCGCTCACGTAGGGCGGCCTTTCATGCAGGGCGGCGTCCTTGCTCGGCACATAGCAGTTGTTGATGACAGCCGTGCGCGTGGCTTGCGGAAAATAGCCGTTATTCAAGTGCTTTTGCAAAACGAAGCGGCTCACGCCGACGGCCACCTGAACGCGGGACGATGCGGCCTTCTTAGGCGCGGAATACAGCGCGCATGAACCGCATTGGCGCTTGCACGGTTCGACGTCGGAAAACATCGTCGTGGCGGGGCACAGCAAGTAGTAATCGCGCGCGGTATGAACAATGGGCACGCCCGCTTTGCGCGCGGCGCGCCATACGTCGACGGAAATGCAAGCGAGATTGCTTGTATGAATGATGTCCGGCTTTTCGCGCGCGATGATGCCGGCGAGCTTGCGCGACATGACGACGTTGACGACATCGATGGCATGCCAGACGAATCGGGCAACGCGCCCGCGTTTCTTCGGCGCATGCGGCCAATAGAGGTTGGCCGAACGCAGACGATAGACCTTGACTCCGTTGAAGTCGGAAACGCTATCCGCGCCTGCCCCCGTTGCACAAGCAACGCACACGTCCATGCCTGCCCTGACGAGCCCCTCGGCGAGCAGTTGCGTGGATACTTCAGCCCCGCCGATCTTGTCCGGGTAGTACAGCGTGTTGACGATGAGTATTTTCACGGCGTTTGAAGTAGTGTCGTCGTCCTTCGATGAGGCGCCCTCGGTCTTGCCTGAAAGATACATTCGTATGCGTTCATATACGTTCTCTGAGGCAAGGGGTACGCCGCTGCAGCCGTCGTGGAAATGAAGCACAACATGGTCCGCAGTTGCGCCATCGCTCCTGGTAAGCAGGAGTTTAGGATAAGCCAAAAAGCTTGAGAAGGCGCAAAGGCAAACGTAAGCAAATGCAAGGCTTCGTATTGCAACAATTCAAACTTCTGATGATGCGTTGGGGCAAAACTTTCTGCTTATGGTGACATCTGGTTACGAGTGAGTGTCAATAGTGCCGCTCGTACTTACTGTTGATTGCCAGTTTCCGCAGGGGATGAAAGGGTTTGGATGGACTGCCTGACAAAGGGTTCAATCGTATTCGTCTGAATGAAAATGGTTTCGTTTGAATCGGGCTAGTGAGTGTTCCGTCACCTTTCATTTGCAGTAGCATTTGCCGCAAGGTAATTAAGATATCTTAACGATTGGGACGAAATTTCTGTGTCGTAACCCACTCATTTATGCAACTTACTCCGCAACGAAGCAACATCGTTCATCGACCAAATGAAGCCGAGCGGCGGAATGAAGATGAGATAGACCTCGGGATGCCCGAAAAACCAGAAGAGATGCTGCCAGAGCAGCACGTCGCCGACTTTGGCCGGGTTATGGAAGTGCGTGCCGACGAGCCGGTCGAGAATGAGCGCCGTGTTGCATGGCATGACCGACGGCATCGCGAAGATCACCACGAACGTCGTCACGATGAAGCGTCGCGCGTCCGCCGCCTTCGGGCGCATAGCGCGCCTGCCACCACCATTGATATACCCCGTCACCTCGATATGCAGCGCGTTCGCCGCCGGCAAGCGCGATATCGCGCGATCCGTGACGACATCCGCGAAGACAAGCCCGACGAGCAGCAACGCGGAGACGATCGTCGCCGTGATCACCGAACGGCTGATCTTGTGCCCGGGCCTTGTGGAGCGCGGTTTGCTGGACGAATTCGGCCGTAAGGAGATTGCCAGCAAGACGAGCGAGGCCGAAAGCATGGATATCGCCAGACAAGTCGTTTCATTCCTCAGTTCGCGCGGCCTGATGCTCGCGACCGCCGAATCGTGCACGGCAGGCTACATCGCGTCGCTGGTTTCGTCGGTGCCGGGAAGCGGCAGTTGCCTCGACGTCGGCTTCGTCGCGTATTCGCCGACGGGCAAGGCCGGCTTTCTCGGCGTGCGCGAAGAAACGATGAAGGCACACGGCCTGACGAGCGAAGCAGTCGCGCGCGAGATGGCGGAAGGCGCGCTGATTCAGGAAGGATGCAGCGCGAATGTCGCGGTATCGAACACCGGTGTCGCCGATACCCCGCCCGACGACGGCCCGCCGTCCGGCACGCAATGCTTCGCGTGGTCCTACAAACTGCGCGGCGGCCCGATCGTGACCTTCAGCGAAACGAAACGCTTCGATGGCGATCGCAACGAAGTCAGAAGCGCCGCCGCGCATTACGCGCTGTCGCGCATCGAGCATTACTTCGATCGTCTGCCACGGCGTTGACTGCGAAACCACGGAAAAGGAGGCGAGCATGCTGGACAAGGACGGCGACGAGCGGCAGTGGCAGCGGCAGGTCATCGAGGAACTGGGCGTGCGCGAACGTTTCGACGCGAACGCCGAAGTCGAACGGCGCGTCGCTTTCCTCGCGGACTATCTGAAGTCGAGCGGACTTCGAACGTACGTGCTGGGCATCAGCGGCGGCGTGGATTCATCGACGGCAGGGCGTCTCGCGCAACTCGCCGTGGAGCGCCTGCGAGCGAGCGGCTACGAGGCGCACTTCGTCGCGGTCAGGCTGCCGTATGGCACGCAGGGCGACGAAGAAGACGCGCAGTTCGCGCTGCAATTCATCCGTCCCGACGAGACGTTCGCCGTCAACGTGAAGCGGCCATCGGATGAAATGCTCGCGGCGCTCAAGGAAGGCGGCGTGCAATACACCGACGATTTCCAGGAAGACTTCGTGCTCGGCAACATCAAGGCGCGCGAGCGGATGATCGCGCAATACGCGATGGCGGGCGCGCGGCGCGGCGTGGTCATCGGCACGGATCACGCGGCGGAATCGTTGATGGGCTTCTTCACGAAGTACGGCGACGGCGGCGCGGACATCCTTCCATTGTCGGGCCTCACCAAGCGCCGCGTGCGCGCGCTCGCGCGGGCGATGGGCGCGGACGAACGCCTCGTCATGAAGATGCCGACGGCGGACCTCGAAACGCTCACGCCACAACGTCCGGACGAAGACAGCTACGGCATCTCGTACGAGAACATCGACGACTTTCTGGAAGGCAAGGATGTCAGCGCGGAAGTGCTCACTACAATCCGCCGCTTCTACACCGCAACGCGCCACAAGCGGGCGCTTCCGGTCGAGTTGCCGCGCGACTGAAATGGGAATGCTGATTGCGCTGCTAACGCCGCATGACCGGCATCACACTGGTCGAACTCACTCATTTGAATTGGAGGCAACATGGCATCGAAAACTTTGCAGGACCTCTTCATTCACGCATTGTCGGATGTGTATAGCGCGGAGAAGCAATTGACGAAGGCGCTGCCCAAGCTCGCGCGCGCAAGCTCGAATGAGCAACTGAAGCAGGCGTTCCAGCAGCATCTGGAAGAAACGAATGGTCAGATCGAACGCATCGATCAGGTCGTGGAAGTGTGCGGGATCAAGCTCAAGCGCATCAAGTGCGTGGCGATGGAAGGCCTCGTGGAAGAAGGACAGGAACAGATCGAGGACTTCGAGCAAGGCCCGATTCGCGATGCCGCGCTGATCGCCGCCGCGCAGAAGGTCGAGCACTATGAGATCGCGACGTACGGCACGCTCGCCACACTCGCGAAGCAACTCGGCCACGAAGAAGCGATGAAGCTGCTCCTCGAAACGCTCCAGGAAGAAAAGTCCACCGACGAAAAACTCACCGAGCTTGCGAAGACTCAGATCGCGGGCGAGGCGCAGGCCGTGGGTTGATTGAGGGACTGCGCATCGCAGCATCACGCGCCGCATCGCCGGCGCGTTTTTTTTTTGCGTTCAGGGAAGGCGGCCGAAGGCGGTTAGAAAGGGAACATCCCTTGCTCGGGCGTTAATTAAAGACAACCAGAAGCCCGAGGCAAGAGACATGGCCGAATCAGACAACGGGGCGCGCAAGAGCGCCGCCTATCCCTATTCTTCCGGCGGCTGGGGATCGCTCAAGGCCGTCGCCAGCGTGCTCGTTCAGGAGAAAGTGCCGCTCAAGGACACGACGGTGCTGCTCAAACAGAACAAGCCGGAAGGCTTCGCGTGCGTGAGCTGCTCGTGGGCCAAGCCTGCGGACCCGCATACGTTCGAGTTCTGCGAAAGCGGCGCGAAGGCGACCGCATGGGACTTGACCGCGAAGCGCATGACGCCGCAGTTCTTCGAGCTTCACACGGTAACGCAACTCAACGCGTGGCACGATCATGATCTCGAAGAAGCAGGCCGTCTCACTGCGCCCTTGCGCTACGACGCTGCAAGCGACAAGTACGTGAGCGTGAGCTGGGAAGAAGCGTTCGAAGACATCGGCCGCGAACTGCGCGGGTTCAATCCGAAGAGCGTGGTGTTCTATGCGTCGGGCCGCGCATCGCTCGAAACGTCGTACATGTTCCAGCTTTTCGCGCGCATGTACGGCACGAACAATCTGCCCGACAGCTCGAACATGTGTCATGAAAGCACGAGCGTCGGGCTTAAAGAGGCCATCGGCGTGGGCGTCGGCACCATCACGCTCGACGACTTCGAGAAGACCGACCTCATGTTCTTCTTCGGACAGAACGTCGGCACCAATAGCCCGCGCATGCTGCATCAGTTGCAGGACGCGAGAAAGCGCGGCGTGCCCATCATCACGTTCAATCCGCTGCGCGAGCCGGGCCTGTTGCAGTTCTCGAACCCGCAATCGCCGGTGGAAATGATCACGCCCGCGCATACGGTCATCAGCACGCAATATCATCAGGTGAAGACGGGCGGCGATTCGGCCGCGTTGCTCGGCATCTGCAAGGCTGTCGTGACTGCCGACGACCGCGCGAAGGAAAGCGGCCAGCCGCGCATACTGGATGTCGAATTCATCGAGCAGCAGACGACAGGCTTCGAAGCGTTCGCGGACTACGTGCGCGCTGCATCGTGGGACGATATCGAGCGCTTGTCCGGTCTCTCGCGCGCGGACCTCGAAGCCGCTGCCGACGAATACATGCGCGCGAACGCCGCCATCGCGCATTACGGCATGGGCATCACGCAGCACAGGGAAGGCGTGCAGAACGTGCGCATGCTCTGCAACCTGCTCTTCTTGCGCGGCAACATAGGCAGGCCGGGCGCGGGGCCGTCGCCGGTGCGCGGGCATTCGAACGTGCAGGGACAGCGCACCGTCGGCATCACCGAGAAGCCGGAGCTTGCGCCGCTCGACAAGCTCGCGAGCCAGTTCCACTTCGAACCGCCGCGCGAAAAAGGCATGAATACCGTCGAAGCATTTCAGGCGATGCTCGAAGGCAAGGTCAACGCCGTGATTAATCTCGGCGGCAATCTCGTGCGTTCGGTGCCGGATCGCGGGCGCATCGAACCGGCGTGGCGCGATCTCGAACTCACTGTGAATATCGCGACCAAGCTCAATCGCAGTCATCTCGTGCACGGCAAGAAGTCGTATATCCTGCCTTGCCTGAGCCGCATCGAAATCGATACACAGGAAAGCGGCGCGCAAGCGGTATCGATGGAAGACAGCACCGGCTGCATTCATGGCTCGCGTGGCGTGGCGGAACCGGCATCGCCCGATGCGCGTTCGGAGCCGTATATCGTCGCGCAAATGGCGAAGCACACGCTCGGCGATCGCTCGACCGTGGACTGGGACCGCTGGCGCAACGACTATGCGCTCGTGCGCGATGAAATCGCGAAGACGTATCCCGAGACCTTCCACGACTTCAACGCGCGGATGTGGACGCCTGGCGGTTTCCCGCGCGATCTGCCCGCGCGCGAGCGCAAGTGGAAGACGAAGAGCGGCAAGGCGGAGTTCTTCGTGCCGGAATCCATCGTCGAAGATCCGGACATGCCCGAGCGCGATGCGCAGGCGCTCAGGCTCATGACGCTTCGCAGCGACAGCCAGTTCAACACGACGATCTATGGTCACGACGACCGTTTTCGCGGCATCAGCGGCGGCCGCATGGTGCTTCTGATGTCCGAAGCCGACATGCAGAGCCACGGCGTGAAGAAGGATGATCGCGTGACCGTGCAGACCATTGCGAACGATGGGTTCGAGCGGCGCGTCGCGGGCTTGCGCATACAGCCGTATGACATTCCCGTGGGCTGCATCGCCGGTTACTACCCCGAGTGCAATCCGCTCCTGCCGCTATGGCATCACGCGAAGGAAAGCAAGGTGCCGGCGGCGAAGTCGATTCCCGTGCATATCGTGGAAGTGAACGGGACGCCGCGCGCGCAATGAAGACGCGCGGCGTCACGTTAGATGCATGAGATGCGTTAAGCGTAGCCCCTTACGCGCTTCATGCGGCGCGATGCCGAAGGCCGCCGACAAGATGCGATAGCGAGCGCACCGAGCGAAACGACCATCAGCGACGCGAGCGGGAACGTACCCATCGTATTCGCCGCGATGGCAGCGGGCCGATGCTGCCCGACGAGCTGCATCCGTCGCACCGTCATGCGATGACCAAGCTCCGACAGCCGCGACGCCAGCGCGCGTTCTGCCGTGGGCAGCAGTACCGTTTCTTCATCCGCGACATGATGAATGACTTCGCGCATGAGCTGCATGAAGCGCGCGTCGTAGGCGGCATCGTCGGGGCCCATTGCGCGCAGCTTCGCGATGTCCTCGCGCATCTTGTCGTGCTCGGGCTTGCTCTTCGCGAGCGTGTCGTCGCCGGGCATGGCTTCGCCAAGCGCCGGATAGAAGATCTCTTCTTCGAGCTGCGCATGAATTTCCAGCGCCGTGCACGCGAGTTCGACGATAGCGCGCTTTCGCCACCACTGGCTGTCCGCGTGATAGCGATGAAACGCAGCCATGACGTGCGTGTGATCCATGCGGATCATCGTCGTGATGGAAGGCGAGCAGGATTGCATATCCACGTTGACTCCTTCTTGAATGTGGGGACATGTTTCTTGTTATGAACGCTCAGGCGCTTTTCGCCGCTTTGAATTGCGAGTGCGTGTAGGGCAAGAGCGCGTCGGGCGCGCGCATGTCACGGGGCATTTCGAATGTGCGAAGCGCTTCGCCGCGCATCGCGTCGGGCGCACGCGGGAAGCCGCTGCGATTGCGATACATCGACACATAGCGTTGCGTACGCACGTGCGATTCCGCTTCGTCGGCCCTGGAGAGCGAGAGCGCGGTATGCACGTCGAGTGCCGTGACGCCCGCGACGTTGACGATCGCGCCGAGCGCATGCGTGCGGCTCTCGTCCTTGTTCATGTCGGACGCGGAGACGAGCGTGGCGAGATCGAGCGCATCGCCGGCGACGCGCGCCCACAAATAAGGAGCGGGATCGCGCGACATCAAAATGCCGATGCCGCACGCAATCTCGCGCAGACCATAGAGCCGCATCAGCGCGGAGTTGGTTCGCACGCCGGCCGCGCGCGCGACCGCGTTAGGCGCGAGCAATTCGGCTGCGCCGAGTGCGAGGCTGTACCAGCCGAGTCCGCGCGCGATCGCCGCGGGCTTGCTGCGTGCATCGCTTTGATTCGCGGGCGACTTGGGAAAGGGGAAGGGGACTTCACTCATGAATTCACCTCTTTTGTGGGAACGGCGGGGGACGTGCTGTGTAAAAGCAAAGCACATTCCGCCTCGCGTCATGGAATGCCCCATGCTGCCGCGACAAGCTCACGTATCTACGACTTACGGCAAGGAGGCAACGCACGATGACAAACGAGAAGCGCCGACTCGGCGGCTGGCTTCCGCGCAAGGAAGACGCGGTCGCGCGGTTCCGCAAGGACTTCGCCGCTCAGGCGATGAAGCGCGCGGCGACGGCGAAGAGAAGCAGCGTCATCGAAGAGTTCGCTGCGTTCATACGCGAGGACCCGGTAGTTCGCATGAACTTCTCGCGCGCGATCGACGAGGCGCGTGCCGAAGGTTTCGAACTCGGTTACGCGAACATCGACGAATGCATGATCCTGCTCGATGCGATGCTCACTTATGCGCCGCCCTTCAGCGAGTCGAGCCTGATCCATTGCCCGATCAACGCGATACTCGACTGGCCGATGGTCATGCCATCGGGCTATGCGCTCTTTCGCGATCCCGCATTCAACAGGCACATGAAGCGCGTGCTGAACACGTGGTCCGGATTCTTGAGCGGACCGCATTCGCGGGAGCATCTGAACACGGACGCGCCGAACGGCTGGTTCAGCGCGGAAGCGGACGGCAAGATCGGCCTCTCGCAGTTTCTATGCGATCCCGAGAAGCCTTACTGGGGATTCTCTTCATGGAATCACTTCTTCACGCGCGAGTTCAGGCCGCACGCACGGCCCGTTGCGCAACCTGACAACGACAAGCTCATCGTCAGCGCGTGCGAGGCGTCGCCGTACAACATCGAGCACGATGTGAAGCTTGAAGATTCGTTCTGGATCAAGTCGCAGCCGTATTCGCTGAAGGAAATCTTCACGGCGAAGGAGACGGCGCTGGCGAAGCGCTTCGTCGGCGGGAGCGTTTATCAGGCTTTCCTGAGTGCGTTTTACTATCATCGCTGGCACGCGCCGGTGAGCGGAACGGTCGTTATCGAAAGGGATAAAAGTTCGTACGTGAGGGTAATAGTTTGTACGGAGGTCGTCGAAACGGCGAATGTAAGTTCGGCGCAGCAAAAGGGATCGGAGGCCTGGTTTGCGTTCGCGATCGCGAGGCGGCCAACGGATCCGTGCACCGGTGCTTTCGGACGCCCTGTAGAACCTCCGATTTTCGTGCGAGAAGACTCGGGTCGGTGAGTGATGAAGGCCCGCCGTCGAACACTGAGCGGCATCTGTTCAGTTGTACCATGACTGGCCGACGCGGCACCTACTTCAACTTCCGAATCGGACAAGCTGCGGCTTTAGGTTACGCCATCAACTCGGCGGGGCCAGCATCGATCGGGCGCCGACTCTATTCCCGCCCATGGCGTATCGCAATCATGCGAGATGAAATGCGCAACGCAGTTCCCAATGTCGTCCCGGACGCGAACACGAACACGCCCGCGCCGGCCGGCGAAACCAGTATCGTCTGGCCCGATGACGGTTCGCTGGGTTTCACGCCCATGGACGACGTGCACGAAGCGTTCTCTTCGCTTGCACTGGAACTGGTGAGCTGCACGGACGCCAAGGCCATCTCGGCGATCGAAGCGTTCGAGAAGCACGCCGTCAGCCATTTCGAACAGCGAGACGAGTGGATGCGCTCGACGAGCTTTCCTCCGCGCGACTGCCATCTCGACGAGCACGCCGCCGTATTGAAATCAGTAAGAGAGGTGGGAGAGGCGATCCGGCAGGACCGGGGTTTCGGCTCAACTCGTGCGAGATCTCGGCCGGTCGCTTTTCGAGTGGTTCCCCGGACACGCCGACTACATGGATTCGGCGCTGGCCGCGTGAATGACGAAACGAACGATGAGTGGAAAGCCTGTCGTGCTGCGGCGCAAGTTCTGACGGCGTCGTCGCGTGCCCGCTGTGCTGGCGCGGCCCACACTGCTTACACATCCTCCAGTGTCTCGCCGCGCTCCGCGATGATGCGCCCCAGCTCGCGCGTCGAGGGCACGCGCCGCATCGGATTCGTCGACTCGGCCTCGTCCTCGGCGAGATTCTCGATGATCGTCAGCAGTACCTTCCGCGCAACGTTGATATCGCGCTCACTCAACCCCGTTACGCTGATCTCGTTGACTTCTTCCGCGAGCGGCACCAGCTTTCTTTTCAGCGCGCGGCCCTCGGCGGTGAGGTACACATGCGTGTTCTTCTTGTTGTCCGGGCGCTGCTGACGTTCGACGAGTCCGAGCTTTTCCATCGCGGTGACGGCCGCAAACGTCGTGGGCGCCATCACGCCTGCCTGTTCGCTCAGCTCGCGCTGCGTGAGGCCATCCGTTTCCCACAGGATGCGCAAAAAAGTCCAGTGCCCGAACGAAACCGAATGCTCGGCGAGCCGCATCTGCAGCGCGCGCACCATCGAGCGCGTCGCGTCCTTCACCAGATGCGCGAGGCGGTCATGGGGCACGGCTTCGTGCCAGTGGCGCAAGATTTCAGCCGTCTCGCGCGGTGCGCCTTCCACAGTCTTCTTTCGTGTCATGACGATCTCTTCTTTCCGAACCAGAGGTCTTGCCCAGCCGACATCATATCCGCTCGATCCGCCGCCTTCGCATTCGCAGTCCGCGCCGCATGTCTCGGTGCAAACCCGAGCTTGTTCGCGTGGTGGCCGGTCCTTATCATTATAGTTAGATATCGAATAAAAAACTTTCGATGGGGGCTGGATTCGACCCCGCATCGTTCCTGTGTGCAGACGCAACGGAGACGTCTTGTGGCCAAATCCACAGTCACGGAGTTCATGTCGGAAGCCGACGCGACGGCCGCGCGTATCGAGGCCACTTATCACAAAGTCACGTGGCGGCTGATGTCGTTCATCTTTGTGTGCTGGGTGCTGAACTACCTCGATCGCGTGAACGTAAGTTTCGCGCAACTGAATCTGAAGCAGGATCTCGGTCTGTCCGATGCCGCTTACGGACTCGGCGTGAGTCTGTTCTTCATCGGCTATATCCTGCTCGAAGTGCCGAGCACGTTGTGGCTCAAGAAGATCGGCGCGCGACTCACGATATCCCGCATCATGATTCTGTGGGGTGGCATTTCCACGGCGATGGCCTTCATGACGTCGCCCACGCAGTTCTATGTCGCGCGCATTCTGCTGGGCGCCGCGGAAGCGGGCTTCTGGCCCGGCATCATCCTGTACCTGACGTATTGGTATCCCGGCGCGCGGCGTGCGCGCATCACGTCGCGTTTTTTGCTCGCGATTGCGGCGGCTGGGATCATCGGCGGTCCGCTCTCGGGCTGGATCCTGCACAACTTCAACGGCACGCTCGGATTCAAGAACTGGCAATGGCTGTTCTTCCTCGAAGGCCTGCCGGCGCTGGCGATGGGCATCGTTGCGTTCTTTTATCTGGTCGACCGGCCGCAGGACGCGCGCTGGCTCGACGACGACCAGAAGAAGATCATCCTCGATGCGCTTGCCGCCGACCGCGCGGAGAAGAAACCGGCGAAGCATACGCGCCATCAGCTGCTCGTCGCGCTCAAAGACCCACGCGTCTATATCCTCGCGGCGGGCTGGGGCACCGTGCCCCTATGCGGAACGATCCTGAATTACTGGACGCCGACGATCATCCGTCAGGCGGGCGTCGCGGACGTGCTGAACGTCGGCCTGTTGTCTGCGTTGCCGTACATCATCGGCGCGCTTGGCATGTTCGCGGTGGCGCGCAGCTCGGACGTGACGCTCGAACGGCGCTGGCACTTTTTCGTCTGCACGGCGGTGGGCGCACTGGGCGGCTTCCTGCTGCCGGTGCTTTCCGGAAATTCCGTCGCGGCCATCGCATGCCTCGGCATGATCTCGATTTCCTATTTCGGCGCGGCCGCGATCATCTGGTCGATTCCGCCTGCGTATCTATCGGACGACGCGGCGGCCGCAGGCATCGGCGCGATCAGTTGTCTCGGGCAAATCGGTGCGTTCTGCGGACCGATCGCACTTGGCTGGATCAAGACGATGACAGGCAGTCTCGCAATCGGCTTGTCCGCGATCGCCGCGCTCGTGGTTCTCGGCGGCTTTGCCGTGCTGATCGGCGTGCCCGCGAACAGCTTGCGCGAGCATGCGGAAAAGCACGCGTGAGTCGCTTGAATCACGCGGCCGCGGAGATCGGCTTTCTCGCAGCATGGCGGCGCCTTCCGGCGCCGTTTTTTTTGGATGGCTCCGCGCGATCCTTCAGGGAAAACCCCCTTGATTCAAAATCATTAGATATCTAATATTAAGTCCATGAATGCGGCGAGGATGAGCCAGCCGCGCAGATGATCAACGAAGCGGGAGAGTGCGGAAATGAGCGAGACGGCGAGCAACGAACTGTCCTTCAGGTCGCTCGTTGTGGTGAAGAAGAACCCCATCGCGGACGGCATTGTGAGCTTCGAATTGCGTGACCCGGAAGGCGGCGCGCTCGCGCCCTTCACGGCGGGTGCGCATGTGACAGTACGTGTGCCGAGCGGTGTGAACCGCAGCTATTCGTTGAGCAACGATCCGGACGAGACCGACCGATACGTGATCGCCGTGAAGCGCGACGCCTCCGGCCGAGGCGGCTCCCGCAGCATGACCGATGACGTGGCGGAGGGCGATCGCATCGAGGTATCGGAGCCGCGCAACGAGTTCGGATTGAGCGAGCGCGCGCGCAGCTTCGTGTTCGTCGCGGGCGGCATCGGCATCACGCCGATTCTGTCGATGATGCGTCATCTCAAGGCCACGTCCGGCCCGCGTTTCAAGCTCTATTACGTGTCGCGCAGCGCAGAAACGACCGCGTTTCTCGATGAATTGTCGAGCGCGGAGTGGAAGCCGCACGTGGTGATTCACCACGATCACGGAGACCTCGCCAACGCCTTCGATTTCTGGCCGGTCTTCGAAAAGCCCGGCAGCGGCGCGCATGTCTACTGTTGCGGTCCGCGCGCGCTCATGGACAGCGTGCACGACATGACCGGCCATTGGCCGGCCGGCGCCGTGCATTTCGAGAGCTTCGGCGTGGATCAGTCGCGCGCGGCGGAAAACACGTCCTTCAGCGTGAAGCTCGAACGCTCGGGCCGTTGTTTCGAGATCCCGAAGGACCGGTCGATCCTCGAAATTTTGCGCGACAACGGCATCCGCGCGCCGAGTTCGTGCGAGAGCGGCACCTGCGGATCGTGCCGCACCACGTTGTGCGCCGGCGAGGCGGACCACCGCGACATGGTGCTCGGCGACGACGAGAAGCACGATCAGATCATGATCTGCGTGTCGCGTGCGAAGAGCGAAGAACTTGTACTCGATCTTTGAAGTATCTGGAGAAGCGTAAATGCTCACACATGACGAAAACGAATTGCTGTGCCGTGTAGAAGGCAATGCACCGATGGGCCAGCTGATGCGCCGCCACTGGACGCCCGTCTGCCTCATCGAGGAAGTCAGCGAGCCGGACGGAGCGCCCGTGAAGGCGCGCGTGTTCGGGGAAGACCTCGTCGTGTTCCGCGATACCGATGGCAACGTCGGCGTGATGGACGAGTACTGTCCGCATCGGCGTGTCTCGCTCGTGTACGGGCGCAACGAGGATTGCGGCCTGCGCTGCCTCTATCACGGCTGGAAGATGGACGTGAAGGGCAACGTGATCGAGATGGTGTCCGAGCCTTCGTCCAGCGACATGACGAAGAAGGTCAAGCACAAGGCGTATGAAACGAAGGAATGGGGTGGCTTCGTGTGGGCGTACATGGGCCCGCAGGACGCGATTCCGGCGTTCGTGCCGCCCGCGTGGGCGCCGGCCGAAGACTCCCGCGTCTCCATCGCGAAAGCGATTCTTCCGTGCAACTGGGCGCAGATTCTCGAAGGCGCCATCGACTCTGCGCACAGTTCGAGCCTGCATTCGTCGGACTTCGTGCCGGCGCGCGTCGGCGGCGCGGAAGCGACTTCGAAGAACTGGCTGCGTCCGTCGACGGACAAGGCGCCGCGTTTGCAGGTGCATCGGACCGAATACGGCTTTCGCTACGCCGCATTGCGACGGCCGATCCAGAACGCCGCCACGCACGATTACGTACGCTCGACGGTGTTCGTCGCGCCCGCTACCGCGTTGATTCCGCCGAACAATCTGTACAACGTCGCCAATATCAATGTGCCGTGCGACGACACCAGCACCGCGTTCTATTTCATGGCGTGGGGCCATCCGGACAAGACGCCTGAGACGGAAACATGGCGCAAGTTTCTCGGGCAGCAGGTCGGCATCGATCTCGACGCTTTCTATCGGCCGCTGCGCAATCACGACAATCGTTTCTGGCAGGATCGTGAAGCGATGAAGGCGGGTAACTTCACCGGCATCAAGGGCTTCCCGAATCAGGACATCGCGATGTGGCTGACGATGGGCCCGATCGCGGATCGCACTGAAGAGCGGCTCGGCGCGAGCGATGTCGCCGTGGTCGAATTTCGGCGCCGCATGCTCGATGCGCTGAAGGCGTTCCAGGCGGGCGAAGCGGCCATCGGCACGGGCGACAAGGTGATCCCGCGCAGCGTGTGCTCCTTTCAGGCGATGGTGCCGAAAGACACCGACTGGAAGCAGTACCCCGCGCGGCCGGTGTGGGTCGAGGCGGCTGGGCAAGCCTCGCCTGAACTTGAATCGAACTATCAGGTTCAGGTCTGATGCAAAAGATCCGCCTGGGCATCGTGGGACTCGGCCGCGCTTTTTCGCTGATGCTGCCGACTTTTCTCGCGGACACGCGAGTGCAGCTTGTCGCTGCCTGCGATCCACGCGCGACGGCGCGTGCGCAGTTCGAGGCCGATTTCGATGCGCCGTCCTTCGACGACATCGACGCGCTCGCCCGCCGCCCTGACATCGATGCCATCTATATCGCGAGTCCGCACCAGTTCCATGCGGTCCATACGCGCGTTGCGGCGGCGCACGGCAAGCATGTGCTCGTCGAAAAGCCGATGGCGCTGTCGCTCGCCGAATGCGACGACATGATCGATGCATGCCGCGTGGCGAACGTGCATCTGATCGTCGGCCATTGCCACAGCTTCGATACGCCTTATCTGCGTACGCGTGAACTGATTGCGTCAGGCGCATTCGGCGCAGTCCGGATGATTCACGCGCTCAACTACACCGACTACCTGTACCGGCCGCGCCGCCCCGAGGAACTGAACACCGAAGAGGGCGGCGGCGCGGTGTTCAGCCAGGCGGCGCATCAGGTCGATATCGTGCGCATGCTCGCGGGCAGCCGTGCGACGCGCATTCGCGCGGCCGTCGGCAGGTGGGATGCAAAGCGTCCGACCGAAGGCGCGTACACCGCGACGTTGTGGTTCGAGAACGGCGCATTCGCCACGCTTTGCTACAACGGCTATGCGCATTTCGACTCGGACGAGTGGACCGGATGGATCGGCGAAATGGGACAGCGGCGCAATGCCGACGAATACGGCGTCGCGCGCCGAAAGCTGTCGCAGGCGACGTCGTCCGATGACGAAGCGCGTCTCAAGGCAGCCGGGACTTACGGCGGAAACGCCTATACGCCCGTATCGCCAATGGCCGATGCGCGCCGGCATCAGCACTTCGGCCCTCTCATCGTGTCGTGCGAGCGCGGCGATTTGCGGCCCTTGCCGCATCAGATAGTCGTGTACGGGGACGAACGGCGCGAGTGCATCGAACTCGACGCGCCGAGCGTGCCTCGCGCGGAAGTGATCGACGAATTGATCGGCGCCGTGCACGGCGGCATCGCGCCACTGCACGACGGCGAGTGGGCGCGCGGGACGCTAGAGATATGTCTCGCGATGCTTCGTTCGAACGCCGAATCGCGCGATGTGCTCATTGGCGGCTAAACAACCCATTCCAGGAAACGTTGACTATGGCGAAGCTGAATCTTTCTATTGCAGTGGGCAACTACGATCGCATGCGGCCGTTGGTCGACGGCGAAGTGCAGATCGACGGGGTCGATCCCGTCTTCATGCTTCAGGAACCGGAAGAAATTTTCTTTCGCGCCTTCCGCCATGCGGATTACGACATCTGCGAACTTTCGCTCTCCAGCTACAGCGTGAAGACCGCAGCGGGAACGAGCCCGTATATCGGCGTTCCGATATTTCCGTCGCGTGCGTTTCGCCATACGTCGATCTATGTGCGCAGCGATCGCGGCATCGAGACGCCGGCCGATCTGAAGGGCAAACGCATCGGCGTGCCCGAATATCAGTTGACGGCCAACGTGTGGGCGCGTTTGTTCCTCGAAGAGGATCACGGACTGAAGGCGTCGGACGTCACCTGGATTCGCGGGGGTTATGAGGAAGCCGGCCGTCTCGAGAAGATCAGTCTCAAGCTGCCCGGCGATGTTCGGCTCGAAAACGCGCCCGAGAATCAGACGATCTCCGGCATGCTCGCGTCCGGCGAAATCGATGCGCTCATCGGGCCTCGCGCGCCGTCGTGTTTCACGGACGGCCATCCGAATGTGAAGTATCTCTTCGACGATCCGCAGAAAGCCGCCGCCGACTGGTACTCACGCACGAAGCTCTTTCCGATCATGCATCTGCTGGGCGTGCGGCGTACGCTTGCGGAGCAGCACCCGTGGCTGCCGGGCGCGGTGGCGAAAGCCTTCGAAAAGAGCAAGGCGATCGCGCTCACGAAGCTGAGCGATACGTCCGCGACCAAGGTCACGCTACCTTTCGTCGAGGAGCAATTGCGCAATGCACGCCGGCTGATGGGACACGACTTCTGGCCATACGGCTTCGAGCCGAACCGGCATGTGCTGTCGCGCTTTCTGAAGCGCCATCACGAAGAAGGGCTGTCGAGCCGGCTGCTGCAGCCGGAGGAATTGTTTCATCCGGCTACGCTGGAGAGCTTCAAGATCTGAGCGTGCCCCGCGGCGTCCGCTCCGGCGTGATCCGGCGCATGACCGACTCCAGGAACGAGACGCCGCCGACTAAACGAGCCGCAAGCGGCAACGGGAGACATCATGCAGGCACGACATCCAGCAGATGAAACGCGCAGCGTGGTCCTGCAGGACGTGATCAACCAGCGCGGGTTATCGCGGTTCCAGGTCGTCACGTTCGTGCTTTGCTTTCTGATTCTCGTACTCGACGGCTACGACACCGTGGTGGTCGGCTACATTGCGCCGGCGCTAACGGCGCACTTCGGGGCCGCGCCCGCGCAGCTCGCACCGATGTTCGGGGCAGGTCTCTTCGGGCTGGCGCTCGGATCGTTTATCTTCGGTCCCGTTGCCGACCGCTTCGGACGCAAGCCGACGCTGCTTGCATCGATTGCGGTTTTCGCGCTCTTCAGTCTGATGTCGGCCTGGGCGAATTCGATCGGCATGCTCATCGCGTTGCGTTTCCTGACCGGTCTCGGACTGGGTGGCGCCATGCCGAACGCGTACACGCTGGCGGCGGAGTATTGCCCCGACCGCCTGCGTTCGACACTCGTCGCGCCCATCGGATGTGGAATCGCCGTGGGCGGCGCACTTGGAGGACTGGTCGCGTCGCGGATGATCGGCGCTTTCGGCTGGCAATCGATGCTTGTCCTGGGCGGTGTCCTGCCGCTGCTCGTCATTGCCGTACTGGCGCCCTGGCTCCCCGAATCGGCGCGATACCTCGTGGCGCGCGGTGGAAGGGAAAGGCAGGCGCGCTCGATCCTGCAAAAGATCGCACCCGACGCCGGTTTCGGTGATGTGGTGATCATGTGCGAAGAGAGGCGGGTGCAGGGCCAGCCGATCAGCCAGTTACTGGGGCCGGGCGTCGGCGGCGGCACCCTGTTGCTTTGGACGACGGCGTTCATGACGCTCTTCGTCATCTATTTCCTCGGCAACTGGCTGCCGATCCTGATTCAGCAGAGCGGGCTGTCGTTCCGGAACGCATCGCTGATGACGGCGCTCTATCTCACCGGCAACAGCCTCGGCGCGATTCTGCTTGGCGTGCTGATGGATCGCATGAATCCGCAGTACGTGCTGTGCGGCGCGTTCGTCTGTGCCGCGATCAGCCTCGCATCGTTCGGCTATCTTTCCGGCATGCCCGCTCTGGCATTGCTGGCGCTCTTCATCACCGGCGTGGGCACCGGCGGCACGATGACCGGCACGAACATTCTTTCGGCAGGCTACTACGCCACGGCGGGACGTGCGACCGGCGTCGCCTGGACGCTCGGCATGGGCCGTGTAGGCTCGATCGTTGGATCGATGACCGGCGGCGCGATGCTGGCCGCGCACTGGGGGCCGAAGGTCATCTTCGGCATCGTCGCTGCGCCACTTGTCGTCGCAGCAGTCAGCGTTCACGCGCTGGCGCGTTATCGTTCTCGACACGCCTATGCCAACCGGGAAGAAGAGGAAGCTGCAATCGGATCGCCGGCGCGTTGAAACGGGCGGAACGGCATGCCCCATTTACCGGTGACCGCTCGGCCCTCCTGCCGCCCGGACCCATGTCGTACATCAGCGAGCCGGGACCGTTCAGCCCTTCCACGTGCTCCAGCAGATTCACCGGCACTCGTGCAGCCGAGACCATGCCGTACAAACCGTTGAGCGCGACATCGGTGGCTTGCACCGCGAAGCCGCGGAGGCGTTCACCGCGACATCGCCAATGGTGCGGGCCTGCGTGTCCTGGATGAATCGTTCGGTGTAGCTGGTCGTGTCGAACGGCTGGTCGATCACGTTCGCCGAATCCAGCACGCCGATGCCGCCCCCGCATGCCACTTGTCCGCCCGCATAAGCTGCGCGCAATGCGCCGATGTGGCTGTGGCTTTGACGACCACGGCAGGCAATGCCGTGGCCGCGGGTATCCCGGTCCTACACAATGAGGCTGTCAACGTCGGACATGGCCCGATCGGCCTGTGCTGATTGGCAATTCCACGCGCGTTCCCCTCGCGAAGCCGACTCGTCCATTCACGATAGTGAATCCAAACCGTAACTTTTTATAACTTTTCCCAATATTCTTTCTCGCGCACGATGGTCCGATCCTTCCGCTATCCGTGATGCCTATAGGCATGCGCGGCAACTGCCTTGCGAGCGACGCAACGCATCGGTTTTTGCGAATTACATCAAGCGCCGAACGAGCGCAACGACACATAACGGAGACAGACATGGTGAGCGCAGATACGACAGCGGCCGGGCAGTGGCGCGGGCGTCATCAAAACAGGTGGGCGCAGTTGGCGATCGGTATCATCTGCATGGGGCTTGTCGCCAATTTCCAGTACGCGTGGACGTTGTTCGTCATGCCCATGGATGCAAAGCACCATTGGGGGCAGGCGGCGATTCAAACCGCCTTCACGATCTTCATCGTCACGGAGACGTGGCTCGTGCCTGTCGAGGGCTGGCTCGTCGATAAATTCGGACCGCGCCCGGTGGTGATGGGCGGCGCGATCTGCGCAGCGATCGGCTGGATCATCGACGCCCATGCCACGACGCTCATTCATTTGTACGTCGCCGCCGTGGTCACAGGAATCGGTGCGGGTTGCGTCTATGGCACGTGCGTCGGCACTGCACTGAAGTGGTTTCCGGACAAGCGTGGTCTCGCGGCCGGTCTGACGGCGGCTGGCTTCGGAGCGGGCGCAGCCATGACCGTGATCCCGATCTCCAACATGATTCAGAACTCCGGCTATGAGAGCGCGTTCACGTTCTTCGGCGCTTTGCAGGGCGCCATCATCTTTATCCTGGCGCTGTTTCTCGTGCGGCCCCATGCGCCTGCGAACATCGTGCCGGCCAAACGCGTCGTCGCGACCATGATCGACTATACGACCGGACAGATGGTGCGAGCGCCCATCTTCTGGGTGCTGTATCTGATGTTCGTCGCGGTCGCGGCGGGCGGCGTCATTGCCACTGCGCAGTTCGGGCCGATCGCCAAGGAATACGGCTTCGCAAGCTTGCCGGTCAGTCTTTTCGGCGCGACCTTGCCGCTGCTGACGATGACGCTGTCCATCGATAACCTGTGCAACGGCTTCACGCGTCCGCTGTGCGGTTTCATCTCCGACAAGATCGGCCGCGAGAACACCATGTTCATCATCTTTCTGAGCGAAGGGGTCGCGCTGCTGGGCTTGATGCAGTTCGGGCAGAATCCCTACCTGTTCATGCTGTTCGCGGCGCTGACGTTCCTGTGCTGGGGCGAGATTTTCTCGATCTTCCCGGCGACCTGCGCCGACACCTTCGGCAGTAAGTACGCGGCCGCCAACGCAGGCACGCTGTACACAGCCAAGGGGACCGCTTCGATGCTGGTGCCACTCGCGTCGGTGCTGGCGTCGCTCGGATCGTGGAACGCCGTTTTCATCGCTACCGCGATCACATCGATCGCGGCGGGCGTGTGCGCGAAGTTCGTACTCGCGCCTATGCGTCGACGCTGGATAGCGAACACGGTCACGCAGACTGCGTCCCAGCCGTCTCTCGACTTGTCTTTGCAGGCAAGCTGGACGGATGCGCCCAGCAAGTCGTCAGCTCGATGAAGACGTCCGGCACGCGCAGACGTAATGGCTGTATCAGCTGACATGGGTTCGAAGTTTCATGCGTGCGGACGCCGATTTCCCATCGCGCGGTCCGCATAGCCCGGCGTGCCCGAGAGATCACCGCGCTCGAAGATGAGTCCGCGGATGCAGCCTGGCTCACGGCACCACGCGCACGTCCGCGCTTGCCGGTTTCGGGCGCCGTCGCGCCTATTGCGCTGCCGGTCCGGTACACGAGCCTGATGGCACCGCAATGCGGCTCTCTTCAATTCTCACCGACGCTTCGCTCATTCCGCAGCAGTAAGCGCTGCCGGTCACGCGCCGAGGCGATCCCGCGTGGCAAGTGCCCGTCCGGGCGCCTCTCGGAATCTATTCATCTCTTCGCATAAGCGCGTTCACGGCGTTTTCCCTAATCCGACTACATTCAAAATGTAGTATCTTGTATATCAGAAGAGGGTTCAGCCGAAGTGTCGGCCGCGTTCACGCAAACGTCTCGCGCACGCGTTGTCCAACGGCGTAGGGAAGCGGCAGACGTCTCCATTGCGCGGTGATGCGGTCGATAGGCGATCCAACAATCGGTCGGTGCACGCACATCGCGGCACCGCAAATAGGAATCAGCAAGCGATGCCATCTGAAACTCGAACACCGGGAGGGGCCGAGATATCTGCCGGCGGATTGACGCTCTCGCTCGAACCCATCAGCGCGGCTGTTTCACTTCGCGATCAGGCTTACGTGAAACTGCATCAGTTGATCGCCAAGGCGGATATCTACCATTCACGAGATGAAATTCGTCTCGACGAGAAAGAGCTGACGGAAGCGCTCGGCGTATCGCGCACGCCGATCCGCGAAGCCATGGCGCTGCTTCAGCAGGAAGGTTTTCTGCGCACCGGCTCGCGCCGCGGTGTTTATATCCTGCGCAAGACCAAGCGCGAGATCGTCGAGATGATTCACATGTGGGCCGCGCTCGAGAGCGCAGCGGCGCAACTCGCGGTTCAGCGCGCCACCGATGAGGAAATTGCCCAGCTTCGCCGCATGTTCGACGACTTCCGGGATTCGACGCCTGCCGAGAATATCGACGAGTACTCGGAAGCGAACATCGCGTTTCATTCGGCCATCGTGCGATTGTCGAAGTCGCAAGTCATCTTCGACACCATCAAGAACATCTTCGTGCACGTGCGCGCCATCCGAAAGGTGGCGCTCCCACAAAGCGACCGCGTGTCGCGTTCGATTCTCGATCACATGCGGATTATCGAGGCGCTCGAAAGACGAGATTCGGAACTGGCCGAGCGGCTCGTGAAGGAGCATTCACTCGACCTGGCCGCCTTTGTCGAAGCCCATTGCGACCACCTTGATTGACAACGGTTCGCAGGCGATCGCGAAGGCCGCGTGACGGATATCCGCAGCCCGATACCCCAGCGTTTTCATGTCGACCCGGTGTGGGTGAGGAATGGTTTCACACGCTGCGTCGCTGCTGTTCCGATCTACTGGTTCACCCCTACCCCGAATCGAAATTAAAGCTTTGACAAATGCTGTATCTGATATCTAGTATATCACCAGCATAAACGGCCTTCAGGAGGAGACAAATGGCAGACGTACTCGAGGCAACAACACAGGAAGCCGCTGAAGTGAAGGCGCCGCAAATGACTGACGGTTTCCATCTCGTCATCGATGCGCTGAAGCTGAACGACATCGACACGATCTTCGGCCTTGTCGGAATTCCCATCACCGACCTCGCCAGACTCGCGCAGGCAGAAGGCATGCGCTTCATCGGCTTTCGCCATGAGCAGCATGCGGGCAATGCGGCCGCGATCGCCGGCTACATGACGCAGAAGCCCGGCATCTGCCTGACCGTGTCGGCGCCGGGCTTCCTGAACGGACTGACGGCACTCGCCAACGCAACGACGAATTGCTTCCCGATGATCCTCATCAGCGGATCGAGCGAGCGCGAGATCGTGGATTTGCAGCAAGGCGATTATGAAGAGATGGACCAGTTGAACGCGGCGAAGCCGTATGCGAAGGCCGCTTACCGCGTGCTGAATGCGGAAGATATCGGCATCGGTGTTGCGCGTGCAATCCGCGCGGCCGTGTCGGGCCGTCCGGGCGGCGTCTATCTCGATCTGCCCGCCAAGCTGCTCGCGCAGACGATCGAGGCGCTCAAAGGCCAGGAATCGCTCGTGAAGGTCGTCGACGCCGCGCCGCGTCAGTTGCCGTCACCGGATTCGGTGAAGCGCGCGCTCGACGTCATCAAGAGCGCGAAGCGTCCGCTGATTCTGCTCGGCAAGGGCGCGGCCTACGCGCAGGCCGACGCGCAGATTCGCGAACTGGTCGAGAAGAGCGGTATTCCGTATCTGCCGATGTCCATGGCGAAGGGTTTGCTGCCTGACACGCATGCGCAATCGGCGTCGGCGGCGCGTTCGTTTGTGTTGCAGGAGGCGGATTGCGTCGTGCTGATCGGCGCGCGTCTCAACTGGCTGCTTTCGCACGGCAAGGGCAAGACCTGGGGCGCGGCGCCCAAGCAGTTCGTGCAGATCGACATCTCGCCGACCGAGATCGACAGCAACGTCGCGATCGCCGCGCCGGTGATCGGTGACATCGGTTCGTGCGTGTCGGCGCTTGTCTCTGGCATCGACGCGGGCTTCCCGAAGCCGTCGAGCGAGTGGACGGGTGCGATCAACGAGCGGAAGAACAAGAACCTCGAAAAGATGGCGGCGACGCTCGCGAAGAATCCGTCGCCGATGAATTTCCACAGCGCGTTACGCGCCATCCGCGACGTGCTGAAGACGCGCCCCGACATCAACGTCGTCAACGAAGGCGCCAACACGCTCGACTATGCACGCAGCATCATCGACATGTACGAGCCGCGCAAGCGTTTCGATTCGGGCACCTGGGGAATCATGGGCATCGGCATGGGCTTCGCGATCGGCGCGGCGGTGACGAGTGGCAAGCAGGTGGTCGCGATCGAAGGCGACAGCGCTTTCGGCTTCAGCGGCATGGAACTCGAAACCATCTGCCGATATGACTTGCCGGTCTGCACCATCGTATTCAACAACAACGGCGTGTATCGCGGCACCGATGTGAACCCGACCGGCGGCAAGGACGTTGCACCGACCGTGTTCGTGAAGAACGCGCGCTACGACAAGATGATCGAGGCGTTCGGTGGGATCGGCTTCAACGCGACCACGCCGGAAGAACTCACGCATGCACTCGAAGAAGCGATCAAGTCGGGCAAACCGACGCTCATCAACGCAGTGATCGACGAAGCGGCCGGCACGGAGAGCGGTCGCCTGACGAACCTGAATCCGCAAAGCGCGGCGATGAAAAAGTAACCAAGACTAATCATCAAGGAGAACTCAATTGAGCGACAAACCACTCAAAGGCATCAAGATCATCGATTTCACGCACGTGCAAGCCGGTCCCGCATGTACGCAGATGCTGGCATGGTTCGGCGCCGACGTGATCAAGGTCGAGCGTCCCGGTTCGGGCGACGTGACGCGTAACCAGCTCCGCGACATTCCGGACGCCGATGCGCTGTACTTCACGATGCTCAACAGCAACAAGCGATCGCTGACGCTCGATACGAAGAAGCCGGAAGGCAAGGAGGTGCTGACCAAGCTCATCAAGGAATCGGACGTGCTGGTCGAGAACTTCGGACCGGGCGCGCTGGACCGCATGGGCTTTTCGTGGGAGAACATCAGGGAACTGAACCCGAAGATGATCGTGGCGTCCGTCAAGGGGTTCAGCGACGGTCACCACTACGACGACCTCAAAGTCTACGAGAACGTCGCGCAGTGCGCGGGTGGCGCGGCATCGACGACGGGCTTCTGGGACGGCCCGCCGACCATCAGCGCCGCCGCGCTCGGCGACAGCAACACCGGCATGCATCTCGCCATCGGCATTCTCACGGCGATCATCGGCCGGCAGCAAACGGGCCGGGGCCAGAAAGTCGCCGTGTCGATGCAGGACAGCGTGCTCAATCTCTGCCGCGTCAAGTTGCGCGATCAGCAGCGCCTGGAGCGCGTCGGCTATCTCGAGGAATATCCGCAATATCCGCACGGCACGTTCAGCGATGTCGTGCCGCGTGGCGGCAACGCGGGCGGCGGCGGACAGCCCGGCTGGGTGCTCAAGTGCAAGGGCTGGGAAACCGATCCGAACGCATATATCTACTTCACGATTCAGGGTCACGCGTGGGCGCCGATTTGCCGCGCCATCGGCAAGCCGGAATGGATTGAAGATCCGAACTACATGACGGCCGAAGCGCGCCAGCCGCACATCTTCGATATCTTCAACACGATCGAGGCATGGCTTGCGGACAAGACCAAGTTCGAAGCTGTCGATATCCTGCGCAAGTTCGATATTCCGTGCGCGCCGGTGCTCACGATGAAGGAACTCGCGAACGACGAATCGTTGCGCGCGAGCGGTTCCATCGTCGAAGTGGATCATAAGGTGCGTGGCAAATACCTCACGGTCGGCAGCCCGATCAAGTTCTCGGAGCTGAAGCCGGAAATCACGGGCTCGCCGCTTCTGGGCGAGCACACCGAGGAAGTGCTGCTCGAACTCGGCTATAGCAAGGAGCAGGTTGCAAGCATGCAGGAAGCGCGCGCCGTCTGACGCGTTTGTAGTGGCAGAAAAACGGTGATCGCCGCCTTCTTCCGTCTTCCTTTCGCTGCATCGGTGCGAAAAGCGATGGTGGAAGAACGGTGGCGGCCCTTCTAAAACGACGGATCGATTCGAGCGTGAGCTTCGATCGACTTCCCACGATCCGGATAACACCATGACCCCCACCATCGACTACGAGCAGCTCGTCAATGCAATTGGCGACGCCGTGATCATTTCGGATGCGAGCGGAGCGATCACCCTGTGGAATCCGGCGGCAGAGCGCATGTTCGGCTTTACCCAGCGCGAAGCATTGGGTCAGTCGCTGGATCTGATCATTCCGGAACGCCTGCGCGGCCGTCATTGGGACGGCTATAACAAAACGATGGCGACGGGCGAAACGCGCTACGGGCACGATCTGCTCAAGGTGCCGGCCGTCGATAAGGCCGGACGCGCGATGTCGATCGCATTTACCGTCGCGTTGTTGCGTTCGCCGCAAGGAGAATTGAGCGGCATCGTCGCGATCATCCGCGATGAAACGGCGCGGTTCCAGGAGGAGCGCGCGCTGCGCAAGCGCATTGCCGAGCTGGAGACGAAAGTCTCCGCCTGAAATTTCAGCGAAGTACAAAACGACAAGCAACAAGGAGACGGCGGCCCGCGTCTGCGCACCACAACGCGCACGGACGCGGCCGCAAGGAGAGAGCGGCCACCCATCCCGCCGGCCGCTTGACTCGATGCCCGCATTCGTGGCTGACCGACCAGGAATTGACCATCATTCGTACCTTGCGCCAGCTTCATGCTGACGCGAGGCGCAGGCGGCTGCGTGCGTCCGGACCATCTCGACGCATCGGCGCGGAAGGTTTTGAGACATCGGGAAAAAAGTGATGAGCTTGTGGATCCGCTATACGCACACGACGGCCGACGATGAGCGCCGCACCGGTTTTGGCTTACTCGACGACGCCAGCGTCATCGAATACGAAGGCGACATGTTCGCCTCGCCGCGTCCGACAGGCCGGACGTTCGATCTCGACAGGATTTCGCTGACGAGCCCGTGCGCACCGGGCCGGATCGTCGCGCTATGGAACAACTTTCATGCACTCTCCGCGAAGCTCGGCAAGGCGCTGCCGAGCCATGCGCTGTATCTGATCAAGCCTTCTACGTCGCTCGCGGGACCGGGCGACACGATCCAGCGTCCCGCCGCATACGGCGGCAAGATCGTCTACGAAGGCGAACTCGGAATCGTGATCGGAAAGCGATGCAGTCATGTGAGCGTCGAAGAAGCCGCCGATTACATATTCGGCTACACATGCGTGAACGACGTCACGGCCGCCGATAACCTGTTCGAAGATCCGAACTTTGCGCAATGGTGCCGCGCGAAAGGCTATGACACGTTCGGCTGCATCGGTCCGGCGATCGCGACCGCGTTCGACTGGAAAGACAAACATGTCGTGACCACGCTCGACGGCGTCGAACGACAGAACTACCCGCTTGCCGACATGGCGTTCTCGCCGCTGGAACAGGTGAGCCTCATTTCTCGCGATATGACCTTGCTGCCAGGCGACGTCATCGCGTGCGGCACTTCGCTGGGCGTGGGTTCGATGCGCGACGGGGCGACGGTCGAGGTCTCGATCGACGGCATCGGCAAATTGACGAACCACGTGTCCGAAGTATTCGCGACGGCTGAAGCACGATAACGCTTCCCGGGCGCGTTCCGCCGCACGCCCCTCAAGAATTCAAACTGTCGATTGGGAACACAGTCATGCCAATGATGATTGCAGTGCCACGGGAGCGCTATCCCGGGGAACGTCGCGTCGCGTTGACGCCGGAAGTCGTCGGACACTTGCTCAAGCTCGGTTTCGAGGTAACCGTCGAGACCGGCGCGGGCGAACACGCCGCATTCCCCGACGAAGCCTATCGCGCCGCGGGCGCGCGGATCGCGGAGAACGCGCCGTCGCTCTATGCGGGGGCGGATATCGTCGTGAAAGTGCGTGCGCCTTCCATCGCACCCGTGGGCGATGAAATCGAGTGGCTGCGCGAGGGATCGACGCTGATCAGCTTTGTCTGGCCGGCGCAGAATGCGGCGCTCTTGACGCAACTCGCCGCGCGCAACGTGACCGTGCTCGCGATGGACTGCGTGCCGCGCATCTCGCGCGCGCAAAAGCTCGATGCACTCAGTTCGATGGCCAACATGGCGGGTTATCGCGCGGTCATCGAAGCCGCGCACCGGTTCGGCCGCGGCTTCATGGGACAGATCACGGCGGCCGGCAAGATCGCTCCGGCGAAGGTGATGGTGATCGGCGCCGGCGTGGCCGGACTGGCCGCGATCGGCGCGGCGCGCAGTCTCGGCGCGATCGTCCGCGCCTTCGATACGCGGCCCGAAGTGCGGCAGCAGGTCGAGAGCATGGGCGCGGAGTTTCTCGAACTCGACTATGTCGAAAACGGCAGCGGCAGCGGCGGCTACGCGAAAGAGATGAGCCCGGAATTCATCGCCGCGGAAAAGGCGCTGTTCGCCGCGCAGGCGAAGGACGTCGACATCATCGTGACGACCGCGCTGATTCCGGGTAAGCCGGCGCCGAAACTGATCACCGCCGACATGGTGCGCAGCATGCGTCAGGGCAGCGTGATCGTCGACATGGCGGCGGAGCAGGGCGGCAACTGCGAACTGACGCAGCCGAACGAGGCGGCGTGCGTGGAAGGCGTCACGATCATCGGCTACACGGATCTTCCGTCGCGCATGGCGACGCAATCGAGCCAGTTGTACGGCACGAATGTGCGGCACCTTCTGACCGATCTGACGCCGCAGAAGAACGGCGAGATCGTGGTCAACAGCGATGACGAGGTGATCGGCGGCGTAGCAGTGATTCTGCGCGGCCAGTTGAGATGGCCGCTGCCGAAAAAGCCCGAGCCTGCGCCTGCCGCTGCCGCTGCCGCCCCCGCGAAGCCCGCGGCCACGATCGCGGTGACGGTCGAGCAGAAGCGCCGCGCGGGATGGATCGGCGTCGCGGGCCTCGTGGTTGCCGCTGCATTGCTCCTCGCGCTGGGCGCTGTCGCGCCGCCTGCGTTCGTCGCGCACTTCACGGTTTTCGTGCTCGCGATCTTCGTCGGCTATCAGGTCGTGTGGAACGTGACGCCGGCCTTGCACACGCCGCTCATGAGCGTGACGAACGCGGTGAGCGGGATCATCGTGACGGGCGCGCTGTTGCAGGTCGGCACGCCCAATAACCTGGTCGGGATTCTCGCGGGCATCGCGATACTGATCGCGACGATCAATATCGCAGGCGGATTTCTCGTCACTCAACGCATGTTGAGCATGTTCCAGCGCTAAGGAGATCGACATGCAAAACGGAATCGGAAGCATCGCCTATCTTGCGGCGAGCGTGTTGTTCATCCTGAGCCTGCGCGGGCTCAGCCATCCATCGACGGCGCCGCGCGGCAATCTCTATGGCGTCGTCGGCATGGCTATCGCAATCGTCACGACGCTGTGGCTCAACGGCGGGTCCGCGCTGCCGGTCGTCGCCGTGCTGATGACGATCGGCGTAGCGGGCGGCGCGATGCTCGCACGACGCGTCGAGATGACCCAGATGCCGCAGCTCGTCGCGGCGCTGCACAGCTTCGTGGGCCTGGCGGCGGTGCTGGTCGCCATTGCGAGCTATCTGTCGCCTTCCGCGGGGGCGGAGCCTGGCGACGTGGCGCGATCGGTCCACGATGTCGAGATCTATCTCGGCGTGTTCATCGGCGCGGTCACGTTCACGGGGTCCATCGCAGCGTTCCTGAAACTGCAGGGCACCGTGGGAGGCAAGCCCCTGTTGCTGCCGATGCGGCACGCGCTGAATCTCGTCGGCGTGTTCGCGTGCGTTGCGCTCGGCTATGTGTTCGTCACCGCGCCCGATGCGGATGTCGGCATCAGCACGCTGCTCACGATGACCGCGATCGCCGCGCTGATCGGCGTGCATCTGGTGATGGCGATCGGCGGCGCGGACATGCCGGTGGTCGTGTCGATGCTCAACAGCTATTCGGGCTGGGCCGCCGCCGCGACCGGCTTCATGCTCAGCAACGATCTGCTGATCGTGACCGGCGCGCTGGTCGGTTCCAGCGGCGCTATTCTGAGCTACATCATGTGCCGCGCGATGAACCGCAAATTTCTCTCCGTGATACTGGGCGGGTTCGGCACGGCGTCGTCGTCCGCGGCGAAGACGATCGAGGGCGAAGTCGCGCCCGTCACCGTCGATGAAGTCGGCTCGCTGCTGCGCGATGCGTCGGAAGTCGTCATCGTGCCGGGCTACGGCATGGCGGTCGCGCAGGCTCAGGCGACCATCAGCGAGATCACGAAGAAGCTGCGCAGCCAGGGCGTGAACGTTCGCTTCGGCATTCATCCGGTGGCGGGGCGCTTGCCGGGGCATATGAACGTGCTGCTGGCCGAGGCGAAGGTGCCCTATGACATCGTGCTCGAGATGGATGAAATCAACAACGACTTTTCCAATACGGATGTCGTGCTCGTGATCGGCGCGAACGACATCGTGAATCCGGGCGCACTGGAGGATCCGGGCAGTCCTATCGCCGGCATGCCCGTGCTGGAAGTGTGGAAGGCGCGCACGGTGGTCGTGTCCAAGCGAAGCATGGCGGCGGGCTATGCGGGTGTCGATAACCCGCTCTTCTACAAGGAGAACACGCGGATGCTGTTCGGCGATGCGAAGGGCAGTGTCGATGCGCTGCTCAGTCAGCTCAGCGCGTGAGCGCCGTCGCGCATCGAACATAGGAAAGCCGTGGCTGCGAGGGCCGGGACGAAGCGGAGTTTTCGGCCCTCGGCATTCTTGACGTGGGACAGGGAGTAACGATGAAGATCTGTGTCTATGGCGCCGGTGCGATCGGTGCATATCTCGGCGCGCAACTGGCGTCTGCTGGCGCCGACGTGAGCTTCGTCGCGCGTGGTCCACACCTCGCCGCGATGCAGAAGCATGGCGTACGGTTGCAAATCGATGGCGAGGAACGCGTCGTCAAGGTCCGATGCGCCTCGGACCCGCGTGAGCTGGGTCAGCAGGACTACGTGATTGTCGCGTTGAAAGCGCATTCGGTGCCGGGTGTCGTCGATCAGATACGGACTCTGCTCGGACCGGACACGGCAATCGTGACGGCGGTGAACGGGATTCCGTACTGGTACTTCTACAAGCATGGAGGAGAACTGGAAGGCACCACGCTCCATAGCGTCGATCCCGGAGCAACGCAATGGAGCGTGCTCGGGCCTGAGCGTTCGATCGGCTGCGTCGTGTACCCGGCTGCCGAGGTGGTCGCGCCGGGTGTCGTCCGCCATGTATATGGAAAGAAATTTCCGATCGGCGAACCCAATGGCGAGCGCACGGACCGCACTCAAAAGCTGCATGAAATCATGAGCGCGGCGGGTCTGGACGCGCCGATCCGCGAACAAATCCGTGATGAAATCTGGCTGAAGCTCTGGGGGAATCTCTGCTTCAATCCGATCAGCGCATTGACTCATGCAACGCTCGATGTCATTACGGGCAACCCGGCTACGCGCGCCGTGTCCAAGGCGATGATGCTGGAGGCCAAAGCCATTGCCGATCGCTTCGGCGTGCATTTTCGTGTCGATGTCGAAAGGCGTATCGACGGCGCGGGGGCCGTCGGCGCGCATAAGACGTCCATGCTTCAGGATCTCGAAGCCAACCGGCCGATGGAGATCGATCCCCTGCTCACGGTCGTCCAGGAAATGGGGCGACTCGTCGGGCAGGCGACACCGACGATCGATACGGTGCTCGCACTCATCAAACTGCGTGGGCAGATTGCGGAGCAATCGCATCGACTGGCGGCGACACCTGCGCCTGTGGTGGAGACGGCCGCATAGCGCTGCTGTTTGAGAACCACGCAATGATCCGTCGGTCGGAGTCACGGTCGAACCTGTCAGTGCGTGGTTCTCGTGGCGCCTGTCGGGCATGGTCTGCGAGGGATCTGGTGCAGATAAGGCGCGGCTTTTCCTGACGGTCAGGTGAATCCCTTTCCGCGGGCTGGCCGCTAACGGGCGGATCATCTCGCTTACCTGAAGAATGCGTTCGCCGTCGGAGCCCGCCCTTAGAAGCATCTCCGCACCGGCGCCGATCCGGACAAGCGGATTGCGAAGTTCATGCGCAAGCATCGCCAGGAATTCGTCCCTGCGCCGGTGCGCGTCGCGAAGCTCCTGCTCGGCGAGAACCATTTCCGTGAATATCGGCCTTGGCGCCGACCCACTTGACGACTTCACCGGTGTCGTTTTTTTACGGGCGCCGCACGCGCGAGTGTCCATCGGTACTCGCCTTGGCGGTAGGCGAACCCGGAAGCCAAAAAAGATCTCCGAGCACTCGCGCGGGACGACGCAAGTCACGCTTTCTCCACGCCGATCCAAGCCTAAGCTGAGAGCAAGCGCCCGCGCGCGCCGACGGACCCACAGCACCATAGCCATGCACCCAAGCGATTATGGCCTCGGTGAGCGTGTGGCCGAGCGCACAGCCACCTTCGCCAAGGCGCCGCGACGGTTCCCCTTGCCCGGTGTGTAGCGAACGCTGACCTCCAAGTAAGTGCGCCCTGCCGGGCGCACCCCAAAAAAAACCGACGTTGCGCGTCGGTCGGAAGAGTCCCTGACATTCCGAGGGCCGTAATAGTGAGCCAGGAACCTGAGAGAAGGCGAACTATGACCGTGCAAGCTTATGCGAGCCTTAAGTCCATCTAACTTTCGAGGCTGAAGGCAGTTCTGTCGCACAGCTGAGGCGGTCTTTCGTATCGAACCTGCACAACCCTCAGAACTTGTAGTCGAGCCCGACAGAAACTGCCATCGGGCGGCCGCCCGCGTAGCACAACGGGGCGCCTGCCGAAATGGAACTGCCGTCGTGGCAGTCATACGTGACGCTTCTGCCACCCGCGCCCAATGCATAGTGAGCATTTGCCTGGTTGATCAACAATGCGTAGTTTGCATAGATGGACAGGTTCTTGTCGACCACGTGTCGGTACAGCAATGAGAACATGTTGGCGGCATTCGGCGGATTTGCAATTCCGATCGCGTTAGGGTCGGCAGGCGCCGTATTGTGCTGACCGGGGTCCCCTGGCGTGCCGCCCGCATGCGCCCAGCCGAGGCTTGCGATGTCCTTCGGCGTGATGACCTGCGTCAGGGAGATCCAGAAGCCATTACGGCTGCGCTCGTTCTGCGACTCGAGGTACGACGGGATCTTCCGGCGGAGCCATTCATAGATCCCGCTGATCGTGGTACCCGTCGGAAACGTGTATTGGGCACCGATCTTGGCAGCCCATTCGTTGCCAACGTCGGACGGATCGGTGCCGTCCGCGGAAGCCGCTGCGGCAGGCGTGTTGGTGACGTCGCCGGACCGGTTCACGCCGCGGTGCAGTTCGTAGGCCGCCGTCATGTAGAGCGGACCGCGCGTGAACGCGACGTTGGCGCTGTACGCGGTTCCGTAGCTGCCGTCGTTGCAGGCGACAGGTCCGCCGCCGCTGCCGGGTATGTTGCCTCCGGTACAGTCGGATTCACCCGAAGCCTGCGTCGAGTTTTCGAACCCTCGGTTCTGCCCGGGGGAGACGAGCGCATTGAACGTCAAGCCGCTGAAACTGGGCGACTCATACCAGAGCGCATGATCAAGGCGCGTGCCGAATTCCACTCGATTGTCGCCGCCCGTATTGCCCATGATCGCCGCGTAGTCGCCCGGTGTGCCGGAGAACGGATTCATACGCTGTGTCGACGTCTTGTATGGCGCGTCGGTCTTGCCGATCTTCAATGCGCCCCACGCTGGAGCTGCCAACCCGATGAAGCTGTTTCTCGACGTCAACGCACCCTTCACCGTCGAATCCTGCGCGGAGTTCGAATTAGCCGTGCCCGCCGTCGCAGATACATCTATCTGTGTTTCCAACTGGAACACGAACGCCAAAGGCGCGGACCCGAACTTGTGGTTCCCGCGCACACCGAGATACGAGAGGTTCGAGGAGATGTCCGGCTGCCATCCCATGTTGCCTGATGGAGAGACGACGGTGCCGTCCGGGCGCACATAGCTGCTTTTCAGTCCCTTGCTCGCATAGTCGACAGAAAGGTTGAGATCGCCGTAGAACTCGATATTGCCGATCGCAGTGAGAAATTCTCTGACACGCGAAGGCATGCCGCTGCTCCAGCTCGGGCTGCTCGCCTCGGCGGCCGTGGACGATGCCGCGGCAGGCGCTTCCGCATACGCGGTCGCCGCCCGCGTGGCGGGAGCCGCTGCTTCCGCATGTTGCACAGGCGATGGGGTTTTGCCCGGCGCCGGACCAGGCTGACTTGATGTCAATTGATCCAGCCGCTTGCTCAAGGTGACAAGTTGTTGCCGAAGTTCTTGAATCTCCTGACTACGAGAGTCGGGCAGCGCCTGTGCATATGCGGAGCCGATACCTCCGGCTCCCATACCTGCAAGCAAAAGGAGGCACTCACCCAGCCATAGGCGGGCTGACAGTTTCATATGTTGTCTCCAAACATTCTCTTCGATTTTTTGGAATTGCGTGCAAAAGAGATTTGCACGAGATGAACGGATTAGTAGTCCTATTCGAATGCTTGTTACTAATCCGCCGGGAAACTCTAGGGACAAGATACGTGAAAGAATATTAATAATTTTTTATGGTAACGATCATCAAAACGCCAAACACCTTTCCACTTGCTTTCCTCGTTCTTTGCGTTTGTCATTCGCTACGCTAACAATATCAATTCACAACTACCGCGCAGTCACCGAGAGCGCACGAAAACCCTCGCAGGATAAGGCGTTGCGCCCATCGCTTGGGGTGTCGTACTTTTTGACGAAGACTCGACATTCGGACTGGGAAGTTTGCATGTAAATTACATGCAAACTTCCTTTGGAGAGAGTTTCTGGTTCGTTGCGTTAGCGCTGCCGCATAAGGTATTCAACCAGGACAGTGAGCAATTTCGACGATGCTGTGTGCGACTTCTAAAACCAGGTTATGAAAATCTTAGGAAATGCTTAAGGGCCCGATTTTAATTGAGCAGGGAAATTTTCGAGAAGGCGAAGCTATGGCGTCCGAGGCTCACGTTAATGCCTCGACCAGAATTCGCGAACTCGAAAATCAGTCACCATAATCCCTTAGGAAATGCTTAAGGAGCCCTTTTAATTCGGGCGTGGCTCGCTTCCGAGGAGGCGAAAGCTATGGCGCAGAGATATTAACGCCTTAACCAGGACGTCTCGAATGTCGACGTGCTTCAGAACCTGTTCGACCTGCCGCGGGACGCCGCCGGCGCGTCTGTCCATTTACGGAAACAGCTCGCAGCGCCTTTCCACAGTCGCGCTCGGCTAGATGTCAAAACCGTAATGATGTGCCTTACGAAATCTGCGTAGAATCGGAAAATTGTGCTGACGATCGGTTTGAGGCGCGGTATGCGGGTATTGATCATTGAGGACGAGCAGAAGGCCGGTGTGTACATCAAGAAGGGCCTAGAGGAGGCCGGCTTCGCGGTCGACGTCGTCGCAGATGGAGCCGAAGGCCTGATCCTCGCCACGGCAGAACATTATGACGTCATCGTTCTCGACGTCATGTTGCCGACGATGGATGGTTGGACCGTCATTAGAAATCTTCGTGAGTCGAAGTCGACGCCTGTGCTCTTTCTCACGGCCCGGGATGACGTCGATGACCGCGTACGCGGGTTCGAACTCGGCGGCGACGATTATCTCGTCAAGCCGTTCGCATTCGTCGAACTGCTTGCGCGTGTGCGCTCACTGGCCAGACGTGGCGCAGTGAGAGAAACGGATCTGATTTCAGTCGCCGACCTCGAAATCGACGTGACGCGCCGCAAGGTCAGGCGCGCGGGTAAGCGCATCGACTTGACGCCCCGCGAGTTCGCGTTGCTTCAACTGCTGGCGCGCCGGCAGGGAGAAGTATTGAGCCGCACGCAGATCGCCTCCTATGTGTGGGACATGAATTTCGACAGCGACACAAACGTCGTCGAGGTGGCGATACGGCGGTTGCGCGCGAAGATCGACGACGAGTTTCCCGTAAAACTTATCCAGACGGTACGCGGCGTGGGTTATGTGATCGATCCGCCGGATCAGGAATGATCCGCACCCGATCGCTCACCACCACCCTCGCTCTGGCCTTTGCGGCCACGACGCTCGCGGTGTTCGGCATCGTCGGCAGCTTCGTGTATCTCGCGCTGGAAACACAGGTTCGCGTGCAGGACGATCTGGACATCGTGCTTGCCGCGCGTCACACGCGGCGCCTGACCGAAGAACTCTCGGACTATGCGGACGTTCGTCGTCACGACGAGCGCCTGGAAAACCAGGTCTTGGGCAACGAGGCGCTTTCGCTGAGAATTGCCGACGCTTCGGGCAACGTGCTGGTGCAACACAACGTGGATGCGTCGGCTACGTCTTCGAAGGTAACCGGGCGCGCCGTTCCGAGCACGGAACAGATAAGCGATCACGCGATCATCGCCGCGGTCACCGTGGACAAGCAGCCGGTGCGTGTCCTTGAGGTCGAGGCTCGGCTGAAAAACGGAACCGTTGCGAGCATCGTCATCACGCGCAACATGCGGGATAGGTGGCGATTGTTGGATCGCTATCGGGACAGACTGCACCTGGCGGGCGTAGTCGGCGTCCTGCTTGCATTCGGCATCGGCTTCTTTCTCGTGCGGCGCGCGCTTCGTCCTCTCTCGGAGATAGCGAACAGCGCGGCCACGGTCACGTCGGCGAATCTCAATACGCGGATCGCCATGGACCGCGTGCCGACGGAGCTGGAACCGCTCATCGCAGCGTTCAACGCGATGCTTGCCGGGCTGGAGGAAAGTTTCCAGCGACTGTCGCAATACACGGCCGACCTTGCGCATGACATGAGAACGCCGCTCGCCAACATGCGTGGCGCCACGGAAGTCGCGTTGGCGCGGGGACGCTCGCCCGAGGAATATCAAGCGTTGCTGGCGTCCAATCTCGAAGAATGCGATCGTCTTTCGCGCATGATCGAGAACGTGCTGTTTCTCGCGCGTGCCGGGCATCCGCAGTTCGCGAAGAACATGCGTGTCTTCGACGTGAGTGAACAACTGCATCGAATCGCCGAATACTTCGAGGGATTGGCCGACGATGCTGGCGTGCGCATCGTCGTCACGGGAGATGGCCGCCTGCGGGCCGACGTCGAGCTATTCAGACGCGCGGTCAGTAACCTGCTTGCGAATGCAGTGCGACATACTCCGCGCGATGGTCTCATCACGCTGTCCGTTCATGCCGATGCGGCTTTCGTCCGCGTCTGCGTCGAGAATGAAGGCTCGCGCATCGATGCATCGTTGCTCGAACGCATCTTCGACCGCTTCTATCGTGTCGATCCCTCGCGCGTGGTCTCGGGCCATTCTGTCGGGTCCGCCGGGCTGGGACTGGCCATCGTCCGCAGCATCATGGCGTTGCATCAGGGCTTCGCGCACGCGGAGAGCGATGCACTCAGCACGCGCTTCATCCTCTCTTTTCCCCGGCTCGACGACGCGCCCTGAGCATCGGTACGCGAGGCTCGTCATTACGGTTCTGATTTCAAAATCGTAATCAGGCGGTCAGTTTCTGAACAGCCTGTGAATCGCACAATCATTCCAACGTCGTTGCCATGCGCGCGACGTTGGAAGGCAACCTGCAAACCCGCAGAGCCCTTCCTTTGGCCTAGCGGGAGACAAGCATGAAAAGACGCGTATTCGCTCTGCTTGCAGTGGCAGCGTTATTGCCGATGAGTAGTTTCGCTCAAAGCACGACCGGCGATGTGACGCGTGCGCAGGTACGTGGGGATTTGCAGCAACTCGAAGCAGCCGGATACAGGCCGAGCACTCACGAGTCGGACTATCCGCAAGCACTCGCGTCCGTAGAAGCAAAGGTGGCTGCAATGAGGGAACCCGAGCCTGGCTATGGCGGCGCATCAACCGGTGAGCAGGCGAGCGGTGGGTTACCTGCACGAGTGCATACCGCACATTGAAGCGGTCCCATTCGTGCCCATTGCCGTCTGCCTTGCAGAAATCAACCATTAATCACAGGTGATACTCATGAAAAAGATCGTATGTCTCATGCTCGCGTCGGTGTCGCTCGGCGTGACCTTTCAGGCATCTGCGCAAACACGTGAACTGACTCGCGCACAAGTGGAGCAACAACTGGTGCAGGCGCAGGCTCAGGGCTTGTTGCCGTCGAATGGTGTTCACTACCCGCCGAACGCACGGACGGTAGCCCGCAACCACGCGACGTACGCCGCGCAACACGACGCGCACGTCACCGCCTCGCCGACGAACTCGGGCTATGGCGGCGTCACGGACGGTCACGGCTCGGAATGATTCAAGGCGATGAGTCGGATGCAGGGTCGAGCAGTGCGGCGACGAACGCGCCCTGTGTCTGTTTCTATCCAATCCGGCGTGGCCATGAGAACCGGTTCGAAAGTCGCGCACGCAAAGCAGAAGCGATGCAGCTTGATGTCGGTCTCGCTCCGCAGAATTCCGATCGCCGCCAAGTGTCGCTTAAGCGTTCGTTATTGATCATCCATGCGCGTTAATCAATGCTGCTGCTCCGGACCAGCCGAAGCGGGGAGAGTTGCTTGCCTCTTTGTTCTGCCATCCTTTTCATTCACTCGAGATTCAGCCGATCAAGCCTCGCCGGATTGACGGGCGCTTGCTTGCTGACGCTATCGGGCTGCGCCTCGTATCATCGCGCGCCCCTGGCGCCGTACGCGGGCCGCACGTCATCGAGTCAATTGGAACGCGTTCAGATCGATTCATCGCGCATGCCCTTGCCTGAACTCGCCGCGCACCGTTTTGACCCGTCGGACGGCTTCGACATCGAAGAAGTGGCCATGCTGGCGGTTGCGAACAATCCGGCGCTCAAGCTCGCACGCGACGATCTGCATATTGCTTGCGCACAGGCTTATTCGGCGGGGCTCCTTCCCGACCCGCAACTCGGCCTTGCGCGCGACTTTCCCGGCGCATTCGGTGCAGTGCCCGCGTTCAGCTATGCGTTGAGTATCGACGTGATGGCAATCGTCACGCGCAGTGCGAACAAGCAATCGGCGGATGCCACTGTCGCCAGGACGGACCTTGGTCTGCTGTGGCAGGAGTGGCAGGCCGTTGCTCAAGCGAAGCAGCTCTTCGTCAAGACACGCTTCCAGACAGAGACGTTGCCGCTCTTGCAGCAGCAGCGCGATCTCACGCGCATGCGCTATGAGCATATGGCTCAGGCGCAACGAGAGGGCAATCTCACTTCGGATGCGCTCACCGCGGCGCTCACCGCCTACACGGACGCGAACCGGCAATATACCGACTTGCAGCGCGCAGCCTTGCAGACGCATCACGACCTGAACGCGCTTCTTGGCCTTGCGCCCGATGTGGAACTGAAGCTCACCGTCAGCGACGAAATCGCGCCGATGCCGGCAAGCACCATCGAAGCAGCGCTGCAGGCATTGCCGCAACGCCGCCCCGATCTGCTTGCCCTTCAGGCGGGCTACGAGGCACAGGAACAAAAGTACCGTGCGGCGATATTGGGTCAGTTCCCGAGCCTCTCGGTCGGCTTCGTGCGGGCCCGAGACACGGCTCCTATCTACACGAGCGGCTTCCAGATCAACCTCAGTCTGCCAATCTTCAACCGCAATCAGGGCAACGTCGCGATCGAGCGAGCCACGCGCCAGCGTCTGCACGACGAGTACGACGACCGGCTCAACACCGCATACGCAGACGTTGCGCAGATGCGCGCCGATACGGTGATCCTCGCTTCGCAGTTGCGTGCGATGGAATCCGCGCTGCCGGATGCCGATCGCGCGGCAAAGGACGCAGCCGCTGCGTACGCCGAACACAATCTTGCGCTGCCCGCGTATGTCGATGCACAAAGCGCGGCGCTGACGAAACGCATCGATGCCGCGACTTTGCGTGAGTCGCTCGCGGAACAGCGCGTCGGCTTGCAGGCACTGCTGGGCAGCGTGATTCCCGATGCCTACTCCTCCGATCAGCGATACACCGAATCCAATGCGAAATAACCGCGTCCGGCTCGTAGAGAGCCTTCGTGCTGCGCCTGTCGCAGTCGTCATCGCCCTCGTGTGTTCGCTCGCGCATGCGGATGAGGCGCCTATCCCCGTGACGGCAGTGCAGACCGTCGCACTGACGCGTGGCCCAATATCGCGGCCGGTTCACGCGTATGGCGTGGTGGCCGCTTCCGCGTCGAACGTGACGACAATCGACCTGCCTTATATCGCGCGCATCGTGCAAATGCGGGTGCAGGCGGGGCAGAGCGTCGTTCGCGGCGCGCCGCTCTTCCTCGTGCAGGCCGATCCTGGCGCCGTCGTCGCGGCAGCCCAGGCGAGAAGCGCGGCGCAGCTCGCAGACGACGAACTCGCACGCACGCAATCCCTGTTCGACAAGTCGCTCGCGACGCAATCGCAACTCGCCACTGCTCGCAAGGCCGCGCTCGACGCAAGGCAGGCGCTGGCGGCGCAGAATCAGCTTGGCGTCGGCAATGGAAAGACGACCGTCGTTGCGCCGCATGATGGCGTGGTGACGCAGGTGTCTGCCGGACAGGGCGACCAGGTTCAGGCCGGCGCTGCGATTCTTCAACTGTCGGCAGGAACGCGCGGTGGCGACGCACAGCCGAACGTGACGCTAGGCGTCGAACCCTCCGATATGCCGTCGATTCATCGCGGCGATAGCGTCACCGTGAGCGGACTGTCGACTGCACTGCAAAGCGCGCATATCGCGGGACGCGTCGTGATGGTAGGCGCAGCCGTCGATTCACAGACTCAGTTAGTCAGTGTCGGTGCGAACGTTCCGACGGGGCAGAGCGCCTTTATTCCGGGCACGCGCGTGAAGGCGGACATCGATACGCAGTCGGGCGTCCACTGGATCGTGCCGCGCAGCGCCGTGCTTCACGATGCGCAAGGCGATTACGTGTTCCAAGCGGGAAGCGACGGCAAGGCGCATCGGGCTAACGTGAGAATCGTCGTGGAAGACGGCGGCCGTTACGGTGTGGAGGGGTCGCTCGACGCGACGCGCCAACTCGTTGTCGTCGGCAACTATGAGCTGCATGACGGTGCACCCGTGCGCGTCGACAGCGCGAAGCAGGGACCGGCGCAATGAACTTCGGCCAGTGGATGCAACGACATTCGCGTTCGTTGCTGTTCGTCATCGCGCTCTTGGCCATTGCGGGCGGCCTCACGGCTTTCCGCATGCCGATTTCGCTCTTTCCCAACGTCGCGTTTCCACGAGCCGTCGTCTCGCTCGATGCCGGCGATCGGCCTGCGGAGCAGATGGCCACGCTCGTCACGATGCCCGTCGAGGAAGCCCTGCGCCGCGTGCCGAATGTGCGCGATGTCGAGTCGAGAACGAGCCGGGGATCGGCCGAGATTTCGATCAACTTCGATTGGGGCACGGACATGGCGCAGGCGACCTTGCAGGCGCAGTCCGCTATCAGCGAGATCCTGGGTACGTTGCCCCCGGGCACATCGATGCAAGTGCGCCGGATGGACCCGACCGTCTTTCCGGTGCTCGCCTACAGCCTCACGTCGCAGCGACAGTCGCAATCCGCGCTGCGGGATCTCGCGCAATTTCAATTGCGGCCCTTGTTGTCGTCGGTGGAAGGCGTGGCGCGCGTCGACGTGATGGGCGGCGCGCAGGACGAGTTCGAAGTGGCCATCCATCCGGCGCGTCTCGCGGCCTACAAGCTGTCGCTCGCGGACGTATCGAAAGCGATCGGGGCGAGCAACGTACTGATGGCGACCGGACGGATAGAAGACCACTACAAGCTGTATCTCGTCATCGCCAACACGACGATCACGCGCATCGACGAACTCGAGCACGTTGTCGTTGCGTCGAATGGCGGCACGCAGGTCTTGCTCGGCGACGTCGCCAAGGTGCGGCAAGGCGTCGTGCCGCAGTGGATGCGCGTGACCGCCGATGGCAAGGACGCCGTGCTCGTCAACATCTATCAACAGCCGGGCGCGAACAGCGTGGCAATGGCGCGGGCGATCCACGCGAAGCTCGCGGACTTTGAGCACAAGATGCCCCCCGGCGTGCATCTCGCGAACTGGTACGACCAGAGCGAACTGGTGATCGCGTCGGCAAGCAGCGTGCGCGACGCCATCATGATTGGCGTCGTGCTCGCTGCCATCACGCTCTTCGTGTTCTTGCGCAACTGGAAGATCACCGCCATCGCCGTTGCACTGGTGCCCGTGGTCATGGCGTCCACCATCCTGCTGCTCGATGTGTTCGGCATGGGCTTCAACATCATGACGCTGGGCGGCATGGCGGCGGCCGTGGGTCTTGTCATCGACGATGCGATCGTGATGATCGAGCACGTCGTGCGACGCATGCGCGAAGGCGGCGCGCGGGCATTTCATGGCCGCGTGATGGCGGCGGCGCTGGAGTTCACGCGTCCCCTTGCGGGCTCGTCCGGCGCAACGCTGATCATTTTCGTGCCCCTTGCGTTTCTTTCGGGCGTCACGGGCGCTTTCTTCAAGGCGCTGTCGGTAACGATGGCAAGCGCGCTGTTCATCTCTTTTCTCGTGACGTGGCTCGCGGTCCCGATTCTCTGCGACCGGTGGCTCAAGCCAAAGGATGCCGAGGAGCACAAGGAATCGCGCTTCGCCGCGTGGATGAACAGGCGCTATGCCGTTCTAGTCGCACGCGTGACCGCCAGGCCGCTGCTGGTTCTGGTGGGCGTCGTACCGCTGATAGCGGCTGCGGGCTTCGCGTTCACGCAGGTGGGTAGCGGCTTCATGCCGACCATGGACGAAGGCGGCTTTGTGCTCGATTACCACACGGCGCCGGGCACTTCCGTCGCGGAGACGAACCGCCTGATGCAGCAGATCGAAGCGATCCTCCAGTCGAATCCGAATGTCCTGACCTATTCGCGCCGCACGGGAGCCGGTCTCGGGGGCGATCTCAATGAGCCGAACAAGGGCGATTTCTTCGTGCGGCTGAAGTCGGGCGATCGTGAGCCGATCGAAACCGTCATGGAGGAGATACGCTCGCGCATCGACAGCCAGGTTCCGGGTGTCAGTATCGAGCTCGCTCAGTTGATGGAAGACCTGATCGGCGACTTGACGGCCGTGCCGCAACCCGTGCAGATCAAGATATATTCCGACGACCAGGAGACGCTCGATACCACTGCACGCAAGGTCGCGGCGCGAATTGGCAAGATACCCGGCGTGGTCGATGTGAACGACGGCATCAATCCGGCCGGCGATGCGCTCGAGTTGCGCATCCGTCCCGACGCAGTGGCTGCCGAAGGAATGGATGTGCAGTCGGTTGCGCAGGCGGTTTCGGACATGCTGCAGGGCAGTGTCGCGACGCAGTTTCAGAGCGGGCCTAAGACGGTGGGCGTGCGCGTGCACGTTGCGAACGCCTCGACGCTTACCGATACGCAACTCGGCCAGTTGCTGGTGCGCGCGCCGGACGGACATTTGTTTCCAGTGGGCCGCGTGGCGAACATGGTCAAGGTCACCGGGCAGCCTGAGATCAGTCGCGACAATCTCAAGCGCATGGTGGCGGTCACGGCACGCATCGATGGGCGGGACCTGGGTTCGACCGTCGCCGACGTGCAGAAGGCACTCGGCGAATCCGGCCTTTTGCCATCGAGCGTCTATTACGAGCTTGGCGGTCTCTATCAGCAACAGCAGATAGCGTTCAAAGGCCTTCTGACGGTGTTTGGCGCAGCTGTGGCGCTTGTGTTCGGCTTGCTGCTCTTTCTTTACGAGCGATTCCGCGTCGCCCTGGCAGTCATGGCCATGCCGCTGCTCGCGGCGGGCGCGGTATTCGTGGGGCTGTGGGTGACGCACATCGAACTCAACATCTCAGCGATGATGGGCATGACGATGATCATCGGCATCGTGACGGAAGTCGCGATCTTCTATGTGTCCGAGTTGCAAGGCCTGGTGCGCGACGACGGCATGGCGTTCGACCGCGCGCTGGTCGAAGCGGGGCGTAACCGCTTGCGGCCGATTGCGATGACCACCATTGCCGCGATTCTTGCGCTTCTGCCACTGGCCTTCGCTTTGGGACAAGGCTCCGCCATGCAGCAGCCGCTGGCGATCGCAATCATTTCGGGACTCGTTGTCCAATTGCCGCTTGTTCTGCTGCTCCTGCCTGTGCTGCTGCGCATCCTGATGCGGACACGAGGGGAGTAAATCCGCCACTGCTGCTCATCCAGGCGGCCTGGATGCCGGCTGAAATTCATAGTCGTAGCGTCGGTTGTCATCCAGCCTTCAGGCGATAGCGGACACCTCTCACCGTCACGAACTGCAGCGGTTCAATGAGTGCCCACAGTTCGTCGTCGAGTATCGGCTTGGCCATGTCCTTTTCGTCGTCGAAACAATGAAAAGGACATGGCATTCATCGATGGTAACAACCCCTTTTCTCATTTTGCTAAGGCATCCGAATGAAAATACGGGAAACAGCTTGCCTTCCGACTCGGGTGATGACGGACAGGCCGACGTCAGCGAAGCTCGGCTTAGCGACCGTTGCCCGGTGGTAGCGTCGACGCCCGCGATCCCGAACTGTGCTCCGCTCGCTCTGCGTCGTCACCCGATGCGCTGAACCAAGCTGGACGCATGCGTAAGAACCATCATCCCAATTCGTGGATCCGAATTTGGGTACTTCATACAAACAATCTGTTGTGGTGCATGAAGTCGGATCAACAGAATCAATAACTAACGACACCGTTCCGTACAAGCTACTATCCTCGTAGACAGTCGTGAAAGCCTATCTCGTCGATGGCACGTATTACTCCGATGCCGAATCGGAAGGCGAAGACCCCGGCGGTCTCAACGACTCGCAGGGATATATCAGCGCGGTGGCGGCGCGCGCGGTCATCGTGATCGATTGCGACGATGCCGCGATCGGCGAGGTCGCTTGCGTGTTCATCGGCATGGCGGAGGTGTCGTCATGCATGATCGAAGCGCTGCCGGGGCAACGCGTGCGCAAGGGCGATGAACTCGGCTACTTCCAGTATGGCGGATCGTCCATGTGCCTGATTTTCAGGCCCGGCGTGATCGAAAGTTTCGTTGTGAAGCCGCCCTTCAGCGACGAGCAACCGCCGATCAATGTGAACGCGCATCTCGCCACGGCGCGATAGGACGTCGTTGCGCCGCGCGCTCGATGCAAACGCGCGGCGCAACAATCAGCGGTGCGCAAGGGCCTGATCGCGCGCCGGCATGAACGCACGAACGAGCTGATAGATGCCCGCCAGCCCCACCAGGATATAAACGATACGCGCCCCCGGCGATCCCGCGCCGAAGATGGCCGCTACCAAATCGAAGTTGAGGAGACCCACGAGTCCCCAGTTCAACGCACCGATGATGATGAGCGCGCCGGTAATCCAGTCGACCGGATTGCGACGCATCGCGACGGTTCCATTCGAAGAAACAGTTGGCATGACTAAGCTCCGCATAGACAGTTATTGGACATCGAAACGGCCGCCCGCATGTCGCGCATGTCACTGCGACGGCGGGCGGCCTCACATTCGCCGATACCGCCCAGTCGCGGGCGATACCGGCGTTGCGACCTGCGTTACTGCGCCTGACCGGAGCCGAGATCGGCGCCGGTGGTCGGATCGCTCGCCGGGTCCGACGCGGTGCGCGTCGCGAGGGCTTGCAGCGCTTCGACTTCGGTCTGCGTGACCTGCACGCTCGCGGTGCCGTCGCCGCCATCGACTGCCGGCTGCGGGTCCGCGACGAATTCCCAGTCGCCGCCTTCGTTCCACGGGCCGCGCATGTCGTCGCCCTTCGACATGTTGAAGTACACGCTCGTGAACTCCGGCTTGCCCGGCAGCTTGCCTTGCGGGAAGTTCGGCTGGATGGAATGCAGCGCCTTCTCGAACGACTTCTGGTGCGCGATTTCACGCGTCATCAGAAAGCCGAGCGCATCCTTGATGCCGGCGTCATCGGTCACGTTGATGAGCCGCTCGTACACGATCTTCGCGCGCGATTCCGCCGCGATGTTCGAGCGCAAATCGGCCGTCGGGTCGCCGATGGTATCGATATAGGCCGACGTCCACGGCACCCCGGCGGAATTCGTGAGCGGTGCGCCCGAGCCGTACAGAATGGACGTGGTGTGCGAATCGTTGCCGTTCTGCGTGATGGTGCGATACAACTCCGCTTCCTCTTCCACGGCTTCGGCAAGCGTGCCCTTCGCGCCCTTGTTCAGCATGGCGACGATGCTGCCGATGATTTCCAGATGACTCAACTCTTCCGTGGCGATATCGAAGAGCAGGTCCTTGCGGCCTGCATCGTCTTCGGTGACGGCCTGCGTGAAGTAACGCATGGCAGCGGCGAGTTCGCCTTGAGGACCGCCGAACTGCTCCAGCATCAGGTTGGCGAGTCCGGGGTTCGGCGCAGCCACGCGGACCGTATATTGCAGGCGTTTGTTATGTACGAACATATCAACGGCTCCATTTTTTAGGGACGAACGTTTCCTTGCGACGCTCATGCGCGCAATGATCGGGTTTGCTCTCTTGTGTCTCGCAGCGACCGCGCGCGAAGCGCAATGCGTTGCGCACGATCGTCGTGCTGCGAGCCTCAGCGCGTATGAACCGTGCTGGCGTGATGCGGCCGAGAAACGCCGCGTGTGGAATGAGTCTGTCCGTCGTTTGCCTCGGAGCGCCTGAACGGGCAGACGCTTCGCTTTCAGCAACGCACGTGCCACCGTGCACCGCGTGGATATGGCGCACCTGGTCCACCAAATGTCGAACGCGGTCGCCCTGGCGTGCATCGATGCTCTGTACCTATCCCTCGCAATCGATGTGCCGCGAAGGAAGCATCGTTATCCGTACTAATGCGCTGAATCAAGGATCGAAAAGGGAATGTCGATTGCTCCGCGCCATTCGAATATGACGGAGACACGCGAATGAAATCGACATCCAATGACCTAATATTGCGAGCGATCTGCTCCGGCAGCACGGCGGGAATGACATCGGCGATGGCGGCGGCGGCGGGCGCATCGGCGTCGGGCCGTCGTCCTTATGCGGCGTTGAACGCGGTCACGCATTGCCTGTGGCCTAAGCGCGCGCTGCGCGAAGAAGACTTGAGCGCGAAGTACACCGGCATCGGCGCGGGCATTCATCTTGGCAGCGCGGTCTTCTGGGGCGTGTTGTTCGAAGCGCTGTGCGGCAAGCGTCCGCGCGCGGGAACGATTGCCGCCGCCGCCGCGACGACGGCCGCGGTCGCGTATGTCGTGGACTATCACGTGGTGCCCGATCGCCTCACGCCGGGATTCGAGGCGCATCTGTCGAAGCAGTCGCTCGCGCTGACGTACCTCGCGCTGGGCGCGGGCTTCGCGGTGGCCGCGCTCGCTCGCGCGCAATCGCACCGCTTGCGCTGACTATCCGCCTATGCCGATAGCGGCGTGAGCGGCGATCCATGCGTCGAGACGCGCGGTATCGTCGGCGTTCGCCTGAAGGCCGAGCTTGGTTCGCCGCCAGAGCATGTCGTCGGCGGTTTGCGCCCACTCGTGTTCGATGAGATAGCTCGCCTCCGCTTCGTAAAACCCCGGCGCGAGCAGCGCCCCGAGCGCATCCATCGAGCCGATGCCGTCCAGCATGATGTCCGCGCGCAGCCCATATGCGCGCGCATAACGCTGCGCCAGTTCGCGCGGCAAATACGGATGACGCTCGCGAAACCCCTTCAAAAAGCGCGCGAAGTCCGCATCGGGCATCTCGCCGCCCGGAAGCGGTGCGGCGTGCGTCCATGCGGGCGCGGTGATCGCAAGCGCCCCCGCGAGCTGTTCCACCGCTTCTTCCGCGAGCCGCCGATACGTCGTGATCTTGCCGCCGAACACGGTCAATAGCGGCGCGCGCGTGGTATCGAGTTGAAGCTGATAGTCGCGCGTGGCCGATGCCGCATCGTCCGCGCCGTCCGCGAGCAAAGGACGCACGCCCGCGTACGACCACACTACATCGCCGGGCGCGACAGGCTTGCGGAAGTATCGATTCACCGCCGCGCAAAGATAGCCGATCTCCTCGCGCGTGATGCGCACATCCGAAAGCGGCCCTTCGTAATCCACATCCGTCGTGCCGATGAGCGTGTAATCGCGCTGCCATGGAATGGCGAAGATGATGCGGCGGTCGTCGTTCTGAAGGATATACGCGTGGTCATGATCGAACAGCTTTCGCGTGACGATATGACTGCCCTTCACGAGCCGCATCGCGCGTGCGGTGGCATCTGCTTCGCCGGTTGCGAGCGCATTGACCCACGGCCCGGCCGCATTGACGAGCGCGCGTGCGCTGACTTCTTGCCGATGCCCCGCCGCATCGGCGAGCGTCACACGCCATTCGTGCTCGCCTCGCGATGCCGAAACGAAGCGCATGCGCGTTGCGATTCGCGCACCGCGTTCATGCGCGCCGAGCGCGTTGAGCACGACGAGGCGTGCGTCGTCGACGGCGGCATCGGAATAAATGAAGCCGCGCGTGATCGAATCGACGAGCGGCGCGCCCGCGAAATGCGTGCGCAAGTTCACGCTGCGCGAGCCTTCGAGCACGGCGCGGCGGCTCAGGTGATCGTAGAGAAAGAGGCCCGCGCGGATCATCCATGCGGGCCGCAGCTCCGGCACGTGCGGCATGACGAAGCGCAGCGGCGCGATCAGATGCGGCGCCACCGACAACAGCACTTCGCGCTCCTGCAGCGCCTTTCTCACGAGCCCGAACTCGCGATACTCCAGATAACGCAGGCCGCCGTGAATGAGCTTCGTGCTCGCGGACGACGTGTGTTGCGCGAGATCGTCCTGTTCGACGAGCATCACGCGTGCGCCGCGTCCCGCGAGATCGCGCGCGATGCCCGTTCCGTTGATGCCGCCGCCCACCACGAGAACGTCGTAATCGACGTGTGCCGCCCGCTCGGTCATGCTTTCCCCCGCATTTCGCATGGTTTTGGCGTTATAGGTGCGTCTGCACGTTTTCGCAACGCGTCTGAAATTTCGTGCAACCCAGACTATAAAGCGATCCGGCGAGCATGATGTAATGGCGTTTCCCCTGTCTTCGAGATTCCCGCGTATGCCGAGCCCCGTGTTCAAGGACGAAGCGAGCCAGTTCGCCGCCGCCGTGCAGGTCGCGAAGATGTACTACTACCAGGACATGACGACCGAAGCGATCGCGCAGGACATGAAGCTCTCGCGTTCGAAGGTGTCGCGGCTGCTCGGCATCGCGCATGCGAACGGTCTCGTGGAGATACGCATCAACGATCCGAGCGAGCGTTCGAAAAGCGTGGAAATGGAACTGACGCAGCGCTTCCGGCTGCACGCGGCGCGCGTGGTGCCGGTGCCGGAAGCGGCCGGCGAAGCGGAATGGCTGCGGCGCGTGGCGATGTTCACCGCGAGCTATCTGAACACCGTCGTCGATTCGAACATGGTCGTGGGCATCGCATGGGGCACGACGATGGCGGCGGTATCGGACCATCTGATTCCGAAATCGACCGCGAACGTGGACATCGTGCAACTGAACGGCGCGGGCAACGCGCAAGGCGTGACGAGCACGTTCAGCAGCAATCTCATCATGCGCTTCGCGATGAACTTCGACGCGCGGCCGCATCCGTTTCATGTGCCCGCGTTCTTCGACTATGCCGAGACCAAGCGCGCGTTGTGGCGCGAACGCAGCGTGCGGCAGATTCTCGATCTGCAAAGCCGCGCCGACATCATGCTGTGCAGCGTCGGCGTGATGTCGCCGCATATGACGAGCCACGTTTATAGCGGCGGCTTTCTGGAGAAGAGCGAACTCGAATCGCTGCGCCGCGATGAAGTGGTCGGCGATATCGCCACTGTGTTCTTTCGCGCGGACGGCACGTATCGCGATATCGCGCTCAATCGCCGCGCGAGCGGCCCGGACCTCGGTCTCTTGCGGCGCGCGAAGCACACGCTGTGCGTGGTGTCGGGGCGGCGCAAGGTGGAAGGCGTGCGCGGCGCGCTGCGTGGCGGCTTCATCAAGGAACTCATCATCGACGAACCCACCGCGCGTGCATTGCTTGCGGCGGAACGCGAACCGGTGTCATCGAGCGGGCGCAGAATCGGCAAACCGGCCTGAGACCTTCAAAGGAAACATCATGCTCATTGCACAGATCAGCGATCTTCACATCAAACGTCCCGGCAAGCTCGCGTATGGCCGTGTGGATACGGCGGCGTATCTCACGCGATGCATCGCGCAGTTGAACGCGCTCGATCCGCGGCCGGATGCCGTGCTCATCACAGGCGATCTCGTCGATTTCGGCGATGCCGAGGAATACGCGTATCTGCGAACGTTGCTCGCGCCGCTCGAACTTCCGTATTACCTATGCGTCGGCAATCACGATGGCCGCGATGCGTTGCGCGAAGTGTTCGCCGATCACGCGTATCTGCAGGAGCATCCGCGCTTCGCGCAGTATGCATTCGAGCTGGGCGCGCTGCGCGTGGTGGTCGCGGATACGCAAGATCCGCCGCACGGTGGAGGCCGCCTGTGCGACGAACGTCTCGAGTGGATCGCGCGGACGCTCGCCGATGGCGATGCGCGCCCCACGCTGCTCGCGATGCATCATCCGCCGTTCGCATGCGGCATCGAGCATATGGATGCGCAGCGTCTCGCGCCCGATGACGCCGCGAAGCTCGCGGCCATCGTCAAGAAGCATCCGGAGATCGAGCGCGTGCTGTGCGGGCATGTGCATCGCGCGATTCAGAGGCGCTTCGCGGGCACGATTGCGAGCGTGTGTCCCGCGCCCGCGCATCAGGTCGCGCTCGACTTGCGGGCGAACGGTCCATCGCGCTTCGTGATGGAGCCGCCCGCGTTCCTGCTGCATCGCTACGTGGAAGGCGAGGGCGTGGTGACGCACACGGCGTACATCGGCGATTCCGGCGGCACGTATCCGTTCTACGACGCCGACCACGCGCTCATCGACTAAACGGGACGATGCCGCACCGCCGCGCCACGCGCGGCGTTGGTATCGCCTGCGCTTTCTAGCGCGTTCAGTTCTTCGAGGCTCATGTTGCGCGTCTCGGGCGCGAGCCACACGGAGATGAGCAAGCCCGCGAGCGCGATGCCGAAGAAGAACCACAGCGCCGCGCTCGCGCCCCACCACGCGACGAAGTTCGGGAACACGAGCACGCCCATGATCGAACCGATGCGGCTCACGGACGTCGCCAGCCCCGATGCGCCCGCGCGCACGTTCGTCGGAAACAGTTCGGTCGGATAGACGAAGTTGAGAATGCCGCCGCCCGAATTGGCGAACAGCACCGCGCAACTGAACAGCACGATGAGAAACGCGAACGTCGGTTTCGAGTTCAGCGCGAGCACGAGCAGCGCCGCCGACAGTCCCGCGAACGACGTGATGAGCAAGGGGCGGCGGCCCCAGCGATCGACCAGATTCATGCCGATGATCGCGCCGATCATGCCGAGAATCGCGATGAGTCCCGAACCGACGATAGTCAGCACGCGCGAGCCGTGCGAGAACGGCGAGATGATGGTGGGCGCGTACATCGAAATGCCGTAGTAAGCCGTCGCGTAGCAGAACCAGAAGCCGAGCACGAAGAGCGTGCGTCGAAGCATCGGCTTCGAGAAGAGTTCGGCGAGGCTGCCTTTCGCTTGCACTTCGCGTTGCATCGGGATGCGTTCGCCCGTTACCGCGAGCATGACCGCTTCGGCTTCGTCGTGTCGTCCCTTCGATTGCAGCCAGCGCGGCGATTCGGGCAGCGTCATGCGAAACACGAACACGACCAGCGCGAACACCGCGCCCACGCCCAGCATGTAGCGCCATGCGTTCTCGCCCAGCGGCAGGCACGCGAGTCCGACGACATACGCGGCCACCGCGCCCACGAACCACATCGCCGCGAGAGAGGTGCCGTGCTGCCCGCGCTTGTGGCGCGAACTGAATTCGGCGACGAGCGTGGCCGAGATCGGATAGTCCGCGCCGATGCCCACGCCGAGCAGAAAGCGAAATGCGATAAGCTGCCACGCGTTCTGCGACACGGCCGTCAGGAGCGCGAACAGCACGAACGCGAGCAGGTCGATGGCGTACATCGCCTTGCGGCCGAAGCGGTCGGTGAGCCGCCCGAGCCACACGGCGCCGACGAACGAACCGATGATCGCCGACGACACCACGAGGCTTTGCGTGCCCGCGCCGAGTTGCCATTGCTTGATGACCGAAGGCAGCGCGACCGCGACGATGGTCAGGTCGAAGCCGTCCAGAAAGGTGCCGCCGGCTGAAAGCAAGGTGACCTTGCGCTGGAATCGCCGGACCTGTTGCGAATCGAGTTGATCGAAGCTCATTCGAATTCTCCCGCGCATGGGCGCATCGTTTTTTATAGTGGCTTTTGCACATCGTTGCAAAGGAGATGCGCGGATGTGCAATGCTTCGCGCCTTTCCTTCCTTCGTCTTTGCGACGCGGCATGGCGCTGGCTAGGGCAGTCGGGAAGGGAAGATTCGCGGCAGCGCGAGTGTGCCGCCGCACGATGTCAATTCGATGATAGGCGCCGCATCAGTGAGTGGCGCCAACCGTTTCCATACGACGATGAGAGAAAGGGCCACCATCATTTGCACCCGCGACGAGAAGATCCTGCTCGTCACGCGCAGGCGTTCGCGCTGGGCGTTGCCCGGCGGAACCATCCGCAGAAGGGAGACGCCTGAGGAAGCGGCGCGCCGCGAACTCGAGGAAGAGACAGGTCTCGTCGTAAGCGAATTGAAGTATCTGTTTCTGTTCGGCGGCATCAACAAGCATCACCACGTGTTCGGCGTGAACATCGCGCGGGACGCGAAGCCGGAGCCGCGCAACGAGATCGCGCGATGCGACTGGTTCAAGGCCGCGCATATCGCGACGCTGGCGACGAGCGTGCCGACGCGGGAGATCGTCGCGCTGGCGCGCACGCCGGCGGGCCGCGCGGAAGACGTCGCAATCGACTGGGCCGCAATCGACGCGCTCGTCTGACGCGCGGAAATCCGGCGAAGAGGAACGATGGATGCTTAGAGCATGGCGCATCCCTCATTTCCCTTACATCGGAACCGCCATGCGCATCAAACTGAAGCCTCTGCGTGAACAGACCATCGTGCTGACCGGCGCGACGAGCGGCATCGGGCTCGCCACCGCGCGCCTTGCGGCCAAGGCGGGCGCGCGGCTCATGCTCGTGTCGCGTGACGAAGGCGCGCTTTCATCGCTCGCGGAAGAGCTGACGAAAGAGGGTGGCCCGGACGTCGGCTACACGGTGGCGGATGTCGGCGACGAAAGCCAGTTGCAGGCCGTGGCCGACGCCGCCATCCAGCGCTTCGGCGGCTTCGATACGTGGATCAACAACGCGGGCGTCTCGGTGTACGGACGCATCGTCGATGTCACGCTGGAAGACCAGCGCAAGCTCTTCGATACCAACTACTGGGGCGTCGTGAACGGATCGCGCATTGCGGCGAAGCATCTGCGCGAACGTGGCGGCGCGCTCATCAATCTGGGCAGCGAATTGTCGGATGTGGCCGTGCCGCTGCAAGGCCCGTATGTCGCGTCGAAGCATGCGGTGAAGGGCTTCACCGATTCGCTGCGTCTCGAACTGAAGGACGAAGGCGCGCCCGTTTCGGTGACGCTGATCAAGCCTGCGGGCATCGACACGATGTTCGTCGAGCATGCGAAGAACTATCTCGATCGGGAGCCGAAGCTGCCGCAGCCGGTGTATGCGCCCGATGTCGTCGCGAAGGCGATCCTTCATGCGGCCACGCATTCCGAACGCGATATCTACGTGGGCGGGGCATCGCGTGCGATGTCCGGTTTCGGTCAGCGCGCGCCGCGTCTTTACGATGCCATCGCCAGCAAGATCGGCATCAGGATTCAACTGAAGAAGGAACCGCGACAAAGCGGCGATGCGCTCTACGAAGCCTCCGGCACGCTGCGGGAGCGTTCGGGCCGCAATGGTCCGGTGCGCGAGACGAGTCTCTATACCAACGCGCGCCTCCAGCCCGCGGGCGCACGCGCCGCGTTGACGGGCGTGGCCGCAGTGATGCTCGTGATGGCCGCGCGGCATTACGTTCGCCTCGCGCGCGACGCGGCCTGAAGCCTTCGCCATATCGATCAGGAATCCATCATGCACAGGATGAACCGCTGTCTTGCCGCCGTCACGCTCGCCTTGCTGACGCAAACGGGCTTCGCCCAGAACATGCCTGACGATGCAACCGCCTACGCGCATCGGGGCAATGCGAAGCTGCAACTCGTCGCGCGTTTCGAGCATCAGGTCACGGGCGTGACGGTATCGCCCGATGGCCGCACCTTCGTCAACTTCCCGCGCTGGACCGAGGACGCGCCGATCTCCGTCGCCGAACTCGGTGCGAACGGCGACGTGCGTCCGTATCCCGATGCCGACTGGAACGCGTGGCGCAACGCGCGCCGCGATGAACTGTCGCCGGCGGATCACTTCGTGTGCGTGCAATCCGTCGTCGCGGACAAGCAGGGCAATCTCTGGGTGCTAGATCCGGGCGCGCCCGCGCAGTCGCTCGTCGTGCCCGGCGCGCCGAAGCTCGTGCAGATCGATCTCGCGACGAACCACGTCGCGCATGTCTTCGCGTTCGACGAAAGCATCGCGCCGCAAGGCAGTTACCTGAACGATCTGCGCCTGAGCCCGGACGGACGCTTCATCTATATGACCGATTCCGGCGTGCGCGGCGCGCTCGTCGTGATCGACAGGACGACGGGCGTCGCGCGGCGCGTACTCGACGGCGATCCCAGCACGCAGGCGGACAAGACCGTCACCGTGAAAGTCGATGGCAAGCCGCTGCGTCAGACCGACGGGCGCGGCGTGAATTTCTCGGCGGACGGCATCGCGCTGACGCCCGACGGGCGCTATCTGTACTGGCAGGCGGTGAAGGGCAAGACGCTGTATCGCATTCCGACCGATGCGCTGCAGAACGCGCAACTGAGCGCGCAGCAAGTATCGGCGCGCGTGGAGACGGTTGGCATGGACGGTCCCGCCGATGGGCTTCTCTTCGACGAGCGCGGCAGGCTGTATGTGTCGTCGGTGGAGCATCACGCGGTGCGCGTGCGCGACGGCGACCGCTACTTCACGCTGCTGCGCGATCCGCAACTGCGCTGGCCCGACACGTTCACGCAAGGACCGGACGGCACCGTGTACGTGACCGATTCGCGCATCCCCGACATGAGCTGGTTCAAGCCCGACGATCCTATCGCGCTGCCGACATCGCTCTACGCCATCCGCCGCCGATAACGAGGTCACAGACCGAACGGAAACGTCTCGGGCGTTTCCGGCGCCTCCGCCGAGTCTTGCGACGCGGGCATCGCCTTGACGGCGCGCGTCGTGTCGAACCACACGAAGGCGTCGAACTGGGCGGGCAGTTCGGCCTGCGCGTAGTGGCTGTACAACTCCGTGTCCGGCCGATAAATCACGCCGATGAAGCGCTCCAGCCGCTCTTCGGCGAGCGCGTCGCGCAACGCATCGTCGATGCCGGGACGCAAATCGACCATGCACCGGTTCACGCCCGCGAGATGGAACTGCTGCTCGTAGCTGTCCGCGCGCGATGGCCGCACGTTCATCACCTGCATCGGCGCGTCCCAGTCGCTGGCCGCCGCGACCGTGCCCGCGTGCGTGCCGAAGCCGATCAGCGCGGCGTCGTCGCCGAAGCGTTCGCGGCAGAGCTGGCCGACGTTCAACTCGTCGCGCACGCGGCCCATTTCCGTCGCGGAGGCATCGCCGAGATGCGAGTTGTGCGCCCACACGACGGCGCGCGCGTCCGCGCCCCAGGCATCGAGCAGGCTCGTGAGCGTGTCGAACATATGCGTGTCGCGCAGGTTCCAGCTTTCGGCCGAGCCGCCATACATCGCGCGATAGTACTGCTCCGCCGACGCCACGAGCCGCGCGTTGTGCGTGGCGTCGAAGAGGCCGGGATCGGCGGCGGGCGAGGCGAGGCGCTTGTCGAGCAGATCGCGCAACTGAGCGATCACGGCCTTCTCGCACTTGCCGAAGCCCGCCTGCCACGCGGCGCGGCCGTACACCGCCGGGTTCTTCTGCCACGGCGTGAGACAGCCGTATCGCTCGCGGGCGATGCGCGCGGCGTCCGGATCCTGCTCGTCCAGATACGCGAGCACGGCGGCGATGGATTCCGACAGGCTGTACAGATCGAGGCCATGGAACGCGGCGCGGCGCTCGTCGGGCAGCGCGGCGTTGTGCGCGCGCATCCACGCGACGAACGCGCCGAATTCGGCGTTGCGCCACATCCATTGCGGAAAGCGCTGGAATGGCCGCGCATCGGGCCGCGCGCGGGGCCGGTGCCGCACGTGTTCGTCGATGATCGCGGCGTCCGGCCAGTCCGCTTCCACCGCGACGAAGCGAAACCCGTGTTCCTCGATGAGCCGCCGCGTGATGGCCGCGCGCGCTTCGTAAAACTCGGCGGTGCCGTGGCTCGCTTCGCCGAGGAGCACGACGCGCTTTTGCGCGAAGCGGTCGAATGCGTGCGCGAAATCCGGCGCGCTCGGCTCGGGCAGACGCACGGCGGCCGCGCGAATCCGCTCGGGCAATGAACGGGCCGCTGCGTTCGGTTCGGCATGCGGCATCGATGGCGCGGTGGGCCGAATGTCCGGCTCCTCTTCCCAGCCCGCCGCGCCGATCAGCGGCACGAACATCACGGAGCCGAGATCTTCCTGCTCGAACTCGTGTTTCCCGGTGCGCACGAACTTGACGAGGCGCTGGGCTTCGCGCGCATCGCCGACCGGCATTACGAGCCGACCGCCTATCTTCAATTGTTCGCGCCACGCCGAAGGCACATACGGGCCGCCCGCGGCGGCGAGGATCGCATCGAATGGCGCATGCTGCGGCAGGCCTTCGGTGCCGTCCGCATGATGAACGGCGACATTCGCGACGCCCTGCGCTTCGAGCGTGGCGCGGGCGGAATCGGCGAGTTCGCGGTGACGTTCCACCGATTCCACGCGCGCGCCGATGCACGCCATCACCGCCGCCGCGTAGCCCGAGCCGGTGCCGATGTCCAGCACGCGGTCGCCCGGCTGCACGTCGGCGGCTTCGAGCATCAGCGCGACGATGTACGGCTGCGAGATGGTCTGATTCGCGGCGATCGGCAGCGGATTGTCGTCGTAGGCGAATTCGGCGAGCGCGGAATCGACGAACGCGTGGCGCGGCACCTTCGCCATGCAGTCGAGCACGCGCGCGTTCGCGATGCCCCGGCCTTTCAACTGGCGCTCGATCATCCTGCTGCGCGCATCCTCGAACCGGTCCATCGCCGCTCCTTTCTTCGCATTTCCGCTGTCTGGCAGGGCCAGCAAGCGACGGACCCAGGTTCGACGTTTGCTCGACATGCAACATGTAAGCCGTGGAGAGAGTCTTTATGTCGCCGATGCCGCTCATCCTCGAATGGCCGGATGTGTGCATCCGCATCGTGCTTGCCGTCGTGGCGGGCGTGCTGATCGGATTGAACCGGGGCGAGTCGGGCAAAGTCGCCGGCTTGCGCACGACGCTGCTCGTCTGCCTGGCCGCGTGTCTCGCGATGCTGCAAGTCAATGCACTTCTTGCGCAGTCCGGCAAGACCGCGCAGTCGCTGGTCGAACTCGATCTGATGCGTCTGCCGCTCGGCATTCTGTCGGGCGTCGGGTTCATCGGCGCGGGCGCGATTCTGCGCAAGGAAGGTCTCGTGCTCGGCGTGACGACGGCGGCGACGCTGTGGTTCGTGACGGTCGTCGGCCTGTGCTTCGGCGGCGGGCAACTGGCGCTGGGCGGCATCGGGCTCGCGCTCGGCATCGTCGTGCTGTGGTTCATGAAAGCCGTCGAAATGCGCATTCCGCGCGACCGGCAGGCCGAACTGAAGATCGTCTACGAGCGCGGGCCGTTCTCGATGGAAACGCTCGCCGAGTCGATGCGCGCGTACGGTTGCAGCCTCGCCGCGATCGCGGGATCGGCGGGGGCGAACGGGAATCGCGTGGAAGAGCGGTTCAAGGTGAAATGGCGTGCCGCGCCGAACTCGCTGGACGTGCCGCCTTTCGTCGAAGCGGCGTCGGTGGCGGGCGTGGAAACGGTGGAGTGGTCGATCACGCGGTGACGGCGCGCCTCTCCATGCGATGAAATGCATTACGCTTCTAGCCGCCCGCCTTTCATCGCTTCGAAGGAGACCACGCATGAAGAAGCTCATCAACACGCCCGCGCGCGTCGTGCGCGACATGCTCGAAGGCATGGCCAGGCAAGCGCCGCACGTCGCCATTCTCGGCGATGAAAACGTGCTCGTTTCGCGCCCGCAGAGCGAAGCCGCCGACCGGCCCGTCGCGATCATCTCGGGCGGCGGCAGCGGCCACGAACCCGCGCACGGCGGATACGTCGGCGCGGGCATGCTCGCCGCAGCCGTGTGCGGCGAAGTGTTCACGTCGCCATCGACCGATGCGGTGCTCGCCGCGATCCGCGCGACGGCCGGCCCGCGCGGCGCCGTGCTCATCGTGAAGAACTACACGGGCGATCGCCTCAATTTCGGGCTGGCCGCCGAACTCGCGCGGGCCGAAGGCATTCCGGTGGAAGTGGTGATCGTGGCCGACGACGTCGCGTTGCGCAAACACGCGGATCGCAGCCAGCGGCGCGGCATCGCGGGAACGGTGCTCGTGCACAAGATCACGGGCGCGGCGTCGGCGCGCGGCATGGCGCTCGACGACGTCGCGCGCATCGCGCGGCACGCGGCGGCGAGTCTCGGCACGATGGGCGTGGCGCTCGACGGCTGCACGCTGCCCGGCGCTGACCGTTCGGGCTTCACGCTTGCCGACGATGAAATCGAACTCGGCTTGGGCATTCACGGCGAGAAGGGCGTCGAGCGCACCGCGCCGCTCGCCGCCGATGCGCTGACGGACGTGCTGATCGAAAACATCGTCGACGATTCCGCGCTCAAGCATGGCGAACGCGTCGCGCTGCTCGTGAACGGCCTCGGCGCGACGCCGCAGATGGAACTCGACATCGTCATGCGCGCGGCCTTCGAGAATCTCGCGCAACGCGGCATTCGCGTGGAGCGCGCGTGGTCCGGCACGCTGCTGTCGGCGCTCAATATGCCCGGCTGTTCCATCTCGCTGCTGCGCGTGGACGATTCCACGCTCGATCTGCTCGATGCCCCGACCGATGCCCGCGCCTGGCCCGGCGGCGGCGCGGTGAACGCGGATATCCGCATCGATGCGCCGGTGCCGCAGCCGCAAGCGAGCGCGCGCGTGGAAAGCGAGTCCGCGCATGATTGGGCGCGACGGATCAGGCTCGCGCTGAACGGTGTCGCGGATGCGCTGATCGCGAGCGAATCGCAGCTTACCGATCTCGACACGCAAGCGGGCGACGGCGATCTCGGCATCAGCATGACGCGCGCGGCGCACGCGATCCGCGACGTTCCGGATGCCGCGCTCTCGACGCCCGCCGAAGCGCTCGCCGCGCTCGGGACCGCGTTGCGGCGGGCGATCGCGGGCAGCTCCGGGCCGTTCTATGCAACGGCGCTGATGCGCGCATCGCGTCATCTCGCGGGCATCGACCATCCTTCGGCGAAAGACTGGGCCGCCGCGTTCGCGCATGCGGTGCAGGCTATCGGCGATCTGGGGGGCGCGAAGGCCGGCGATCGCACGATGCTCGATGCGTTGCTGCCGGCCGCATCCGCGTTCGAGGAAGCGGTGAGCGCGGGCCGTTCAGCCGATGACGCCTGGGGCCAAGCTGTCGCCGCCGCGCAGAAAGGCGCGCAGGGGACGGCTAGCATGACGCCGCGCGCCGGACGCGCGAGCTATCTCGGCGCGCGGGCCGTCGGCATTGCGGATGGCGGCGCGGTCGCGGTGGCGTGCTGGCTTGCCGCGCTGACGCCGCATCTGCACGGCTGATGCGCGGCTGATGCACGCCGTGCGGTAAAAAGTGCGCGCCGGCGCGGGACTCAGGCAGCCGGCGCGCAGTCCCTACCGCGTTCGCCTCAAGACGCGCGCGCATATGCCGTTAACTCGCCCATGCGAAGACCTCATCGAAAATGAACAAGGCAAGCGAGTGCGCGTCGATCTTCTTACCCTTTATTTACTTGCGATCGGAACGCTTCTCGCCAGCTCCGGGATGACGCTTTGGGAGCATCGGTCGCATCCCGGGCGCAGCCGTCAACTGAAGATTCTGGCTGCGGGATACGCGACGCTCGCGCTCGGCTGCGCGGCAGCGGCCATGCGCGGCGACTTGCCCGGCGCGTGGGGTGCCGCGTTGAGCAATCTCGTCATCGTCAGCGGCTATCTGCTGACGCTGCATGGCGTCGCGTCGCTGAATGGACGGCAGCATCGGCGCGTGTCCATCGGCATTCTCGTGGTGCTCGCGATGACGTGGGCGCTCGGCGGCGCGCGCTGGCTCGATCTCATCTGGGCGTATGCGAGCGCGGTGCCGATTGCGATCGCGTGCGGAATGACGTCGCTCGAACTGCTGCGTAACGACGGCAGCGCGGGCCAGCAATCGAGGCGCATTGCCGCGATCGTCTCGGGCGGTCATGCGCTGTTCTATGCGGCGCGCGCGTTCGTTCTGCCGTGGATGGTCACGTGGTTCGGGCAAGGCGTGCTCATTGTCGTCGGCAAGATCACGATGTACGAGGGCGTGCTGTATTCGGTCGTGTTGCCGATGACGCTGCTCCGGCTCGTGCGCGACGAAGCCCATGGCCAGCTCGTGCGTGAATCGAATACGGATTATCTGACGGGCGTCGGCAACCGCCGATGGTTCTTCGAGGAAGGCGCGCGGATGGTGCTGGAGCGAGGGGCATCGCGGCCGGTGGCGGTGCTTGCCATCGATCTCGATCAGTTCAAGACCATCAACGACCGGTACGGGCATCAGGCCGGCGACGACGTGCTCAAGTCATTCTCGGCGATCGCGCGAAACGTGCTCGGGCCGCATGCTGTTCTTGCGCGCATCGGCGGGGAAGAGTTCGCGGCGGTGCTTCCCGATCATGACGGCATTCGCGCGCGAGCGGCGGGCGAATCCATCGTTCGCCGTTTTGCCGGGGCGACTGCGCATGGCGCGGATGCGGTCGCGATTCGCGCGACGGTGAGCATGGGACTCGCGGTGTCGGGCAATGAGGCGCCTACGCTCGTGCAACTGCTGGCATCGGCGGATGAGGCGCTGTATCGCGCGAAGTCGCTTGGCGGCAATCGGCTCGAATGTGCATCGCGTGCACGTGGCGATTGTGTCGCGACGCATGATGCGCGTGTCGAGGAAGCGCATCGCTAGGGCGCACGCTTTTTCTTTCGCTTCGATCCGTCCGATCGTTCGTCGAGCGCATTGTCGGCGGAATCTGTCTGGCCGTATTCGGCGAGCAATTGCTTGCGCGCGCGATGGTAATACTCGTCTGCACGATCCGGCTGCCGGCCGTCCGCTTCCCACATGTAATACGCGAGCGTGCGAATGCGCTGCTCGAGCAGTTCGCCCTCCATCGGGACTTCCGCCAGGGTGTCGGGCTTGCTGGGGGTGTCGGGCATTTCTCGTCGATCCTTGAAGTTTCGAATGTGGGTTTTCGCCTGCGGACAGGTGCATTCGTCATGCCACATCTTTGCGCGCGCTTCGCTTGCTCGTTTTTCGCTCGGTTGATTCGCTCAGTTGATTCGCTCAGTTGATTCGCGGGTCATCGTACTCGGGAATGCAATGGGCGTTTTTTTATGCCTTCGCGCGTGGTCGGGCCTTTCATTCGTGTTTCTTTTTTTTCGCGTCGGTCTATTAGCACGCCCCTCCCCGGGGGCGGGGGTCACTTTCTTTGCTGCTGCAAAGAAAGTAACCAAAGAAAGCAGCTTCTTGGCCCGAAGCACTGAATGTCTAGTCACTTCGTAGACCCACGTTGGCACTCAGCTTGACACAACCCTGAATCACCTTCCGCGCCCACTGAGCGCCACGTCATGCGAGCCCCCCGGCTCGACAACACCCTTCGGGCACCACCGCTCACGCTTCAAAAAAGCCATTCCACGCCGCAACCACAAACCACAAACCACAAACCACAAACCACAAACACAAACCACAAACCGCAAGGCGCAAGGCGCGAGCAGCGCGTTTGGAAACATGTCAGAGGCGAAGTTTACGTGCGGGGGTGTTGACGAGTAGGTTTTGCGGTAGTTTGGGATGTAGCGTGGTGGGTTGAGGGCTGATGGTTTTGTCGAGCCGAGGGGCTCGCATGGGGTGGCGCTCAGCGGGCGCGGAAGGTGATTCAAGGTTGATTCAAGCTGAGTGCCAATCTGGTTCTACGGAGTGATTAGACAGTCAGTGCTTCGGGCCAGAAAAGCTGCTTTCTTTGGTTACTTTCTTTGCAGCAGCAAAGAAAGTGACCCCCGCCCCGGGGAGGGGCGAGCTAATAGACCGACACGAAAATAAGCACTGAAAGGAAAGCACTGAAAGGAAAGCACTGAAAGGAAAGCACTGAAAGGAATGCACTGAAAGGAAGTCAGATAAAAGAAACCCCAAGCCCGGCGAGGGCCAAACCAAACCTATAGAATGACCCGCGTCCTGTCCAAAGGAGAAGTCAACCAATGACGAAACCCTACCGCATCGCGGTAATCCCAGGCGACGGCATCGGCGTAGAAGTCATGCCCGAAGGCCTGCGCGCCCTCGACGCCGCCGCAAAGCGCTTCAACATCGCGCTCGAATACGACCATATCGAATGGGCGAGCTGCGATTACTACGCGCAGCACGGCCAGATGATGCCCGACGACTGGAAAAGTCGTCTCGCACAGTGCGACGCCATTCTCTTCGGCGCAGTCGGCTGGCCCGCCAAAGTACCCGATCACATCTCGCTCTGGGGGTCGCTCCTCAAGTTCCGCCGCGAATTCGAGCAATACATCAATCTGCGTCCCGCGCGCCTCTTCGATGGCGTGCCTTCGCCGCTCGCGAATCGCAAGGCCGGCGACATCGACTTCATGATCGTGCGTGAAAACACCGAAGGCGAATATTCATCCGTCGGCGGCGTCATGTTCGAAGGCACCGAACGCGAGTTCGTCTCGCAAACATCCATCTTCACGCGCAAGGGCGCCGAACGCGTGCTCAAGTTCGCATTCGACCTCGCGCAGCAGCGCAAGAAGAAGCTCACCGTCGCGACCAAAAGCAACGGCATCTCGATCAGCATGCCCTGGTGGGACGCGCGCGCCGCCGAAATGGCCGAGCAGTTCCCCGACGTAAGCTGGGACAAGCAGCACATCGACATTCTGAGCGCGCGCTTCGTGCTGAGCCCCGATCGCTTCGATGTCGTCGTCGCCACGAACCTGTTCGGCGATATCCTCTCCGATCTCGGACCGGCATGCACGGGCACCATCGGCATCGCGCCTTCGGCGAACATGAATCCGGAGCGCACGTTCCCGTCGCTCTTCGAGCCGGTGCACGGCTCCGCGCCGGACATCGCGGGCAAAGGCATTGCGAACCCCATCGCGATGATCTGGTCCGCCGCGATGATGCTCGACTTCCTCGGCGAACGCGAAGCCCACGACGCCATCCTGAACGCAATCACCGCCGTGCTGAAGGAAGGCCCGCATACCGGCGATCTCGGCGGCAAGGCGAACACGGCCGAAGTCGGCGAAGCAGTGGCGGCGCGCATCGGCTGAACATCGAACACAACATGAAGGAGACATGGCGCATGAATGACGACGACAAGAACAAGCAAGGCGAAGTGCGTTTGACGATTGAAGGCGCGGCGGCGCATATCGTGTTCGATCGCGCGGACGCGCACAACGCGATGACGTGGCACATGTACGAGCAACTCGAAGCCATCTGCGAGCGGCTCGCGAACGAGCGCGACGTGCGCGTGGCGACGTTTCGCGGCGCGGGCGGCAAGGCCTTCGTCGCGGGCACCGACATTCAGCAGTTCACCGCGTTCGAAAGCGCGGAGGATGGCGTGAACTACGAGCGTCGCATCGAACGCGTGCTATCGAAAGTGGACGGCTTGCCGATGCCCACGCTCGCTATCGTCGATGGATGGTGCGTCGGCGGCGGCCTCGCGATCGCCGCGTGCTGCGATCTGCGTATCGCGACACCGCAGGCGAAGTTCGGCGTGCCGATCGCGCGCACGCTCGGCAATTGCCTCGCGATCAGCAATACGGCGCGGATCGTCGCGGAGTTCGGCATCGGCCGCGCGAAGCGCATGCTCGTGCTCGGCGACATGCTCAACGTGGACGATGCCATCGCGGCGGGCTTCGTCATCGAAGGCGTCGAGCCGGATCAGCTCGATGCACGCGCGGCCGCGCTCGTGGACCGGCTCTCGCGCAATGCGCCCATCACCATGCGCGTGAGCAAGCAGTCCATGTCGCGCATGCTCGCCGCGCTGCCGCTCGAAGGCGATGACCTCGTGCGTCAATGCTACGGCAGCCACGACTTTCACGAAGGCGTCTCGGCCTTCACCGAGAAACGCCCGCCGGTCTGGACGGGCGCCTGAGGCGCGTCGGCGCGCCCGTTTCATCGCGGAACGGCGCGTCGATATCGTGTTCGTATATCCCGCGTTACGTACAGTTCTGGAACGTGGCTCGCCGCGCACAATACCCGTTCATACGCATACGTTTGATCGGAGGGATTGCATGACGCATATCAGTGGAAGACGCCCTAAACTCGTGCTGTTCCCCACGCGAAGTGTCTTGCCCGCACCCGGCGCAACCGAGGACGATTTCCATATCTACGCTTCTTATCGCGGCAGCAGCGCAAGCGGTTATTACGGCACGCTGAAGGTCGTCAGGAAAACAGATGGACGGCTTCTCTTTCCGTTCGATGGCGTCGATACGATCGGTCCTTTTCCCACCAAGGCTGCCGCAATAGAAGCGGCACAGCGGCGCGGCGATGAAGTCGTGAGAGCGGATCTCGTGCGGCCCGAGCTTTGAGGGTTTGCGCACATTGCGCTTGCGGCGGTACAGGGTTTTACGCAACGCTCGAAGGCTGCCGGTCGACTATGCTGAATATCAGACGGTATTCACAGCTTCGTCGCGGCAGCCTTTGCTTTTTCCGGTAACGAGTCAGAAATCGATAACGCTCACGGTGAATAATATGTCCACGTGAGCAGTCGCATTTGTCCATGAATTTCCGCATGCAGCGCGCCGCTCTCGAAGCCGGGAGCAGTAATTGCTGAATACATGCGAACGACGCGCCGTTAAATTCGCGAACATTCGTTCTTAAAGCGGTGAATCCGGGCGCGCAGTCAAGCCGGCCCCGGCGATATATCGAACGCAGACGCCGTCGGCGATCAATGAATTCCGGATCAATGAATACACCAGGGAGGCTGTAAATTGGGCATCGTCGTGTATGTCCTCGAGGAAGCCGAGGGCTTTCCAGCGCATGAGCGCGCATTGTTCGATATCGACGCCGCAGGCTATCTCGTCGAGATGAGCGCGGTGTTCATCGAGCAATGCAGTTGCGCGACGCCCGTGGCCTTGCGACCAGCGTTTCAGCGCGCCCTCAGGCGGCTGCGCGCGGGCGACACGTTCATCACGACCAAGCTCTGGGGTCTCGGCAACACGATCGGCGAAGTCATTGCGACGCTCGAACAACTCGAATCGCGCAAGGTGTCGGTCGTCTGCCTCGACTACGGCAACGAGGACATCAGCGCAGGCCCGGACCGCGCTTTTCTGCGCGCGCTTCAGCTCGCACAGGACCTCGAACGCTTCACGCGGCAGATTCGCGCGCGCGAAGCGGTGAGCGCCGCGAGAGAGCGCGGCGTGCCGCAAGGACGTCCCAACTCGTTGTCCAGGACACAGCAGCAAGATGCGCTGAAGGCGCTGAAGGCGGGCGGCTCGGTGGCGGAAGTCGCGCGCACGTTCAGCACGTCGCGGCAAACCATCATGCGTCTGCGCGATGCGCACCTCGCTTCGACTCCCGCCGATTCGTCGTCCGAACTCGACGAACTCGCGATCCACTCATCGCACGACGTTACCAGCGGGCATTGAAGGTCCGTCGCAACTCGTCGATGGCGGCTTCATCGAGCGGAGCGGGGCGCGGCGTCGCCATGAGCCAGAGGCGCGCAGTCTCCTCCAGTTCTTCCAGCGCATACGACGCATGCGACACGCTGCGTTCCCACACCACCGGCCCGAGCCGTTCCAGCAGCACCGCGCGCACGCGATCCGCGAGCGTCGCGATTTGCGCGGCGACTTGCGGATCGCCCGGGCGGCGGTATTTGATGAACGGCACATGGCCGACCTTCATCACGTAGTACGGCGTGATGGGCGGCAACACATCGTCGTCGCGCCACACGCCCGCGAGCGTCAGCGCAACGAGCGACGTCGAATGCGTATGCACGACGCCGCGCGTTTCCGAGTTCGCATCGTAAATCTGGCGATGCAGTTCCAGCGTCTTCGATGGCCGCGCGCCGGACACGTGACGTCCTTGCGCATCGACCTTCGCGATGTCGGCGGGATCGAGCCGGCCGAGACACGCATCGGTCGGCGTGATGAGCCAGCCGTCGTCGCAGCGCGCGCTGATGTTGCCCGCCGTGCCCACCGTGTAGCCGCGCGCAAAGAGACTCGCGCCGACCGTGCAGATTTCCTCGCGCAGCTTCGCATCGCTGCTCGCGCCGATGATGTTTTCGCTCACGCGCGTTCCCCCGCCGTATAACGCAGCGCCTTCGCGAAGAAGTCGCGCGCGCCGAAGTTGCCCGATTTGAGCGCGAGCGCAAGCGGCGTTTCACCGATCGTCACCGTCACGGGCACGCCCGGATCGATCGGCGGCCCGATTTGCAGCATGTCCACGCCGAGCGCCTGCACCACGGCGCCCGATGTCTCGCCGCCCGCCACCACGAAGCGCCGCACGCCGCGCGCCTTCGCCTCGCCCGCGATGGCCGCGAGCGCGTCTTCGACCAGCTTGCCGGCCGCCGCCACGCCGAGTTCCTGCTGGACCGCCTTCACTTCGTCGGGCGTGGCCGTCGCGTAGATCAGCACGGGCCGCGGCGCGTGTTCGTCGATGAACGCGAGCGCGGCATCGACGACTTTCTCGCCACGCGACAACGCGCGCGGATCGATGCGATACGCCGGCTTCGATTCGATCCAGTCGGCCACTTGCGCGTTGGTCGCCTTCGACGCGCTGCCCGCCAGCACGAGCGCCGCGCCATCGACGGCGGGAAGTTCGGCGGCTTTATCGTTCGATTCGAGAAGGCCCGCGCGCCGGAAATTCTCCGGCAAGCCGATCGCCACGCCGGAGCCGCCCGTGATGAGCGGCAGGTCCGCGCACGCCGCGCCCAGCGTGCGCAGGTCGGCGTCGGTGAGCGCGTCCGCGATGGCGAGGCGCACGCCGTCCGCGCGAAGCTGCGCGATCGCGTCGCGCACGGCCGCTTCGCCCGCCGCGACGGTTTCGCTCGCGATCAGCCCGACCTTCGACTTCGACTGACGCTGCAACACGCGCACGAGGTTGGGCTCGCGCATCGGCGTGAGCGGATGGTTCTCCATGCCCGATTCGTTCAGCAACGCGTCGCCCACGAACAGATGCCCGCGATAGATCGTGCGCTTGTTCTCGGGAAACGCGGGGCAGGCAATGGCGAAGTCCTCGGCGTCGTTCGTGGCGAGCGCATCGAGCAGCGCTTCCGCGACCGGGCCGATATTGCCCGCGTCGGTGGAATCGAAGGTCGAGCAGTATTTGAAGAAGAACTGCCGGCAACCTTGCGCGCGCAGCCATTCGAGCGCGGCGAGCGATTGCGCGACGGCGTCGGCCGCTTCGATGGTGCGCGACTTCAGCGCGACGACGAGCGCGTCCGCATCGATCGGCTCGGCGGATGCGGGCACGCCGATCGTCTGGATCGTACGCATGCCGCCTCGAACCAGCGTGCTGGCGAGATCGGTCGCGCCGGTGAAATCGTCAGCGATGCATCCCAGGACGGGACGCCGGATAGGTGTCTGCATGTGGGCCTCCATGTTTCGATTGTACGGGCGTTTGTCGTCTTGATGTTAAACGATGGTAAAAAAATTGACGATGATGATAAATAACGTTAAGGTCCGTGTTAGCGTTAGGCACCTGCTTAAGGTATGTGCTTTCGCCCACTTTCATCGTTAGCCGGCGCACGCGTTGCCGGCAACGCCTCTCTCGCGCGGATGCCAAGATGAACTACGAACTGCTGTTTTCCCCGCCATCGTCGGCGCAATCGGACCGGCCGGTGCGCTACGCGCTTACCGGCGCGAAGGGCGGCTTTGCACGCACGCTGCTCGCGCAGACACGGCTCATCGAACGGCTCGTGCCGGCGGCGCTGTGCGATCTGGATGTCGCCGGCCTGCGCGCGATGTGCATCGAACTCGGTTTCGACGATGCCTCGCTCATCGAATGCGCCGATGCCGCGAGCGTGTCCGCGCTCGAAGCCGGGCAGATCGCGCTCGTCGCGGACGTCGCGCTGCTCGCCGCCGCCCGATACGACATTCTGGTCGAAGCGACCGGCAATCCGTCGGTCGGGTATCGCGTGGCGGTGCAGGCGCTGCTCGCGAAGCGCCACGTCGCGATGGTCAGCAAGGAAGTCGATTCCGTCGCGGGCGTTTCGCTGGCGCGTCTCGCGGCGCGTCAGGGCGTGGTGTACACGACGGCGGACGGCGATCAGCCGTCGAACCTGATCGGCTGGGTGACGTGGGCGCGCGTGCTCGGCCTCGAAGTCGTCGCGGCGGGCAAGTCGAGCGAATACGACCTGATCTTCGACGCCGCCACCGGCAACGTCACGCAGCTCGATCAGACTTTCGCCGCGCCGGAACTGGCGAAGCTCATGACGCTCGGCGACGACATTCCCGCCACGCTCGCCGCGCGCCGCGAAGCGCTGAACGGCCGCAAGACATCGGCGACGGCGGATTACTGCGAGATGAGCGTCGTCGCGACGAGCACGAACCTCGTGCCCGACGTCGAACTGCTGCATTACCCGGTCGCGCGCACGACCGAACTCGCCGATATCTACGCGCTGCGCGAAGACGGCGGCGTGCTCTCGCGCGCGGGCGTGATCGACGTGTTCAACATGCTGCGCCGTCCGGATGAAGCGAGCTTCGCGGGCGGCGTGTTCGTCGTCGTGCGCACCTTCGACGCGCCGACGTGGGAACTGCTCGCGCAGAAAGGCCACGTGGTGAGTCGCAACGGCCGTTACGCGTGCATGTATCTGCCGTATCACTTCATGGGCGTCGAAACGCCGATCACGCTGTTCGACGCGGTGCTGCACGGCCGGGCATCGGGCGCGGCGAAGCCCGAGCAATGCGTGGTGCTGACGGGCCGCACGAACGTGGATATCGCGGCGGGCACGGTGCTGAACATGGGCGGCCATCATCACGACGTGACCGGCGTGCAGGCCGTGCTGCTCGATCGCCAGGCCGCTCCCGCCGATGTCGCGCCGCTCTATCTCGCGGCGCACGCCACGCTCGCACGCGACGTGAAGGCGGGCGAACTCATCACGCTCGGCGATCTGCAAGGCGTGGACGAAGCGCTGCTCGCCGCGTGGCAATCCGGCTGCGCGTGAACGTGAGCTTGGGCTTGAGTTTGAGCTTGAGCGGTACACGAAGAAGCACGACCCGGCGCTCGCCGCCGGGCTGAATGTATAAGCCAGAACTTGGAGAAGGCATGCGGGGAGAATTTGGAACCATCGTCATGGCGGTGATCGCCATTGGCGTCTTGATCGTGTTGATCGCGCGTTTCCGGCTGAGTCCGTTCATCGCGCTCACGTTGACCGCGCTCGGGCTCGGCCTCGCGGCGGGCGTGACGCCGGAACACGCCATCGACAGTTTCACGAAGGGCTTCGGCGGCGCGCTCGCGCGCACGGGGCCGGTGGTCGGCCTGGGCGCGGTGCTCGGCGGCATTCTGATCGGCACGGGCGGCGCGGATCGCATCGCGAATGCGTTCGTCGGCAAGCGGCCGTTGTGGCTCGCGCCGTGGACGGTGTGCGCGGCGGCGCTGCTCATCGGCATGCCGCATCTTTTCGATGTCAGCTTCATCATGCTCGCGCCGCTCGTCTATACCATCGCGCGTCGCACGGGCAGCCATCTGCTGTATATCGGCTTGCCGCTCGCGGCGGGGCTGTATGTCTCGCACGGACTGTTGCCGCCGCATCCGGCGCCGACGCTCGCCGTCACCGCCTATCACGCGAACACCGGCCTCACGCTGCTGTACGGCTTGATGATCGCGATTCCGAGCGCCGTGATCTGCGGCCCGCTTTTCACCGCGTTCGCACGACGCAGCTTCGGTCCCGCGCCCGATCTCGCGGCCGGGCCGGGCGGCACGCGCAGCGATGCGGCGACGAGCGCGAACGTGTCGCTCGCGCTGTCGGTGCTGTGCCTGCTGATTCCGCCGGGGCTGATGCTGGCGGGAACCGTCGGCATGGATCACAGCGTGAAGGGCACGGCGTCGTTCGTGTTCTTCCAGTCGCTCAACGATCCCATTCTTTCGCTGCTCGCCGCCGTGATCTTCGCGTTCTTCGCGCTCGGCACGAAGGGCGGCTTCGCGCTCGCGGACATGCAGAAGATGATCGGCAAGGGCATCGCACCCTTGAGCGCGATCCTGCTGATTCTCGGCGCGGGCGGCGGCTTCAAGCAGATGCTGACGTCGATTCATCTGGACACGATCATCGTCGCGCATACGGCGCACTGGTCGGTGAGCCCGCTCGTGCTCGCGTGGGTGATCGCGGCGCTGCTGCGCATTTGCGTCGGCTCGGCCACGGTCGCGACGGTCGCGGCAAGCGGAATCGTCGCGCCGCTGTTGCTGTCGCATCCGGGCGTATCGCCGGAACTGATGGTGCTCGCGACCGCGTCGGGCGCCGTGATGCTCTCGCACGTGAACGATTCCGGCTTCTGGCTCTTCAAGGAGTATTTCCAGTTGACGGTCGCGCAGACCTTGCGCACGTGGACGCTGATGCTCTCGCTGCAATCGGTCGTGGGGCTCGTGGGCGTGCTGCTCATCAACATGTGCATCGGCTAAGATACGCGTTGTTTTCGCGGGCGATGCCCTCGCCCGCATCGAAGGTCTTCCCATGTCGAGCCCAACCAAAACCGATGCCTCCGATGTCCCGCTGATTCCCGATCAGCGGCGCGAAGCCATGTTGCGGCAGTTGCGCCGCGACAAGGTGCTGTCGGTGCATCAGTTGATGGAATCGTTCAACTGTTCGCACATGACGGTGCGGCGCGACATCGCGGCGCTGGAGGAAGCGGGGCTCGTCTATACGGTGCCGGGCGGCGTGCGCATCGCGAGTCATCTGAACGCGGAGCCGAGCCATCAACTGAAGGCGGTGGTCGAGCAGCCGCAGAAGCAGGCCATCGCGCGGCGGGCGGCCGGGACGCTGCGTTCGGGCATGTCCATTTATCTCGATGCCGGCACGACGATGCTTTCGTTCGTGCCGCATATCGTCGAGCTGTCCGACATGACGGTGGTGACGAACGACTTTCAGATCGTGCGCGAGTTCGCCAGCGCGACGCATGTGAACGTGATTCACATCGGCGGGCAACTGGATCATGCGAACCTGTCGAGCGTCGGCACGCTCGCGGCCGCGACGCTGCGTCAGCTCGTGCTGGACGTGGCGTTCATATCGGCCAGTTCGTGGGATTTGCGGCGTGGCGTGACCACGCCTTCCGCGCCGAAAGTCGAAGTGAAGCTCGCCGCGATGGATGCCGCTTCGCGCACCGTGCTGACCGTCGCGAGTTCGAAGTACGGGACGGTCGGCTTGTACAAGGTGGCGAGTCTGGAACGCTTCGATCAGGTCATCACCGACGATGCGCTCGCGCCCGCAGCGGCCACGGGCATTCGTCAATCGGGCATCGATCTCGTGCTGGCGGAAGTGCAGTAGTTCAGCCGCGACGCCTCACTCGCCCAGCTTGTCCTGCGTGCGCGTATCGAAGTCCGATGCATCGTGCCGTTCGTGCAACTGGCTCGACGGTTCCCCGAAAACGCGATTGACCATGCGGCCGCGCTGCGCGGCGGGGCGCGCGTTGATCGCGTCGGCCCAGCGGCGAACGTGCGCGTATTCATCGACGGAAAGGAACGTCGCTGCGTTGTAGAGCCAGCCGTTCACGAGGCCGCCATACCACGGCCAGATGGCGATATCCGCGATGGTGTACGCGTCGCCCGCAACGTACGCGCTCTCTGCGAGACGCTTGTCGAGCACGTCCAGCTGACGCTTCACTTCCATCGCGAAACGGTCGATGGGATATTCCATTTTCGTCGGCGCATACGCATAGAAATGGCCGAAGCCGCCGCCCAGATACGGCGCGCTGCCCATCTGCCAGAAAAGCCATGAGAGGCATTCGGCGCGCTGGGCGGGGTCTGTCGGCAAGAACGCGCCGAACTTCTCCGCGAGATACAGCAGGATTGCGCCCGATTCGAACACGCGCACAGGCGTGGCGCCGCTGCGATCCAGCAACGCGGGAATCTTCGAGTTCGGATTCACTTGCACGAAGCCGCTGCCGAACTGATCGCCTTCGCCGATGCGAATGAGCCATGCATCGTATTCCGCGCCCGCGTGGCCGAGCGCGAGCAGTTCTTCGAGCATCACCGTGACCTTCACGCCGTTGGGCGTGGCCAGCGAATAAAGCTGCAACGGATGACGCCCGACGGGCAACTCCTTGTCATGCGTCGCGCCGGAAATCGGGCGATTGATACTGGCGAAACGGCCGCCGCTTTCCTTGTTCCAGGTCCAGACTTCCGGTGGCACGTACTCGGACGAATCGCTCATGCTCGACGCTCCTTCGCTCGGGGGATGGGTTCGGCCGAGGTTAGCAGGTCCGTGCGAATCCTGCCGATACGGCTCTTTGTCGAGCCGGCGCTTTCGCGCGGCTTGCAGCGCAGCCGTGACCCGGCACGGACGCCCTTTCGCAAGCTTTCTTTGACCGTTGTCATAAAACGCGGCTTCCTCGGAAATTAGGAATCGTCTGTTTGTGACGGCTGATTACCGTGGCGAGAATCGCGCCGGTGATTTGCTCGGTCGGGAAGCCGGAAAGAATGAACAAGAATTTGCATAAACTGATTTTTTGCCGCGTGCGGCGCATGGTTGTAGCAGTAGCGGAGTTCGTTACGTCGCATGCAACGGAACCGGGGAGCGGGACGGGCGCTAGCAACGTCACAAGCGCGCTTCCCGTGTTGCGCGCTGTCGCTTGTGTCGCGATGGTGTTGCTCGGCACGGCATCGACGTTGACGCTCGCGCAGATCGTGCCTTCGGCCGGATCGGGCGCGCAGGTCTTGCAGACACAGAACGGTCTGCAGCAGGTCAATATCGCGAAGCCTTCTGCGGCTGGCGTTTCGTTAAACAGCTATTCGCAATTCGACGTGCCCGGCAAAGGCGCGATCCTCAATAACTCGCCGACCATCGTTCAGACGCAGCAAGCCGGGTACGTCAACGGCAATCCGAATCTCGCGCCGGGGCAGTCGGCGGGGATCATCGTCAATCAGGTTCTCAGCAATTCGCCTTCGCAATTGCGCGGCTATCTGGAAGTCGCGGGGCCGAAGGCTGAAGTCATCGTGGCGAATCCGTCGGGCATTCTGGTGGATGGCGGCGGGTTCATCAATACGTCTCGCGCGATTTTGACGACCGGTACGCCGAACTTCGGCGCGAATGGAAGCCTCGCGGGATTCAATGTCGCGGGCGGCAATATCACCGTGCAAGGCGCGGGTCTCAATGCGACGAATGTCGATCAGGTGGACTTGTTGGCACGGGCCATTCAAGTGAACGCCGCGATCTATGCCAACAATCTGAACGTCGTTGCCGGGGCGAATCAGGTCGATCACAACACGCTGGCGACATCGACATTGCCGCGCGTTCGGTGCAGAACATCCGCACGGGCGCGGTGACGCAAGCGGGCACGCCGCAGGACGCGGGATCGACCACGCTGACGTTGTGGACCGCGGGCTTGTCCGGCGGCGATCTCGCGACTTATCACAGCAGCACGTTCCCTGAATGGAACTGGAACAACGGCGCGATCTCGGACCAGACGCTGCACGGTCTCGCGAATCCCGTCACCGTGACGGTGCCGAAGGACCAAGTGACGAACATCGATGCAAGCGCGCAGACGTTCTCGCTGACCGTTCCCGTGCAAGACACCAGCACGGTTCCCACCTTCAATCCGTCTACGGGTCAGGTGGAGTTTCAGCAAACGAGCCGCGTCGTCACGAACAACGCGAAGCAGTGGTACAACAGCCTGACCGATAACGGCGACGGCACGGTGTCGATCACGTTCTGGCCGGACTTCGATCCGAGCAAGAACATTCGCCCGGACCAGGCCGAAGTGCGATGGGACATCGGCAACCACGACCGATCAACTCGTGAGCACGAGCAACGCGGCGATGCTCCAGGCGCAAGGCGCGATACGCATCAATGCGGATGGCGGCGAACCATATAAAGGGCTAGACGCCACCCCGTCCCCACCTCTCCCCCCGCCGACGCGCCCCCACCACGATCCGATCCGACGCCAGCGCCGCGAGATTCGCCAGCCGCCGCCTCTGCGTCGTATCGATCGTGCGCGGCTGCCGGTCGATGCCGCACAGCGCGCCGAGCGCATTCCCATCCGCATCGCGCAAGGGCGCACCCGCATAAAACCGGATGCGCGGCTCATCGACAACCAGCGGATTCGCACTGAACCGCGCATCGCTCGCCGCATCTTCCACGACGAACACGTCGCTTTGCGTGATCGTGTAATTGCAAAACGCCCACGGCCGCGGCGTCTCGTGCGCATTGAGTCCCCAGCGCGCCTTGAACCACTGGCGATCCGGCGTCAGCAGCGTCATCAGACTGATCGGCACGCGCAATGTCTCCGCCGTCAACTGGACGATCTCATCGAACTCCGGCTCGCTCACCGTATCGACGAGACCCGTGCGCGCCACCGCCTGCAAGCGCGCAGCCTCGTTCGCCACGACCGGATACGGCGATGCGACCGCATCGTCGAAGGACGCAATCGCAAGACACTCGCGCAACGCGACGGCCAGCGCGGGCGTGTCGGCGGGCGCACGCACCACCGTCACACGCGACAACGCGCCCAGGTCCGCTTCGAGTTGCGCGCCGCTCAGGTCGGTCACGACAAGCATGCGCATATGCGCCAGATCACGCGACTGAAGCAGTCGGCGCGACATCGACAGACGCTCCCAGTCGCCACGCATCAATTCCACAGCGACGACGGCCGGCATCGCGATGCCCGCGTCGAGCATCGCGTTGAACGGATCGCTCTGGCCGATGCCGCGCAGTCCCGCCGCGGCCAACGCATCGAGATACGCGGGCAACGCCGCATCCGACGCGACAGCGAGCGCGAACGCGCTCCCGCTCTGCGACGACGCCTGCCGCCGGTTGCCGAGCCGCTCGCGCAGCGCCATGACCACGCTTTCGCGCACCCGCCGATGTCCGCCCGGCGTCTTCCACGACTCGATCAACCCCTGCTCGATCCACGTCTGCGCCGTCTTGACCGACACGCCAAGAATGGCAGCGGCATCGCGGGTCGTGAGGATCGGATCGTCTTTGGTTGCCATGAAAGTCCTTGTTCGAGGTCGCAAACGATAGCTGGCTTCGCCTTAAAGCACAATCGCCGAATTTGATAGAAATGGAAATAATAGGCTGCGCGATTTTTCAGTCAGGGTGGCAAGACTGTTCGCGTCCCGCCTTCTGAAGAACGTCGGCGCCGGAGTCGGACTCGGCAGGACCGACCATCTTCGACTGCGATCGCGATCGCGCCGCGTTTTTCAACCGCGAGCGCATCCGCTGTGCCGTCAGGAGGTCACGTGCATTTTTCGCATTTTCGCTCTGACGCAAATTAACGCATTTCCAGAAGATAAACCGCCTGCACAGCTTGCCTGGAAACGGTCGAGGTCCGCTGTTTGCTCTTGCGTTTAACTCGCGCGGGCTAAATTTCAGTGCCTCAAATGCTGCTTCTTGCGCCGGCACAGTCTCGGAAGACAAGCAACTCGGATTCGTCTTACTGGATTTTTACAAGCGGCTGACTAAAATCCGCTTCCCTTCGCAAATGAAGGCACCGCTCGCTCATGTCATCGCTCGCGATCGAGGCCAAGGCCGATTCAAGCGGCTTCTGGATTGCTCAAGCTTCATGCGCGACCAGCGGTTAATTGATCGATTCTCAGTTTATTAAAACAATTAGGAAACCTAAGTATGAAAAAGATCGGTATCTCGCTTGCCGTCGCGGCAATCGGTTTCATGAGCGCCGCAGCTCACGCAGCTCAGCCTAACGGCGGCACGGTGACCGTCAACGGTGCGCTGATCGCCAATACCTGCGACGTGAGCGGCAACGGTCAAGGCAACAACTTCACGGTCACGCTGCCGACGCTGTCGGCCGCTGAGTTCGCAACTGCTGGCGCTTCGGGCGGCACGACGGGTTTCAACATCGCCCTGAGCAACTGCACGCCGAACACGGGCAATGTACGTACGTTCTGGGAATACGGCGCGAACACGCTGGCTGACGGCAACCTGAAGAACAACGGCACCGCGACGAACGTCGAAGTGCGTCTGCTCGACTACAACGCGGGCCAGAAAACCATCGACCTGAGCAAGGCCGATGGCGCGCAGAACTCGCAGAACGTCGCGATCGCAGGCGGCAAGGCAACCCTGCAGTACGCAGCGCAGTACTACACGGCGGCAGGCAGCGCAACGGTCGGTAACGTGACGACGAGCGTCATTTACTCGATGTCTTATCAGTAAGGATTGCTGCGGACGATGGCGCACCGCGCCTTCGTCCGTCTGGGACGCTTGGGCAAGGTTCGGCCTCACAGCGCTATGTGCGTATGCCGCATCGCCACGCCGGTCCTTCCTCAAATGTCCCGATAACGCTTCTGATCGCGGTCGTTCGCATGATCGATCGTAAAAGACGGGCGCGCACGACGAGATCCGGCGCGTCTCTTCCAATTTTTGCTTGCTGGTTGCGCGTCATGAAAATCCCCCAATCCCTTTCCCATGTGCTGCTGACAGTCGTGCTTGCTGCGAGCGCACTGCTTTCGCCTGTCAGTGAGGCCTCGGTCGTGATCGCCGGAACACGTGTGGTGTACAACGCGAACGATAGCGAGGTGACGCTCAAGGTCTCGAACAAAGGGTCGTCGCCCACCTTGACGCAAGTCTGGCTCGACAAGGGCAATCCTAAGGAAGATCCGAGCAAGCTCGATCTTCCTTTCATCATGACACCGGCGCTTGCGCGTATCGATCCGCAGAAGTCGCAGACAATCCGTATTTCCTACACCGGCGAACCGCTGCCGCAGGATCGCGAGACGCTGTTCTGGTTCAACCTTCTCGAAGTGCCGCCTGAGCCGGCCAATGCGCAGGCCAACAACTATGTGCAGTTGGCGTTTCGTTCGCGCCTGAAGTTCTTTTTCCGTCCCGCTGGGTTGTCTGGCTCGGCCGACGATGCTCCGGACAAGCTGGTCTGGCGTCTGGTCAATCAGGGCGGAAAAGCGGCGTTGCAGGTGAAGAATCCGACGGAATATCACGTGACCATCATTTCGGCGCAGGTCGGCAGCGGCGAAAACGCGCCGAAGTTCGACGAGGGCGACATGGTGACGCCAGGCGGTGAGATCACGCTGCCATTGAACGCTTCGCCTGCGGCGGGCGGAAAAGTTTCGTTCAAGACGCTGAATGACTTCGGCGGGTCCGTGGCGCACGAAGCGGCGTTTCAGTAGGCGGACCTCACGCCGTCCGGCCGGGCGGATCGTAGGGGCAACGCAGATCTGTGGTTCTGCGTTGGTCATCTTCCGAACGTCGGGGCGCACATCGACCCGCTACGACGACATCAAACCATTCCTGTTGCGAGCCGGCAGAGTCAGGCCGACGCGTTTGCGCGTCCGCCGGACTCGGTACCGCGTGCGAAACAGCACAATATGAATAATTTCCGCTCCTCGAACATCCATACAAAGTTTGGCAATGCAGATTGTCTGTCGCTGAGTCAGGCGAGCGTCGCCGTGCTTCTCGCATTTACCGCCGTGCATGCGAAAGCCGATAACGCACTCGATCGGACTATCGCGGTGCAGCCCGGCGCGGGGGCGAACCAGCCTACGCCTGTGTACTCGCCACTCGACCCGGACTCACCGATCACGCCGGTCGGAACGAGCACTTCGGCGACGATCAACCGCAACATGGCTTCCCTGGCAGGAAGCACGCCGATCGATGCGCCCACCTTCACGGACGAAGATAACGCTTCGGTATCGCCCGCAGCGGCGACACACGTATCGGCTCCGGCTCCGGCTCCGCTTGCGCTGGCGGCTCCGGTCACGGTGGCCGTGGCGACGCCGCGTCCGGCGGTAGCGCCTGCTTCCGTCCCGGCCCCAGCGCCGGTCTTGCTCGCGGTAGCGGCTCCTGATTCGAAAGCCGCATCGGCACCGGCGCCGGTGAGCGCGCTGAAGCTGGCCGCCGCGCCCGTCGAACCGCGGAGTGTCGCGTTCAACTCGCAATTTCTTGTCGGTAGCGCGGCGAAGAGCCTCGATATCAGCCGCTACGGCAAGGGAAATTTCGCCATGCCGGGCCGTTATCGCGCTGCGCTCTACGCGAACGAGATCTGGATCGGTTCGACGGAAGTGACGCTGCGCGATCTCGACGGTCAGGGGAAATCTACCGAGCCGGTGTTCGATCGCGATCTCCTGATGCGCATCGGTGTCGACGTCACGCGTCTCGCCGATACCGCCCGCGCCGCGCTGGATGCGGCCGACAAGAGCGGCGGCGTGCCCTTGCGCGTTCTGATTCCACAGGCGACGGCCATGTTCGACGCAGGCGAGCAGCGTCTGGACGTGAGCATTCCGCAGGCGATGATGAGCCGCAACGCGCGCGGCTGGGTCGATCCGAAGTTTTGGGACGACGGCGTGCCGGCTGCAGTGGTGCAGTACAACGCAAACGTCTATCACAGCAGCGGCAAAGGTTTCTCGAACACGCAGAGCTATCTCGGTCTGAACACGGGTGTCAATATCGGCCCGTGGCGCTTTCGTTACAACGGCAGCATCACCCATTCGGCCGGCGCGGGCACGCATGTGCAGAGCATGCAGACCTTCATGCAGCGTTCGTTCGAACCAATCAAGAGCCAGCTCACGCTCGGCGATTCCTACACCGACGGATCGATATTCGATTCCTTCGGCATCCGCGGCGCGCAGATCGGCACCGACGACCGCATGTATCCCGAGTCGCAGCGCGGTTATGCGCCGACCGTGCGCGGCATTGCGAACACGAACGCGAAGGTCGAGGTCAGGCAAGGCGGCAACGTCCTTTATGAAACGACGGTAGCACCGGGGCCGTTCGAAATCGACGACCTGTACGCAACCGGCTATGGCGGCGACCTGCAGGTCGTCGTCACGGAGGCGGACGGCAGTCAGCACGTTTCGCTGCTGCCTTATTCCGCGCCGGTCAATGCGCTGCGCGAAGGACGCTGGCGCTACAACGTGGCAGCGGGCCTCTACCACAACACGTCGCTGAACACGTCGCCCTTCGTGTTTCAGACGGGTGTCCAGCATGGCCTGAACAATCTGGTCACGCTGTACGGCGGCGCGATGCTCGGCGAGAACTATGTGTCCGCCGCAGCCGGTATCGCGCTGGATACGCCTGCGGGCGCGGTGGGTTTCGACGTCACGCAGGCGCACGCGCAGATCGGCAACCTGAGTACCCACAACGGTCAGAGCTTGCGTCTGTCGTACTCGCGCACGTTTGCACCGACCGATACCGCCGTGACGCTTGCGGCCTATCGCTATTCGACAAGCGGCTTCCTCGACTTCCAGGACGCCATGGCCCTGAGCGCCGCCGCGAAGCAAGGCACCGCCTATGTGAATCAGAACATTCAGAAGGGCCGTCTACAGCTTACGGTCAACCAGAACCTGTTCAACTACGGCTCGGTGTACGCGTCGGGCTTCACGCAGAACTACTGGAACCGGGGAGGTCGCGATACCTCGTTCCAGGTCGGCTACAACACGAGCATTCGCCGGGTGGGCGTGGGCGTTTCGGCGTCGCGTGAACTCGAGGCCCAGAGCTCGCGCTGGAGCAATCGCTTCATGCTGAACTTCAGCATTCCGCTCGATCTCGGCGCGTCCACCGCGACTTCGATGACGAGCTTCTCTCACGATTCGCGTGACAACAGAAGCGAGATTCAGGAAACCTTCACGGGTGCGGCCGGCAAGGATTTCGAGTTCAACTACGGCGTGACCGCCGGACACGCGTGGGGCGATGGAACCGGCAACAGCCTCAGCGTCAACGCGGGCTATCTATCGCGGATCGCACAGCTTCGCGGCAACGCGGGCTCGGCAAACGGCTACAGGCAGGCGGGCGTCGGGGCGACGGGAACGCTGATCGCCTATGACGGCGGTGTGGTGATGACGCCGCAAACCGGCGACACCTTCGCGGTGATCGAGGCGAAGGATGCAAGCGGCGCGCGCGTGGCAAGCTCGCCCGGCGTGCATGTAGACCGGTTCGGCCACGCGGTGATCGCGGGCATGCAGCCGTTCTCGCTGAACACCGTCGAAATCGACACGAAGGGGCTGCCGATGGGCGTCGAGCTGAAGAGCACGGAGCAGCATTTCGCGCCGACGGCGGGTGCGGTGGTCCGCGTGAAGTTCGACTCGGAGAATCGCGGGCAGGCGGCGGTGATGCGCGTGCATCGTGCCAATGGCGACGTCGTGCCGTTCGGCGCGGACGTGCTCGACAGCCAGGGGAACATCGTGGGTACCGTCAGCCAGGGCAGCCGCGCGATGCTCTACGTGAGGAAGCCGGACGACCAGTTCACGATCAAGTGGGGCGAGCAAGGCAATCAGACTTGCAAGCTGCATTACGCGTTGCCTGACGCGAAGGCGACCAGGCCCGGCGCGCGCGCCGTTGGAGAGGCGACGTGTCAGTGATTTCGCGTGCTGATGGTGTGATACGCCGCGCGGCCTGGCGTCGGCACGGGCAAGCGCGGTTGCGGGCTTCGCCGGCAGACCCGTTTCAGATGGCGAGTCGATCCGCACGAGCGAAAGCAAGCTCCGCCAACCGGTGGATGGCCGCAAACTGCACGGATCGCCGTTTTAACGAAGACATGTACGGACACGTGATGTTGTCTGAGAATCGAATCATGAAATACACGAGAAAAAACGGTCTCAAACATTGGGTTGCGCGCGGTTGTCGCGCCTTGCTGACGCTGATGGTCCTTGCCATGAGCGTGGCGGGCGGGACAGCTCACGCAACGTGCACCTTTCGATCGGGCTATTCAATGACGAATTCGGTCATGACGTTGCCTGCCCAGCTCTCGGTTCCACTTAACGCGCCCGTCGGTACGGTGCTTTACGACTCGGGATGGGTTTCGGGGGGAGGAACCGATATATGGTGTCAAGGGGGAGAGGGTTTTTATGCGGGCTACGCCAGTCCGATGACACCCGTGTCCGGCATGGCTCACGTCTATCAGACGGGCGTGCAGGGAATCGGTATCAAGAGCGCCGGCTCTAACACGCTTTATGCCAATAACCACCCTGCTGACATCAATGCGGTCGGTAACGGGACCGCCTCATGGTTCCTCGAGTACCCGATGGCTTATATGGGCGCCACGCAGGCACTCGAATACATTCCTGCAGGCGTGTATCGCGTGCAATTGGTCGTGACCGGAACGCTGGCACCGGGAAGTACAAGGATGACCATTCCCAGTCCCACGGCAACGACCAAGTACGGTTCGTTCGTGACCAATATTTCGACCTTCACGGCAACGACCGTGAATATCGCGGGTATCGGTTGTCAGGTGAACACGACGAACATCGTCGTGCAATTGCCACCTGTGCTGGCGTCCGATATGCGAGCAGTCGGTACAACGAAAGGCGCGACGGGTTTCCAGATTCCGCTCGTCTGCGATTCCGGCGTCAAGATTGCCTACGAGATCGACGGCACGTCGGGGTCGAGCGCGACAGGCGTGCTTGCAAACCAGACGGGATCGGGCTACGCGACAGGCGTCGGTGTACAGGTGCTGCAGAATTCCACGCCGGTGACGCTCAATCAAATGTCGGGAAACTACATCACGACCTCCGCCGCGAATCAGACTGTCAATATCCCGTTCACCGCGCAGTACTATCAAACCGCGACGACAGCGACGCCGGGCTCTGTCAAAGGTTTGGCGACGTTTCAGATGAATTATCAATAAAGGTGGCGCAATAAAGGAAAGATGCCTGGGCGCAGCGCCCAAGCGTCTTTTTCGTCGATCGGGTGGCTACGTGCGGCGGCCCGACGGCCTTGCTTCACCTGCATCTATACTCCGGCGTCTCGCCGCAACCGCGGACACGATGGGAGTCGAAGCGGTGTGCGCATCTCGCACGATGACATCGGTGCTGGCCATCCAGTTTCGCTATGCGCACGCGTCGCTCCGATTCCTATCTGCCGTACAGCACGGCCCTTCAACGCAGCGGCACGATGCCTTCCGCGACGCCCGCCGGCATGCAGATGTGCTTCAGCTCGGTGAAGTCCGCGAGCGCATCGTGGCCGTGCAAGCGGCCGAGTCCGCTTTGCCTGTAGCCGCCCGTTTCGGCTTCGGCGAAGAGCTTGTTGTGATCGTTGATCCACACGGTTCCATTGCGCAGCGCCCGCGCGATGCGCAACGCGCGCGGACCGTCGTTCGTCCACACGCTCGCTGAGAGACCGAAGACCGTATCGTTGGCCTTCGCTATCGCTTCCTGTTCGGTCTCGAAGACTTCCAGCGTCACGAACGGCCCGAAGATTTCGTCCTGGCAGAAAAACGCTTTCGGATCGCCATGTTCGACGAGCGTCGGCGACAGGAACGCATGCCCCGACCGTTCGCCGCGCAACAACACGCGATCCGCCATGCTAGAGGCGCGTTCGATGGTGCGATCGATTGCATCGCGCGTGTTCGCGTCGATGAGCGCGCCGATATCCGTCGCCGGATCGATGCCCTGTCCCACCTTCAGCGAGGCGAGCGCCGCAGCAAGCTGCTCGCGCATTGCCTGCGCACGCGATGCATGCACGAGGACGCGCCGCGCCGCCGTGCATTGCTGCCCCGAGATGATCGTCGCGGCGCGCGCGAGACGCGGGGCGATGGCGGCGATATCGGCATCGTCGAACACGACGCAACATGACTTGCCGCCGAGTTCGAGCGAGAGCTTCTTCATGCTGTCCGCCGCCGCGGTCATGATCTTCTTGCCCGTTGCCGTCGATCCCGTGAAGCTCACCACGTCCACGTCATGCGATTCCGCGAGCCGCTGGCTTGCCGCGTGTCCCTGTTCGTTGACGAGATTCACCGCGCCCTTCGGCAACGCCGTGCGATCGAAGCAGCGCAGCATCGCGGCCGTGACGAGCGACGTCTGCGCGGCGGGCTTCACGACGGCCGTGCAACCCGCCGCGAGCGCGGGCGCGAGCGAGCGCACGAGCAGCACCGCCGGCGCGTTCCACGGCACGATGATCGCGGCGACGCCGGCCGCTTCGCGCAGCATCGTCGATATCGTGCCGGGTTCGGCTTCGAGCACGTGTCCCGCGATATGCCGCGCGAGTCCCGCGTAATAGCGCACTTCGGATATGGCGCCCGCGATTTCTCCGCGCGATTGCGCGATGGCCTTGCCGTTCTCGCGCGTGAGCAGCGTCGCCAGCGCGTCGCGTTCCGCTTCGAGCGCTGATGCCCAGCCGAGCAGCACGTCCTGGCGCAAACGCGCGTCCTGCGCCCATGTCGTGCGATCGAAGACACGGCGCGCGGCGGCGATGGCTGCATCGGCTTCGGCAGCGCCCCCGTCCGCGAACTGGCCGATGGCTTCGCCCGTCGCGGGATCGATGCTGTCGGCGTCGGGTGTGCCGGTCCATTCGCCGGCAATCCAGTGTCGTGCGTTCATGCTGAGCGTTCCTTGATGGTGGTAGATGATTCGGATGCCGAACTATTCGATGCAAGGTGCAATTCGTCGCCGATGATCGCGATCAGCGCTTCGGCTGCGGCGCTCAAAGGCCGTCGCGGATGGCTGACGCAGATCACGTGCCGCACGATGCGCGGCGCGAGAATGGGACACGCGCGCAAGGTGCCGTGACGCGCCGCACGTTCCACGACGATGCGAGGCAGGATGGTTGCAAAGCGCGTGTGCTCGACGAGCTTGAGAATGGTCGATAACACGTCGATCTCGAAGCGCGGCGCGAGCAGCACGTCTTCGTGTTGCGCCGCGCTGTCGAGCACGCCGCGCAAGCCGTGGCGCTTCGTCGGCAGCACGAGTTCCAGTTCGGGCAGTTGCGCGAGTTCGATCGCATGCGGCAGATCGGGGCCATGCGCGGCGCTGGTGGCGAGCACCATCTCTTCGTCGAGCAACGCACGCGAATCGAGCGAAAGGCGCGCGCGCGGCTTGTTGATGATCGCGGCATCGAGCTGTCCGCCCGCGACCCAGTCGATGAACGTCGCGCTATAGCCATCCGCGACGGTGACTTCGACATCCGGATAACGCGCATGAAAACGCGAGAGCGAATCCGCGAGCACGCTTTCCGTCACCGACGCAATGAGTCCGATGCCCACATGTCCCGTCACGACTTCCTCGCGCTGCACGAGCTGCTGCCGCGCGTGCGCGAGGTCGCGCATGATCGGAAGAAAGAGGCGATACATGAGCCGTCCCGCTGCGGTCGGCGCCATGCCGTGCGCGCCGCGCTCGAAGAGCTGCTGATGCAGTTCGTCTTCGAGCTTCGCAATCTGCATGCTCAACGCCGGCTGCACGATGTTCAACCGCTTGGCCGCCCGCGTGACGGAGCCGTCCTCGAACAGCGCGATGAAGTATTGGATTTGCTTGAGGTCCATGTTCCCTTGGGGCATCAGCAACGCTAATAGACGGTATCACCATTATCAAGTGACTTCGTAAGGCATGCAGCGCGCGTCATGCCTGTGTGCCTCTCGACAGGGCGCGTATGAGCGGTCTATTGATACGTAACTGTAAGAACGCTGTCATCCGGGCTAATACGGATATAAGAGCGAATGATCCGCCGCATCAATAAACAGTATTAGATGTTATGGGGCGATCTCGCTACGCTTCATCCAATGCGCTTGCCATGGCAGGCGCGCACAGATGGAGACGCTGATGAATACACGCGATGCCGCGACGAACGGCATTCCCTCATTCGCCTGGGCCCCGAAGGGCGCCGACACCGGCTCGCTTTCGCTGCGCGACTGGCTCGCGCATCTCGCGCAGACCGGCCGCGTCGCGACCATCGACAAGCCCGTTGCGCTCGAACACGAACTCGCGGCCATCGCGAAACGGCTCGACGGCACGCAAGCCGCGTTCTTCACGCAGCCGGGCGGTCACGCGATACCCGTCGTGAGCGGCTTCATGTCGAAGCGCGCATGGATTGCGGAAGCAATGGGCGTCGATGAATCCGCGTTGCTCGCGCGCTTCTCCGCAGCGGCCGCCGCGCCGCTCGAATCGAAACTCGTCGGACGTGAAGACGCGCCGTGCCAGCAAGTGGTGCATGCGAGCGACATCGACCTTCACGCGCTCCTGCCGATTCCCACGCACAGCGAACACGACAACGGTCCGTACATCACAGCCGGTCTCGTGATTGCGCGCAATCCGCGCACGGGCGTGCAGAACGTGTCGATCAATCGTATTCAGGTGCATGGCCGCGACCGCATGGCGATCCTGCTGCTGCCGCGCCATCTCTATGCATTTCAGCGCGCGGCGGAAGAAGCCGGCGATGCGCTCGACGTGGCCATCGCAATCGGCGTCGATCCGCTCACGATGCTCGCCTCGCAAGCGATCACGCCCATCGATCACGACGAATTGGAAATCGCGGGCGCGCTGCACGGTGCGCCGCTGCCTGTCGCGCAATGCGTGACGAACGGCGTGCATGTGCCCGCGTTCGCGGAGATCGTCATCGAAGGGCGCATTCTGCCGAACGTGCGCGAGCCGGAAGGCCCGTTCGGCGAATTCCCGAAGTACTACAGCGCGAAGGAAGCGCGCGAAGTCATCGAAGTGACGGCGGTCACGCATCGGCGCGACCCGGTGTTTCATACGATCATTCCCGCTGAAATGGAGCATCTGCTGCTCGGCGGGATTCCGCGCGAAGCCACGCTGCTCGCGCACTTGCAGCGCAGCCATCCGGCGGTGAAGGACGTGCATCTTTCGGTGGGCGGCGTGTGCCGCTATCACCTGTGGGTGCAGTTCGACAAGAAGCGCGAAGGCGAAGCGAAGAACGTCATCCTGTGCGCGTTCGGCGCGCATTACGACATCAAGCAGGTCGTCGTCGTGGATACGGACGTGAACGTGCACGATCCCGCCGAAATCGAATGGGCCATCGCGACGCGCTTCCAGGCGGATCGCGATCTCGTCGTGATCGAAGGCGCGCAGGGTTCGCCGCTCGATCCGTCGACGACGGTCGGCCAGCCTGACGACGCGCCCGCGCATCTGCAAGGCGTGAGCGCCAAGATGGGCTTCGATGCGACGCGCCCGGTGGTGTATCCCGCGCATGTGTTCACGCGCGTGCGCATTCCGGGGCAGGACACGGTCGATCTGAACGCGCTCGTCGCCGCCGATAACCGTGCGTTCGACGCCTACCTCTCGCGCGATCATGGCTGAGCGCAAGAAGCGCATCGTCGTCGGCATCTCGGGCGCGAGCGGCGCGGTCATCGGCGTGCGCCTGCTCGCCGCGTTGCGTCGCTTAGGCACGCACGAGACGCATCTGATCGTGTCGGCATCGGGCGCGGTGACGGCCGCGCAGGAACTCGGCCTCACGCGCGGCGACATCGATTCGCTCGCGGACGTCGTGCATAACGTGCGCGATATCGGCGCGGCCGTGGCGAGCGGATCGTTCCTGACCGAAGGCATGGTCATCGCGCCGTGTTCGATGAAAACGCTCGCGGGCGTGGCGAACGGTTTCGCGGACAACCTGCTCACGCGCGCCGCCGATGTCATGCTCAAGGAGCGCCGCCGCCTCGTGCTGGTCGCGCGCGAAACGCCGCTCAATCTCGCGCATCTGCGCAACATGACGCTCGCCACCGAGATGGGCGCAATCGTGATGCCGCCGGTGCCCGCGTTCTACGCGCATCCGAAGACCATCGACGACGTGGTCGATCACACGGTCGGGCGCATTCTGGATCTGTTTAGCATCGAGCACGCTGAGATTGCGCGCCGCTGGAGCGGTCTCGCCGATGAATTCAGCGGCCGCGCCGAAGGTGAGGTGTAACGCGATGAACCAGCGCGAAACCGCAATCGCCGAAATCGACGCGCCGCAACGTCACGTCGGCCGTTCGATGCAGCGCCTCGAAGACCCCGCGATCCTCACGGGCCGTGGCCGCTATGGCGACGACATCGCCGTGAAGCCGGGCACGCTGCACGCCGCGATCCTGCGCTCGCCGCATGCGCACGCGGATATCGTTTCCCTCGATATCGAAGCCGCGTCGAAGCTCGCGGGCGTGCGCGCCGTGCTCACGCGCGACGACTTGCGGCCGTGGTCGCGTCCGTTCGTCGTCGGCGTGAAGTCGCCGATGGAACAGTGGGCGCTCGCGATGGATCGCGTGCGTTATGTCGGCGAGCCGGTCGCGGTCGTGATGGCGGAATCGCGTGCGCTCGCGGAAGACGCGCTCGATCTCATCAAGGTCGAATACACGATGCGCGATCCGGTGACGTCCATCGAGCAATCCGCGATGGACGACGCGCCCGTGCTGCACGAGCGCGTCGGCACCAACGTCATCAGCGAGCGGCATTTCCGCTACGGCGAGCCGGAAGCGGCGTTCGCAAGCGCGCCGCATCGCGTGAAGCTGGTCGCGCATTATCCGCGCAATACGTGCGCGCCGATCGAATGCGGCGTGGTCATCGCCGAGTACTTGTCGGGCGACGAAGGCTACGAAGTCACGTCCAATTTCATGGGGCCGTTCTCGCTGCACGCCGTCATGGCGATGGCGCTCAACGTGCCCGCGAACCGTCTTCGTCACAAGGCGCCGCGCGATTCCGGCGGCAGCTTCGGCGTGAAGCAGGCGGTGTTTCCGTATGTCGTGCTGATGTGCCTCGCGTCGCGCAAGGCGGGCGCGCCCGTCAAGTGGGTCGAGGACCGGCTCGAACATTTGAGCGCGGCGACATCGGCGACGGCGCGCGTATCGACGATAGAAGCCGCCGTCGAAAGCGATGGCCGTATCGTCGCGCTTTCGTACGATCAGATGGAAGACGTCGGCGGTTACGTGCGCGCGCCCGAACCCGCGACGTTCTACCGGATGCACGGCTGTCTGACGGGCGCCTACGCGATCCCGAATCTCGTCGTGCGCAATCGCGTGGTGCTCACCAACAAGACGCCGACCGGACTCGTGCGCGGCTTCGGCGGGCCGCAAGTGTACTTCGCGCTGGAGCGGCTGATGCAGCGCATCGCCGTCGAACTGAAGCTCGATGTGCTCGACGTCTATCGCCGCAACTTCGTTCCCGCCGACGCGTTTCCGTATCGCGCGGCAGCGGGCGCGCTGCTCGATTCGGGCAACTATCAGGAAGCGCTGCGCCGCTCGATCGACGAAGGCGGATACCGCGAACTCGTCACGCGCCGCGATGCCGCGCGCAAGGAAGGGCGGCTTTATGGCATCGGCTTCGCGGCGATCGTGGAGCCGTCGGTATCGAACATGGGTTACATCACGACCGTGATGCCCGCCGACGCGCGCCGAAAAGCCGGCCCGAAGAACGGCGCCATCGCGAGCGCGACGGTGAGCGTCGATCTGCTGGGCGGCGTGGTCGTGACCATTGCATCGACGCCGGCGGGGCAGGGCCACATGACGGTGTGCGCGCAAGTCGTCGCGGACGTACTCGGGCTCGATCCGAAAGATATCGTCGTCAACGTCGAATTCGATACGCACAAGGACGCGTGGTCCGTCGCGTCGGGCAATTATTCGAGCCGGTTCGCGGGCGCGGTGGCGGGCACGGTGCATCTCGCCGCCACGCGCGTGCGCGACAAGCTCGCGCGCGTGCTCGCGAAGCAGTTCGGCTGCGCGCCCGCCGACGTGCGCTTCGAAGGCGCGCGCATCTTTCCGAACGATGCGGAAGATCGCGCGCTGCCGTTCGCGCGCGCCGCGAGCAATGCGCCGCACTGGGCGCCCGCGTTGTTGCCCGACGGCGAAGAGCCGGGCCTGCGCGAGACCGTGTTCTGGTCGCCGCCGCACATGGACGCGCCGGACGAGCAGGACCGCATCAATACGTCGGCGGCGTATGGCTTCGCGTTCGACATGTGCGGCGTCGAAGTGGATCGCGCGACGGGGCGCGTGCGCATCGACCGGTACGTGACCGTGCACGATGCCGGCACGATCCTCAATCCCGCGCTCGCCGATGGCCAGATTCGCGGCGCGTTCGCGCAGGGCGTGGGCGCGGCGCTGATGGAAGAGTTTCGCTACGGCGCGGACGGCAGCTTCCAGTCCGGCACGCTCGCCGACTATCTGATGCCGACGACCTGCGAAGTGCCCGATCCCGTGATCGTGCATATGGAAACGCCGTCGCCGTTCACGCCGCTCGGCGCGAAGGGACTCGGCGAAGGCAACAACATGAGCACGCCGCCGTGCATTGCGAATGCGGTGGCGGATGCGCTCGGCGTCGAGGACATTCGCTTGCCGCTCACGCCGCCCAAGGTGATGGCGATGATCGGTATCGACGATCCCGAGCCTTCGCGGCCCGAATATCGCGAAGCATCCACGACGAAACCCGCGACGCCGGGCGGCGGACGCGCGCTCACGGCGCAAGGCACGGTCGATCTGCCCGCGACGCCCGAAGCCGTGTTCGCCGTGCTCCTCGATCCGAAGGCGCTCGCGAACGTGATACCCGGCTGTCATGCGCTCGACGAAACCGCGCCGAACCAGTATCGCGCGGACGTGACGGTGGGCGTCGGCATGATCAAGGCGCGTTTCGAGGCGCGCATCGGCTTGTCGGAAATCGATGCGCCGCGCCGCCTGCGTCTCGCGGGCGCGGGCATCTCGCCGCTCGGCAGCGCGCGCGGCAGCGGCATCGTCGAACTGACGCCGCAGGGCGAAGGCACGCGCCTCACGTACGACTACGAAGCGCAGGTGTCGGGCAAGGTCGCGGCGGTCGGCGGCCGCATGCTCGAAGGCGCGGCGAAGGTCGTGCTGAAGCAGTTGTTCGAGTCGCTCGGAAGGCAGGCGGCGGGCAAGCCGGTGCACGCGAAAGGATCGTGGATCGCGAAACTCATCGCCCGTTTCGGGAGGCGCGCATGAAGCCCGCGCCGTTCGACTACCTGCGCGCGATGACCACGCAAGACGCGCTCGATGCGCTCGCGCAATACGGCGAAGACGCGCGCGTGCTGGCGGGCGGCCAGTCGCTGATGGCCGTGCTCAACATGCGGCTCGCGCAGCCGAAAGTGCTCGTCGATATCTCGCGCACCGCCGAACTCGATGCCGTGCGCGTGGACGAGCGCGCGGGGCATCTCGTCGTGAACGCGGCGGCGACGCAAGGCAGCGTCGAATGGCGCGCCACGCTCGCCGGCGAAGCGCCGCTGCTCGCGATGGCCTTCCCGCATATCTCGCACTTTCAGATTCGCAATCGCGGGACCGTGTGCGGGTCCATCGCGCATGCGGACCCGAGCGCGGAGTTGCCGCTCGTGCTGTCCGCGCTCGGCGGCGACGTGATGCTGCGTTCGAAGAAAAAGCGCCGCACGCTCGCGGCAGCCGACTTCTTTCAGGGCATGTTGATGACCGCGCGCGAGCCGGACGAACTCGTCGAAGCCGTGCGCTTTCCGCTGCGCAAGCCGGGCGAGCGCTACGCATTCACGGAATTTTCCGCGCGTCACGGCGACTTCGCGATCGTCGCGTGCGCGGCGGTCGTCACCGACGATTCCATTCGCATCGCGGTGGGCGGCGTCGCGGACCGGCCGGTGACGGAGCGCTGGCCGCGCTTGCAAGGCGACGACTTGCGCGGCGCGCTGAACGATTTGAGCTGGAAACTGAACGCGCAGGACGACGCGCACATCAGCGCGAAGTATCGCCGGAATCTGGTCCGGCAACTCGGATGGCGCGTGATCGAGGAGGCGAAGTGAGCAAGATGTCGGACACCCTCATGCGGCACGGCGAAGCGCGGCGCATCACGCTGACGCTCAACGGCCGCGAACGAAGCGGCCATTGCGAGCCGCGCGAACTGCTGTCGGACTTCATCCGGCACGAACTCGGCGCGACGGGCACGCACGTGGGCTGCGAGCACGGCGTGTGCGGCGCATGCACGGTGCATGTCGATGGCGTCGCCGCGCGCTCGTGCCTGATGCTCGCGGTGCAGGCCGATGGACGGCGTATCGATACCGTCGAAGGCCTCGCGCCCGACCAGACGCTCGGCGACTTGCAGCAGGCGTTTCAGCGGCATCACGCATTGCAGTGCGGCTTCTGCACGGCGGGCATTCTGATGTCGTGCGCGGATTATCTGCAGCGCGTGCCCGATCCGACCGAAGCGCAAGTGCGCGAGATGCTGTCCGGGCATATCTGCCGCTGCACGGGCTATACGCCGATCGTCGCCGCCGTGCTGGATGTGGCGGCGCGCCGCCGGACGACCGCATATGCTAAGGATACCGAATATGCTTGATCTCGGGCGCACCTTCCTGCAAAGCGTGGAGCGCAGCCCGAACGCGCTCGCGCTCGTCGATGGCGACGTGCAACTGACTTACACGCAGTGGCATCGCACGATCCTGAATGTCGCTAATGGCTTGCGCGAACTCGGCATCGAGCGCGGCGACCGGCTGCTCGTCGTGCTGCAAAACCGCTGGGAAATGGCGACGCTGCATTGGGCCGGGCAATTCGCGGGCATCGTGATCGTGCCGCTCAACTGGCGCGCGAAGCCCGAGGAACTCGACTACTGCGTGACGGACGCGGGCGTGAAGGCGATCGTCTACGAACCCGTTTCCGCCGATGCCGTCGTGCAAAGCCCCGCCGCGCAGAACGTGCCGCGTATCGCGCTCGACGATGCGCCCGGCGGCACGATGAACTTCGATGCGCTCATCGTCGAAAAAGAGAGCGCCGAAGAAACGACGCATGCCACCGCCGACGACATCTCGCTGATCCTCTACACGTCCGGCACCACGGGGAAGGGCAAGGGCGTGCCGCGCAGGCATCGGCATGAACGCGCGGGCGCGCTCGCACACGTCGCGCAGAACCTGTATAAGCGCGGCGAACGCACGCTCGGCGTGATGCCGCTCTATCACACGATGGGCGTGCGCTCGCTGCTTTCGATGGCCCTCGTCGATGGCCTCTTCGTCTGCGTGCGTCGCTGGAATGCGAAGCTCGCGCTCGAATGCATCTCGAAGCATGCGCTCACATGCCTCTATCTCGTGCCGACGCTTTATCACGACCTGCTGGCGGACAGCGCGTTTGTTAGCACGGATACGTCGTCGGTACGCAAGTTAGGCTTCGCGGGCGCGCCGATGAACGACGGCCTGCTCAAGCGCCTTTCAGCCGCGTTCGAGCCGGAACTGTTCGTCAATCACTACGGCTCGTCCGAGGTCTACACGTTCAGCATCGATCAGGACGCGACGAAAAAGCCCGGCAGCGCGGGCCGCGCGGGCATCAACACGCGGCTGCGCGTGGTGAAGCTCGATGCGCTCTCGCCCGACGAGATCGCACAAGCCGGCGAGGAAGGGCAGATCGTCGTGGACCTGCTCGGCGACGAAGCGTTCGAAGGCTACTGGAATCGGCCGGACGCGAACGCGAAATCCTTACGCGGCGGCTGGTACTTCACCGGCGACACCGGCTATCTCGACCGCGACGGCGATCTCTACGTGACCGGCCGCGTCGACGACATGATCATCAGCGGCGGAGAAAACATCTCGCCGGTGGATATCGAATCGGTGTTGTCGCTGCATCCGGCTGTCGACGAAGTCGCGGTCGCGGGCGTCAAGGACGAGCGCTGGGGCCAGCGCGTGGTCGCGTTCATCAAGCGTCGCGAGTACGTCGATTCCGACGCGCTCGATGCATGGTGCCGCCAGTCGAACCTCGTCAACTTCAAGCGTCCGCGCGACTACGTGTTCGTCGACGACATTCCGAAGTCGCCGGTCGGCAAGATCCTGCGCCGCAAGCTCCAGGCGGGCGAATACGCGCCCGACGCGAATGCACGGCCCGCACAACCTACAGAGACTACGAAGGAGTAACGCCCATGAGCGATTTGAACCATCGCGGCCACACGCTGCTGCAAGACCTCGACGGCTTCTCGGTCGAAATCGACGCCACGCGCGAGCGCGCGGACATCGTGCTGCATCGCCCGCCGTTCAATGTCATTTCGATGCACGCACGCGACCAGTTGCGCGCCGTGTTCGAAGCACTCGATGAAGACGACCGCGTACGCGTGATCGTCGTGCGCGCGACGGGCGAGCACTTTTCGAGCGGCGGCGACATCAAGGGCTTTCTGGAAGCATCGCCGGAACACGTGTCGAAGCTCGCGTGGAATATCGCGGCGCCCGCGCGCTGCTCGAAGCCGGTGATCGCGGCCAATCGCGGCTTCTGCTTCGGCGTGGGCTTCGAGTTGTCGCTCGCGTGCGATTTCCGCATCGTCACCGATACGACCTTCTACGCGCTGCCGGAGCAGAAGCTCGGCCAGATTCCCGGCTCGGGCGGATCGGCGCGTTTGCAGTCGATGGTCGGCATCGGCCGCACGAAGGACATCGTGATGCGCTCGCGCCGTATCCCCGGCAAGCAGGCGTATGACTGGGGCATCGCGGTCGATTGCGTGGCCGATGCGGAACTCGAATCGGCCACGGATGCGCTCGTCGACGAGTTGCGCGCGTTCTCGCCGCTCGCGCAGCGCACCGCGAAGAAGCTGCTCAACGATACGGAAGACTCGCCGCTTTCGATCGCCATCGAACTCGAAGGGCATTGCTATAGCCGGCTGCGCGCATCCGACGACTTCCGCGAAGGCGTCGAAGCGTTCCATGGCAAGCGCAAGCCCGCGTTTCGCGGTCGCTGAACCAAACCAGGAGACAGGCGATGGATCGCTTCGACTACGTGATCGTGGGCGGCGGCTCGGCGGGATGCGTGCTCGCGCATCGGCTGTCGGCGGCGCCGTCCGTGCGCGTCGCGCTGATCGAAGCGGGCGCGGATACGCCGCCGGGCGCGGTGCCCGCGGCCATTCTCGACAGCTATCCGATGCCGGTCTTCTGCGGCGACACGTACATCTGGCCCGAGCTTGAAGCGAAGGCCACGAAGCACGCCGCGCCGCGCGTCTACGAGCAGGGCCGCGTGATGGGCGGCGGATCGAGCATCAACGTGCAGTCGGCCAATCGCGGCTTGCCGCGCGATTACGACGACTGGGCCGCGAACGGCGCCGATGGCTGGTCGTGGCGCGACGTGCTGCCGTACTTCCGCAAGCTCGAACGCGACGTGAACTTCCCCGGCGGCGAACTGCACGGCAGCGATGGTCCGGTGCCCATTCGCCGCATCATGCCGAAGGACTGGCCCGCGTTCTGCCATGCGTTCGCGAACGGCATGCGCGCGAACGGCCTCGCGCAATTGCAGGACCAGAACGGCGAATTCGGCGACGGCTTCTTTCCCGGCGCGTTCTCCAATATCGACGACGCGCGCGTGTCCACGGCTATCGCCTATCTCGACGAAGCCACGCGCAAGCGACCGAATCTCAGCGTGCATGCGAATCTGCGCGTCGAGCGCATCGTGATGGAAGGGGCGGCTGCGCGCGGTGTCGTCGCGATTGCGGGCAACGGCGAGCGTGTGCGTTTCGATGCCAACGAAGTCGTGCTCTGCGCGGGCGCGTTGCAGTCGCCCGCGATGCTGCTGCGCGCCGGCATCGGCGATGCGCGCGAACTCGCGGCGCACGGCATTGCGTGTACGGTGGATTTGCCGGGCGTCGGACGCAATCTGCAGGATCATCCGTCGCTCACGTTCTGTCATTTTCTCGAGCCGCGCTTTCGCATGCCGCTCGCACGACGCCGCGCGAGCATGACGGCGGCGCGCATGAGCTCGGGCGTCGCGGGCTGCGATGATTCGGACATCTATCTATCGAGCGCGACGCGCGCTGCGTGGCACGCGCTCGGCAACCGGCTCGGCCTCTTCTTCCTGTGGTGCAACCGGCCGTATTCGCGTGGCCGCGTGCAGCTCGCATCGCCCGATGCGGCCGCTGCGCCGCGCGTCGATCTGAACCTGCTCGACGACGAACGCGACCTGCAACGGCTCGCCGTGGGCGTGCGCATGCTCGCGCGCATTGTCGATGCATCGGGTCTCGGCCGCGATCCGCGCGACTTCTTTCCGGCCGCGTTCTCGCCGCGCGTAAAGGCGTTGAGCCGCGTCGGCGACGGCAATGCGCTGCTGACGTCGATGCTCGGCGTGCTGCTCGATACGCCCGCGCCGCTCAGGCGCTTGCTGATCGAACGCTTCTTCACGCGCGGCATGAAGATGTCGGCCCTGATAAACGACGACCGCGCGCTCGACGATTTCATCCGCGCGAACGTGTTCGGCGTGTGGCACGCGAGCGGCACGTGCCGCATGGGCGGTCCGCAAGACCGCGACGCCGTGACGGACACCGAGGGGCGCGTGCGAGGCACACAAGGGCTGCGTGTGGTCGATGCATCGCTGATGCCGCGCCTGCCATCGGCCAATACGAACATACCGACCATCATGATCGCCGAGAAGATCGCCGATGCGATGGTCGCCGGGCGAAGAGCGGGCGCCGAATCGCGCATCGCCGCCGCGCACTGAAGGACCGGCACGACGATTCCTTAACCTCGACAAGAGCACGCATCGAAAAAAGCGTGCCTGTACACACATGGAGATGCATATGTCCGCAGCAGCGCAAGACGGGGCCGCCGTGCTTCCGGCCAATCAACGGCAGATCATGGGCGCGGTCATGGCGTCGTGCATGGGCTGGGCCCTCGATCTGTTCGACCTGTTCGTGTTGTTGTACGTCGCGCCGGTGGTCGGGCGGCTCTTCTTCCCATCCGAGCACGCGATGCTTTCGCTCGCGGCGGTCTATGCGTCGTTCGCGGTGACGCTTCTGATGCGTCCGCTCGGCTCCGCGCTTTTCGGCTCTTACGCGGACCGTCACGGCCGCAAGGGCGCGATGATCTTCGCGGTCGTCGGCGTGGGCGTGTCGACGGCGGCCTTCGGCGTGCTGCCGACCGTCGCGCAGGCCGGTCTTCTCGCGCCGATTCTCTTCCTGCTGCTGCGTCTCGTGCAGGGCGTGTTCGTCGGCGGCGTGGTGGCATCGACGCATACCATCGGCACCGAATCCGTCGCGCCGAAGTATCGGGGCGCCGTGTCGGGACTGATCGGCGGCGGCGGCGCGGGACTCGGCGCGCTGCTCGCATCGCTCACGTATCTGGCGATGTCCGCCCTCTTTCCCGGCGATGCCTTCGATACGTGGGGCTGGCGCTGCATGTTCTTCACCGGCATTCTGAGTTCGGTGCTCGGCCTCTTCGTGTTCAACAGCCTCGAAGAATCGCCGCTGTGGAAGAAGCTCGCCGCCGAGAAGGCCGCGAAAGCCGCCGCGCAGACGAAGAGCGCGACGGCGGAAGTGGTGCGCTCGCCCGTTCGCACGCTGTTTTCGCGGGAGTATCGCGGCGTGTTGTTCGTGAACCTGCTGCTGACTATCGGCGGCGGCAGCGGCTACTACCTCACGTCGGGCTATCTGCCGACGTTCCTCAAGGTCGTGAGTCATGCGCCGAACGGCGCGGCCGCCGCGATCCTGATGATCTGCAGCGTGGCCGTGGTGGTCGCATCGGTGGCGGCGGGGCATGTCAGCACGTTCATCGGGCGCAAGGGCGCGTTCATCTGGATCGGCGTCATCCGGCTTTTCGCGCTGCCCGGCCTCTTCCTGCTCTTGCCGACGGCGCAAAGCATCACGATGATCGGCGTCTATGCGGTGCTGCTCTCCGCGCTCGGCAGCGCGGGTTATGCGCCGGTGCTGATCTTCCTGAACGAGCGCTTCCCGACCGCCATCCGCGCGACGGGCACGGGCCTTTCGTGGAATATCGGCTTCGCGATCGGCGGGATGATGCCGACGTTCGTCTCGCTCGTCGCGAAGGATGCGAGCCAGTTGCCCTCGACGCTCGCGATCTTCGTCGGCGCGATCAGCGTGATCTTTCTCGTGGGCGCGTTCGTGGTGCCGGAGACGCTCGGCAAGCTCGACAACGGCGCGGCGCGCAATCCTTCGTGAGCGCGCTTATTCGACCGGCGCGCCCGTGGTCACGCGCCGGATTTCCTCGGTGATGATCGCGATCAGCGCCGCTGCCGCCGGCCCGATCGGCCGCTTCGGATGCGTGACCTGAATGATGTGGCGCACGATCGGCGGGACCGCGATCGTGCGCGCGCGCAGCAGGCCTTCATCGACCTTCGCCTGCACGACCACGCGCGGCAGGATCGTCGCGATGCTGCTCTGCTCGACGAACTGCACGATCGTGCTGAGCAGATCGATCTCGAACTTCGGCTGAATGACGACGTCGGCGGCCATGAGCGCGGCATCGAGCGCGCCGCGCAGCCCGTTGCGGCGCGTGGGCAACACGAATTCGATGCCGGACGGCGCCGTGAGATCGATGGCGCCGGGCAGGTCGGGGCCGTGCGCCGCGCTCGTCACCAGCACCATTTCCTCGACGAGCAAGGGTTCGACATCGAGCGTGAGCCGCCCGCGCGGCTTGTTGATGATGGCGGCATCGAGCCGGCCGGATTCGACGGCGTCGATGAGTTGCGCGCTGAAGCCATCGGCGACGGAGACTTCCACTTGCGGATATAGCGCATCGAAGCGCGCGAGCGATTCGGGCAACACGCTCTGCGCTTCCGACGACACCATGCCCAGCGACACGCGGCCCGTCACGATGACATCGCGCCGGCTCAGATGCTCGCGCGCGTGGTCGATGTCGCGCATGATCGGCGTGTAAAGGCGATACATGAGCCGCGCGGCTTCGGTGGGCGCCATACCGTGCGGACCGCGCTCGAAGAGCTTCTGCCGGATCTCGGTTTCGAGCTTGGCAATCTGCATGCTGAGCGCGGGCTGCGCGATATTCAGCCTTTTCGCTGCGCGCGTGACCGTGCCCTCTTCGAACAGGGCGATGAAGTACTGAACCTGCTTCAATTCCATGCGTGACCGTTTTTCGAGGCTGCGGCTGAAGCATGCAAGTGTAGTCTGCGCGGCGCGGCCTGACACGAGGCACGCGTATTGCGCACGATTTCCGCATCAGCGCATACAAGGAGCCGCAATTGGAAACGACGATCGCACGAGTGTTTCAATCGTTGGAGGAAGCGGAAAAGGCGCGCGATGCGCTCGTGACTTCGGGCGTGCCGCGCGAAGCCGTGGAACTGACTTTTCAGGCCGACGAAGCCGGTCCCGTGCGCGGAAATTTTCTGACGGGCGACAGCACGGATTCCATCGGCTGGAAGGAAGAATACGATGCGCGCTTCAGGCATCAGGGCGAAGTATCGCGATTCATTCTGACCGTGCGCGTGGACGAGGCGCGGGCCAGCGACGTCGAAGCGTTATTGCAGCATGCGGGCGGCAGGACCATCGACGCGGTAAGCAGCGGCCCGCACGCGGGCGATTAGAACCTTCGGCAGCGCAGCAGGCAGCACCACGCGCCGGACGGTTCTCTGGGCGCGCGCATGGAACGACGATACCGCCTCGATCTTCCGGGCGGCCTTGCCCTCGACGCCCTTGACACCGATGCGCGCGGCCATCGCGATCGGCGCGAAGCAGGCGAACCACACGACGACGCTCTGCGCGGTCTCATCGATACCTCGTTGAGTGGTTGAATACCAGTGTCGATGCCAATGGCGCCGCGTGTGTCGAAAAGCGAAACAATCGATTAGCTATCCGATGTAATTTGACTTCGACAGTCAATGGTATGCGCTCGCCACCGATCGCAACAGGTCGATGTGTTCGCTGTCGGACAGAGGACGTTCTCTTTAATCGCTTCAATGCTGCGAGGCGCTTTCCTCTGCGCGGCGCCTCGCAACTTTCAGCTACCGCGGTAGAGATTGCACGACAGGCCGGTGACGCATTGCGAGGGTTGCCCGCTGTCGTAGGTGCCCGAGCGTGCGCCGCCCATCGATGATGACGAGTCTGAATCCGTGGATTGAGCGTAGGCGATGCTGCCTAGCGAGAGCAGAACGCCTCCCGATACCGCTAGAAATAGGGCCTTCATGATCGATACTCCGTCGATGACTCGACGTCGCATTCCAGGACGTGCGACATCCGAATCCGGTCATGGCGCTGTCGATATCGCAGGTCGTTAGGCAAGCGAAAATTGGGTCGACAGGCACGCGCCGGATGCAATGAGCCCGCAGCGATTGCGCGGGCGAGAATGCGCTTCAGTCGTTGTACGGCTCGAGTTTTGTAGGTGTCGTGCGGGTGAGCACTGGACGCCGGGATCGATACGTCGTCACTCTGTTATAGACGAACGCGTGAAGGGAATTTTAATTTCTCTGCACTCGCGCATCGCTTACAACCCTGACATATGACACGAATTTTCATGGCCAAATAGGAACTCGCTGAGTGCCCGGAACAAGCCCGGCCCGCGACAATTTTCGGTTGACTTACACAGCCGAAGATTGAACGAATGAACAAAGGCTTATACAAGGTAGTTTTCTGTCGCCTGCGTCGCATGCGGGTCGCAGTCGCCGAATTCGCAGTTTCCCATGCAGCAGAACCCGGAAGTGGCACGGGCGCTCGCAGCGCCGCGAGCGCGCTTCCCGTATTGCGCGCCGTTGCTTGTGTCGCGATGGTGTTGCTCGGCACGGCATCGACGTTGACGCTCGCGCAGATCGTGCCTTCGGCCGGATCGGGCGCGCAGGTCTTGCAGACGCAGAACGGCTTGCAGCAGGTCAATATCGCGAAGCCTTCTGCTGCTGGCGTTTCGCTAAATAACTACTCGCAATTCGACGTACCCGGCAAAGGCGCGATCCTCAATAACTCGCCGACCATCGTTCAGACGCAGCAAGCCGGGTACATCAACGGCAATCCGAATCTCGCGCCGGGGCAGTCGGCGGGGATCATCGTCAATCAGGTTCTCAGCAATTCACCTTCGCAATTGCGCGGCTATCTGGAAGTCGCGGGGCCGAAGGCTGAAGTCATCGTGGCGAATCCGTCGGGCATTCTGGTCGATGGCGGCGGGTTCATTAATACGTCGCGCGCCATTTTGACGACCGGTACGCCGAACTTCGGCGCGAATGGAAGCCTCGCCGGATTCAATGTCGCGGGCGGCAATATCACCGTGCAAGGCGCGGGTCTCAATGCGACGAATGTCGATCAGGTGGACTTGTTGGCACGGGCCATTCAAGTGAACGCCGCGATCTATGCCAACAATCTGAACGTCGTTGCCGGGGCGAATCAGGTCGATCACA
>NZ_JALQEA010000050.1:0-231 GCF_023630965.1 Caballeronia sp. ATUFL_M2_KS44 | reverse complement strand
CGACGAGACCATCCACGTTCGGCGCGAAGTTGAATCCATGAACCGTTTGCGCGGGCAGCATGATGACGCACGGCGGCACGAGATCGATCATGCTGTTCTCGATCAGCACTTGCCCGCCGCCGCCGCGAATGTACAGAAATTGCAAGAGCGCGTCGTGGCGATGCGCGTCGATATGCCAGTCGTTGGGCGCGCTGCGCTCGACGATCCATTCGAAGTTGAACGCGTCATACC
>NZ_JALQEA010000049.1:0-9176 GCF_023630965.1 Caballeronia sp. ATUFL_M2_KS44 | reverse complement strand
CAATACTACGACTGCTTAAAGATACAAAGCGGCCGTCCGAGTGTCCGCACAACAGGATGCGCGAGCGGCGCCTAATGACCCAGATTGTGTCAAAACGCATTTTTGAGACGCTAGAATTTTGCTATGCGACCGAGGGGAGTGAGCAAATGAAGCGGTTCGTTCAAGGCGACGATCGTAACCAGAGCTTTCTCCTGCCCGAAGCACTTGATGACTACGTGGCGGACACGAATCCAGTGCGCGTAATCGATGTCTTTGTAAATGAACTTGATCTTGATGCGCTCGGGTCTGATGGCGTCAACCTGCGTTCAACCTGCGTCGACCGGTCGGCCGTCTTACCATCCTGAGGTGATGCTTAAGATTTATATCTACGGCTATCTCAACCGCATTCAGTCCAGTCGTCGTCTTGAACGCGAGGCTCAGCGAAACATTGAACTTATGTGGCTCACGGGTCGGCTTGCGCCCGACTTCAAAACCATAGCTCGGTTTAGGAAAGACAACGGCAAACCTATTCGCGATGTTTGCCGTCAGTTCGTAATGCTGTGCCAGCGTCTGGACCTCTTCGCTGAAGTAATTGTTGCAATCGACGGTAGCAAGTTCAAGGCGGTGAACCATCGCGACCGCAACTTCACGAACGCCAAGCTCGAACGGCGCATGCGCAATATCGAGTCGAGTATTGCGCGATATGTTCAATCGCTGGACACGGCTGATCGTCAGGAGCCTGCAATCGCGAAGGCGAGAACAGAGCGGCTGCAAGACAAGATCGCGGCCTTGAAGGAACAGATGCAGGTTCTCAAGAAGATCGAGATCCAACTCAAGGGGCACCCGACGGACAAGTATCGCTCACGGATCCCGATGCGCGATCTATGAAGACGCGAGGCACCAGGGTCGTTGGCTACAACGTGCAAACAGCGGTGGACACGAAGCACCATCTAATTGTCGCGCACGTCGTCACTAACGACGGGATTGACCGCGATCATTTAGCGTCGACGGCCAAACTTGCTCGTGCGGAGATGGGGGTTGAGAAGCTCACCCTAGTTGCAGATCGTGGCTATTACAAAAGCGAGGAAATACTTGCGTGCTATCAGGCTGGAATAAACGTGTTCGTTCCAAAGACAGTAACCTCGAGCGCGACGGCCGAGGGTCGCTTCAGCAGAGATGATTTCATCTACAACGATAAGACGAACGAATATCGATGCCCGGCTGGTGAGCAGCTTATATGGCGATTCGCGACCATCGAACGTGGGCTGAAGGTCAGTAAGTACTGGAGCTCTAATTGCCAACAATGTTCGCTGAAGAAGGACTGCACCCCAAGTCCTCAACGTCGTGTGACACGCTGGGAACATGAAGCCGTTCTTGACGATATGCAGACGCGATTCGATCACGCGCCAGAGATGATGAGAATCCGGCGACAGACGGTCGAGCACCCGTTCGGCACAATCAAGGCATGGATGGGTGCGACTCATTTCCTGACCCGAACCATCGAACGGGTGAGCACGGAAATGAGCTTGCATGTGCTTGCGTACAACCTTAAGAGAGTGATTAAGCTTCTCGGTTCGGATGCAATTGTGAGGGCAATACGGGTGTGATGCCCTTAGAGACTCTCGAGACGGGGCGACGACTCCGCTGCGATAGGATCAGGCTCCTCTATACGACCGCCTCCGCGACTTACGCCGAACCAGGATCTTGGCATCCCTGGCCGTCGTCCGTTTTGACACGCTCTGGGCCATAAGCCGTCATTCATATGTGTCGTCGGTCGGACGTCCAGGCGTCGGGTCAGCAGCCGAAACCGGCCATTCGAGTCTCAAAGACGCGGCGAACGAGCCGCTCTTGCCGAACGGCCGGATGTCGCTGATCGGCCGAGACGGAGTAGACACGCCGCACAAGAAGCGGAATCGTACAATCGCGGCGTTTATAACATCCGCCGGCGCAGGCCTGGCCGCAAGGCGGCTTCAAACCACAAGACCCCCGCATGACCACTTACCTCTACGACGAGCAGACACCCAACTACCCCGTAGCATTTCAGCCAGTCGCGTTGACCGCAGGGAACGGTCACAACGAACGTTGGCTGCAAGAGCGGATTTTCGAGCTTCCCTCACTGCTGCCCATGACCGAGATGTTCGGCCGCGGCGAAAGCTTCGTACCGCTTTGCCGTGAGCTTCCCCTGCGTTATGGTTCCTCAAGCGTCTTCCTTGACATCCTGGGCGTGTCGGCGACTGGGCGACTGGTGCTCATCGAATGCAAGTTGTGGCGCAACCCCGAAGCGCGCCGCGAGGTCGTTGCGCAATTGTTCGAATATGCGTCGTTGCTCTCCGAGTGGACATACTCCGACCTGGAGGCGCGTCTTAAGAAGGCCCGTGGGCTGACTGGTGAGAATCCGGTGTTCGCCTCGGTCAAGGCCGCGCATCCAGAACTGGACGAGGGAGCGTTCGTCGACTCCGTCAACCGATCTCTGGAACGCGGTGACTTCCTTTGCGCCATCGCCGGCGACGGCATTCGTAGCGACTTGCAGGCCCTGCGCCGCCTGCTTGCGACACAGGGCGGCGTGCTGTCCCAACTCGCTCTCGTCGAAATTCGCACGTATCGGGATGCTGGCGGCCGAACGCTGCTCGTGCCGTCCGTTCCATTACGCACTGAAGTTGTGCAACGGGAAGTTCTTAAGCGTCCTGACGGCGTGCCACTTGCGCGCGCAGCTCCGGTTGATGAAGGGGCGCCGGCGCAAGGATCCACGCCCCAACCTAAGGCCGTTAGCGCGTCGAAGCTCCTCAATCGCGCGTTCTGGGACAAATTCATCGAGCAGGTGAAGTTCGATCATCCGGACCAGACGCCGCCTCGCCACGGCACGAACAACTTCGTGCGACTAGACCTTCCAGGTCCCGTCCAAGGGCTCGTCGCCTACCGCGAGCAACCGTCGACGGCGGGCCTCTTCGTCAAGTTCCTTGGCGCAGATGGGCGAGAAGCGTTGCAAGCGCTCATTGAAGATCAAGCGGCCCTTGAACAGGAAGTCGGGCAACCGATTCAATTCAACGTCAGCGAAGGGCAGGATGCGGAAAGGGTGGCGGGGCGTCTCGTCGTTCAATTCGAAGCGCGAGGTGACCGAGGTGCGCGAGATGGCGAGCAGCTCGCATGGCTGCTGCGCACCTGCAACGCCCTGGTGAACGCACTTCGGCTCCGTTTAGGCGGTACGGCTCGTTAGATGCTCGATGGCTTGGTCGGGGCGGTGGCATCGTGACCGGGTCGTTCGGCTCAGTACGGCCAGAGCGGTCCTCCGACGTGGTACCCGGATATTGCCGTCCGGCCGCGCAGCAATGCAGACGAGAAGCAACAGACGAGGAATCGGGGCGACGGTATGATCCCGTTTTAAATCCGCTCGAAATCGGCATGCTCGCGCTCAAACTAACGCTTGTCCCGCTGTTCTTGCTTGTCGTCTCGATGTCGGGTAAATGGTGGGGGCCATCGATTGCTGGCTGGTTGGCCGGGTTGCCCGTGGTAGCTGGTCCGATCCTTTTCATTCTTGTGCTCGCGCACGGCCCGGTCTTCGGGGCGCATGCGGCCACGCGTTCCCTTTCCGCGATCCTCGCGTCAGAAGCATTCAATTTCGCGTATGTATGGACCTGCCGCTCGCGTACGTGGCCGGTTGCACTAGTTGTCGGACTCGGTGCGTGGTTCCTATCCGCGTATGGGCTATCAATGTTGCCAACTTCACCTATGTGTGCTGCAATCGCCGCCCTTGCTGCTGTGTGTTTCGGTCAGTCGTTCTTGCCACGCAGCTCCGCCATCGCGGCGGGCGCACCGCTCACGCGATCTGACCTGATAGGCAGAATGGTTGCCGGCGCGGTGCTGACGGTACTGGTTACCTCGCTATCTGGATGGGCAGGCCCCGCATGGAGCGGTCTATTGGCGGTGTTTCCACTCCTCGGAATTGTCTTATTGGTGTCGTCGCATCGCGCACATGGGCCAGCGTTCGTAATCTCGCTGCTTCGGGGCATGGTGCTTGGCCGATTCTCGTTTGCCGCATTCTGTTTGCTGCTTTCGCTTTCACTGCCGCACCAGCGTCCGCTCCTGGCGTTCGGGGAGGCGGCAACCTTAGCGATGATTGTGCAATGGGGCACCAAGCGACTAGCAACAGCGCGGCGCACAAAAACTGCTGAGCCGAGCGTCGTTGTTACTGATTGACTCTTTCACCGGTACGTTGCGGGTCAGTGCCGGCCGAGGGGCCGGTTTCGGGCGACTCGGCTGTCCCCTCGTGGGTTATCGTCGGTCGGTTGCGTCAGGCGGTAGGCGGCCACGAAGGCCTTCGGCCTTTGTTGCTTCAGGGTGCGGGCGCTTGATCGCGCTTTATCTTCAGCAACTGCTTCGCTAACCGGACGATTCAGTCAGTTCGAGTGCATCACTACGAGGTCTGAGCTTTCGCTATCTCGGGACTCAGATGGGAACGTATCGTCGAGCATTGCCCGCAACGCCGTCCTGATCACGGGCGCCAGTTCACCTGAGTGTGCTTCGCGATGATGATTCGGGCATAGCGCAGCGACATTCCAGATCCGGTCTGGACCATTCTCGGAAAAAGGGATGACGTGATGCGTTTCGAGGTACAGCCGTCCATTTCTCGTTTGGAACCCTGGCGTATCGCAATACTCGCAGTGACCGTTTGAGCGCTCCAGCACACGGGCACGAACCGCCGGGTCACGTACGAAAACCGAACCTGAAACTGCGCCCCTGACAGGCTCATCCGTGCCGGGGGTGCCGTGCTGATCCTCGTACGCGGGTGCTTCGTCAGCATGGTTTGCAGGTGATTCCATGCTGACGTTCGCCAGCTTGCCCCGATGCAGAATACATGCGCCATTCAATTTGTCGTAGCTCACGATGCGCCATGGCTCTGGATCGAGATGCCGCAAACGGACCACGGAAGACTCACGCCCCATCTGCTCTTCGGTGGCCATATCTCCCTCAACTACAATTACGCGAAGGCTGCCGTCGCTGGACGCAGCGTCGCGCAGCAGTTCGTCGAGCCGACGCGCCCGCTTCACCTGGCTTCGCGCTCGATCGCGTGCTTTCTCATCGGGCTCCGTCGCGACGAAGCGTTCCAGTTTGAGCGCCCACTCCCGAAGATTGGCTTGGATTTCCAGCGTGTCAGCAGCGAGCACGACGGACTGAAACCAGAAGCAGCCAGCCTTCGCCGACGACCAGACCCTGCGATTGGCCGTTCCACCTTGTAACCGGCCATAGTTCTCTCAGGGTTCCAAAGGCAGTTGTGGGTCGAGCCCATCCAAATACGCCGGGCGATGCGCTCGGCGATCCGTTTAACAATGCGTCACTCTCCGCATATTCATGGACCACACTGAAGATCGAATGGCGTCTGCGAAGCTGAAACGCCTTATTGTCGCGACGGTAGTCGGCAACGGCTTCGTTGCGTACGACTTTACCGTGTATGGTTTCTCCGCGGCGTTCATCGGACGGCTGTTCTTTCCCGCCCACGACGCCGCTTCGTCTCTTTTGCTTTCGCTCGCGACGTTCGGCGCCGGCTTCGTGATGCGCCCGCTCGGCGCGATGCTGATCGGACGATACGCGGACCGCCGCGGCCTCGATGCCGGCATGCGGCTATCGATCGCCTTGATGGCGGCAGGCACCTGGCTCATCGCGTGTCTGCCGACGCCTGCGACAATCGGCGCGAGCGCGACCATTCTGATCGTATTCGCGCGGCTTCTCCAAGGACTGGCGGCGGGCGGGGAGATCGGCCCGGCATCCGCGCTGCTGATGGAGTCGGTGCCTTACGAACGGCGCTGCTTCATGGTCAGTTGGCGCGGCGCGAGCCAAGGTGCGGCAGCATGCGCGGCTGCGCTCGTCGGCGCGTGCACGTCCGCGTTGCTGTCGCACGATCAACTCGTGCAATGGGGATGGCGCGTGCCTTTCGTGATCGGCGGACTAATCGCGCCGCTCGGCTGGTTGCTTCGTCGCGTACCGGGCGATGCGTCGCCGTCGAGGGCGCGTCCCGCGCGCACGCCGCTTCTGATCGTGCTTCGCGAGCATGCACGGCCCGTTGCATGCGGCATATTGATGATGGCCGCGCCTTCGTCGAGCATTTACGTTGCCGTGTTGTACATGCCGAACTACTTGACGCACACGCTGCACCGGCTGCCCGCGATCAGCTTTCTGATCGCGTCGCTCTCTGGCCTTGTGATTCTTGTCGTGACACCGCTCGCCGCGCTCGCCGCCGATCGACTAATGAGCCGCAAGACGCTGCAGTACGCATCGCTTGTCGGCGTGCTTGCCACGGCTTTTCCGGCGTTCCACGCGCTCACGCAGGGAGCACCCGATAGCCTCGCGCTCGTGATCATATTGCTTTATGTCGCTATCGCGCTGAACAACGCGGGCGCAGGTTCCGTCCTTATGCTCGAAGCCTTTCCGAAGCATCGGCGCGCGGCAAGCCTATCGGTCGTCTACACCTTCGGCGCCGTCATCTTCGGCGGGTTCTCCCCGCTCGCCGTCGCATGGCTTATCGACGCGACCGGCAACGCGATGACGCCCGCGTGGTATCTGCTCGCCGCAAACGGCGTGGCGCTGCTCGCACTCAGCCGCTTCCCCGAACGCCCCTTGAATGCGCGGCGTGCATGCGCATGACGGGATCGCTCGCCGCCGCGTGCAACAGATCCAGTGCGCGCAGCCGCATTTCGAGTGGACCCACATCGAAGGCGCGACGAAACGCGCGCGTGAAATCCGACGTGCTCCTGAAACCGAGACCGATTGCGATGTCGGCAATCTGCCGATTGGGAAAGCGCGCGAGTTCATCGGCGGCTTCACGCAAACGGCGATGTTGGATGTACGCGCGAAGGCCGCCTTCCTGCTCGAACCATCGATAGATGGTCGCGCGGTTCAGGCCGAGTGCATCGACGATCTTTACCGGCGTGAGATCGGCCTGATGGAGGTGCGTCTCCACATAGCGCTTCACCTGGCGTTTTACCGCGAATTGCAGCGCGTCGCGCGAATCGTGCAATGCATGCGGATCGTCCGCGAATGCGGCGAGCAGGAGTTGTGCGCTAGCACCGAGCGCGTCGATAGCGTCGGGACGTTTCAGCGTCGGCAGTACGCGTGCGACGGCGTCGAAATGCTGGAAAATGAAGCGCGCGAGCGGCGCGTCTTCGGGCACGACGCGGCCGTGCAGCGCATCGCAGTCGCCGACATGCGCAGCCACGATCGAACGCGGCAGGAACATCGTCAGCACACGGCACGCGGGACGTTCAATGCGAAATCGCTGATTCAGATCGAACGCGGCGATGCCGCGCACCGACTCCGGCGCACTGCGCTTCGCACGCACGCCGCTGACATGGCCGGACTCGCCTTCCGCATAGACGTGAAACGCGAAATCGTGGCGTGTGTCCGTCGAAACGCGCGCAATCGATCGTTCGAGCACCAGCGCTTCAGTGCGCGCTTGCGTGAACACCAGTCCGCCCGCCGCATGCAGATCGATAGTGCCCGCAAAGCCGCGCGCGATCTGATCCTTATCGGGCAAGACGTCCACAACGTGCCCCACGCGGTCGGTCGCGCCATGCGAGCAATTGACGCTCGCGCGGCAAGGTCTGCGTCGAAAAGCGCGTGGCTAACATACGCGGATGGCTCGGCGGCCATGGTGGTAAGTCGACTTCGGTCCGTTTCATTTTCGATCGGTTGCAGGCGCACGATGCGCCCCAGCAGCGGCGCACAGTAAAGCGAAATGACAATACAGGTATATCGTGCTCAAGGACGGGCAGCGTGTGCGGCGTCGCGGGCATTCAGGTCGGCGACTCCTTCCCATCATCCCTTTATCACATCACTTTCTCTCGTTCACAAGGTTAACGGCTGACTAAGACCAAAAATACAGAGATCCGTGCAGAGAAGGCGTGCTGTGTCGTCGAAATGGAAAAATCGAAAGTTCTGCGTGTGGGGGCACCCAGGCCGACGGCCCTCAAGCCCGCGCGTTTCCGTTAGCCCGTATTGGCAAAGGCGACTTCGCAGGCTTTGAGAGCAAGAAAGTGTTCAGAAACCGCACGCCCAGTACAGGTGTCGCGCACCGAAACCTGGCGCGGCGCTCGTGGCGCATCAAGCGAGTGCTTAGGCCGGCGAAGTGCGGACGACCGCTCGCCTATTCTTGGCGGTCAACGGGGCGGCCGCGATCAAATGGCGGACTGGGTCGAAGATTGACCACTCCGCCTAGCGCAAAATCGATCTCGCTTCGTTGAAGAGGAGATTGTCATGGAACCGCTTAATTCTTCCGGCGCTCGTCGGGTGCCGTGGAACAAGGGAAGGCTAACCGGCCAGAAGCCTCCGCTGAAGCTTCGAGAAATCTGGGCAATTCGCACGAGGCTGCAGATGTCGTCCAACGCTCGCGAGTTGGCGATGTTCAATCTCGCGATCGACAGTAAGCTTCGCGCGTGCGATCTGACGCGCTTGCAAGTGCAGGACGTCTACACGGGAGGTCATGTCGTAGGTCGCGCTACTTTCATGCAGCAGAGAACGCATCGACCAGTGCAGTTTGAAATCACAGAGCAGACTCGTCAAAGTGTCTCCGCTTGGATTTCGGCGCGGGATTGAAGCCTGCCGACTATTTGTTTCCAAGTCGACTGCGTGCCTCCACGCGCGCGTCAACGCGCCAGTATGCGCGCATCGTTCATCGCTGGGTCGCGTCGATCGGACTCGATGACTCCGCGTACGGTACGCACACCATGCGTCGAACGAAAGCGTCGTTGATCTATCGACGCACTAAGAACTTGCGCGCGGTCCAATTGCTGTTGGGTCATAAAAAAATTGAAAGTACCGTGCGATACCTCGGGATCAAGCTAGACGATGCACTCGAAATGGCTGAGCAAACCGAAGTGTGATCGCCGGTAGCCGGCGAGCGTGCGCTTGTCGGCCACAAAGAGCCATTCGCTACTTGCCGCACAGGCACTCGCGCGACTTCAACACTTTGTGAGCGGACGTTCGCGTGCCCTCGGACACAACGAACGTTATGTTGCTACCGCTGCATACGGCGTCACGCCGGAGCGTCAAGGTTGGCTATCGAACGTCTCCATACCATCCAGCAGAGACACCCAAGCGAATCGGCGCTGCGCCCAGATTTGCCTGACTGGTGCGCCGAGTTCGAAGCGCTGTTTCAGCGCACCTACGCGCAACGAGTAATGCGTGGGATCGACTTCCGCCGATGAATA
>NZ_JALQEA010000048.1:0-129767 GCF_023630965.1 Caballeronia sp. ATUFL_M2_KS44 | reverse complement strand
ACACTCGATTCACCGGTAGTCGACCCCGTGTTTTCGGGAAAAAATGACTGGCAGGACGAGCTGACTATATTGTCTGACGCATCGGACATAGATGTGCCGTTAGATCGCGCCGATGTGATCGCGGCCCGTCGCGCAGCGCGGGTGTCGACTGTGCTTTTCGGGCCGGCTCCCAGTTGAACTGCGGCGGGGTAATTGCGCCCTAATGACGAAGCGATTACCGATCGGCCCTTGACATGCGGAAACCGGCCGTGAGCCGTTGCAGCCCCAAGCCGAAACGCGCACGCACGTGCCGGCGCGGCAATCGTCCTCCCGAACGCATGATGGTTTTAAACTCGGACGGTTGACGAGTTGACCGCTCAACACTTTGGGCCGTTTAGGCGTCTTCTAGCGGTCTTCATGCGAACCCCAAGTTCGCGTTCCCATGTTTCCCGCCGAATGCTGTCGTTGCTGTTCTCGTTAGCCAGATACAAGACGAGCCATCCACCAAGGCCAACACAGTAACCGTCATCACTATCATCGAAGCACCTTTCAGTAGTTGCCGCGCCGGCGTCGCACTGCCACACGCATGAGAGCCACGCGACCAGCAGGCCTCTCAGCAACGCCAAGTCAAAACATGACGCGAGGCACCTACCAATGCCCGTCCGCAGCTTTAGTCTCGCTTGTTTCGGTGCCATTCCACAAAGCCAGGCAGATGGCTCGCATTTAGACAATAGGACCGCTAGGACGGCGACTGCGGCACGCAAGTCCACGTCGGTCGTGTCCCACACGAACATTTAGATGGCGCCTAATGCCTCTCGCCGCCGCTCCTTGAACAGAACACGCTCGATGCCGCGGTAGTGCGAAACGTCACAGTCCGCTAGGCTGGTCATCGCCTAGGCGCTCGGCGGTAGCGTACTTATTTTATTGCTCCCCTCACGAACCCTTTGACACCGGCGACGGTTCGAAGCGTCCGCACCGTTTCGCGCGATTTTTCCTTCGAGCGATTAGCGCCCATTTCTTCGATCAAGTGCGTAAAGCCTCGTAGCCCACGGTGCACGGGACCTTTTTCATTCGCGTTCATCAAACATCCTTGAGCATACACATAGCTCATTATGCGCCCCCGGTACGAGGGGCGCGGGATTATTGCGGCAATGTCCGAGACGACGCCTGTCACGGCGGGTCAGAAGGCGCCACGCGCTTCGTCGCCCTGGCGTCGTGCCGGTCGAGACATGAATGACACGAGACACGAATGCCCTCAAGCCCTCACGCGCTGGAAAATATCGGCGTTCTCGAGACAACATCCCGGACAGGTGTTGCTCGCGGTAAATCAGCGTCCGATATGCTCCCTCTCGTATTGCGCAGGCTGGGCGCGAGTGTGAATGCGGCGGTCTGACGGGTCCGGCCCTAGGCATGGTCACCAATGAAGCGGAGTAACCGCACGAAGGTAAACGCTGCACTATTGACCAACCAGTTCCGAAGCGTTGCGCCGTAAGACTGCATCAGCCAAGTCGAACCCAATGGGCAGGGTTTCCGCATTTGACGGTGAAGCACGCCAGCGCGACGGATCAATACGTTGGCTTTATTAAGTTCTGGATCGACCCTTGCGTTTTACGATCGGGACGCAACTAGGATGACCCTCATCGCGGAATTGATAGTGCCACGTTTGGAGCACGCTCTAACTCGCTCCGCAGAAGATCACTTAGGCTCGCCGTCTTGATCGCACTTGCCCGAGATCCATACGAATAAAGATAGAAGCTTATGGCGGATGGCAAAGAAACGTTGGAGCGCTGGCGTGACAGCATGAACGAAACGATCACAATCGGTGTTGGCGTGTCGACGCGGACTAAACCGAATTGCTCGTCGGAGAGGGCTTCTCGAACCGGCTGATCTGCCGCCCTGCATTCCCGCGTCGCCTCTATCGTTGAGTGCTGTGATTTGGCAGGTCCGAGAGAGAACCAGTCATTCGAACGGCGTCGATGAGGCGAGATTGACCGGCCGCAACTGGCCGATTTCGCCTGTTGGTCCAGGGACGAATCGCAGTTCGGCATGACCGTGGTATCGACGGCCGGTGCTGAATGTCGAACGGTCATCCCTGCAGCGATCAGCGAACGTCCGCTAAGGCCGACAACCCCCCCCAAACAAAAAACGGGTCCCGCAGGACCCGTCTTGCACGCCACCGTCACCAGCACCCCTCAAGCATGCACCTTCCCCCCCCGCCGGGTCTCCGCCATCGAATCGGCCCGCAGGCGCTCATACTCCTGCTCGGTCATCGGCACTGCATCCTTCTTGCCGAGGTCATCCAGCCGCACCCGATACGTCTCCCGCGCCGACCACGCCGCGATCGCCGCGATGATCGTCACCGCGAAAGCCAGCGCGCCGATCGTCATCGGAATATTCGTTGATCCCGGCGGCGCAACCGTCGCAAAGAGAGCCGGCAGCAGCGCCGTGATCGTCGTGCCGATGTTCTGCGCAATCGCCATCGCCGAGACGCGCGACCGCGTCGGGAACAGCTCCGGGAAAAAGCTCGGGAAAATCGCGTTATAGCCCTGATACACCACGCCCCACATCAACAGCGACATCACGATCGCAAGCGGCACATTGCGGATGCTGATCGCATACAGATACGCGAACGAAAGCAGACCCGCGAGCAGCGATCCGACGATCATCGGCATGCGACGTCCAATGCGATCCGACAGATTGCCGACATACGGAATCACCACCACCGCCAGAATGTTGCCGACGACCGGAATCCACAGATAGACGCTCTTGTGAAAGCCGATGCCATACGAAGCCTGCACCGCATACGCCGCCCCGAAAATCGTCGCGACCACGGGAATCACGTTCATCAGCGCCATGCACACCACGCGGATCATGTCGGGCGTGCTGTGCGCGAACGCTTCCTTGATCGGCGACTTCGGCAGTTCGCCATGCGCGCCTTCGGCCGTGAACGCCGGCGTCTCATGCACTTCACGACGAATGATGTAACCCGCGATCAGCACGAACGCCGACAGCAGGAACGGCACGCGCCAGCCCCACGAGTTGAACATGTCTTCCGGCATGAACGCAGCGAGCGGCAGGAACACGGCAGCCGCCAGAATCTGGCCCGCCTGCACGCCCTGCAGCGTGAAGCTCGCGAAATAACCGCGCCGGCCGAACGGTGCGTGCTCGAGAATCATCGAACTCGCGCCGGAGATTTCGCCCGCCACCGCGAAGCCCTGAATAAGCCGCAACACGACGAGCAATGCCGGCGCCGCCATGCCGATCTGGTGATACGTCGGCAGAAGACCGACCGCCATCGTCGAAAAGCCCATCAGGAACATGCAGATCAGCAGCACGTTCTTTCGGCCATGCGTGTCGCCGAGATGCCCGAGCACGAACGCGCCGATCGGCCGCGCCACATAACCGACGCCGTACGTTGCGAGCGACGCGACGATCGCCACCTTCGGATTGCCCGACGGGAAGAACAACTGTGGAAAGATCAGCGCCGCCGCCTGCGCGTAAATGAAGAAGTCGTAGTACTCGAGCGCCGAGCCGATCCAGCCGCTCGCCGTCGCCTTCTTCGCCTGGCGGCCGCCGTGCGCCTCTTCCTTAGGGCTAGCCATATGTGTCTCCGAACAATGGGTTTATCGATTGAACTCGCGTGCCGCCTTTAATTCTTCTAATTCGTCGTCCGCCGATGCTTCCCACTTTCGGCGTTGGCGAGCGCGTCGCTCCGGGTGATTGGAGAATAGGGGCGCGGCTCTTTCGCGGCAACGATTTATGATAGATTGTGCGCGATTATCGCACGCGCGTGTCCGATAATCGACCGCTTTGGGGGTTAGCACTAGCTCTTTGCAAGGTTCGACGATGAACAAACCCGCACTCGACAAGCGCGACTGGATCGCGGGGCTGGAAAAGGGCCTGGCGATCCTCGAAGCCTTCGACGACCAGCACGCGCGCATGACGCCGACGCAAGCCGCCGCCCGCACGGGCATGACGCGCACGGCGGCGCGCCGCTATCTGCTGACGCTCGCGCATCTCGGCTACGTCCAGACCGACGGCAAGCTCTTCAATCTGACGCCGCGCGTGTTGCGGGTCGGCTGGTCGTACTTCGACTCGGCGCGGCTGCCGCGCATCGTGCAGCCGTATCTTCAACAACTGAGCGCGACCATCCACGAGTCCGTCTATGTGAGCGTGCTCGACGAATGGGATCTCGTCATCATCGCGCGAAACGGCTCCACGCGCGTGATGACAACCGGCTTCGTGCTCGGCGCGCGCGTGCCGGCCGCGCTGATGTCGGGCGGGCTCGTGATGCTCGCCTACAAGCCGGACGAGGACGCCGTCCGCCAGTGGCTCGACGCCACCGACTTTAAGCCGTTCACGCCGCTCACCATCACGAACAAAGAGAAGCTGTACGAGAAGATCCGTCAGGCGCGCACGGATGGCTTCGTCGCGATCGAACAGCAGTTGCAGGTGGGCGTGCGCGGCGTCGCGGTGCCGATCAAGAATCGGCACGGGCACGTGGTCGCGGCGTTGTCGGTGAACATGCCGATAGGAAAGGAATCGCACGACGCCGCCCTCGCTCGCGTGCTGCAGCCGTTGCAAGAGACTGCGCTCGCGATGCTGAACGTGATCTAGCGGTGAGGACTTACGGGAGCACTCCGATGGTGAGCGTTTCCGGGAGGCGGCGCGCATTCAGATGCACGCGCGAATATGCTCCCCTATCCCGCGATCTTCACCGCAAGCTCGGCCACATGCTTGCCCTGATAGCTCGCAATCTCGAGTTCGTTCTGCGTCGGCTGCCGCTGGCCGTCGGGTCCGACTATCGTCGTCGCGCCGTAGGGCGTGCCGCCCGTGATCTCCAGCATGTTCGTGAGCGCGGGGCACGCATACGGAACGCCGACGATCACCATGCCGTGATGCAGCAGCGTCGTGTGAAACGAGGTGATGGTGGTTTCCTGTCCGCCGTGCTGTGAAGCCGTCGACGTGAACACGCTGCCCACCTTGCCGATGAGCGCGCCTTTCACCCACAGGCCGCCCGTCTGATCGAGGAACGTGCGCATCTGGCCCGCCATGTTGCCGAAGCGCGTCGGCGTGCCGAAGATGATGGCGTCATAGTTCCCGAGTTCGTCGATGCTCGCGACCGGCGCCTGCTGATCCAGCTTCACGCCGATGACCGAAGCCTGATCGGCGGGAATCGTTTCGGGCACGCGCTTGACCGTCACCTCGACGTCCGGCACGCCGCGCGCGCCATCGGCAACGGCTTGCGCCATCGCTTCGACGTGGCCGTACATCGAATAGTAGAGAACCAGTAGTTTCGCCATGAGATGTCCTTTTCGTCCCTTTTTTTCAGTCCGTCGTGACGCGAATGCACAAGATAGCACTGGCATCCGCACGCTGCAGAACCAGCAATCATTCACGTTATTCGCGCTTTAACAACTGTTCCGATGCCTTTTTTTGCGTCCCCGCCGATACGCGGCTACGCTCAAGTCACGCAAGACATTCGCACGAACAATGCCCAACGATCATCCCGCCAGCCGCGCTCACCGCAGCGACCGCCTCGACGCGATCGGGCACATCTTGCGCGACGCGTTCGCATCGGTCGGGCGCGAGTTGATCGCAATCAAGCCGTCGTCGGCGCGCGCGCTTTTCGCCACGCAGGCGATGCTGTCCGTCGCGCTCGCCGTCGCACTCGCTCACGCGTTCCATCTCACGAACGTCTGGTGGGCCGCGATCAGCGGATTCGCGGTGATGCAGTCGAAGTTCTCGGCGTCCGCGCAGCGCGGCGTGCATCGCGTGCTCGGGACGGTCGCGGGCGCGTTGCTCGGCGCGACGGCCGGACCGCTCATCGGCGATGCGCCGTGGCTCTTAGTGCCGCTGCTCGCGCTGATTGCGGGCGTGTCAGTGTATCGCGCGCTCGTGTCGGATGCGGGCTATGCGTGGGTGCTCGGCGCGGTGACGTCGCTCATGGTGACGTTCGAGGCGCATCGGCTGGCGTCGGCGTCCGCGACGGCGTCGTTCGCGTTGCTGCGCGTGGCCGAGGTGATCGTCGGGACGTTCGCGTGCGTCGCCGTCTCCGCGCTCTTTCATGCGAGCGTGCAGCACTACCGCAAGTCGCGCGGCGGCGCGCCGATGCCGAATGCGCAGGCGGCGTCGACGGCGGATCGCGTGGATAGCGCAAGCCACGAAACGGCGGTTATTCCAATCGTTCCCGCCGATGCCGCGCAAAGCATGCAAGCGGTAACGCACGTCATGCGCAAGCGCCTCGCATGGCACGCGGCGTGGTCCGTGGCGATACTCGCGTCGCTGGCGTACGCGTGGGATTTGCCCGGCTTCCCGCAAGCGATGGTCACGGGCATCGCCGTGTTGATTTTGCCCGCATCGGCGCTCGGCCAGCCGACGCGAAAGCCGATTGCCGCGCGCATGGTTCAGCGCTTCGTCGGTTGCTTGCTGGCGGGCGCGGCGAGCATGGCGCTGTTGCCGCTTATCGGCGATCACGCCATCGCGTGCATGCTCGCGCTCTGCGCGGGCGTGTGGATCGGCTGTCACGTGCAGACGGGCACGCAAGGCGCGAGCTACGTGGGACGGCAGTTCACCATTGCGTTCATCATGGTGTTCGTGCAGAACCAGCACTGGTCGTCCGATCCGATGCCCGCGCTCATGCGGCTCGCGGGCATCGTCGGCGGCATCGTGGTGCTGGCTGCGGTGATCGCGACGGGCGCCGCCATCGAAAAGCGGCGCACGATGCGCTGAATCAAGCCTCTTCCGCCCAGGCCAGATTCTCGCGCGCCATCAGCGCCGACGAAGCCGCCGGACCGAACGTGCCCGCCGTATAGCCGCGCGGCTTGTCGCCGAGTTCCTTCCAGCCGTTCAGAATCGGCTCGACCCACGCCCACGCCGCTTCGAGTTCGTCGCGGCGCATGAAGTGCGTGAGACGCCCGCGAATGACATCGATCAGCAGGCGCTCGTACGCTTCGGCGCGACGCTGGGTCATCGCCTGCTGCAGATCGAGATTGAGGTTCACGGGCAGCATCTGCATGCCGCTGCCGGGTTCCTTCGCGAGCATCTGCAACTGGATGGACTCTTCCGGCTGCAGCGTGATGATGAGACGGTTGCCGTAATTGCGCGGGCCGCTCGGAATGATCGAGAACGGCAGGTCCGCGAAGTCGATCACGATCTCCGACTTGCGCGTCTGCATGCGCTTGCCGGTGCGCAGGAAGAACGGCACGTTGGCCCAGCGCCAGTTGTTGATATGCGCGCGCAACGCGACGAAGGTTTCGGCGCGGCTGTCGGCGGGCACGTTCTCTTCCTGCAAGTAGCCCTTCACCGGCTCGCCGCCGACCGCGCCCGCCGCGTACTGGCCGCGCACGGTGTCGCGGGCGATATCGGCCACGCTCATCGGGCGCAGCGACTTCAGCACCTTCAGCTTTTCGTCGCGCACGGCGTCCGGATCGAGCGATACAGGCGGCTCCATCGCGACGATGCACAGCAGTTGCAGCAAGTGGTTCTGCACCATGTCGCGCAGCGCGCCGGTGTGATCGTAGAAGCCCGCGCGGCTGCCGACGCCCACCGTTTCCGACACCGTGATCTGCACGCTCTTGATATACGGCGCCTGCCACAGCGGACCGAAAATGGCGTTGCCGAAGCGCAGCACCATCAGGTTCTGCACCGTTTCCTTGCCGAGATAATGGTCGATGCGATAAATCTGCTCTTCCTTGAAGCGCTTGCCGACCGCGTCGTTGATGGCGCGCGCGGACGCCAGATCGTGACCGAGCGGCTTTTCGAGCACGACGCGCGCGTGATCGTCGACGATACCGGCCGCAGCCAGGTTGTCGCAGATGGTCGTGAAAAGCTCCGGCGACGTCGAGAGATAAAACACGCGCTGCGCGCCGTCACGCGATGCTTCCGCGAGGCGCTTGAAGTCCTCGGGGTTTTCAACGTCCACGCGCACGTAGTCGAACAGCGCGAGGAATTTGTCCCACTGCTGGGCATCGAAAGCGTTCGCGTCGATGAACGGGCGCGACTGCTTTTCCATGAAGTTCTTCAGATAATCTTCGCGCGTCCAGTCCTTGCGGCCGATGGCGAGAATGCGCGTATCGGCGGGCAGGTTGCAGTGCGTGTGCGCCATGTAAAGCGCGGGCAGCAGCTTGCGTGCGGCCAGGTCTCCGCCGCCGCCGAAGATGATCATGTCGAGCGGGCGTTCGTTCGTGGGAGAAGTCGGGTTCGTCATGGTGCGTTGAGCCGTTGGAGTTCGGAAGAGCCGGTTGCATCGCGCCGGAACGATGCCCGGCGCAACACGCGCAAGAGAGCTATGTTGCATGGTTTGCCGTCATTTTGCACGGCCCGCGCCTTAACGCCCGTTCGATTTCCTCAAAGATTCACGAAGCGATGCGGCCCGCGTCTGTTTAGCGCGATCAGCGCAACGATGCATCCGCGCGCAACGTGGCGACCGCGAGATCGAGAAACGCGCGGACCTTTTGCGTGACGTGCCGTCCTTCGCGATGCACGAGATGGATCGGCAGCGGTGGCGGTTCATAGTCGGGCAGCACGACGACGAGCCGGCCCTCGCTCACATGCTGCGCGACCTGATACGACAGAAGCCGCGCGATGCCGAAATCCGCGAGCGCGGCATCGATGGCGGAATCGTTCGTCGTCGTCATGAAGCGCGGATGCGTGCGCACGAGAATCGCGCGGTCGCCGTCGTGAAGCCGCCATTCGGGCGGCGTGGACGATCCCGTCGACGCGATGATCGTGTGCGCTTCGAGATCGTCGGGATGCGCGGGCGCGCCATGTTTCGCGATATAGCCGGGCGACGCGCACAGCACGCGCCGCACGTGCCCGACCGGAATCGCCTGCAACGACGAATCCGGCAATTGCGCGATCCGCACTGCAACGTCGATGCCCTCATCGACGAGATTCACCACGCGGTCGATGAACCAGCAGTTCGCATCGGCTTCGGGGTAGCGCGCGAGATAGTCGAGCACGATAGGCGTCACGTGCAGGCGGCCGAACATCGTCGGCGCGGTCAGCGAAAGCACGCCGCGCGGCGCCGCGTGCGTGCCGCGCGCGGAGAGTTCGGCGTTGTCCACTTCGCCGAGAATGCGGCGGCAGTCTTCGAAGAAGCCGCTGCCGGCATCCGTGAGACGCACGACGCGCGTGGTGCGCGTGAGCAGCCGCACGCCGAGCCGCTCTTCCAGCTCGGTGACGACGCGGCTCACGACCGAAGGCGATACATCCAGCTTGCGCGCGGCGGATGCGAAGCCGCCGGTTTCGACCACCGTGACGAAGGTCGACATTGCCTGAAAGCGGTCCATGTCGGATGCGAGAAGCGGGCGAATGAGTTGCCGTGCATTCTCGGGCATGCGAGCGCGGGTCGCAATCGCGAACCCATGCGTTCAGAGATCGAGTTCGAGCGCGCCGTTCGTGTCCGCGGACGGCATCGCGCAGCAGATCAGCGCTTCGTTGTCGCCCGTTTCGAACGCCGGTTGTTTGCCGTACGTCACCGCGCCTTTCACGATGCGCGTTCTGCATGTCCCGCACGTTCCGCCGCGACAGTTCGATTCGGCATCGATGCCGCACGCTTCCGCGAGTTCGAGCAGGCTGCCGCTTTCGGGCCGCCACGCTGCATCGCGGCCCGACTTCGCGAAGCGCACCGCGACGGCTTGCGTGGCGGGCGGGCGCATCGGCTCGTTATCGGCATCGCGATTCAGCGACGCCGGGCCGAACGCCTCCGCGTGAATGCGCGCGTTGGCGACGTTCAGCGCGCGCAAGCCGTCGTAGAGCGATTGCATGAACGCGCCTGGACCGCACAGATAAAAGTCGTAGTCGTTGAACGGCAAGTAGCTCGTCAACAAGTCGATGTCGATGCGCCCCGACACATCGTAATCGCGCTTCAATTGCGCGCCTTGCGTGTCGCTCAGCACGCGGATCACGTGGACCGCGCCGCCTGCGCTTTGCGCGAGGGCGTCGATTTCGGCGGCGAACGCGCGATTCGCCAGCGTGCGCGCCGATGCGATCAGCCACGTCGGACGCACGCGCCGTGTGCGCAGCCCTTCGTAGACGATGTGCCGCAGCATCGCGAGCATCGGCGTGATGCCGACGCCGGCCGCGAGCAGCACGGCCGGGCGCGCTTCGAACGCATCGATCGTGAAGCTGCCCGCCGGCGCGCGCGCCTCGATGATGTCGCCCACTTTCAGCGTGTCGTGCAGATGCGCGGACACGCGTCCTTCGCGCTTCACGCTGATGCGCGCGACGCCATCGCCCGGCGCAACGGACAGCGTGTACGTGCGCACGAGCGGCTTGGCCGCGCCAGGCAGCGTCACGCGCACCGGCAAGTGCTGGCCGGCGGCGTGCGGCACGATGCCCGCGCCGTCGGCGGGATCGAGCCAGAAGGAGCGGATGACATCGCTTTCATCGACGATCCTGCTCACGCGATACGCCCGCCACGCATCCGCGAGCGCCGCCGCCTTCATGCGCCGCGCGGCTTCGTTCCAGTCGCCCGTCATCAGCGAATTCGGCGACCAGCCTTCGTCGCGAAACGTCCAGCGCAGCAGTAGCGTATCTTCGCGCAACACGGCGTGGCGCGGCGTGAAGCGCCACAGCCGCTCCGCGCCCTGGAAAGCGGCGGTTTCGGTCGAATCGGTGAGAACGTGCGCGTCGCCGGTGAGTTGCAGCACGTCGCCGGTGGCGAAGTCCGCGAACACGAGGCCCGCCTTGCCGTTCACCGAAATGTTGCCGAGCGTGTTGAAGAACAGATTGCCCGCGAAGTCGGGAATGGTGAGCGCGCCGTCGTCGGCCACGCGCACGAACCCCGCCTTGCCGCCGCGATGCGACACATCCACCTGACGATGCCCGTCCTCGCGATCGAAGTACGACGCGACGAAGAACGTATCCGCGCGCTCGATCATCGACCGCATGTGCGGCGAATTCGCATCGAGCGCGATGGGGTTCGTCGGCGCGGGCTCGTCGCGCACGAACGCGAAATCGCGTAGCTGAATGTATTGCGGGCAATTGCCGAAGCTCTGCTCGACGCGCACATCGAACGCGTTTTCGTCGCCCGCGCGATGGATCACGCCGTTCACGCGATTGCGGCGGCGCGTATGCAATTCGATGCCGAGCATGCCGACCGATGCGCCATCGCGCAGGCCGGCGTCGGCGGGATCAGAAGGATCGCGCGTGTGATCGACGGAAAGCGTCGTCGCATCCTGCGTGTGGAGAAAACCGGGGCGGCCGGTCAGGAACGTCGCCCACGCGTCGCCGTGTTCATCGACCGTACCGGCGACGACGAACGGCAACTGCGCGAAGAACTGCCGATGCTGCTCCGGCATGTGATCGCGCACCACGCGCTGACCGAGCGCGCGCATGCGGTCGTAAGCGCCCGCGGCCTTTTGCAGCGCGATTTCGCCGCGATGCCAGGGCGTCGCCGTTAAAGACGGTGCAGACATGATCGTGGCCTCCCGGCGCGGATTTCAGGCGGCGAGTCCGGCGGCCGTCTTCTGGAACGGCACGAAGCCGGGCAACGCCTCGATGCGCCGCAGCCACGCGTTCACGTTGCGATAGCCGGACAGATCGACATTGCCTTCCGGCGCGCTCGCGATATAGCTGTAGAGCGCGATATCCGCGATCGTCGGATGCGCGCTGCCGGTATCCGCAATCCATTCGCGGCTTTGCAATTCGGCGTCGATGACCTTGAGCACGGCATGCGCGCGGGCGATCACTTCGTCTGCATCGAACTTGCTGCCGAACACGGTGATGAGCCGCGCCGCCGCCGGTCCGAACGCGATCTGGCCCGCCGCGACCGAAAGCCAGCGCTGCACGGCGGCGGCGCCGTCGGGCGTCTCGGGCAGCCATTGCGTCGCGCCGGCCCGCTTCGCGAGATAGACGAGGATCGCGCTGGAATCGGCGATGACGCGATCGCCATCGACGAGCACCGGAATCTGGCCGAAGCGGTTGATGCGCAGGAATTCCGGCGACTTGTGCGCGCCGGCGGCGAGATCGACCTGCTCCTCGTCGTGCGCGATATTCAGCAGATGCAGAAAGAGGCGCGCGCGATGCGAATGACCGGACAGCGGATGGTGATAGAGCTTCATGGCAGATCCCGAGTGGTCGGCCGGGAGACGTCCCGGCCCGATGGAAAGCAGTATCGGTTCTTGCCGTTTCGAGGTGAATACCAGCGAAATTCAAATGACTATTCTCGTTTCGAGAACAGTTCAGGCGCGACATGGCGGCGCCGAGCGGCGCCGTTCTGCCTAGTCCGCGCGCGTCGGAACGTTCGCCTTGCTGCCCGCGAGCGGCGACCCATAGCCGCCGCTGTTCGCGTTGTTCGGCAGGCCGTTGGACAACTGCGCGCGCGGGTCGGTGGGATTGAGATTGAGTTCGCCGGCTTGCGCGTTGCCGTGCGTCGGATACTCGCTGCCGAGCGGCGCGTTCGGCATGATGCGCGTGCTGTTGTTCGGCGCGCGCATGTCCGTTTCAGGACTCGGATGCAACTGCGCGTGAACGGGCAACGCGACCGTCAGCACGACGCCGCAGAGATAAACCAGTGACCGCATGATCGCCTCCTTTGAAGCACTACTTCTTGTGCTTCTTGAGCTTCGCTTTGCGCTCGGCTCGTTCGTCGATGATACGCACGCGATGCTTGTCCTTCATCTTCTTCCATTTCTTGCATTCGTCCTTCGTGCGCAGGCAGCCGATGCAGAACCCGGTCTTGTCATCGAATTTGCAGATGTTGATGCAGGGTGAATCGACGGCCATGTGTTTCGTACCTCGGCTTTGAACGAATGAAAGGCAATGTCCCACGCCGACGCGCAAGCATCCAGCGGATTGTTTCGATGACAGCGATAGCGCTCCCGTACATCCTCACCGGCCACACGCGTCCGATCCCGAAAGTCCTCACCGGCACACGCCTTGCTTAAATGGTCGACTCACCTCGACGAGCGCAATCTCCATGCCCCAGCTTCCCGGTCCGCGCCGGCCACCCGCGAAAGTCCTGCCGCCCGATGCGCCGGGCCTGCGCGCGCTCGCGTCGCTGGTGACGGGCGTCGTCGTCATCTGCGCGCTGTACTTCGGCCGCGCGGTGATGATTCCCATCATTCTCGCCATCCTGTTGAGCTTTCTGCTCGCGCCGTTCGTCGATTTTCTGCGGCGTTTTCGCTTCGGTCAGGTGCCGTCGGTGATCGTGGCGGTGGTCATCGCGCTGTCGGTGCTGACGGCAGTGGGCGCGCTGATCGGCGCGCAAGTCGCGCAACTCGCGGGCGATCTGCCGAAGTATCAGGTGGCCGTCGAGCGCAAGGTGGACAACATTCAGCGCCTCACCGTGGGCCGCGCCGACGCGTTTCTCGGGCGCGCATCGCGTGCGCTGAAGCGGCTTTCGCCCGCGCGCGAGCAGGAGCCGCGCTCCGACGAGAACAACCCGGCCGCATCGCCGATCGATCAGCCGATGCCCGTCGAAGTCCACGAGCCGACGCCCACGCCGCTCGAACTCGCGCAACGCTTCCTGTCGCCGGTGATCAGTCCGCTGGAAACGACGGGCATCGTGCTCGTGGTCGCGGTGTTCATCCTCTTGCAGCGCGAGGATTTGCGCGACCGGCTGATCCGCCTGTTCGGCTCGCGCGACCTGCACCGCGCGACCACCGCGATGGACGAGGCCGCGCGCCGCCTGTCGCGCTATTTCCTCGCTCAACTCGGCATCAACGTGGGCGTGGGAACCGTCATCGCGATCGGGCTGGCGATCATCGGCGTGCCAGGCGCGCTGCTCTTCGGCGTGATGACGGCGCTCCTGCGCTTCGTGCCCTACGTCGGCACGTGGATCGCGGCGCTACTCGCGGTGGTCTTCGCGGCGGCCGTCGGCCCCGGATGGACGATGCTCATCTGGACCATCGTGCTCTACGGCGTCACCGACATCGCGGCGGGGCAGATCGTCGAGCCGCTGCTGTACGGGCATAGCACGGGGCTTTCGCCGTTCGCGGTGATCGTCGCGGCGATTTTCTGGAGCTGGATCTGGGGGCCGATAGGACTCGTGCTCTCGACACCGCTCACGCTGTGCCTCGTGATCCTCGGGCGGCACGTGGATCGCCTCGAATTTCTCGATGTGCTCTTCGGCGACCGACCCGCGCTCACGCCCGCCGAGAACTTTTATCAGCGGCTCTTGGCGAACGATCCCGACGAGGCGCTCGTGCAGGCGGAATCGCTCCTGAAGGAGCGCTCGCTGATCGCTTATTACGATGAAGTCGCGCTCGAAGGCCTGCGCCTCGCGCACAACGACGTGCAGCGCGGCGTCGTGACGGACGACCAGTTGAAGCGCATCAAGGAATCGGCGCTGGACATCATCGAGGGGCTGGAGGACACGGAGGATATCGCGCCGGCCGTGTTGCGCAAGGAAGAGCCGCCCGCGAGCCCGACGTCGCCGGAGGAAGTGGCGAAGATCGCGTCCGAGACGCCGCCCGAGCGCTTCGATTCGCAAGCGGAAGGGCATACGGCGTCGGTGCTGTGCATCGCGGGGAGAAGCGCGCTGGACGATCTCGCCGCGACCATCGCCGTGCAGCTTTTCCGCAAGCACGGGCTGGGCGCGGATCTCGCGGGCTACGAGCGGTTCTCGCGCGGGCGCTTCGGCGAAGTGGATCTATCCGGCGTGACGATCATCTGCGTGGTGTCGTTCGATGCCGCCGAGTCGCCGCCGTACCTGCGCAATCTGCTGCGCCGGCTGCATCAGCGGGCGCCGTCGGCGGAGCTGATCGTGGGCCTCGTGTTCGCGGAAAGTCCGCTGCAAGGCGAAGTGCTCGTGCGCACGAGTTCGGCGGCGGTGTCGTTCAAGGAACTGGTCGATGCGTCCGTGGCCGCCGCGCGGCGTCAGTCCAGCGATGCCGTCGCGTGGGCCAGTCCCGACCTGCCGCCCGCCGATGCCGCGCAGAGCGACTTGCGCGCGGATGTCGCGGCGCTGCGCAACGCCTGAGCGCGTCGAAGCGCGCGAGGCGCTCTCAGCGATTCCCGTCGAAGAGATCGTTGAGCATGGTGTCGAACGCGGCCTGCGCGTCTTCGAGTTCCTGCAGCGCCGCGTCGAACGTCTGCAGCGCCATCTGCGACGGGCGGCCGTCGCCTTCCGGCGGAAACTGCTTCTGCAAACCGAGAAACGCGGTTTGCACCTGCTTCGTCGCGTTCACGATACGTTCCATCGCTCGCGCTTCTTCCACGCGGTTGTTCTCAGCGGTCATCGGGGCACTCCTCGTTGGCAATGCTCCGATAGTACCAAGCGACGCGCCGTTGCAGGCTACGCCGTCGTCCGCTCGCGCGCCGGCGCGACCGTGAAGAGCCGCACCGCTTCGTCCAGTACCACGGCGCGCTCGGCCAGGCGCTTGGCCGTCGCCGCCGCCTGCTCGACGAGCGCGGCGTTCTGCTGCGTGGAGTCGTCGAGATGGGCGACCACCTGATTCACTTGCGCGATGCCGTCGGCCTGTTCGCCGCTCGCCTTCGCCACTTCCATGATGATCGTCGATACGCGGTTGACCGCTTCGTCGATCGCGCGCATCTGGCTCGTCGTGCGCGACACGAGGCTCGTGCCTTCCGCGATCTCCGCGACGCTCGTCGCCACCACGTTCTCGATTTCCTTCGCCGATGCCGCGCAGCGCTGCGCGAGACCGCGCACTTCGGTCGCGACGACCGCGAACGAGCGGCCCGCTTCGCCCGCGCGCGCGGCTTCCACGGCGGCGTTCAGCGCGAGAATGTTGGTCTGGAACGCGATGCCGTCGATCACGTCGGTGATGTCCGCGATACGCCGCGACGCCGCCGTGATGCGCTCCATCGTCTGCTCGACCTGACTCGCGATGCGCCCGCCGTCGTCGGCCGCGGCCTGCGCTTCCTTCACGAGTTCGAGCGCGCGCACGGTGGCGTCGGCGTTGCCTTGCACGGTCGTGGTGAGCTGGTCCATCGTCGCGGCCGTCTGTTCGAGCGATGCCGCCTGCAACTCCGTGCGGCGCGACAAATCCGTGTTGCCGCTTGCGATTTCGCGCGCGGCGTCGAGCATGCCGCCGATCTGGCCACGCACGTCGAAGACGATCGCCGCGAGATTCGCCTTCAACTGGCCGAGCGCGCGCTGCACTTCGCCGAGATCGTCGTGACGCGCGACGGGGATGTCGGCGGTCAGGTCGCCAGCGGCCATGCGCGCGGCGAAGCCGGACATCGTGCGCACGGGGGTATCGAGCTGACGCGACAGCGCGAGCCATCCCGCGATGCTCACCGCCGCGCCCGCGCCGAACGCGATCCAGAACGGCAGCGGCGGCGCGCCGCGCCAGGCGGTGAGCGCGGCGATCAGCGTGGCGGCGGGCACGGCGGCGAAACCCGTCGCGACGCGCGCGCTCACCGGCATGCGCGCGATCGCCGCGATCTTGCCCGCGATGCCGCGCCGCACGAGCGCGCCGCGCACGAGCCGGTGCGGCGAATGGCCGGCGCGCATCGTCGCGTAGAGCGCTTCGGCTTCGTCGATTTCGGCGCGGCCCGGCTTCACGCGCACGCTCAGATAGCCGACGGCCTTGCCGTGCTCCATCACCGGCGTGACGTTCGCGCGCACCCAGTAGTGATCGCCGTTCTTGCGCCGATTCTTGACGAGCGCGGTCCACGAGCGGCCGGAGCGCACGGTCGACCAGAGATCGGCGAACGCATCGCGCGGCATGTCCGGATGGCGAATGATGTTGTGCGGCTGGCCGATGAGTTCGTCGCGCGAAAAGCCCGACACGGAGACGAAGGCCGGATTGCAGTACTGGATGTTGCCGGAGAGATCGGTCGCGGAGACGAGCATCTCCGAGGCGGGGTAGTCGAATTCGTGCTGGGTGACGGGTTGGTTGTCGCGCATGATGTCCTTGTGCTTTCGATTCGTGCGCGCCGCCGGACGACGGGCGGCGCGCTTTTGCATTACAAGGACATAACGGCAGATGGCCCTACAGTCTTTAGGGGAATGCGGCGGAATGACTCAGGGACGCATCCGCCGGCGCAATTACTGCGCGCTCCATCCGCCATCGATCTGCAGCGCCGAACCGCGCATTTCGCTCGCGGCATCGGAACAGAGGAACACGGTCATGTCGCCGATCTGCTGCGGCGTCACGAACTGCGCCGACGGCTGTTTCTCGCCGAGCAGCTTCGCGCGCGCGGCATCGGCCGAAAGCGATTCGCGCGCGGCGAGATCGTCGATCTGCTTTTGCACGAGCGGCGTCAGCACGAAGCCCGGGCAAATCGCGTTGACGGTCACGCCGGTGCGCGCGTTCTCCAGCGCGGCCACTTTCGTGAGGCCGAGAATGCCGTGCTTCGCCGCGACATACGCCGATTTGCCCGCCGATCCGACCAGCCCATGCACCGACGCGATGTTGATCACGCGGCCCCAGTTGCGCGTGCGCATCGCGGGGAGGGCGGCGCGCATCGTGTGGAACGCGGAACTGAGATTGATCGCGATGATCGCGTCCCAGCGATCGACCGGGAATTCGTCGATGGTCGCGACGTGCTGAATGCCCGCGTTGTTCACGAGCACGTCGAGCGCGCCGAAGCTCTCGTTCGCGAACGCGATCATCGCTTCGATCTCGCCGGGCTTCGTCATGTCGGCGGGATGGTGCACGGCCTTCGCGCCGGTCGCCTCGATCTGCGCGAGCGCGCCGCTCACGTCGCCGAAACCGTTCAGCACGAGATTCGCGCCTGCGTTCGCGAGCGCCGTGGCGATGCCTAAGCCGATGCCGCTCGTCGAGCCGGTCACGAGCGCCGTCTTGCCGGCGAGCGTTTTCGATGCGGTTTGAGTCATGAGCGCTTTCCTCTTGTTTAGTTATCAGACGATGCCGGTCGCGTAGTACACGCCGATCACGAAGAACACGGCGAGCGTCTTGATGACCGTCACGGCGAAGATGTCGCGATACGACTCGCGGTGCGTGAGCCCCGTCACCGCGAGCAGCGTGATGACCGCGCCGTTGTGCGGCAGCGTGTCCATGCCGCCGGACGCCATCGCGACCACGCGATGCAGCACTTCCAGCGGAATATGCGCAGCCTGCGCGCCGGCGATAAACGTATCGGACATGGCTGCAAGCGCGATGCTCATCCCGCCGGAAGCAGAACCCGTGATGCCCGCCAGCGAACTCACGGAAATCGCCGCGTTGACGAGCGGATTCGGAATGCTCTTGAGCGCATCCGACACGACCAGGAAGCCCGGCAACGCCGCGATCACGCCGCCGAAGCCGTATTCCGACGCGGTGTTCATCGCCGCGAGCAGCGCGCCCGCGACCGCCGCGCGCGTGCCCGGCGCGAAACGCTCCTTCACGCGCGGGAACGCGGTCAGCAACACGAGCAGGATGCCGAGCAGCAGCGCGCCTTCGACGGCCCAGATCGCGATGACCGGCTTGATCGCCGTCACGACCGGCGTATGGACGCCCGGCAGCGCTTCGGGCGCGACCGTGTAGCTCGCGCCGTACCACGTCGGAATCCAGCGCGTGAGCGCGAAGTTCGCGACGCCGACGAGCACGAGCGGCGCAATGGCGAGCAGCGGGCTCGGCAGATTCGTCGACTCGACGCGCTCCGGCTCGTTCACGAGCGACGTGCCGTAGCCTTCGCCCTTGGCCATCGCCGAGCGGCGTCGCCATTCGAGGAACGACAGACCGACGACGATGATGAACACCGAGCCGATCACGCCCAGCCACGGCGCGGCCCAGCCGGTCGTCTTGAAGAACGTCGTCGGGATGATGTTCTGAATCTGCGGCGTGCCGGGCAGCGAATCCATCGTGAAGGAGAACGCGCCGAGCGCGATCGCGCCGGGCATCAGGCGCTTCGGAATATTGCTCTGGCGATACATTTCCGCCGCGAACGGATACACCGCGAACACGACGACGAACAGCGACACGCCGCCATAGGTGAGGAGCGCGCACACCGCGACGATCACCGCATTCACGCGCGACTTGCCGATATAGCGGATCGCCGCCGCGACGATCGACTCGGAGAAGCCCGACAGTTCGATCACCTTGCCGAAGACCGCGCCGAGCAGGAACACGGGGAAGTAGAGCTTCACGAAGCCGACCATCTTCTCCATGAAGATGCCCGTGAACACCGGTGCGACGGCGGCGGGATCGGTCAGGAGAACGGCCGCGAGGGCGGCGATCGGCGCGAAGAGGATGACGCTGTAACCGCGATAGGCGGCCAGCATCAGGAACGCCAGGGCGGCGAGCACGATGAGGAACGACATTGAGTCTCCAAATGGTTGTTTTTTGCACTGATTCCGCGTGGCCTCTTGTGAAGGCGCAGTCGGCGGGCGGCTGAATGCAGCTTCCGTGCCAATCGGCGCGGCGGCACGGCGGACGGGCATCGGTGGCGGAATTGGGCGTCTCCCGATCGCGAAAAGTCTACGAATCGAGACATCGATTTGCACCGAGTCTTGTCGCCGCAGGCTTCTTCTTGTCTCCATATTGAGATAGGCTGTCGCCATTACGAGAAAAACGGAGACAGCGCTCATGCGCAACGACTGGATCAACGTGCCCGCGGATTACGGCGACGTGCTGCGCCGCGCGATGGAATCGCTCTTCAAGACCTTCGAGAATTCGAGCGAAGGAACGTTCATTGTCGATGCGGACGCCCACGTCGTCTGGATCAACAAGCGTTATGCGGCGCGCTTCGGCTTTTCGGATCCGAACGACGCCATCGGTCTCGATTGTGAAGCCGTGATTCCGAACAGCCTGATGCGCGAAGTCGTCGCGACCGGCAAGCCGATTCTGCTCGACGTGCTCGAAACGGGTCGCGAGCCGCTCGTCGTCACGCGATTGCCGCTGAAGGACGATCAGGGCGCGACCGTCGGCGCGATCGGCTTTGCGCTCTTCGACGAGATGAAGGCGCTCACGCCGCTCTTCGCGCACTACTCGCGCGTGCAGCAGGAATTGATCGCGACGCGGCAGTCGCTTGCGCAGGCGCGGCGCGCGAAGTACACGTTCGCGAGTTTCGTCGGCACGAGTGCGGCGAGCCTCGAAGTGAAGCGGCAGGCGCGGCGCGCGGCGCTCGTCGATTCGCCCGTGCTGCTGCTCGGCGAAACCGGCACCGGCAAGGAACTGCTGGCGCATGCGATCCACGGGGCATCGACGCGCGCCGCCAAGCCGCTCGTCACCGTGAACGTCGCGGCGATCCCGGACACGCTGCTCGAAGTCGAATTCTTCGGCGCGGCGCCGGGCGCGTACACGGGCGCGGAACGCAAAGGGCGCGTCGGCAAGTTCGAACTGGCGGACGGCGGCACGCTTTTCCTCGACGAAATCGGCGACATGCCGCTGCCGTTGCAGGGCAAGCTCCTGCGCGTGCTTCAGGACAAGGAATTCGAGCCGCTCGGGTCGAATCGAATCGTGCGCGCGGACGTGCGGATCATCGCGGCGACGTCGGCGGATTTGCCCGCGCTCGTGGCGGCGGGGCGGTTTCGCGCGGATCTGTTCTATCGGCTCAATGTGCTGACGATTCACGCGCCGCCGTTGCGTGAACGGCTCGGCGACATCGAAGCGCTCGCCTATGCGATTCTCGAAGAGCTATCCGGCGAAGCGCGCACGGGCCACATCAGCCAGTTCGTGCTGCACGACGACGCGCTGCGCCTGCTCATGTCCTGCGCGTGGCCGGGCAACGTGCGCGAGTTGCGCAATACGCTCGAACGCGCGCTGATGCTGTCGGAGCGCGAGCATATCGATGCGCGCGCGCTCGCGCCGTTCATCGATTCGAAGCCCGCGACGCTGCCCGCGCTCGCCGCCCCGGCCGATGCAAGCGCGCCGTCCGTGCCCTACGCCGAAGCGATGAACGACTTCGAGCGCCGTTTTCTGACCGATGCGTTGCGCGCGAGCGGCGGACGCGTCGCGGATGCGGCGCAGCGCATCGGCATCGGGCGCGCGACGCTGTATAAGAAGATCGCGGCGCTGGGAATCGCGGTGTGACATCGGCCGCGATGGCGCGTGGCATACTCGCGAAATCCATCGGAATCAAAAATAACGACCTAAAACAAGGGGTGCGGGATGAAGCTCGGCAAAGCAACTGGCCTATTCGTGATGCTCGCGGCGGGTGCGTCAGGCGCATTGGCGCTTGGCGGATGCAGCAGCGCGCCGCCGCTTTTTTCCGCCGATGGCCGGCCCACGCAGCTCGTCACCTGCCCGGCGTACGGCGGCTGGAGACTGTGCGCCGATAACGCGAAAGTCGCATGCCCGAGCGGCTACGACGCGCTCGAGCAATCGAGCGAGAACAATCAGAACACGCTGCTGTTCGCGTGCAAGGCGAACTAAACGCGCTTCAGCCGTGCTGTGTTTCGCGCAGCATCGTGACGTCGTAGCCGAGCGCGCTCGCGCGGGCGAGCAGCGTGCGCCGCAGTTCCGCCGATGGCCGCGCCTCGCGCGTCAGAATCCATAGATAGCGCCCTGACGGTTCGCCGACGATGGACCACGTGTAGTCGTCGGCGTGATCGAGAATCCAGTAGTCGCCGACATAGAACGGACCGAAGAACGACACCTTCAGCTTCGTGCCGTTCGAGCCTGCGACGACCTTCGCGCGTCCCTCCGCCGAGCGATACGGCCCGGACAGGCTGCCCTGGCGGCACGCGTTGATGACGGAAATAAGCCCGTCCTCGCGACGCGCGTAGTTCGCGGTGACCGCTTCGCAATTGCGCTCGAAGCGATTCTCGTAGCGCGCGAATTCGAACCAGTGGCCGAGATAGCGATCCAGATCGACGGCCTTCGACGGTTCCGGCACGTGGTCGTTGCCGCGCCGCTTCGCACTCTGCGATGCATACGCCGCCAGCGCGCCGATGCCCCCGAGCAGGACGAGCGCCGTCGCGCCGTAGGTCCAAGGTCTTTTCAGTTTCATCGATGTTCGCGTGTTGTTTGCGTCCGTGTGGGACGGCTTTAGCAGCAAGTGGCGTTCCGCGCTTCCCGAAAGTTCTCACCTTTGGCCGCGCTGCGCTCGATGCATCGAAACACTTCGTCTTTGAGAATGCTCCCGTATCGTCTCACCGCAACGCGACTCGGTCGCGCTTGACGTTGCTTCGTTACGTGAATCGCGAGCGCGGCGCAATCGCGCGTCAAATCGAGGAAGCGTTATCCGTCAACGACTTGCGATCGCTTCTTAATGTTTCGCGATGCAGATGAGTGAGGCAGCATCGCCACGGCGCGCTCACCGTCGCGCGGCTCCCGAACCCTCTCACCTTTGCGATCGCCGGTATCCTTGCGCTCTTTCCTCTCGCGTCCCGCAAACGCTCACATGTCATCGCCGGTTTCAGCGCTTCTCGCTCCGCTCTTCTCCATCATCCTGCCGGTCTTCGGCCTCATCTTCGCCGGCTACGCGTGCCGCAAGCTCGACAAACTCGGGCCGGCGGCGGCATCGGAGTTGAATCGCTTCGTCGTGTATCTCGCGCTGCCCGCGCTGCTCTTCGACACGATGGCCAAGACGCCGCTCGCCATGCTCGATCAGCCCGCGTTCATCGCGGTCTTCGGCATCGGATCGGCGGCGGTGTTCGCGATGACGCTCGGCGTGCGGCGAATGCAATCGCGTTCGCTCGCCGACGCCAGCATCGACGGACTGAACGCGGCTTATCCGAATACGGGCTTCGTCGGCTTGCCGCTCTGTCTGCTCGCGTTCGGCAAGGAAGGGCTCGCGCCCGCCGTCATCGCGACGATCATGACCGTGTGCGTGCTCTTCGGCGTCGCGATCGTGCTGATCGAACTCGGCTTGCAGACGGAAAAGCATATCGGCGCGACGTTGTGGCGCGTCGCGAAGTCGCTCGGCAAGAATCCGCTGCTCGTCGCGCCGGTCGCGGGTGCGCTGTTCAACGCGTCCGGATTGACGGTGCCGCAGGGCGGCGAGACGCTCATCAAACTGCTCGGCGGCGCGGCGAGTCCGTGTGCGCTCGTGGCGCTCGGGCTTTTTCTCGGCGCGAAAGGCGAGGCGCACGATGCCCGCACGACCGGCGCGCTCGTCGCGCTGAAGCTGATCGCGCAGCCGTTTTTGACGTGGTGGCTCGCGGTTCACGTCTTCCCGTTGCCGGCGCTCTGGGCGAAGACCGCGGTGATCCTGAGCGCGCTACCGACGGGCACCGGGCCGTTCATGCTCGCGGAGTTTTATCGGCGGGATGGAAGCGTGACATCGAGCACCATTCTCTTTTCGACCGTGCTCTCGCTCGTCACGGTGACGCTTTGTCTGACCGTGATGCTCTGATTCGCGCAAAAAAACCCGGCGTGCGGGACGCCGGGCGAAACCACCTTCTATTCGACGGTGGTGGAGGGGCCGTTTTACTGCCTCATTCGATGTTTACTGAGCCGCGCGATCATGCGCATCCGCGCGCAACTCTGCATGCCGTTGCTGATACGGACGCAATTGCGGATAGCTCAACTGATTGATTGCGTCGAGATCGCCGGCGCGTCGCGCGGTCGCGAGTTCCGCCTTCACTTCGGCGCGCGACTTTGCGCCGTACGCGGATTGAGCGAAAGCGGGCACAGTCGCGAGAAGCGCCGATACGACGATGCCGATGGTGAGCGAGCGATTCATGATGGACTCCTTGTTTGCCGTGCGTCCGGTTGACGCTTGGCAATGAGTCTAGGAGGAATCCCGTCCGGCAAAAACGCCGGTTGCGCCAACACATTGTTGTTCGGTTTGGAGGAATGGGGTGCTGCTTGGCTTCGCGTTTCCGGCGCATCGACCGATTATTACGTCGATAACAAATATAACTTCAGGTTTCAGCGCTTTTTATGCGGACGCTCCATAGCTAAAGTTCGCTCACCGATCAGCAAGATCGTCGAACGAACCTCAGGAGGTGTCACATGAAGCGCATTCTTTCCATTCTCATCGCATCCGTCGCCCTTTTCGCCGCTGCCGGCGCAGCGCAAGCGGTGGAATCGCAGCAGCCGTCGAGCTGCCAAGGGCCGGCATCGCAATGCAATGTGTTCTTCGGGCAGTAAAAACACGCCGTTTTGGCGCGGCGTTCGGGGAACAGTCGGCAGCTTTGTTTCGTTTATGAATCGAAAACTAAACGGCTCCGACGCTTTCCCCGACTTATCCACAGATTCTGTGGATAAACTTGGGGATAGCTGGCCGCAAACCGAGTATTGACGCGGCACGAACTGGACTGCGCGATTCATCACAAAAATGAGTTCAATCGCCGGAATCCGCCTCGGGTGACGCGCTTCCATCGTTACGAATATGATGTCTCCTCGCGCCCGGAAGAGCGGGCAGCGGGTCACTCACTTTCATCGACGGAGAACAGCTCATGGCCTACAAAATCGCGGTGGTGGTAGGAAGCCTGCGGCGGGATTCGTTCAACAAGCAGCTCGCGCACGCGCTCGAAACGCTCGCGCCGGACGACTTCGCGTTCGAGCACATCGATATCGGCGGCCTGCCGCTCTACAGCCAGGATTACGACAGCGACTTCCCGGAATCCGCGCGCACGCTCAAACAGAAAATCTCGGACGCCGACGGCCTGCTCTTCGTCACGCCCGAATACAACCGCTCGATTCCCGGCGTGCTCAAGAACGCGCTCGACTGGGCCTCGCGCCCGTGGGGACAAAGCGCGTGGGGCGGCAAGCCGGGCGCGGTGATCGGCACATCGGTGGGGGCGATCGGCACGGCTATCGCGCAATCGCATCTGCGGGGCGTGTGCGCGTATCTCGACATCGCGCTGCTCGGCCAGCCGGAGATGTACATCAAGCACGACGAAAGCCGTATCGATGCGAGCGGGAACATCGTCAGCGAAGACACGCGCAAGTATCTGCAAAACTTCATGGACAAGTACGCCGCGTGGGTGCGCAACTACGCCGCCGCGTGATCCAATGAAAACGGCCCGCGCGAGCGGGCCGTGTCGTCGGCGAAAGCGAAAGGGGAGTCAGTTCAAATGTGATGATGCCCCGTCACGCGATCCCAGCCATGACGGATCGCCGCCTTGAAGCGCTCCCACGTATCGCCTTCGGGATGCCGCGTCTCCCAGTCGCGGCGCATTTCATACTCCATCTGATCGTCCCACGCGCGGCTGCGGAAGCGGTCGTCGTTGCCGAGCGTCGCGCCGTAGCGATACGCGCCCTGATAGTCCTCGTACGGCTCGCCGGTCACGGCATATCGGGCGTCGTAATCCGCGCGGAAGTCCTCTTCGTACTCCATGTACTCGTTCGGCGTCGTGCGCGGGCCGAGCGGAACCGCTGCCTGCGACGCCGCCGACGTACCGATCGGATCGCCCGACGCGCCCATCGCCGGCATCGACTGCGATTGCGACTGCGACGGATTCTGCATGTTCATCTGCTGCGGCTTCGCGGGTTCGTCGAGCGTGCTGAGCGGCTCGATGGACTCGATTGGCCGCCAGTCCGTGTTCGGATCGACGCGCATACCCGAACCCACGCCGGTCTCCGCGCCGGGAGCCAGCGGATCGGGCGTGCCGGTCAGCGGATTGGTGCGGGAGAGCGGATCCTTGCTCGCGGCTCCGAACGTGTCGCGCCGGCTCGCGCCTTCCAGCTCGCTCGACATGCCGCCGACCTCCGCGCCCGAAGCCAGCGGATCGGCGGGCGTGCCGGTCAGCGGATCGTTGCGGCCGAGCGTATTCCCGGCGTCGACGGAATCGCGGACGGCGAGCGGATCGGCAGGCATGCCGCCGAGCGGGTCCATGCCCGTCGTGGCGAGCGGATCACGGCCCGTGACCGGGTCGCGGCCAGCCAGCGGATCGGTGGCCGTGGCGGTGGCGCGCTTCGTTTCGACCTGCTCGTACTGCACGCTCGAAGGCTCCGCCGTATCGCGCTGCGGACGCGCGTGCGGCATCAGCGGATCGTCGGCGGGGTCGCTCACGTAATCGCGCGAGGTCACCGTCGCGGGATCGTTGCGCGTGGGCGTTTCGACACGCGGCGCGCCGACAGGATCGACCAGCGGATCGACGAGCGGATCGGACACCGCTGCCGAAAGCGGCGCGACGGCCGGGTCGCCGACATCCGAGCGCGGATACGCCCGCGCGCGCGGCCACGTGTCGCGCGGCTCGTTCACGGGCGCCTTGCCCGGCACGCCGCTGCCGCGTCCGAGGCCGAGTTCGTCGAGAATCGAATGATCGCGGTCGTCGCTCGCGGCGGGCGTCGCGGCCGCGCCGTGCGATAGCGTCGACCAGCTCGCCGCGCGTTCGTCGATGTCGATGGCCCCGCGATCCGACAGCGTCGCGCGGGCGATTTCGGCTTGTTCCTCGCTCGCCGTATCGACGGCGACGAGCACCGCGCCGCGCCGCACGGCTTCCGAGTAATGCGCGACTTCGGGCGGCTGATCGCGTCCGCCGAACAGCATGCTGAAGAAGCGCTCGATGTTCGCGAGCACGCCCGGCTCCGCGTGCGTTTCCGCATCGGGCGCGGCGGACGGCACGGCGGCATCGTCGCGCTTCGGGTTCGCCTGCAATTCGATGTCGGTGCGCGCGAAGCCCGCGCTCATCAGCGCCGAGCGAGCATCCTCGGCTTCGGCGTAGGTATCGAATACTCCAATGACGGTGTGTCGCATGGTCGCCTCCTCTCGCTTGAGCGGATTTCCTAAGTCGGCACCGCTCGATTGCCGCACGTGCGTATGCAACACGCAACCGGCGTGCCGGGTGGCAGGCGCTTGATGATTGGCGCGGCGCGGAACGTGCGCCGGCGGCGCTTTTACAAAAGCGCGATGCAAAACTGCGATCGACGATGAACGTTCAGCGATCGACCGGACGCGCCGTCTGGCCTTCGCGAATGCCGCGCAGCAGCGAATCGAGCAGCGCGATGTCGAACGGTTTCGACAGCACGCGCGCATCGACTTGCCGCGCGCGATCGAGTTCTTCCGCGTAGCCGGTGACGAGAATGACCGGGACGCGCAGCTCGGACCGCTGCATGCGTTCGGCCAGATCGATGCCGTTCAGACGCCCCGGCATGTGGATGTCGGACAGGATCACATCGAACGGCGGAACCGGCGACGCGCCTTCGAGCATCGTCATCGCGGTATCGGCGTTGAAGACGTAGGTGACGCGGTGGCCCATCATCGTCAGCAGCGCTTCGGTGCCGGCCGCGACTTCCTCGTTGTCTTCCACGAGCAGCACGCGCAGGCCGTCCGCTTCCGGCGCGGTGGCCGCGGCCGGGTCGGCGTCGCTGTCCGGCGCGCCTGTCGCGGTGGCGCGCGGCAGATAGAGGCGCACGGACGTGCCCGCGCCGATCGCGCTGTCGATGGTCGCCAGCCCGCCCGCGCGCTCGCAGAACGCGAAGACCTGCGGCAGGCCGAGGCCCGTGCCCATGCCTTTGGGCTTCGTCGTGAAAAGCGGCTCGAACGCGCGCCCGAGCACGTCCGAATTCATGCCGACGCCGGTATCTTCGAGCGTGATCTGCACGAAATCGCCGGTCAGCGGAAAACCGTCCTCGTGACGAAAGCGCACGTTGTCCGCGCGGACGGTGAACGTGCCGCCGCTCGGCATCGCGTCGCGCGCATTCACCGCGACGTTGATGAGCGCAAGTTCGAGTTCGGCCGGATCGACGCGAATCGTGCCGACATCCGCCGCGACTTCGACGTTCAGTGCGACCTTCGCGCCCAGCGACGCGCGCAGCAATTCGCGCACGGCCGACACCCACGGACCGAACGCAATGACTTCGCTGCGCAACGGCTGCTTGCGCGCGACGCCCAGCAACTGGCGCGTCAGCGACTGGCCGCTCTTGAGCGCGCGTTCCATCGCGGAAAGTTCGCGGTCGAGACCGAGCGGGCCGCGCCGTCTCGCGATCTGCACGTTCGTCGAGACGATCATCAGCAGATTGTTGAAGTCGTGCGCCACGCTGCCGACGAGATTGCCGAGCGCTTCCATCTTGCGCGCCTGCCGGTACGCGGATTCGATGGAACGCCGCATCGACGCTTCCGCCTGCCAGCGCTCCCACGCTTCCTCCTCGATGGCGAGCCGCCGCAGCGACTGGCCGATCACGCCCCACAACACGATGCACGGCGCGAGGATCGACAGCGCCAGCACGCTCAGGTGCCGATACCACTCGTCCCAGATCGTCGAAATGGGATAGCCGCTCGACACATAGACCGGATACGCGCCGACGCGCCGGAACGCGACGATCTTCAACTGGTTGTCGAGGCCGGACACCATTTTCACGACGCCGCCGCGCGCACCCGACCGATAGGCGGCGCGCAATGGCGAGTTGGGCGCGAGCGACATGCGCGTCACCGGCCGCTCGGGGTACCACGCGAGCACTTCGCCGTCCGCGCGGGCGAGGCCGAGCGAGATCGTCGGGTTGTCGCCGAGCAATTCGCGATAGAACGCGTTGAAGTACGCCGGCCGCAGCGCGATCGACACCATGCCCGTGAATCGCCCGTCCGTGGCGCGGCGCGCGACCGCCGTGTTGAACACGCGCTCTTTCGCGACGCTGCCGATCATCACGCGCGAGATCTGCTCGGTATCCTTGCTGTTCTTGAGGCCGATGAAATCGTCGCGGTCGCCGACGGTAATGTCCGGCGTCGGCCAGGCGCGGCTCGTCGCGAGCAACTGGCCGTCCGGTCCGAACACGGATGCCGCCGCGACCTGCGGATACGCGCCGATCATCTCCGCGATGCGCTCGTGGATGATCACGTCCTGCCGGTGTATCGCGTTGGGATCGAGGTCGTCGAGCAAATCGACGATGCGCTCGTTCAACGTCACGTTCAGGTCGAAGACCTTGAGCGCGTGCTCCTCGGCCACGCGCGCGTCGCGGGCGACGGTATCGGACGCGGCGGCTTCGCGGGCGTGAAAGTCGGAGATCGCGGTCACGGCGACGTACACGCACGGAAGCACGACGGCCGCGATCAGCAACGCGTACAGCGTCAGGCGTTGCGCCGCGAAGTTTCTTTCGGGAACGACGGGAAAAGGCGGCTCTTCCGCCCTGTGCTCGGCGGCGAGTCCGGCGTCGTGTTCCTCACGTTGCAGCGTCATCTTTGGCAGCGAAGTGGAAAACTTTACTCATGCGGCGCTCGGGCTGCTCGTGCCGACAAGGCCGGGCGGCGATGCGCCGGGGTAAAGGTCTGGCGCAAGCACGAAATATACCGAGTGTCGATGACGCGGCTCGCATCCAGTGAAAGAAGCCAAGCGCGGGCGGGAAAGTTAGCGAGATTATCGGAAGCGCAAACGTACACAAAAGTACGGAAAGCGCTGCCGATGGCGGCTATCGAGTGAATCGACTGACTTTTGGCATGTAACTGAGAGGTTCTATCCTCGTTTTGCGTTCTGACGAGTTGCTTGCGCATCTTCTTAGGTCGACAATGGAATCCTCTGATTTATACGCCATAAGAGCGTCCATCGGGATAAAAACAGCTTGCGGCGTACGCGCACGCAGGGACCAAGGCCAACGATCCGCGCGAGCCGTCGCGCGGACCACGCACGGGGCAATGCCATGACGCTAAACGACATCCGGCGCCGCGCCGCATCGGCGGAAGACCACGCAAGCGCCGCGTATCCGTAAAGATCCATAAAGTTTGCTGCGGCGGCGCCGTAAACACATGCGAGAGCATGTCGTGTCTGTCATGACGGCTCTCGGCCCGAACGCTCATCCATCCGACCGACCATGCCTTTGCCGATTGTCATTGCCGATGATTCCCTGCTCGCCCGCAAGGTGTTGACGCGCGCGCTGCCCGAGGACTGGAACGTCGAGATTTCCTACGCGACGAACGGCCGCGAGGCGCTCGATCTGTACCGGGCGGGCCGCGCGTCCGTGATGTTTCTCGATCTCACGATGCCGGACATGACCGGCTATCAGGTGCTCGACGCCTTGCAGCACGAGGATCTGAACACATTCGTGATCGTCGTTTCCGCCGATGTCCAGCCGATGGCGCAGGAGCGCGTGCGCGCGCTCGGCGCGATTGCCTTTCTGCCGAAGCCCGTGACGCCCGAAGCGCTGCGTCCCGTTCTGAAGGAGTACGGACTCCATGGTTGACCCCGCCCTGAACGAAGAACAGCGCGACGCGCTGCAGGAAGTCGCCAACATGGCGATGGGCCAGGCCGCGACGCGCCTGTCGAAGCTGCTCGGCACGTTCATCGAGTTGTCGGTGCCGCGTGTGCGCGTGGTGGGCGTGTCGGAGGCGTCGGAGGCGCTGAGCCAGATGACCGGCATCACCGATGCCGTGACCGCCGTGCGCCAGGGCTTTCGCTCGGACATCAAGGGCGAGGCGATCGTGCTGTGCAAGAGCGGCAGCGTGGATCAGCTTTGCGCGCTCGTCGACGATCCGTATCCGAAATCGGCCTACGAGGCGACCACGCGCACGGAGCTGATTTTCGACGTGGCGACGGTGCTGATGGGCGCGTGCGTGTCGTGCATTCTCGAGCAGCTTGGCCGCGCGCCGATCTTTTCGCCGCCGGGCATGCTCGGCCTGGAACTCGGGCTCGACGAAGTCTTCCAGCCCGCGATGCTCGCGTGGAAGACCGCGCTTTTGCTCGAAGTGAATTTCGCGCTGGAGGACCACAGCTTCCGCGCGCATCTGGTGATGCTGATGGCCGAGGACGCGATCCAGCATCTGCACGAAGCGCTGGATGCGCTGCTGTCGAGCCTTTGAGCCGCATCGACATGGAAGAACTGCGGCATGTGCTGAGCGAACTGGTGATCGAGCGCGTGGGCTTCGGCATTTTCGTGCTCGATCGCGATCTGAACGTGCTGATGTGGAACCGCTTCATGGCGGATCACAGCGGCAAGACGGCGGAGCAGGTCGCGGGGAAGTCGATTTTCGCGAGCTTTCCGGAACTGCCGCGCGTGTGGCTGACGCGCAAGGTCGAGAGCGTGTTCCAGCTTGGCAGCTTCGCGTTCAGTTCGTGGGAGCAGCGGCCGTATCTGTTCAAGTTCGATCACGACCGGCCGATCACGGGCGGCGTCGATTTCATGCAGCAGGACTGCACGTTCATGCCGCTCACGCACGAGCGCGAGGTGCGCGCGGTGTGCGTGACGATTTCCGATGCGACTCACGCGAGCATGATGCAGCGCGCCCGCGACGAGGCGGTGGCGAAGCTGCAGGAATTCGCGGATCGCGACGGGCTGACGGGCATAGCGAACCGGCGTTATTTCGAACTGCGTCTGCGCGATGAGTTTTCGCGCTGGCAGCGCTATGACGGCGATCTGTCGATGCTGCTTTTCGATCTGGACCACTTCAAGCGTATCAATGACGAGCTTGGCCATCTCGTCGGCGATACGGTGCTGCGCGTGATGGCGGCGCGCGTCGCGGCGGCCGTGCGCGTGCAGGACGTGTTCGGGCGCTTCGGCGGCGAGGAGTTTGCCTTGCTTTTGCCGTGCACGAATCTCGAAGACGCGATGATCGTCGCGGAAAAGGTGCGGTGTGCGATTGGCGAAACGCCGATCGATGTGCAGGGCGCGCGGGTGCCGGTGACTGCTAGCGTCGGGGCCGCCTGTGCGCGGCGTGGCGCTACCACTTCGTATGAGGCACTCATCAATGAGGCTGACGCCGCGCTCTATGCCGCTAAGCGCGGCGGGCGGGATCGTTCTGTTGGGTTCGCTTAGGTTTTTGCCTTTGCCTTTGCCTTGCCAGGCGGGCGTTTCTCCGTTTTTTCGCGTCGGTCTATTAGCTCGCCCCTCCCCGGGGCGGGGGTCACTTTCTTTGCTGCTGCAAAGAAAGTAACCAAAGAAAGCAGCTTTTTCGCCCGCTGTTCTTGTTGACGGTGCACTCCGTAGAACCACGTTGGCACTCAGCTTGAATCAGCCCTGGAGCACTTTCCGCGCTCGCTGACGACTAACGTCCTCCGAGCCCCTCGGCTCGACAAAACCGCTGGGGCACTATCGCTCACGCCTAAACAAACCACGAACGAGAGACCACGCGCGACGGTGAAAGACATCAGTGCGTGGATGGCGGTGGAGAGTAGGCTTTATTAGAGCTTGTGGTGTTGGATGGCGGGTTGCCTGCCGATGGTTTTGTCGAGCCCGGGGGCTCGCATGGCGTGGCGCTCAGCGGGCGTGGAAGGTGATTCAAGGCTGGTTCAAACTGAGTGCCAATGTGGCTCTACGGAGTGCTCACGATGCTGGTGCTTTGGGCTCGAAAAGCTGCTTTCTTTGGTTACTTTCTTTGCAGCAGCAAAGAAAGTGACCCCCGCCCCGGGGAGGGGCGAGCCAATAGACCGACGCGAGAATAAGCACCAAAAAGAACTAAGAAGCACCCCGCCCCGGCAAGGGGCAATAAAAAAACCGCGTCCGCGCCAAACGCCGACAATTGATATACTCTCTGCCGCTCCGGCAAGGGATAAGCGCGATTGCAAACGCCCCATCTCCTTTCAGCGCCACGTCGTTTCCGCGCGCTCCTCGGATCGTCGAAACCCGGCGCCGGATCTCTTAATTTGCCCTTGGGGGCGCCACAGCGGAGTCCGTCTTGGCCGTTTCCAACACCATCGCCGACGAATCCACCACCGACGCCGCCAAAGCATCGTCGGGAAGTTCGTTCTATCTCGCCATGCGCATCCTCCCGGCTGCGCAGCGGGACGCGATGTACCAGATCTACGCCTTCTGCCGCGCCGTCGACGACATCGCCGACGAAGGCACGCTGCCGCGCCGCGAACGCGCACTCGCGCTCGAACGCTGGCGCGATGACATCGACGCCTGCTACCGCGGCGCGCCCAAGCCCTCGCTCGAACCGCTCACGCGCCACATCCACGCCTTCCGGCTCTCCCGCGACGACTTCCACGCCGTCATCGACGGCATGGCCATGGACGCCGCCTGCGACATCGTCGCGCCCGACGAAGCCACGCTCGACCTCTATTGCGATCGCGTCGCAAGCGCCGTCGGCCGGCTATCGGTGAGAATCTTCGGGATGCACGAGGACGCCGGCCGCCGGCTCGCGCACCATCTGGGCCGCGCGCTGCAGCTTACCAACATCCTGCGCGATATCGACGAAGACGCCGCCATCGGCCGCGTTTATCTCCCGCGCGAACTGCTCGCGCGCGAAGGCATCTCCACGAGCGATCCGGCCGCCATCGCCGGCGACGCGCGCCTGCCGCGCGTGTGCGCCGTGCTCGCCGAGCGCGCGAAAGGACACTACGCGCAGTCCGACGCCATCATGGCCGCGTCGCCGCGCCACGAAGTCCGCGCGCCGCGCATCATGTCGGCGGCGTATCGGACGGTGCTCGACGCCAATCTCAAACGCGGCTTCGACCTGCCGCGCCCGCGCGTGCGCACGCCGCGTGCGCGTCTGCTGTGGATCGTGGCGCGCAATCTGTTCTGATGTCCCGGCGGGTTCATGTCGTCGGCGCCGGCCTCGCCGGACTCGCCGCCGCAGTGCAGGCGCAACGGCGCGGCGCACGCGTCGTGCTGCACGAAGCCGCGCCCCACGCCGGCGGCCGTAGCCGCTCCTATTTCGACGCCCGCCTTGGCATCACGGTCGATAACGGCAGTCATCTGCTGCTGTCCGGCAATCATTCGACGCTCGCGTATCTGCGGGCGATCGGTTCCGCCGACAGCCTCACCGGGCCGACGCATCCCGAATATCCGTTCTTCGATGTGCAAAGCGGCGCGGCATGGACCATCCGCATGTCGCCGGGGCGCGTGCCGCGCTGGATTGTCGACGCCGACGCGCGCGTGCCCGCCACGCAGCCCGCCGACTATCTCGCGCTGCTGCCGCTCTTTTTCGCGAAGCCCGGCCGCACCGTCGAACAAACGCTGCACGCACGCGGACGCGTCTGGAGTCTGCTCGCGCGGCCGCTTCTGCGCACGATGCTCAACGCCGATCCCGCCGATGCCAGCGCGACGCTCGCCGCGAACCTGCTGCGCGAAACGCTCGCGGCGGGCGGACAGGCATGCCGGCCGCTCGTCGCGAAAAACGGTCTCGCGCACGCGTTCGTCGAGCCGGCGCTGCGGCTGTTGCAGTACGGCGGCGCGGACATCCGGCTGGGCGCGCGCATCACGGGCATCGGCTATTCCGGCACGGATTCGAAGGAACGGGTAAGCTCCCTCGCTTTCGAGCATGCGGGCGATCCCGTCGCGGTCGATCCGGGCGATGGCGTCGTGCTCGCGGTGACGCCCGACGCCGCGCGCCGGCTCGTGCCGGACGTGGCCGCGCCCGACGAATTCCGCGCGATCGTGACCGTGCATTTCGCGGTCGACGTGCCGATCGCATTCGTCGGCTCGGAGCGGATGACGTTCTTCGTGAACGGCACGGCGGACTGGCTCTATGCGACCGATGGCCGGCTCACGGCGGTCATCGCCGATGCGAACCGCCTGCTCGGCACGCCGCACGAAGAAATCGCGGCGAGCGTCTGGCAGGAAATCGCGAAGGCCGTGCGCATGCCGGGCGCGCCGACGCCGTCGTGGCAGGTCGTCGTCGAGGAACGCGCGACGTTTGCCGCGGTGCCGTCGCAGGAAGGCTTGCGGGCCGCGACGCGCACGCGCTGGCCCAATTTCACACTCGCGGGCGACTGGACGGCGACCGGCCTGCCCGCGACGATCGAAGGCGCGATCCGCTCCGGCCAGAAGGCCGCGGATGCGCTGATGAACCCATCGATGGAACGCTGATGAACGATTTATCTCCGTCGGCCGTGGGCGCGCCGGTGTCGAACGCCGCGCTGGACCACGCCGTCACCGAGGCCACCAACGCGCTGCTCGCGGCGCAAAACCCCGAAGGCTACTGGCTCTACGAACTCGAAGCAGACGCCACGATTCCCGCGGAATACGTGCTGCTCGTCCACTATCTCGGCGAAACCGCTGACGACACGCTCGAAGCGAAGATCGGCCGCTATTTGCGCCGCATCCAGCTCGACGACGGCGGCTGGCCGCTCTTCACCGACGGCGCGATGGACGTCTCCGCCACGGTGAAGGCGTACTTCGCGCTGAAAATGATCGGCGATTCCCCCGACGCCGAGCACATGCAGCGCGCCCGCCGCGCGATTCTCGCCGCCGGCGGCGCGGAGAAGGTCAACGTCTTCACGCGCATCCTGCTCGCGCTCTTCGGCGTGGTGTCGTGGCGCGCGGTGCCGATGATGCCCGTCGAAATCATGCGCCTGCCGGTGTGGTTCCCGTTCCACTTGTCGAAGGTGTCGTACTGGGCGCGCACGGTGATCGTGCCGCTGCTCGTGCTGAACGCGAAGCGCCCGATGGCGCGCAATCCGCGCGGCGTGCGCATCGACGAAGTTTTCCGCGACCCGCCCGTCAACACGGGCATGCCGGAGCGCGCGGGGCACCAGAGCCGTGGCTGGTTCGCGTTCTTCCGCGTGGCCGACGCCATCCTGCGCGCCACCGACCGCGCTTTCCCGAAGGCCGGCCGCGAACGCGCGATCGACGAAGCCGTGCGTTTCGTCGACGAACGGCTGAACGGCGAAGACGGCCTCGGCGCCATTTTCCCGGCGATGGCCAACTCGGTCATGATGTACGACGTGCTCGGCTACCCGCCGGAGCATCCGAACCGGGCGATCGCGCGCAAGTCGATCGACAAGCTGCTCGTCATCGACGAAGCCGACGACGGCGAAGCCTACTGCCAGCCGTGTCTGTCGCCGGTGTGGGACACGTCGCTCGCGTCGCACGCGCTGCTCGAAACCGGCTTGCCGAAAGCGCGCGCGGCGGTGGCGCGCGGGCTCGAATGGCTGCGCCCGCTGCAGATTCTCGACGTGCGCGGCGATTGGGTCTTGCGCCGCCCGAACGTGCGGCCCGGCGGCTGGGCGTTCCAGTTCGCGAACCCGCATTATCCGGATGTCGACGACACCGCCGTCGTCGTCATGGCGATGGAGCGCGCGGATCGCGAAAACGGCACGGCCATGTACACCGAAGCGATTGCGCGGGCGCGCGAATGGGTCGTCGGCATGCAGAGCAGCGACGGCGGATGGGGCGCGTTCGAGCCGGAAAACACGCAGTACTACCTGAACAACATTCCGTTCTCGGATCACGGCGCGCTGCTGGACCCGCCGACCGTCGATGTCTCCGCCCGCTGTCTCTCGATGCTCGCGCAACTCGGCGAAACGCCCGCGAGCAGCGAGCCGGCGCGCCGCGCGTTCGACTACATCGTGAAGGATCAACAGCGCGACGGAAGCTGGTACGGGCGCTGGGGCATGAACTACGTCTACGGCACGTGGTCGGCGCTGTGCGCGCTGAACGCAGCCGGCGTCGCGCCTTCGGATTCGCGCATGAAGCGCGGCGCGGAATGGCTCATCGGCGTTCAGAATGCGGACGGCGGCTGGGGCGAGGACGGCGACAGCTACAAGCTCGACTATCGCGGTTACGAACAGGCGCCGAGCACCGCGTCGCAGACGGCGTGGGCGCTGCTCGGGCTGATGGCGGCGGGTCTCGTCGAGCATCCGACGGTCGCGCGGGGCGTCGCGTATCTCGTGCGCACGCAGGTGAGCGACGGCCTGTGGGACGAGACGCGCTTCACCGCGACGGGCTTTCCGCGCGTCTTCTATCTGCGATACCACGGCTATCGCAAGTTCTTCCCGCTATGGGCGCTCGCGCGCTATCGCAACCTGACGCGCGAAGGCGAAACGCACGTGACGGTGGGCATGTGAGCGGGCCGCGCGCCCCGTTCGTCGCGCGGTCCCGTGCTTCGGGCGGCGTGCCCGTCGTCGCGGTGACAGGCATGGCGTTCGAGGCGAAGATCGTGCGCGGACACGGCGTCGAGGTCGTGTTCGCGGCGCGCGCGGACTGGCTGGAGCGCGCCTTGTCCGATGCCGTCGCGCGCGGCTGCTCGGGCATTATCAGCTTCGGAACGGCGGGCGGGCTCGCGCCGGATCTGGAGCCGGGCGCGCTGATCGTCGCGCAAAGCGTCTGCGGACCGTTCGGCACGCTGCCGACCGACGAAGCGTGGTCGGCGCGCATCGTCGAAGCGTTCGCGGGCACGCCGCTTCCGCGCATCACGCGGCGCGGCACGATGGCGGGCGTCGGCGAGCCGGTCAAGAGCGAGGCGGAAAAGCGGTCGCTGTATTCGTCGACGGGCGCGCTCGCGGTCGATATGGAATCGCACATCGCCGGGGCGATCGCGACGGCGCGCGGCCTGCCGTTCGCGGTGTGCCGCGCGGTCGTCGATCCGGCGTGGCGCACCTTGCCGCCCGCCGCGACCGCCGGCTTGCGCGACGACGGAACGACCGCCATCGGCCCGATTCTGCGCGAACTCGCGCGCCAGCCGTCGCAACTCGGCGCAATGCTGAGGCTCGCGTCCGATGCGCGTGCCGCCCGCGCGACGCTCGTCCAGGCGCGTCATGCGCTGGAAAAGGCCGGAGCGCTGGCATTCTCTTAAAAGCCGCCCTTGCTTGCTGCGGGTTAACCCTTAACTCAGTATAATCAGGGAAAACCCTTAAGCCGGCGATGCCGTGTGCATGCATCGCCGCAGGAAAGCAAAGGAAGCGCAAATGAATTTTCACACTCGCAAATGGGTCAAGCCCGAAGACCTGAACCCGAACGGCACCTTGTTCGGCGGCAGTCTGCTGCGCTGGATCGACGAAGAAGCCGCTATTTACGCCATCTCGCAACTGGGCAACCAGCGCGTCGTGACGAAGTTCATGTCGGAGATCAACTTTGTCAGCTCGGCGCGTCAGGGCGACATCATCGAACTCGGCATTGCCGCGACGCATTTCGGGCGCACGTCGATCGCGCTGCGCGCGGAAGTGCGCAACAAGATCACGCGTAAAAGCATTCTGACCGTCGAGAAGATGGTGTTCGTCAATCTGAACGAGCAGGGCGAACCCGCGCCGCACGGCCGCACGCAGATTCGTTATGCCGATGAACTGTTCGAAGCGTATCGCCGCGACCAGCGCGCGGTCGAAGCGCCGGCCGCATCGAGCGATGACTTCAATCGCGAAGAAGCCGCCGAAGAAGCGGCGCACTAAAAGCAAAAACGGGCGCATCGGCGCCCGTTTTGTTTCCAGCGTACTTACTTGCTCTCTGCCGGATCTTCGTACTTCGGCAAGCCTTGGCCCTCGCTCGAACTCGGCGACGGCGCGTTGCCGCTCTTCGGCGCGCTTTGCGTCGAGCTTTCTCCTGCGCCCGGAGCCGGCGACTTCGGCCCGATCCCGCCCGCCGGGGACGCCGCCGCGCCCGGATCGACGTAAGTCGGCAAGCCTTGCTCGCTGCTGCTGCCGCCCGTCGTGCCCGGCGCGGCCGGTGCGCTCGCGCCTTCGGGCGCGCTTGCGCCTTCGTCGCCGTAATCGGGCAGCGTCGCCGACGCGCCGCCGCCCGTCAGCAAGTACTGGCGGCGCTGCGTGTAGGCGTCGCGCACGAACGCGTATTTGTCGAGCGCGGCTTGCGAAAGCAGGTCCGTTGCGCCGAGCAGGTCGGCCCGCGCGCTCACGAAGTTCACGCCATAGAGCGGCCAGCGGATTTCCGGATCGGCGTAGCTCACCGGATTCACGCGCCAGTCGACGAGCCATGTCGTCGAGTCGCGCACCGAACTCGGGCCGAGCAGCGGCAGCACGAGATACGGTCCGGACGGCATGCCGTAATGCCCGAGCGTGAGGCCGAAGTCCTGATGATGCTTCGGCAGCCCCGCTGGCGATGCAATGTCGATCAGACCGCCGATGCCGAACACCGAGTTCATCGCGATACGCATCAAGTCTTGCGTCGCATCGGTGATCTTCAGTTGCAGCAGGTTGTTGGCGAAGTTGCTGAAGTCGCCCAGATTCGAGAAGAAGTTGCTGACGGCCGTGCGGAACGGGCTCGGCGTCCAGTTGACGTAAAACTGCGCGACGGGCCGCGCGACGTAGGTGTCGAGTCCGTCGTTGAACTTGAAGATGGTGCGGTTCATCGGTTCGAGCGGATCGTGCGGATTGCGATCCGGCCCGGTTGCACATCCCGCCGTCAAAAGCGCGCCCGCGATGACGACGCCCGTCGCCAGTTTGCGAAGCCCCGCAGCGGCACGCGCCGCCGAAGCCATTCTCATTCTTCAATTCCTCTTAGATTGTCATGACGCTGGCTCGCGCGCAGCTTCGCCCGATCGGCGGCGCGCACCTTGCGCGGCTTGCCCATCAACACCGGCTGAAACACCACCGCGCCGACCAGCGTGCAGAAGAGCGACAGCGCGAGCAGCCGTCCCATGCTCGACGTGCCGGGGTGATGCGAAAACCAGAGACTGCCGAACGCGGTTGCAGTGGTGGCCGCGCTGAACATCACGGCGTGCGTGAGGCTGGATTGCAGGAGACGCGTTTGTCCGGAGCGCCACGCCATCACGAAATAGATCTTGAACGCGACGCCGACGCCCAGCATGAGCGGCAACGCGATGATGTTCGCGAAGTTGAGCGGCATCCGGAAGACGACGCACAACTCGAGCGTCACGATGGCCGAAACGAGCAACGGTACCAAAGTTCGCAGAACATCGCCGAAACGACGGAGCGCGAGCCACAGCAGCACGGTGATCGCGAGCAGCGAGTACAGCGCGGCGTGCTCGAACGCCTGAATGATGACCTGCGCCGAATGGCGCACCGAGATCGGCCCGCCGATCGCGTTCGGGGCGGCCTGCACGACGGCGTCGGCGAAATGGGCGAGCAGCGTGTCGTCGTTCGGATCGACGCCCGGCGGCGCTTTCGGCGACACGTTCACGAGCGCCTGGCCGTTCGCCGTGACCCACGTTTCGGTCATCGACGGCGGCAGCGTCGCACGCGTGATTTCGGTCGGCTGCAACAGCGCGCGGAGTTGCGCGAGCGCGAGGCGCAGCGGCTCGGCCATCGCGTGCTCGGCGCGATCGCGGGCGGCGGCGTCGGCCTGAGCGAGCTTCGCCAGCGTCTGCGACAGATGCTTCGCCTCCGCCGCGCCCGCGCCGGGATGCTCGTCGGCGGCGAGCGCCAGTTGATTCGACACGCGCTTTAGCGTCGCCACGCGCACCGCGTCCGTCACCGGCGACGCCACTGGCTGATCCAGCGCGGGCAGCAGTTGATCGGCGGCGGCTTTGATCAGGTCGAGCTTCTTCGGCTGATCGGCGGGAATGAGCGATGAAAGCGTCGTCGCGCGTTCCACTTCCGGCAGCTTGTCCAGCTTCGCCGCGATGCGATCCGCTTCCGCCAGCGACGGCGCGAGCACGGCGACATCGTTGACGGCGGCTTCGGGCGAATCCGCGAGCGAGATCAGCGTCGCCATCGACTCGGTGTGCGGATCCTTGAGATGCAGCGGATTGAAGTCGAAGCGCAGATACGTCAGGAGCGGCAGCGCGCCGATCACGACGACGAGCGTGCCGATCAGCACCGGCTTGCGATGCCGGTCGAGGAATTCATCGACGGGAGCGAGCATCGGAAAGCCCGGCGCCTTCGGTTCGCCCGGCGGCGCGAACACCTTGATGAGCGCGGGCAAGAGCGTCATGTTGGTCAGATACGCGACGAACATGCCGACGCCCGCGATCAACCCGAGTTCAGACACTCCGCGATACGCGGTCGGCAGGAATGAGAAGAAGCTCGCGGCGGTCGCGGCGGCGGCGAGCGTGAGCGGCACGGCGACATGCCGCGCCGTTTCCGCGAGCGACACGTCGAGCCGCTTGTGCGTGTGCCGCTCCTCGCGATACTTCACGCCGAACTGAATGCCGAAGTCCACGCCCAGCCCGACGAAGAGCACCATGAACGCGACCGAAATCATGTTGAGCGCGTGGACCATCATGAGGCCGAGCGCGGCCGTAATCGACAAGCCGACGAACAGCGTGATGAACACCGCGAGAATCATGCGCTTCGAGCGCAGCGCGACCCACAGAATGACGAGCACGACGAGGAAGGTCAGCACGCCGTTGAGCACGGCGCCGTCCTGCACGGACGCGAATTCCTCGTCGGCGAGCGGCTGCGCGCCGGTCAGATGCAGCGTCGCGCCGTACTTCTTGTCGATGCCGATTCGCGCGGCCACCGCGCGAATTTCATCGGACGTGCCGGCGGCGGCCTTCAGCGCGTTGAAGTCGAGTTCGGGCAACACGGTGACGAACGCGCGCCCCGGGCCGCTCTTCTTCGACGAATCCGCGACATCGCGCCACGAGAACGCAGCCGGTTGGTTCGCGAGCACGCGGTCGAGCACGGTCGCGCTGCGGCCTAGCAGATTCGCCATCTGGCCGAGATTGACCTGACCGAGCATCAAGGGCACGTTGAGCGTCGTGTTCAGCGTCTGCGCGAGGCCGGTGAGCGTGGGGTCGTGCGCGAGCGTGTTGATGAGCGGCCGCGCCTGCACGAGCTGCTTCGTGACCTGATCGACCTTGTCGGCCGGCAGATAGAGTAAGCCGTTGTGTTCGAAGAACGCGCCGCCTTCCGGCTGCGATACCGACTTGAACCGCTGCGGCTCTTTCGCGAGCGCGGCGGCGAGTTCGCTCGCGGCGGCATCGGCGAATTCGGGCGCGGGCGCTTCGACGACGATCAGCAGCGTGGCGCCCCGCTGCGGAAACGCGGCGTCGATGGCCTTGCCGCGCGCGGCCCATTCAGGCTCGGTCTCGATCAACTGACTGACGTCGGTGCTGATGCGAAAGTGATGAACGACATAAATCGTGCTCAGAACACCGAGCAGCAATGAAACGGCGATAATCCACGCCGGCCGGCGGATCGCGAGCGTGACGAAGCGGGTGATGTTGGACGTCAGCATGAAGACGCTACCTGGGGTCCTGTTATTTTTTCGGGCGCCGCATGAAGCGGGCCGCGTGATGCGCTGCCGGGTTTGAGTCGCCGTTCCTGCTTCGGCGACCGAACCGCGAGTCCAACGACGACGGTTGATGCCGCGCAAGTATACCGGTCGGGGCGGTGGTGAACTGTCGGCCCGGCGGTCTGTCCATATACTGGCTCGACGGCCCGCAAGTCCGCGCCAACGAACCGCAATCAGAGAAAGAGAATGGGTGCCATGAAACGCTATCTGTCTGTCTGCTTCGCTTTCCTCGTCGCTGTCCTGTCGTTTTCGGATGCAGCGTTCGCACAATCGAATCCCGACGCCGTCGTGAAAAGCGCCGTCGAAGGCACCGTCAACGCAATGAAGGCCGACCCGCAAGCGCGCGGCGGCGACATGGCGAAAATCACGCAACTCGTCGAAACGCGCTTCCTGCCCGCCACGGATTTTCAGCGCACCACGCGCATCGCGCTGGGCAAGGCCTGGGGCAGCGCCACGCCCGAGCAGCAAAAACAGCTTTACGACCAGTTCCAGACGCTGCTCGTGCGGACCTACGCGGCTTCGCTTGCGCAACTGCGCGATCAGGACGTCAAGTTTCGTTTCGATGCGCCCACCATCGACGCCAGCGCGAAAGACGCCGTCGTCGAATCGCACGTCGTGTCGACGGGCGGCGACAACCCGGTGCGGTATCGCCTCGGCAAGACCGCGCAGGGCTGGAAAATCTACGACATCGACATGATGGGCGCGTGGCTCATCCAGGTCTACCAGCAGCAGTTCGCCGGCCAGCTTCAGAAGGGCGGCGTGGACGGGCTCATCAAGTACCTGTCCGAACACAACGCCCGTTCCGCCGGTTAAGGCATCAGGTGCGCCGGTGCTCCACGGCGTATTTGATGAGTTCGGCCTGACCGTCGATCGACAGTTTGCGCTTCAGATTCAGCCGATGCGTCTCCACCGTACGCACCGATAACCCGTGCTGCTGCGCAATCTGCTTGCTCGACAAACCTTGCGCGAGCGCATCGAGCACGTCGCGCTCGCGGGGCGTGAGGCGTTCGATCGGCGTCTGCATGGCCTGTGCCTGGATCATGCGCGCGGCCAGTCCCGCGCTGAAGAACGTCTTGCCCGCGAGCACGGCGTCGATCGCCTGGACGATCTCGGCGGCGGGCGAATCCTTCAGCACGTAGCCGCTCGCGCCGGCGCGCACGGCTTGCGTCACGTATTCCACGTTGTCGTGCATCGACAGCATCAGCACGCGAATGGCCGGAAAGCGCTCGTGAAAATGCGCCGCCAGTTCGATCCCGCTCATTCCCGCCATTCCAACATCCATCAGCACGAGGTCGGGCCGGCTCGCTTCGTCGTCAGCGAGCGCGAGCGCTTCGGCGCCGTTCCCCGCTTCTCCGGTCACGCGCAGATGCGGCACGGCTTCGAGCCGCGCGCGCAGGCCGTCGCGCACGAGCGGGTGATCGTCGACGATAACGATGCGGGCAGGTTCAGAAGTCATCGGAAAATCCTTGCAGGTTCGGAGCGGCGAGCGGCAGCGCAACGGTCGCGGCGATCACCGTGCGGCCGAGTTGCGACTGGATGGCGAGCGTGCCGCCGAGCGTGTCGAGCCGCTCACGCATGTTACGCAGGCCGAGGCCGCTTGCGGGGCCGTACAGCGCGGTCTCCGAGTCGAAGCCGCGGCCGTTGTCGCTGACGGCGAGACTCACCGCGTGCGGCGCGACATCGAGCGCGACGGTTGCGCGGCTCGCGTGCGCGTGGCGCGCGATGTTCGTCAGCGCTTCCTGCGCGATGCGAAAGAGCACGGTGTTCACCGGATCGGGCAACACTGGCCGCTGCGCCGGACTCGCCTTGCCGTTCGCCGTCGATTCGAAGCGCACTTCGATGCCGTCCTGACCGTCGAACTCGCGCGCGAGTTGTTCGAGCGCGGCGGCGAGGCCGAGATCGTCGAGCATCGCGGGGCGCAGCGCCTGGGAGATACGCCGCACTTCGCGCAGCGTCCCCGACAGACGCCCGAGGCCCGTGGCGAGCGCGGCTTCGGCGGCGGGTTCGCGCGCCTGTCCGCATTCGAAGCGCGCGAGCGCCGATTCGAGCAGCAGCTTCACGGAGACGAGCATCTGGCTGATGCCGTCGTGCAGTTCGCGCGACAGCCGCGCGCGCTCCTGCTCCTGCGATTCCACCACGCGCCGCGCGAGGCGCTTGAGCTTCGCGTCCGCGCTGCGATGTTCGCTGATGTTGAGCACCGCGCCGCACAACGCGATGACCGCGAGCGCCGCCAGCGCGATGCCGCCGATCCACATCACCGTGCGGTCGATGTTCGCAGCCGCCTGCGCGTCGATGCGGCCGAGCGTCGCTTCGACATCCTCCAGATAGATGCCGGTGCCGATCATCCAGCCCCAGCGTGGGAGCGGCACGACATAGCCGAGTTTGGGCGCGAGCTGACCGGTCGATGGGCGCTGCCACATATAACGCACGTAGCCGCCGCCCTTCGACGCCTCGCGGATCAACTGCTGAATGGTCAGCGCGCCGGCGGGATCGCGCATGGTCCACAGATCGCGGCCGACGAGATCCGGCTGCCGCGGATGCATCAGCGACGTGCCGTGCATCGTGTAGACGAAAAAGTAGCCGTCGGGGCCGAAGTCCAGCCGATGCAGCGCGTCGAGCGCGAGCTGGCGGCGCTCGTCGTCCGTGCGCGGATCGTCGGCGGGAGCGTCGTAATACGGCGCGATGGCGCTTCGCGCGAGTTCGACGTAATGCCGCAACTCCACTTCCTTGCTCGACATGTACGCCGACTGCAGCGTGGCGTGCTGCGCGTGCGCGAGCGTCGTCGCCTGATGGCGCACGCCATATTCGATGCCGCCGATCGCCACGGCAAACGGCACGATCGCGAGCAGGACAATCTTCGCTTTGAGGTTCATGACACGGGTACGCTCGATGCTCCTACGTAGTTCCACGTAGCGCGGCTTACGTAGTTGTCCGGTTGTAAGCGTCTGGACGAAGGCGAATACTACACGCCCGAAGCGCTCGACGGCTTGCGCCGCGCGCGCGGACATCGAAGGGCAACTACAAGACAGGAGACACCATGAATCGGGCTTCCGGATTCCTGGTCTGGATCGCGCTCGCGCTTTTGGGCGCGTTCGCATTCGGCACCATCGCGCTCGCGCACGGCGAGCGAATCAGCGCACTGTGGATCGTCATCGCGGCGGTCTGCGTCTATCTCATCGCATATCGCTTCTATTCGCGCTTCATCGCGGGAACCGTGCTGCAACTCGACGGCCTGCGCAAGACGCCTGCCGTTCGTCACAACGACGGCCTCGATTATGTGCCGACCAACAAGTACGTGCTGTTCGGCCATCATTTCGCGGCGATCGCGGGCGCGGGTCCGCTCGTCGGCCCGGTGCTGGCCGCGCAGATGGGCTACACGCCCGGCATGTTGTGGATTCTCGCGGGCGTGGTGTTCGCGGGCGCGGTGCAGGATTTCGTCATCCTGTTCATCTCGACGCGGCGCGACGGCCGCTCGCTCGGCGATCTCATCAAGATGGAACTGGGCAACGTGCCCGGCGTGATCGCGCTGTTCGGCGCGTTCCTCATCATGGTGATCATTCTCGCGGTGCTCGCGCTGATCGTCGTGAAGGCGCTCACGGGCTCGCCGTGGGGCACGTTCACCGTCGCGGCGACCATTCCGATCGCGATCTTCATGGGCGTCTACACGCGCTACATTCGTCCGGGGCGCATCGGCGAAGTGTCGATCATCGGCTTCATCGGCCTGATGCTGGCGATCGTCTACGGCGGACAAGTCGCCCAATCGCCGACGCTCGCGCCGTTCTTCACGTTCACCGGCGTGCAGCTCACGTGGATTCTGATCGGCTACGGCTTCGTGGCGTCGGTGCTGCCGGTGTGGCTGCTGCTCGCGCCGCGCGATTATCTTTCGACGTTCCTCAAGATCGGCACCATTCTCGGCCTCGCGATCGGCATTCTGATCGTCGCGCCGGAACTGAAGATGCCGGCGTTCACCAAGTTCGTCGACGGCACCGGTCCCGTCTGGGCGGGCAACCTGTTCCCGTTCCTCTTCATCACGATCGCGTGCGGCGCGGTGTCGGGCTTCCACGCGCTGATCTCGTCGGGCACGACGCCCAAGATGATCGACAACGAAGTGAACATGCGCCTGATCGGTTATGGCGCGATGCTGATGGAATCGTTCGTCGCGATCATGGCGCTCGTCGCCGCGTGCGTGATCGAGCCGGGCGTCTACTTCGCGATGAACAGCCCGGCCGCGCTGCTCGGCACGACGCCGGACGCGGTCGCGCAGACGGTCACGTCGTGGGGCTTCGCGCTCACGCCGGACATGCTGACGGCGACGGCGAAGGCGGTCGGCGAAACGACGATCGTCGCGCGGGCGGGCGGCGCGCCGACGCTGGCTGTCGGCATGGCGCAGATTCTCCATCAGGTGATCGGCGGCCCGGCCATGATGGCGTTCTGGTACCACTTCGCCATTCTCTTCGAGGCGCTTTTCATCCTGACCGCCGTCGATGCCGGCACGCGCGCCGGCCGCTTCATGCTGCAGGACCTGCTCGGCACGTTCCATCCGGCGCTGCGCCGCACGCAATCGCTGCCGGCGAACCTCGTCGCCACGGGTCTGTGCGTGGCCGCGTGGGGCTACTTCCTGTATCAGGGCGTGGTCGATCCGTTCGGCGGCATCAATACGTTGTGGCCGCTCTTCGGCATCTCGAACCAGATGCTCGCGGGCATCGCGCTGATGCTCGGGACGGTCGTGCTGTTCAAGATGAAGCGCGAGCGTTTCGCGTGGGTGACGGTCTTGCCGACGGTGTGGCTGCTCATTTGCACGCTGACGGCCGGCTGGCAGAAGATTTTCGATGCGAACCCGAAGGTCGGCTTCCTCGCCCACGCCGCGAAGCTGCGCGACGCCGCCGATGCGGGCAAGGTGATGGCGCCGGCGAAGTCGCTGGCGGAGATGCAGCGGATCATCGTGAACGATTACATCGATGCGGCGCTCTCGGGGCTGTTCATTTTCGTGGTCGTGAGCATCGCGGTGTACGGTGTGTTTTCGGTGCTGCGTGCGCGTCGCGAGGCGCGTCCGACGGTGCGCGAAACGCCGTTCGAGCCGATGCCGACAGCGGGCGCCGCCGTCCGCTCCGGCCACTGATGCGGACATGGGAAAGGAGGCAGCGATGTTCAGCGATCTTCGGCAAGCGGGCCGGTATCTCGGCCAGGCGATGCGCCTGATGGTCGGCATGCCCGACTACGACGCTTACGTCACGCACATGCAGAACACGCATCCCGACAAGCCGGTGATGACGTACGCGGAGTTTTTCCGCGAGCGTCAGGAAGCGCGGTACGGGTCGGGGGCGGGGAAGTGTTGTTGAGCTAGCTTGTTCTTGCGGCCCGGTGATGGAAGCGAAACGCGACGGCGATGAGCCGTCGCGTTTTTTATTGGGCTTTTGCTTATGCCATTCGGAGGAGGGTAAAATGACTAGTCGAATGTGACTAGGAGTTTTAACATGGCGGTCAAGCGAGTTTCGAAATCCGAGTTCAAGGCAAAGGCGCTTGAATATTTCCGGCTCGTGGAATCGACAGGAGAACATATGATCGTGACCGACCATGGGAAGCCGGTGCTTGAAGTTCGCCGGTATGACAATTCATCGCTCACGCCGCTTGAAGAGTTGCGCGGAAGCGTGCTGTTCTATGACGATCCGTTCGAACCGGTGGGACTTGAGGATTGGGAGGCGCTCAAATGATCGTGTTGGATACGCACGCGCTGCTGTGGTGGGTGAGCGGGGGAGCGCTCAGCAAGCAGGCTCGTGCAGCGATCGAGAGCGAATCGAGTGCAGGCGGCGAGATAGTCGTCTCGACGATCACCGCATGGGAAATCGCTTTGTTGGTCAAGCGAGGCAAAGTGGGGCTGTCGATGGACACCGGCGACTGGATGGATAGGGTCGCTCGAATCGAAGGAGTGCGGTTCATGCCAGTGGACCGAAGCATCGCGATAAAGTCGGTCGACCTGCCGGGCGAGTTTCACAACGATCCCGCCGACAGGCTAATCGTTGCAACGGCGCGCGCGCTGGCCGCGCCGCTGGTGACGAGGGACCGGAATATCCGCGCATACGAGCACGTCAAGACGATCTGGTAGGCCAAGCAAAAAGGGCGGACGACCCTCGAGCCATCCGCCCTTCATGCAACTTGCCGCTCAAGCCAAGCTCAATGCGCAGCCGCCGCCGTCTTCGCGCCCTTGCTCTTCTGCGCGCGTCCGATCTCTTCCAGCTTGATCTCCACGTGCTTCGAGAACACGTACTCGGCCGGACGCTGCTTGTCGATCGGCAGCTCCTTCGCGTACGCGCCTTCGGTGCGCGGGCCGCGCAGCGAAACGCCCAGCGCCTTCAGCGGATGCGCCACCGTATCCATCACGGCGGTCGCTTCGAAGCCGCTATGCACCATGCAGTCCGCGCACTTCTCGTAGTTGCCCGTGCCGTACTTGTCCCAGTCGGTCGTTTCCATCAGCTCCTTGAAGGTCTTGGCATACCCTTCGCCGAGCAGATAGCACGGACGCTGCCAGCCGAACACCGTGCGCGCCGGATTGCCCCACGGCGTGCATTGATACGTCTGGTTGCCCGCGAGAAAGTCGAGGAACATCGCCGACTGGCTGAACGACCAGTTCTTGCCGTTGTTGCCGCGCTTGAAGATTTCGCGGAACAGCGTCTTCGTCTTGTCGCGATTCAGGAAGTGCTGCTGATCCGGCGCGCGCTCGTAAGCGTAACCCGGCGACACCGTGATGCCGTCCACGCCCATCGGCCCGAGCGTGTCGAAGAACTTCGCCACGCGTTCCGGGTTCGCGTCGTTGAACAGCGTGCAGTTGATGTTCACGCGGAAACCACGGCGCTTCGCCTCGCGGATCGCCTTCGTCGCCTTGTCGTACACGCCGTCCTGCGAAACGGAATGGTCGTGCATGTCCTTGTCGCCGTCGAGGTGAACGGACCAGACGAAGTACGGGCTCGGCTGGTAGTCGTCCATCTTCTTTTCCATCAGGAGCGCGTTCGTGCAGAGATACACGAACTTCTTGCGTTCGATGATGCCCTTCACGATCTGCGGCATTTCCTTGTGCAGCAAAGGCTCGCCGCCCGCGATGGACACGACCGGCGCGCCGCACTCGTCGACTGCGCCGAGGCATTCTTCGAGCGACAGGCGCTGGTTCAGAATGGGATCCGGATAGTCGATCTTGCCGCAGCCGTTACACGCGAGATTGCAGCGGAACAGCGGTTCGAGCATCAGCGCGAGCGGATAGCGCTTGTTGCGCGTCAGGTGCTGCTTGAAGATGTAGGCGCCTACGCGGGCCTTCTGGAGCATCGGAATAGACAATTGTGTCCTCTCCTTATTCTTCGCGAATCGCCGTTGCATCCGCTGCCGACAACGCGGCGAGCGGCTGCAGGAGCTTCGCGGGGAGTTTGAATTCGACCTTTTCCTCGCGGCCGTTCATCGTCGTGACTTCGACGTGGCCAAAGGCGCGCAGGGCATCGATCACATGTTCGACCATTTCTTCGGGCGCCGAGGCGCCGGCCGTGATGCCGACCGTCTGCGCATGCGCAAACCATTCGGCCTTGATCTCGGAACCATCCGCGACGAGATAGCTCGGCACGCCGCTTTCGGCGCCGATCTCCCGCAGCCGGTTGGAATTGGAGCTATTGGTGGCGCCGACCACGAGCAGCACGTCCACCTCAGTGGACAGCTCGCGCACGGCGGCCTGGCGATTCTGCGTCGCGTAGCAGATGTCGCGCGTGTCCGGACCGACGATATCCGTGAAGCGGCGCTGCAAGGCGTCGATGATGCCGCGCGTGTCGTCCACGGAAAGCGTCGTCTGCGTGACGTAGGCGACGGGGGTATCGGCGGGAAGCGCCAGAGTTTGCACTTCGGCTTCGCTCTGCACGAGCACGACCTTGCCGGGAATCTGGCCGACCGTGCCTTCCACTTCCGGATGTCCCGCATGGCCGATCAGAATCAGCGTGCGGCCCTGCGATACGTACTGCCGGCCCTGCACATGCACCTTCGTGACGAGCGGGCAGGTGGCGTCGAGCACGTCGAGGCCGCGTGCATCGGCATCGCGCTCGACGCTCTGCGCGACACCATGCGCGCTGAAAATGGCGACTGCGCCGTGCGGCACTTCATCGAGTTCCTCGACGAAACGCGCGCCCTTGCCCCGCAAGTTATCCACGACGTGCCGGTTATGCACGATCTCGTGGCGCACGTACACGGGTGCGCCGTGCCGTTCGAGCGCACGATCGACGATTTCGATCGCACGGACCACGCCCGCACAAAAACCGCGGGGTTGAGCAAGGATGATACGCATGTTCGAACGAACTCCGACTGGCGCGGGTTTCGGATACTCGGGCGGCCAACGCGCGCTTTCGCTGTCGGAACAGCACGCGCAAATGGCATGGGACGGCTCCGGAAAGCAACCGGAAGAAGGTCCGGTAATTCTGTCTGCTCGCCGAAGTTGACCGTGTATTCTAACGCGTTCCCTTTTTTAGCGCTTGGCGGGCGGCGTGTCCTGAACGTGCCGCCGCGCATGCGCCGGATGCACGAAATACGGGCATCGGCGGAAGTCTTTAAACTATCGGTCGCCCGGGATGCCGCGCTGGATCGCTGCAGGCGCCGCTAACCCGAGCGCACTCGCGCATCCCCGGTTCCATGAAGCCGCGCTCGCACGGACGCGGCTTCGTTCATCGTCGTTTCCTGTCTATCCATGCTACTGATCGCCTGGCTGTCTCTGCTCATCTGGATCGTGCTGCTCTTCGCGCGCGGCGGTTTCTGGCGCGCGCAGCCCGCGCCCGCGCTGTCCGCCGCGACCGTGCATGCCGTCGGCAATGCCGAAATCGCGCGACGCGGCGCGTGGCCCGCGCTCGTCGCGGTCGTGCCGGCGCGCAACGAGGCCGATGTCATCGGCCGCGCGGTCGGCTCGCTCTTGAAGCAGGACTATGCGGGCGCATTCCATGTCGTCGTCGTCGACGATCACAGCAGCGACGACACCGCCGCCGCCGCGCTCGCCGCCGCCCGCGATCTGGGACTGGAGGACCGCCTGACCGTGCTCACCGGCAAGCCGCTGCCGCCGGGATGGTCGGGCAAGGTGTGGGCGCAGTCGCAGGGCATCGAGGCGATCGACAAGCTCGGTCTGCCCGCCGAATTCCTGCTGCTCACCGACGCGGACATCTACCATCCGGCCGATGCCGCGACGCAGCTCGTCGCGCGCACGATTCTCGAAGATCGCGATCTCGTCTCGCTGATGGTGCGGCTGCGCAGCGATTCGCCGTGGGAAAAGGCGCTGATTCCCGCGTTCGTGTTTTTCTTCGCGAAGCTGTATCCGTTCGCGTGGGTCAACGACACCAAGAAGATGACGGCGGGCGCGGCGGGCGGCTGCATGCTCGTGCGGCGCTCGGCGCTGGTGGAAGCGGGCGGCATCGAATCGATTCGCCGCGAATTGATCGACGATTGCAGCCTCGCGCTGCGCATCAAGCATCGCAGGGGCCGGGCGGATGCGCGCCCGATCCGTCTCGATCTCGCCGCAGGCAGCGAGTCGCTGCGTCCATATGACGACTGGCGCGAGATCTGGAATATGATCGCGCGCACGGCGTTCACGCAGTTGCGCTACTCGCCGCTTCTGCTCGCGGGCACGGTGCTGGGGATGGCGGTGATCTATCTCGTGCCGCCGGTGTTCTCGCTCGTGTGGGGCGCGCGCGCATGGCCCGCGTGCGCGGCGTGGGCGATGATGTGCGTCGCCTACGGACCGATGCTGCGTTATTACCGCCGCTCGCTGCTGTGGGCGCCGCTGTTGCCGCTCGTCGCGCTGTTCTATGTATCGGCGACGATCGGATCGGCGGTGCGTTACTGGAGCGGCAAGGGCGGCCAGTGGAAGGCGCGCGTGCAGGCGCCGACGCAGGAAAACTCGTGAGGCGAGCCGGGCGCGTCAGCGCTTGGTCAGCATCGCGTATAGCTCGACGACCATATCCGGCGAGAACGTGAACGGCACCCAGCCGTGTCCGGTGTGCCGCATGATGAGCAGGCGGTCGCCGTTGGCGTGCTTCTGCACCGCCATCACCGGATTCTTCGTCGCCGCGAAGCGCCAGCCGGGCGCGACGCCCATCGGCTGCTCGGCCGACATCGACGCCCGCACATTCGACAACTCCTGGATCAACTCGGACACGCCTTCGGGACTCAGCAGCACCGACTTGCCCGCGATGCTCATCTCGATCGCGTCGCGGTCGGGCCGTGAAACGGTGAGCGTGGGCGGGGCTTCGCGTTCTGCTTGGGCTTCCGCTTCGGCAGTCGGCTTCAGTTCTTTCGGCTCCGCCGGCACGCCGACCTGCTCGCCATCGGTCGCGCGATAAGGCAGCGGCGCGGGGGCGTCGTCGCGGGTCGATTCATCGGTTGATACGACAGCAGGCGAAACGGCAGCGGGACGGGCGGCGGACTGGAGGAGCGCATCGAGGCTCGACTCCAGCGCGCCGAGCTGGTCATGTAGGTTCATGCGAATGTGTATGTCTTGCGAGGCTGGCAGCGAGGCAACGATTTTAACCGCTCGCCTGCGGCTGAGCCGCCACACGTTGTAACCAAATGCTTGAGGAAGGCGGATAGGACGACGCGAGCGCGTCTTTCGAGAAGGATGCGCGCCGCATCGTCCGAAAGAAAGCCGGACGACGCGGCGCGATACACGCGATACGCGCGAGACCGGACGGCCCGCGCGCCTTGCAGCGTTGAGCGTTACTTCGCCTGCACTTGCGACAATACGGCGTTGAACGTCTTGCTCGGACGCATCACCGCTTCGAGCTTCGCATCTTCCGGCTTGTAGTAGCCGCCGATGTCCGCTTCGCCGCCCTGCACGACAGTCAGTTCCTCGACGATCTTCTGCTCGTTCTCAGCCAGGCTCTTGGCGAGCGGCGCGAAGAACGCGGCGATCTCGCGGTCTTCCGACTGACCCGCGAGTTCCTGCGCCCAGTACATCGCGAGATAGAACTGGCTGCCGCGGTTGTCGAGCTGGCCGGCCTTCGGCGACGGGCCCTTGTTGTTGTCGAGCAGCTTGCCGGTGGCGGCGTCGAGCGCCTTCGCGACGAGCTTGGCCTTCGCGTTGTTGCTCTTGATGCCCAGTTCTTCCAGCGACACGGCCAGCGCGAGGAACTCGCCGAGCGAGTCCCAGCGCAGGTGGTTTTCCTGCACGAGCTGCTGCACGTGCTTCGGCGCCGAGCCGCCCGCGCCCGTTTCGTACAGGCCGCCGCCCGCCATCAGCGGAACGATGGACAGCATCTTCGCGCTCGTGCCGAGTTCCATGATCGGGAACAGGTCGGTCAGATAGTCGCGCAGGATGTTGCCCGTGACCGAGATCGTGTCCAGGCCGCGAATGACGCGCTCGAGCGTGTAACGCATGGCGCGCACTTGCGACATGATCTGGATGTCGAGGCCTTCCGTGTCGTGATCCTTCAGGTACGTCTCGACCTTCTTGATGAGTTCGGCTTCGTGCGGACGATACGGGTCGAGCCAGAACACCGCCGGCGTGCCCGAGTTGCGCACGCGCGTGACGGCGAGCTTGACCCAGTCGCGGATCGGCGCGTCCTTCACGAGACACATGCGCCAGATGTCGCCTTGCTCGACTTCCTGCGTGAGCGCTTCGAGCACTTCGTTTGTCGCGTTATCGACGATGCGCGCCGTGCCGTCTTCCGGAATCTCGAAAGTCTTGTCGTGCGAGCCGTATTCTTCGGCCTTCTGCGCCATCAGGCCGACGTTCGGGACCGTTCCCATCGTACGCGGATCGAAAGCGCCGTTGGTCTTGCAGAAGTTGATGATTTCCTGATAGATGCGCGCGAACGTGCTTTCCGGAATCAGGCACTTCGTGTCTTGCGGACGGCCGTCGGCGCCCCACATCTTGCCGCCGGCGCGGATCATCGCGGGCATGGAAGCGTCGACGATGACGTCGTTCGGTGCGTGCAGGTTCGAGATGCCCTTCGCGGAATCGACCATGGCGAGCGCCGGGCGATGTTCGTGGCAAGCGTGCATGTCGCGGATGACTTCATCGCGCTGGGAATCCGGCAGCGACTCGATCTTCGAGTACAGATCCACGAGGCCGTTGTTCACGTTCACGCCGAGTTCTTCGAAGAGCTTCGCGTGCTTGGCGAACGCGTCCTTGTAGAAGACCTTCACGGCGTGACCGAACACGATCGGGTGCGAGACCTTCATCATGGTCGCCTTCACGTGCAGCGACAACATGACGCCGGTCTTGCGCGCGTCTTCCATCTGGTCCTCGTAGAACGCGACGAGCGCCTTCTTGCTCATGAACATGCTGTCGACGATCTCGCCGTCCTGCAGCTTGACCTTCGGCTTCAGCACGACGGTCTTGCCGCTCTTCGTCACGAGTTCCATGCGCACTTCGCGCGCGCCATTGATCGTGATGGACTTTTCGCCGTGATAGAAGTCGCCGTGCTTCATGTGCGCCACGTGCGTGCGCGAAGCCATGCTCCATTCGCCCATGCTGTGCGGATGCTTCTTCGCGTAGTTCTTGACGGCGAGCGGCGCGCGGCGGTCCGAGTTGCCTTCGCGCAGAACCGGGTTCACCGCGCTGCCGAGGCACTTCGAATAGCGTTGCGCGATGGCCTTTTCTTCGTCGTTCTTCGGCTCTTCGGGATAGTTGGGCACCTTGTAGCCCTTGCCCTGCAGTTCCTTGATCGCGGCGACCAGTTGCGGCACCGACGCGCTGATGTTCGGCAGCTTGATGATGTTGGTGTCGGGCAACTGCGTGAGGCGGCCGAGTTCGGCGAGGTTGTCGGGCACGCGCTGGTCTTCGGTCAGGAATTCGGGGAATTCGCCGAGGATGCGGCCTGCGAGCGAGATGTCGCTCGTTGCGACGTTGACGCCGGCGGGCGTGGTGAAGGTGCGGATGATCGGCAGAAAGGCGCTGGTCGCGAGCAGCGGAGCTTCGTCGGTCAGGGTGTAGATGATGGTGGGTTGCTGGTTACTCATCGCTAGTCTCGACATCCAGAAACGGGTTGGGAAGGAAGCCGCCGGTCGGCAGCACGCCGGCATCAATCCGCTATTTTGCCTGATTTCGAAGGCAAAGCGTGCAAAAGAAGGGGCGCCGTCGAGCCGGAAACGGTGCTTTTTCTTTGATTATCAGTCACTTAATATTTTTTAAGTCTTATACAAGAGTTGCGTTTTTTAAGCGCTCAAATAGCCGTTCGCGCGAAACCAGTCCAACGCGTCCTTCAGACCTTGCGCGTACGGCCGCGCCCGATACCCCAGCTCCCGCTCCGCCTTCGCCGACGTGAAGTACATCTTGTTCTTCGACATGCGCAGGCCGTCGACGGTCACGAACGGCTCCTTGCCGCTGATTTTCGCGTACCACTCCGCGCCGATCGCGAGCGGATAAAGCGGCGCGCGCGGCAGGCGGACGGTCGGCGGCTTGCGGCCGACGAAGCCCGCGATGTCTGCGAGCATCTGCTGGAGCGGCAGATTTTCGCCGCCGAGGATGTATCGCTCGCCGATCACGCCGCGTTCCAGCGCGAGGAAGTGGCCGTTCGCGACGTCATCGACATGCACGAGATTCAGGCCCGTATCGACGAACGCGGGAATCTTGCCCGTCGCCGCTTCCACGATGATGCGCCCGGTCGGCGTCGGCCGCACGTCGCGCGGGCCGATGGGCGTCGACGGATTGACGATCACCGCGGGCAGCGCGTTCTGCGCGACCATCCGCTCGACCGCGCGCTCGGCGAGCACCTTGCTGCGCTTGTACGCGCCGATGGTGCTCGCCGCGTCCGAGGGCTTCGTCTCGTCGGCGATCGCGCCCGAACTCGTCACCTTGAGCGTCGCGACGCTGCTCGTGTACACGATGCGCTCGACGCCTTCCGCGAGCGCCGCGCGCATCGTGGCTTCGGTGCCTTGCAGGTTCGCGCGCTCGATCTCGCTCGGATCGGGCGCCCAGATGCGATAGTCGGCCGCGACGTGGAACAGATAGCGCACGCCCTTGAGCGCGGCGCGCATCGACGCTTCGTCGCGCATGTCGCCGACGACGATCTCCGCATCGAGCGATTCGACGTTCTTGCGCGGACTCGTCGCGCGAACGAGCACGCGCACGTCGAAACCGCGTTCGACGGCGAGCCGCGCGACCGCGGACCCGACGAAACCCGAAGCGCCGGTGACGAGCACGCGGGAGCCGGAAAAATCAGTCATTGTTACCTCTTGGAAATGGCGTCGCGCGCGGGTTTTCGTAACAAGTTCCGCGCGGAAACGGCCGCTTCGATTACCCGCCCGAGCCCATGTGACAAGGCGTTGCGGCTCGTGCTAAGGTCCGTGCCTGCTGCGGGGCGCGCGGCCCCGAAAAATGAAACTACGGTCAACGATGCCTCAAGACAATCGCAACCACGCTCTGTGGATCTACTTCGCTATCGCGCTTTCGCTTGCGGTCGTGTTCGCCATCGACCTGCTCACGCCGATGCGCGTCGCGATCTGGGTGTTCTATGTGCTGCCCGTCGTGCTCTGCATGTGGGCGGACCGGCCCGCGCTGCCGATCGTCACGGCGGGCGGCGCATCGGTGCTGATGATTCTCGGCTACGCGCTCGGCACCGGCGACGCGGCCACCACGCACGACGTGCTCCAGATCAATCGCGCGATGGGCATTTTCGTGCTGCTCGTGCTGTCCGTGGTGGCGCATCTATATATCAAATCGCGGCTTGCCGTACAACGCACCGGCTGGCTGCAGCAAGGCATCATGCAGATGAGCCTGCAATTGCGCGGCGAGCAGTCTCCGGCTTCCATCGGCGTGAGCATTCTGCGCTCGGTCATTCCGTATGTGAACGCGAAGGTCGGCGTAGTGTATTCGCTCGATGGCGATTCGCTCGAACGCGTCGCGGCCTGGGCGCTGCCCGACGAGAACGGCGCGCCGCGACGGATCGCGCGTGGCGAAGGGCTCGTCGGCCAGGCGGTGGAAGACAAGCGCACGCTCAGCCTGTCCGATGCCTCCGCGCATTACCTGAAGGCCGGCTCGGCGCTCGGCTCGGCGGCGGCGACGCGCGTGGTGATCGCGCCGCTCTATGCCGACGGCGACGTGGCGGGCGCGCTCGAAATCGGTTTTGTCGGCAATGAAGGCCGTTTCGACGATACCCGCGCGCTGCTCGACATGGCGTCCGAAGCGATGGGCATGGCCATGCGCTCGGCGCGTTATCGCACGCGGCTCGTCGAATTGCTCGAAGAAACGCAGCGCCAGAGCGAAGAACTTCAGGTGCAGCAGGAAGAATTGCGCGTGTCCAACGAGGAACTGGAGGAACGCGGCCGCGCGCTGCAGGATTCGCAGGCGCGTCTGGAACAGCAGCAGGCCGAGCTCGAACAGACGAACGTGCAGCTCGAAGAACACGCGCAGCATCTCGAACGCCAGAAGACCGAGCTTCTGCACGCGCAGCAGGAACTGACCGCGAATGCGCTCGAAATGGAGCGCGCGAGCCAGTACAAGTCGGAATTCCTCGCGAACATGTCGCACGAGCTGCGCACGCCGCTCAACAGTTCGCTGATCCTCGCCAAGCTGCTGCAGGACAACCGGCAGGGCAATCTCACCGACGAGCAGGTGCGCTACGCCGCGACGATCCATTCGTCGAACAGCGACCTGCTTTCGCTCATCAACGACATCCTCGATCTGTCGAAGGTCGAAGCGGGCCAGATGGACGTGCAGTTCGCGCCCGCCGCCGTCGAGTCGTTGTTGCAGGCGCTGCGGCAATCGTTCGCGCCGGTCGCGGAATCCAAGGGGCTTTCGTTCGTCACCGAAGTGGGCGACGACGTCCCGCAATACTTCGTCACCGACAGCCAGCGGCTCTTGCAAGTGCTGCGCAACCTGCTCGCCAACGCGTTCAAGTTCACCGAGCGCGGCAGCGTGACGGTCGCGGTGCAGCGCGCAAGCGACGACTCGGTGCGCTTCGAAGTGCGCGATACGGGCATCGGCATTCCGCGCGACAAGCAGGATCTGATCTTCCAGGCGTTCCAGCAGGCCGACGGCACCACGAGCCGCAAATACGGCGGCAGCGGACTCGGGCTTTCGATCTCGCGCGAGTTCACGCGCTTGCTGGGCGGCTCGGTCGGCGTATCGAGCGAAGTCGGCCGCGGCAGCGTGTTCTCGGTGACGCTGCCGATCGCCGCGCGCGAAGGCACGGTGACCGCGAAGCTGGATACGATCGGCCACATGAGCGAGCCGGAGCCGGCTGCGGTCAAGCCGCCGCCGCCCGCGCCCGTGCAAACGCAGATCGTGCAAACGCAAGGCGCGCAGACGCAGCCCGAAGCGCCCGCGCCGAAGATCGAGGCGCAAGGCATCGCGGATGATCGCGCGAACCGGCAGCGGCCGGATCGCGTGATTCTCGTGATCGAAGACGATCGCCGTTTCGCGCACATCCTCTACGATCTCGCGCACGAACTCGACTTCGACTGCGTGCATGCCGCGAGCGCGACGCAAGGCGTCGAACTGGCGCGTTCGATGCAGCCGAACGGCATTCTGCTCGACATCGGCTTGCCGGATCAGTCCGGGCTCACGGTGCTCGAATGGTTGAAGCACGATCCGCTCACGCGTCATATTCCGATTCACATCGTCTCCGCGACCGATCACGCCGATGTCGCGCTGCATCTCGGCGCAATCGGCTACACGCTCAAGCCGAGCGCACGCGATGAACTCGCGCAGGCCATCCGCAAGCTCGAAGCGCGTTCGTCGCAGGGCATGCGGCGCGTGCTCGTCGTCGAGGACGATCCCGCGTTGCGCCAGAGCATCCACGCGCTGCTCGCGAGCGACACGGTGAACATCGTCGAAGCGGGATCGATCGCGCAGGCGCTCGAACAGCTGCGGCGCGCGAGCTTCGACTGCATCGTGATGGATCTCGCGCTGCCCGACGGCTCGGGCTATGAATTGCTGGAGAAGGTATCGACGAGCGGCGAATTCGCGTCGCCGCCGGTGATCGTCTATACGGGGCGGCAGATCTCGCAGGAAGAAGAGCAGCGCCTGCGCCGTTACTCGAAATCGATCATCATCAAGGGAGCGAAATCGCCGGAGCGCCTGCTCGACGAAGTGACGCTCTTCCTGCATAGCGTCGAGAGCGCGCTGCCGCCGGAACAGCAGCGCATGCTGCGCGCGGCGCGTCAGCGCGACGACGTGTTCGAAGGCCGCACCATCCTGCTCGCCGAAGACGACGTGCGCAACATCTTCGCGCTGTCGCGCGTGATCGAACCGCTCGGCGCGACGCTCGAAATCGCGCGCAACGGACGCGAGGCGCTGGAAGCGCTGGCGCGCCACGATTCGATCGATCTCGTGCTGATGGACGTGATGATGCCCGAGATGGACGGCCTCACCGCGATGACCGAAATCCGCAAGCGGCCCGAGCACGCGCGGCTGCCGATCATCGCGCTGACGGCGAAGGCGATGCAGAGCGATCGCGAAAAATGTCTCGAGGCGGGTGCGGACGACTACATATCGAAGCCTATCGACGTGGATAAGCTCGTCTCCTTGTGCCGCGTATGGTTGCGGCAGCGATGAATCGACAACGGACTCAATGAACGACAGCAAGCACGATGAAGAAGCCACGTTCGACATCGAACTGAAGCTGATTCTGGAAGCCATCTACCTGAAGTATCAGCACGACTTCCGGCACTACTCGGTGAGTTCGCTGCGGCGCAGGCTCGCGCAGGCGGTGCACGACCTCGACTGCACGACGCTTTCGCAATTGCAGGAGCGCATTCTTCGCGAACCGCCGCTGTTCGCGCGGCTCTTCCAGTACCTCACGGTGCAGGTCAGCGAGATGTTCCGCGATCCCTCGTACTTCCGCGCGATCCGCGAGCAGGTGGTGCCGATCTTGCAGACGTATCCGTCGATCAAGGTGTGGGTCGCGGGCTGCAGCAGCGGCGAGGAGTTGTGGTCGCTGGCGGTGCTTTTCGCGGAAGAGAAGATCGCGGACCGCACCGTGTTCTATGCAACCGATATCAACGCCGAAGCGCTGCGTCAGGCCGAAAGCGGCATCTATCCGCTGGAACGCATGGCGGGCTTCAGCCAGAATTATCTGGCGGCCGGCGGCAAGCGCACGCTGTCCGACTACTACCACGCGGCCTACGGCGCGGCGAAATTCTCGCAGACGCTCAAGTCGCGCGTGGTGTTCGCGGACCATAGCCTCGCCACCGACAGCGTGTTTCTCGAAGCGCATCTCGTGTCGTGCCGCAACGTGCTGATCTATTTCGACCGCGCACTGCAGGATCGCGCGCTGGGCCTCTTCAGCGATTCGCTCGTGCGGCGCGGCTTCCTCGGGCTCGGCAGCAAGGAGAGCCTGCGTTTCTCGAAGCATGCGGACCGCTTCGCGGACTTCAATCCGCGCGAGCGGCTTTACCAGAAGGTATAGCGATGAGCACCATCGACGCCATCGTGATCGGCGCATCGGCGGGCGGCGTCGAGGCGCTGAATCTCCTGCTGCCCGCGTTGCCGCGCGACTTCGCGCCGCCGGTGCTGATCGTCGTGCATGTGCGCCACGGGCAGCCGAGCCTGTTGCCGGGTCTCTTTGCCGAGCGCTGCAGCATTCCGGTGCAGGAGCCGTTCGATAAGGACGTGATCGCGCCCGGCACCATCTATTTCGCGCCGCCCGGCTATCACATGATGGTCGAGTCGGAAGACGGCGCGCCGCCCGCCATCGCGCTGTCGGTGGATCCGCCGGTGCGCTTCTCGCGTCCTTCGGTGGACGTGCTGTTCGAATCGGCGGCGCATGCGTATGGCGAGCGGCTGCTCGGCATCGTGCTGTCCGGTGCGAACGACGACGGCGCGCGCGGCGCGCGTGCCATTCGCGATGCGGGCGGCGCGTGCTGGGCGCAGGACCCGCAGACGGCATCGGCGCCGTCGATGCCGCAGGCGGCCATCGCGCAAGGCGCGGCAAGCGACATCCTCACGCTGGACGACATGGCGATGCGACTCGCGACGCGCATACGCCGAACGCAATAACGGACGCGACGATGAATGCAATGAACGAAGGCATGGCCCAAGCAAGGAGTCACCCGATGACACAACCCATCCACGTGCTGATCGTCGACGACATCCGCAACAACATCACCGCGCTCGAAGCGTCGCTCGCGCGGCCGGATCTGTCGGTGCTCAAGGCCGAATCGGGGCCGGCCGCGCTCGAACTGCTGCTCAAGCACGAAGTCGCGCTCGCGATTCTCGACGTCAACATGCCGGGCATGGACGGCTTCGAGCTTGCCGAACTGATGCGCGGCAGCCCGCGCACCGCGCACGTGCCGATCATCTTTCTCACCGCGACGGCGCAGGACGTGAGCCGCACGTTTCGCGGTTACGAAGCGGGCGCGGTGGACTTTCTCTACAAGCCGTTCGATTCGCGCATCCTCAATTCGAAGGTGGATGTGTTCATCCAGATGGAGCGGCAAAAGCAGCAGCTCGCGACGCAGCTCGCCACCGTGCAGCAATTGCTCGATGCGAACGAGATGCTGATGGCCGTGCTCGGTCACGATCTGCGCACGCCGCTTTCGGCGGTGATCGCATCGGCGGAATATCTGGCGCGCTTCGTGAAGGACGAGAACGTCGCCAATATCGGCACGCGCATCAAATCGAGCGGCATGCGCATGGTCCGCATGGTCGATCAGTTGCTCAATCTCGCGCGTCTGCGCGGCGGGCGCGTGACGTTGCAGCCGCGCGCCGTGGAACTCGCGACGCTCGCGAAGAATATCGTCGAGGAATACGAGGCGCGCGTCGGCAAGGGACGCATCTTCGTGCTGCGTCACGGCGATACGCTCTTGCAAGGCGACGGCGATCTGCTTTCGCAGGTGTTTTCGAATCTCATCGGCAATGCGCTGCAACACGGGCTCGAAGGATCGGCCGTTCAGGTGCGGCTCGAAGGCGGCACGAACGACGTGAAGATCATCGTGCAGAACGCGGGCGAAATTCCGGCTGAAATACTGCCGACGATATTCGCGCCGTATCGGTCGGGGCGGCGTCAGAATGAATCGAGTGGATTGGGGCTCGGGCTTTACATCACGCGTGAAATCACGGAGATGCATGGCGGCGAAGTGAAGGTGCGCTCATCCAGCGAAGCAGGCACGGCGTTCGAAGTGACGCTGCCGCGCGTCGTGCATCCGCATGCGGGCGATCGCGCGGATATCGCACAGCCGTTCAGATTGAGTTGATTGGCGATGGTGCCGGGTCATACGCGCGATCGCAGGCGTGTCTACAATGCGGCCTGTGAACGACTTGGAGGAATGCACGATGCCCGGCCCGGATCTGGATACGAGAATTGAAACTTACTACGTGCGTGTGAAAGGCGTGGTGCAGGGCGTCGGCTTTCGCCATCACACGGTGAGGCGCGCGCATGCGCTCGGCGTGCGCGGCTGGGTCGCGAATCTCGATGACGGCTCCGTCGAAGCCGTCATTCAGGGCGCGGCCAATCAGGTCGATCTGATGCTCGAATGGCTGCGGCGTGGACCGCCGCATGCGCGCGTCACCGAGTTCTTCAGCGAAGAGCGTTACGTCGAGAAGCGTTATGAACGCTTCGAACAGCATTGACGCTTCAACGCGCGACCAGCAGGCTCTCCGCGAACTGCCACTCTTCATCGCGCCATTGATGCGTGCATTCGAAGCCCGCATCGACGGCAATGGGCGCGACTTCCTCGGCCACATACTTGTGGCTGCTTTCGGTCCAGATCGTTTCGCCTTGCCTGAACTCCACGCGCAAGTCCGCGCCGCGCACGCGCACGGATAACGCGCGCGTCGCGCGCAGATGCATTTCGATGCTGCGTGCGTCCGGATTGAAACGCGCGAAGTGCTCGAAGGCATCGAGCGGAAAGTCCGCGCCCAATTCGCGATTGATACGCGCCAGCAGATTCAGATTGAAAGCCGCGGTCACGCCGATGGGATCGTCGTAAGCGGCGATCAACACGGGCAGCGGCTTGATGAGATCGGTGCCGAGCAGGAGCGCGTCGCCGGGTTCGAGCATGCCGCGAATCGAGCGCAGGAATTTCGTGGCGGCGAGACGCGCGAAATTGCCGATGGTGCTGCCGAGAAAGAGCACGAGCAAATGCTCGCCTTTGTTGCGCTTGGCGCTTACTTCGGCGAGGCCCGCGAGGTAATCCCTTTCATAACCGACGATCGACACGCGTTCGATATCCCCGAGTTCGCGATGACACAACTGCAAGGCCGTGCGCGAGATTTCGATCGGGTAATAAGCGGTCGGCTGCTTTTTGCAAAGCGCTTCAAGAATGCGGCGCGTCTTGCGTCCGCTGCCGCTTCCGAGCTCCGCCACTTTGACGTTGGCGGGCAACGCATCGACGATATCGCCCGCATGCGCCTTCAGCACGCGTTCCTCGGCGCGCGTGACGCCATACTCGGGCAACGCGGTGATGACTTCGAAGAGCGCGGAGCCGACTTCGTCATACAGATACATCGACGGCAACTCTTTCTGCGGATGCCGCGAAAGACCGGCGTGAACGGCTTCTGCAAAAGCGCTTGAAAAACGGGGCGACAGGGCGGGCTGAGTCATGACGTCTCCATCGATGCGGCGTTTTCTTCGCGTGCCCGGATGACCACGCGCGTGGATGCTGCGGATGCAATGACGCTCGACTAAATGTCGACAATGCCGGTGATGCGTGTCTGCGCTCAGACGTTGGAAGTATGAAGTAGCAAGAAGCGCGCTTGAGACGAGGCGCCGTTGACGCTGCGTTTAGAATGCCCGTCAACGCATAAACAGCGCACAAGCGCGAATTTCGATGAATCAGCATGGCCTGGGACGCGGCATTGCATTGTCCGTCGCCGCTTCCGCTCTTTTCGCGCTCATGTCCGGTTACACGAAGTGGCTCGCGCCGCTCGATGGCCTCGACATCTTTGCATGGCGCATCGTTTGGACATTGCCGGGCGCGTTGCTGCTCGTGGCCGTACGCAATCGATGGCCGCAATTATGCGCGCTCATGGCGAAGCTCGCCAAAAACGTGCGCTTGCTCGCCGCGTTCGCCATTGCATCCGCGCTGCTCGGCGTGCAGTTGTGGATCTTTCTCTGGGCGCCGCTGCATGGCCGCGCGCTGGACGTGTCGCTTGGCTATTTTCTGTTGCCGCTCGTGATGGTGTTGCTCGGGCGCTTTTATTACGGCGAGCGGCTCGACGCGCTGCAATGGGCGGGCGTCGCGGCGGCGGCTGTCGGCGTGGCGCACGAGTTCATCGTGACGAAAGCATTTGCATGGCCGACGCTCGTCGTCATGCTCGGCTATCCGCCGTACTTCATGCTGAGACGGCGGCTCAACGTGGACGCGCTCGTGTCGTTTGCTATCGAAATCATGTTGATGGCGCCCGTCGCGTTGATCATGTTGATCGTGCGCCATTCGTTTGCGACGGTGGCGGGCGCGCCGCTATTGTCGATGGTGCTGCTGCCCGGCCTCGGCGCGCTCAGCACGATTGCGCTTGCATCGTATCTTCGCGCGAGCCGTTATTTGCCGCTCGCGCTGTTCGGCATACTCGGCTATGTCGAGCCGGTGTTGCTCGTCGGCGTCGCGGTGATGCTGCTCGGCGAACCGTTCTCGGCAACTCACTTCGCCACCTATGGACCGATCTGGCTTGCGGTTGCGCTGACCGGCGTGCATAGCGTGCGGCTCGTATTGCGAGAACGCGCGCGAGCGCGAAGCCGGTTACCGATGAGCGAATATCACGCGAGCGTGGAGCATGAGATCGGCGCGCAGGAGAAAGAACGCGTCGATTGAGCGGATGCAATAAAAAAGCGAGCCCGAAGGCTCGCTTGAACGACAACGCACGGGACCGCTTGAATGTTTGGCCCGCGACGGCCCGCGTGCGCGATGCGATGACGCGGACTCCCCTTACTTCTTCGCCGCGTCTACTTTTGCATCGGCGGCCGCCTTGTTCGCGTCGCTTTGCGCCTCGACTTTTTCCTTGTCGGCCTTGGCTTGCGCCACGTTGGCATCCTTCGCTGCGTCCTGCTTTTTGCTGTCGGCCTTGGACTGTGCAGCGTGCTTCTTCTTGTTGGCTTTCGCCTGTGCCTTCGCGGCGTCACCGCGAGCGTCGGAGGCTTGCTCCGGCGTGGTCGCCTGCGCTACCTTCGCGGCTTCCTTGTTGGCGTCGGCTTGCGCCGATGCCTTGTCTTCATTCGCCGATGCCTGCGCCTTGGCGGCATCGTGCTGAGCTTCGGTCTTTTTCTTGTTCGCCGTGGCTTGGGCCTCGGCCTTCTCGTGATTGGCCTTGACTTGCGCCTTGTCTGTGTCCGTCGTGGCGGTTTGCGCGAAAACGGTGGTGACGAGCAGCGTGGATGCGAGAGCAGCGACGATTTTCTTCATGATTGTTCAACTCCTTTAAGACTGCGTTTTCCAAGCACGCATGCCAATGTGGGGCATGTGCCGATGAAAACGCCGCGTCGCGCCGAGCCGTTGACCGCTTTCTGGTGACAAACGGTAACTAGTCGCTAGCAATTGAAACTGCGGCACTTAGGCTGTGCGTGATACCCCGTCAAGCACTCATGTGTTACGAAAACGCGAAATTCTTCGGGTTTGTAACGGCAGACAAGATGATTCGGTATCCGAAGTAATAGAATTTGTAATCGTTGAAATGCACCGTTACCAACTGCATCAGTTATTTCTTTAGACCGTGCTTAAGATGCGATTCATAAACCCGGACAACGGGATAGGAGAGAAACTCATGAAGCGCACAGCACTTGTCTTGTTGATGATCGGTAGCCTTTCGGTGGCGGGTCAGGCATCGGCGCATGGCCACGGCGGTGGACGCGGTGGCGATGGCGGCGCAATCGTCGGCGCGCTGATCGGCGGCGCGGTGTTGGGCGCGCTGGTGAGTTCCGTCGCGAATGCGCAGCCGGTGTATGCGCAAGCGCAACCGGTTTATGCGCAGCCCGTCTATGCACAACCGGCCTATGCACAGCCGGCATACGCACAGCCGGCTCCGCCGGCAGGCTACTGCTACGACGGCTATCGGCGCGCCTATGTGCCGTGCGCGCCTGCCGGCTACGGTTATTGATGCTAGACGAACGTTGAACGCACGCGGCACGTTGCTTGCGCCAGGGAAAGCGGCTGCTGCAGCACTGGATCTGCGCAGCCGACACGCTAACTTGGGAGACTTGCAATGAAAGCGATCACGATGAAGCTGGTAGCCTCGGCCCTTGTTCTTGGCCTGTCGGGCGGCGCCTATGCGCAAGCCGGCGGCGGTGGTGGTGCAGGTGGCGGCGGCGGTGCGGGCGGTGGCGCAGGCGGCGGAGGTGCGGCAGGCGTCGGCGGCGGCATGGGCGCGGGCGGCAACGGCTCGGCGGGCGCGGGTTCGGGCGCGGCGGGCAAGGGCGGCGGCGTCGGCATGGGCGGCGCCGGCATGGGCGGCTCGACCGACGGCACGAGCGACACGGGCACCGGCGCGAAGAGCGGCATGGGCAACAACGGCATGAACAACGGCATGGGCCAAGGCACCATGCAACGCAGCGGCCCCGGCTCGACGGGCAGCGCAAGCCCGGGCGGCATGTCAAACGGCAGCGGCCAACAGCAAGGCGATTGATGCCGACCGACTCACGTTGTCAACGCGGGTGCGATCGCCGTGGGCCTCGAAGGCCATGCGGCATCCGCCACGCGGCGGCGCGCCTAGAGAAATAAACGTAGAGAAAAGAAGCGCCCCGACTTACTCGGCAGGCGTGGCCACCGGTTCAAACGTTTTCGCGCGCAGACTGACTTTTTGCGCGTAAGCACTCGATCCGCCGTAATTCTTCAGCGCGGCATCGACATCGCCTTTAGCGGACTTCAGATAGCCGTGCAGGATGGCCGAGCCGACTTCGATGTTGGCCTCGGGTTCCGTCAAATCGACGTCGCGCACGAGCTTCTTGTGCGCCGACGGCACGACCTGCATGAGACCCGTTGCGTTATTCGCGCCCTTGGCCGTTTCCTTGAAACGCGATTCGATTGAGATGATGGCGAGCAAAAGCGCCGGAGGAAGCGAGTATTTCGACGCCGACGACATTACCGCCGACGCAATGGCCTGCGCCTTTTCGCGCGCCACGCCGAATCTGCGCGTGATGACTTCCGAGACCTTGTGACGCGCGTCGTCGAGTTTCGATTCCTGCTGCACGGCTTCTTGCGCGATGGCGTCAGAGGCGGCCGGCGCGCTTTGCTGCGCGAGGGCGGCCTGCGTGCAGGTCAGCAAGAGGGCGATGAGAAGGAATTTTCGGCGCATCGGACTCGTCACAGGAAAGCGGAGCCGCATTATAGCCCGATAAATTTTCCTTCCGGATCATGGACTTGTCCTAGATATGAAGAATTATCCGGGCAAGCGGAAGAAGTTACTTGCTTGGCCATTCATCTTCAGGTCCGCTCCGCGCGCTTGGCCGACGAAGCGGAAATGCCTTCCCCTGCATCGCTCGAGAGACGCGCGAACATCGGCAATGACGCGAGCACGAGCAGCGCCGTCGCGATGAAACCGCACGCGAGTTGCCAGCGTTCGGCCTGCGTGTTGCCCGAGACGAGCATCGTCGCCTGGATCGTTCCGGCGGCGACCGTCACGCCGAACGCCTTCATCAACTGCTGCGCCGTGCCCTGAAACGACGTGGCTGCGGCGAGGCGCGCCTTGGGGACATCGGCGAAGGCGAGCGCGCCCATCGTCGCGAAACTGAGCGAGCGGCCCAGACCGCCGATGAGCAGCAACAGAAAGATGGCGCCTGCGGGCCACGCTTGCGACATGGTCGAGCAAACGGCCAGCACGGCGGCGAAGCACACGCTGCCCGCGCAGAGCACCGTGCGCACGGAGAATCGGCGCAATGCGAGCGCGGTCATCGGTCTCATGCAGAACGAGCCGAGCGCGCTGGCGAACGTGACGAGACCGCTCGCGGATGCGCTATAGCCGAAGCCCGTCTGCAGCGTGAGCGGCACGAGAAACGGCAGCGCGCCCGCGCCCGCGCGAAAGAGACTGCCCGCGATGGTCGCGGCATGAAACGTCGGTATCGAGAGCAATGAAAAGTCGATGGCGGGGTTCGGTGTGCGCCGGCAATGCAGCACCGTCGCTCTGAAAAGCAGCAAGCCGACCGCGACGCAAATCCACGGCACGCCTGCGGGCAACACATTGCGTCCCGCGCTTTCGATGCCGATCATGAAGAGACTCAGCGATGCGCCCGACAGCAACATCCCGCGCAAATCCGGCGGCGTGCGGCTTTCCGGCGGCGATGGCGGCAAGAGCTTCCATGTGAGCCATAGCCCGACGACGCCTACCGGCACATTGACCCAGAAGATGCTGCGCCATGAGAGCGTGTCGGTAAGAAAGCCGCCGAGCGGCGGGCCGAGCAACGGGCCGACGAGCGCGGGCATCGTGAGCCATGTCGTCGCTTGCAAAAGCTCCTCACGCTTGACGCCGCGAAAGAGAATGAGACGGCCGACGGGCACCATCATCGCGCCGCCCAAGCCTTGCACGATGCGCGCGGCTAGCAGTTGCGGCAGATTCATCGCTGCCGCGCATGCGACGGATGCAAGCGTGAATGTCGCGATGGCCCACATGAACACGCGCCGCGCACCGAAGCGGTCGGCGACCCATCCGCTCGCCGGAATGAAGACCGTCAACGCGACGAGGTACGCGGTGATCGCGCTGCTGAGATGAACGGCATCGACGTGGAGATCGCGGGCCATGGCGGGGATCGCGGTCGCGACGATGGTCCCGTCCATGTTCTGCATGAAGAGCGCGCTTGCGACGACAGCGGCCGTGATGCGAAAGTTACTGCCCTTCATGATGCGTGGCTCGCATGTACGTTGCAGGACTGCGGCCAAACGGTTCTGTTTTGATGAGCGTGCATGCATGCCAGTCTACGCCATGCATTGCAATAGCGTCCTCGCGTTATGCTAGTTGCCATGAATATGACGCGCCGATGGCGCAGCGATGACCGTCATGCCATTTGCCTTTCGCGGACGCCCGGAACTTTCAGGCCTCGATCGTCGCGCAAGAAGCGACGTGCGGCGGCTTGCATGGCATTTTGCACAACGGCACTGGAGCCTGCATGCGCCGGCGTTCGCGTGGCTCGTTTTCGTAGTACTGCATACGCGCTTTGGCGTCGTCGCTGAACGCAGTGAATATTTGTTCGTGACGGTGCTGTTTTTCATTGTCGCGGTCGTCGTCATTCGGCTGCACATCGCGCATTATTTGCGGCCTGCGCGCGCAATTTACGATTTGTTCGGCGCCACGGCTATGCGCGTGATCGTTCGACGTTAGCGACACAAAGGCCACATTTTAGCGTGTTAGGATGCCAGGGCTTTTCCATTCAACGAACGCTAAAGAACGCTGATGGCAACGCTATACGAAACGCTCGGCGTGGATGAGCACGCCAACGAAGACGAGATCAAGCGGGCGTATCGCAAGGCTGCGATGCGCTGCCATCCTGATCGCAATGTCGGCAATGAACACGCTGCGCACGCGAAGTTTCAGGAAATAAAAGAGGCCTACGCCATTCTCTCCGACCCCGCGCAACGCGAGGTGTACGACCGTATTTTTGCGGAGGAAATGGAGCGTCGAGAAGCGCAGTTGCGCGAGGAAGAAGCGGAACGCGAGGCGCTTTATGCAAGGCGCGTGTCGCTTGCCATGCGCTTTGCATCACAAGGGCATAACCGCGATGTCGTGTTCGGCGTGCTGCTCGGCCACGAATGTGATGAGCACGCCGCACGGCACATTGCCGAAAGCGTCGTGGCGCTGCACGAGTCGCGTCAGGCGAAAAGCGAGCCCGAGCCGCAGCCGGAGAAAAAAGAAGAACCTTCTCCGGCCAAGGAATGCACTGCAAGCGCCGCGAATCCGTTTGGCGCAATGTGGATGCAGTTCTTCAACAACATGCGTCTTTAGTTAGTTTCCAGCTTCACGCCGCAAGACGTTCGCCGCGCATGTTTCTTTGCCTTGGCGCGGGCGGATAAACGCACCACTGACCGTCATCGTGACGGAAGAAGAACAGTGCTCTCGATGCGGCGCCCTGCACAGTCTCGACGCAGACATAGCGCGTGTGATCGGCGCGCGTGCGACTGAAGTGCTTGACATGAACCGGCACGCTTGCCGGGGCGAGCCATTTCTCCACCTGGTAACGAAGGGATCGTTCGTTGACGCTTTTCATCTGTAGTCTCCTGCACGCGGCGTTCATGCTTGAATATCGGCCGGAAGCGTACGAGGCTTTAAGCCGCATGAATGACGCCTGCCGCAACGCACCACACTCGTGACAAAGCACTTTAACTCTACGCCGTGAATCCGCTAGCCGTGTGTCCTTTTGCGAAATAGCAACAACGCGATTCAGGACTCACGCAGGCGGATATGTGCTTTTATCTTCGACGCGTGTGATGTGCGGGTATGTACGCGAACGGTCATATGAATGCGCCGGTGAGTACGTTACCCGTCACCCGATATTCAGCGAAACCCATGCCTGGGCTTTTGCACTCAAGCGTCAGAGCGGACGCGCGAAGCTCAGTTCGTGGCCGTCAGGATCGGTGAGATGAAAATAGCGCTCGTTCCAGGGCGCATCGCGCGGCGCGAATTGCGGCTCGATGCCATTAGCCTTGGCTTTGCGATAGAACGCATCCACGTCGGACACGTAGATGATGACGCGGCCCCACCATTGAATCGGGCCATGTGTCTCGCTGGTGATGTTGAGAAACGAAGTGCCGAGCGCGAACGAGGTGAACGCTTCGTTCGCGCCGCCATGAACGATGCGAAATCCCAGCGCCTCATAAAAGCGCACGGCGCGTGGCATGTCGTGTGTCGCAAGCGTGATGGCGCTCAGACTTTCGACGCGCGCATCGTCGTGATCGGAAGGTTGCATGAGTGGCGATGTCATTCGGGATGATGATGCGAAACGATAGAGAGCACGGATAAGTCCGGATGCGTGCCGTCGATGATGCTCTTGCCGATATGCCGCGCGTCGTCCACTGCGTCTTGCGCGCTCTTGTATTCGTCGTCGCCATCGGCATGAAAATGCACGGCTTCTGCGGGCGAATCGGCATCCGCGCCGTGACGGCATACATAACCGATGAACACATAGCGCTCGGCGGCGCGTGGCGGCGCATGTTCGGGCGTCGGCTTCGATTGCGGCAGCACGTGTATCTCGAAGCCTTCGTATTCGAAGACATGCCATTGTGATTCGGGTTCGCCGGACATGATCGCCTCTCTTTCTCGCTTGGCTTGCCCTTCAACGTTACTCCTGTTCGCGGGGCGAATCCATTGGGAACCACGTGAGGCTTCGTTGCGCGATGGCGGCTCGCATGCGATGCACGCAAGCCGCCGACGCCCGCATCAAACGATATACGGCCCGCTAATGCGCCCTTCGAAGATCGCGATATTGATTTGCCAGTCATCGACTGTGCCGGGCGTGCGGCCATCGACCATGGCAGGCACGGATCGTCCGCCGACGACGCGCTGCATGTGTTCGCGTGAGAGCGTGGATTCGTTGGGGGATGCTTGGTCCAGCGGCAAATCTGCAATGGTGAGAGTGCGTTGCATGATGGTTCTCCTGGCGGGTAACTTGAAGTGAATCGAGCATTCACTCATGCTCGCCCGCCTTTTTGCAAACGCTATGCCAATTTGCGCTGAGCGGCTTCCTGCAAGGCGCTCGATGAAACAGCCCGCGCTTGATCGATGCGCCAAGCGGCGGTATGTTGGAGCAGCGCGAACAGATCGACTCCCTGGTGTTGGCGCATTCACTGAGACGGAACATGACTTTCATCGTGCGCGCCGTGGGTTTTCTGCTTGCCAGTGCAATGCTCTTTAGCGCCTGCGCTCACGCGCAGAGTCAGTCGCAATCCATTGCATTGCTCGATTGCACGCTGATCGACGACAACGCCGCGTATAACGATGCCGACATCAACCGCATTCAAAGCACGCGCCTTCTCATGATCAGCAGCGCCTTGCGCGACGACCTGAACCAGCGCGCGCTCTTCCGTGTCGCGGATAACGCGCGCGCAAGCGATCTCATCGCGTCGCTGCAAAGCACGCAGGACATGAGCGCATGCAACGGATGCGAACTGCGCGTCGCGCGCGAGCTGGGCGTAACGCGTGTCGGCGTGTGCTGGGTGCAGAAGATCAGCAATCTGATACTCAACATGAATTTGCGCGTGGAAGACGCGACGAGCGGCGCGACGCTCTTTCAGCGTTCAGTCGATATTCGCGGCAATACGGATCAATCCTGGCGGCGCGGCGCGAAGGCGCTAGTCGATCTATTGGCGGCTGATGCGTCCGCCATGCGCTGACCGACTGACTCTCGAATAATGATTCGCAGCGCAATTCGGGAATTTCTCCCGCCCGATGACGTTGCATGCGCCACGTGTCCTGCGCTAACTTATTTTTTGGGGCAGGCTTGCCGCAATCGCCCCGCTCTAAAACGAACAAAGAATGTTTAGCCGGAGACGACCATGCAAGTCAGTTTCAAGACGGCGCGCCTAGCGTGCACGTCGTTTCTCGCCCCATCCCTGTTTCTTGCCGCGTTCAGCGCGCATGCCGCCGCTCAGACCGCCTACGTGACGAGCGAAACGGCCGGCGTCGGCGTGATCGATCTGGCGAATCTCTCGCTCGCGAGAACGATCGATCTCGGCAAGGACGGTCCGCGCGGCCTGAGCCTCAATAAGGACGGCACGCGGCTTTATGTGGCGAATAAATCGACGGGCGATTTGTCGGAGATCGATACGGCGTCCGGCAAGATCGTGCAGCGCGTGAAGATCGGCAAGAATCCGGAGTTCGTGCGCGTGGAGGGCGGCTATGCCTATGTGACTTATGAGCCGGGCGAATCGGGCGGGCCGCCCAAGCCGGGCGAACCCGAAAAGGATGACGATGCCAACTCGCCGCCCGCCGAGATCGCGATCATCGATCTGAAGACGATGAAGGTCACGCATTCGGTCAAGAGCGGTCATGAAACGGAAGGCGTCGAGTTTTCGCACGACGGCAAGCTGATGCTCGTGACGAACGAGGGCGACGACACGGTGTCCGTTTATCGTACGGGCACGGGCAAGCCGGTACGCACTGTCAAGCTGCAACAAGGCGCGCGTCCACGCGGCATCAAGATGTCGCCCGATGGGAAGCAATACGTCGTGACGCTGGAGAATGCGAACAAGTTCGTCGTGCTCGACGGGAAAGACATGAAGGTCATCAAGACCGTCGATACGAAAATGGGCCCTTACGGCGTATCGTTCGATCCGGCGGGCAAGCGTCTGCTCGTGGCGGCATCGCGCGACAAGACGCTGCAGGTATTCGACGCCGGCACTTACGAGCACATCAGCGACGTGCCCGTTGGCCAGCGCTGCTGGCATTTCAGCTTTACGCCCGACGGCTCGCGGCTGCTGCTCGCATGTGGCCGATCGAACGCGGTGTACGTGCTCGATGCATCGAACTTTCAAACGATCAAGCAGATCGGCGATTTGCCGCTTGCATGGGGCATCGTGACTTATCCGCCCGGCGCGGGATCGATAGCCGGACGTTGATCGCGCTTGCTGCACGGACGTTTCGCTTCGTGCCGCGCATCATTGCGCAATGCATCTCGCGCCTCGCCCGGGGCGGCTGCTAGTATCAGGTAGGCTCCCGGCGAGGACGATCATGCTGACATTGGCCGAGGCGTTCGATGCACTCTCCGACAGTCCCGCGCGCAAGCGCGTTCTGATTGCGGCTCAGGGCGGTACGGGCAATTGCCGCTGGTTGCCCGCGTTCATTGGAAAAGACGGCGCGCTTCGCTATGAATGGCGCGAGGAAGAAGGCATCGAACTGGACGACGAAGCCACCGACGCCATTCGTCTTTTCGACGCCGGTTCTCTCTCTTCGTGTGCGCTCGTCGTGCATCTCGGCGCGCTTGGCGTCGGCGCGCTCGTGATGGGACCGGAATCGCCCAGCGATGCCATGCGCATGCTCGAGCAATTGAAGGCGAATGCGCTTGGTCGCTTCGTCGAAAGCTACTTGGCCGAACTGCGCCAGCGGCGGCCCGCTCGCATTTATCCCTTCAAGCCGCGTTGAGACCAACGCCTAGTTCCATGCATAGCGCAAGCCGACCCATACGCCGCGCGGCGCGCCAATGCCGAGGAATTGCTCGTTGACGGTATCTGCACCGTTGAACGTGTGGTTCGGTCCGTTAAAGAAATTCTCTCCAAGAATGGCGAAATTCGCGTAGCGCTTGTTGAGTAAGTTCTTGACGGTGGCATAGACCTGCAATTGCTTCGTGACGTTATAGGTCGTGTCGAGATCGATCAGGAAATAACCGGCGATGCTGCCATTGACGTCCTGATTGTTCTCGTCGCCACGCGCGAAGATATTGCTGCGGTAAGTGAGATTGGTGCCGATGTTCCATCGCGAGATCGGGTTGTAATCCACGCGCATTTTCACTGTATTCGATGGAATGCCGGGAATGCGATCGCCCGAATGCACGGTGATGTTGCCGTTATCGTCCGCGCTGGAATTGCTCGCGCTGCTTTCGGTCCATGTCGATCGATACGTCGCGTTCACATAACTATAGCTCGCGGCCACGCCGAGCGGTCCCCATTGCGTGCGCCCCGCAAGCTCGAAGCCCTGACGTCGCGTCTTGCCTACATTCTGGAAATAGCCGAGCGTGCTCGCCGCGCCCTGGCTGCTGACGAACTGGATGTCGTCCGAGAGCGTGGTGCTATAGACCGCGGCGCTCCATGTCGTCGCTTTGCCGATGTGTCCGCGCGCGCCTACTTCGAACGTGCGCGAGATGACGGGCTTGAGATCGGGATCGGCGATGAAGTCATTGGGCAGCGAGCACGGCGCGTTAGGATCGGCGCACGCGAGTTCGATGGCCGTCGGCGAGCGCATGCCTTCGTTATACGTTGCATAAGCGGTGAACCACGGCGTCGGATTCCAGTTGAAACCCACTGCCGGATTGAAGCGCGAGAACGTGTGGCGTCCATCGAGCAGGGGCTGCACGCCGCTTTCATCGCCGATAGTGGCTTTAGCCCAGTTATAGCGGCCTGCAAGCGTCATCGACCATTGCTCGGTGAATGACAGTGTGTTTTCGAAGTAAATGCCCCAGTTCTCATTGCGCGTCTTGGCGTCGGTCGTCGGCACGAACGGACCGGTGCCGACAGTCGCGCGGCTATCGGTGAATTCCGCCGACTGCGACGACTGCGTGAAATGCGAGTTGGCGAAGTCGCCTGCCGCGCCGAGAACCAACTGATTGTCCTTGCCGAAGAGCTTGTTGAGCAGCGTGAGTTGCAGGCTTGCGCCGTAGCTATCCGTGACGATCACCGATTGATCGTTGGTGGCTTGAGTGAGATCGATATCGCCGTCGTCTTCGGTTTCGCCGTAGTTGTCGTTGACATTGCTGCTCACGTTCTTGTTGCGATAGTGCCGGTAATAGAGATTGCCGCTCAGTTGGACATTCGGCGAGAAATAATGCTCGCCCGACAGCGTGAGATAGCCGACCTGATTCTCGTTGGTGTCGGGGAAGGTGTATGCCTGCTTGTAGTTGTCGAGGAAAGAGCGAGGGATCGTCTGTGATCCGTTGAGCGTGTTGTCCGCGCCGCCCATCGAGAGGGAAATGGTGGTGTCGGCGTCGGTATAGCGGAGCTTGCCGAACGCCTGACGCAAGCGGCTCGAATTCTGCGCGGCCCATCCGTTGTCGTTAGTGACGTTCGCGGTGAAGTAATAGTCGAGATTGCTGCCAATGACACCGCCCTGTTCGATCTGCGCGGACTTTCTGCCCCACGATCCGCCGCTCACGTCGATATTTCCACCGGGATTCGTGCGGCCGTTCTTCGTGGTGACCGCGACCGCACCGCCCAGCGTATTCAGACCGAAGGTCGGATTGGAGCCGGGAATGATCTGCATGGTATTGATGGCGGCCTGCGGAATGAGATCCCAGTTCACGACATCGCCGAACGGTTCGTTGATGCGCACGCCGTCGAGAAAAACCGAAAGTCCTTGCGGCGTGCCGAGCAACGGCGACGCAGTGAAGCCGCGATAGTTGATGTCGGTTTGCGACGGATTGCCTTGCGCGTCGTTGACATCCACGCTCACGACGTTCTTCTGCAGATAATCGGTGATGGTCCCGGAATGCTGCGCCTGGATTTCGTTGCCCTTGATGGTCTGCACGTTCGACGGGACTTTCTCGAGCGGCGTGCCGACGCCGAGAAGCGGCGTCGTTCCCACGACGACGATGGTAGGCAGTTCCGTGTTCGGCGGCGCGCTCGCGGCGACAGGCGCAACGGCGGATGCGGGTGCATCGGGGGCGCTCGCCGTTTGCGCCCATGCGCCGACGGTGATGCTGGCGAACGCGCCGCCGAACATGAGCCTGAGTCCCGCTCGGGGTTTGAACCGATGCGCGATGACGGAATTGCGCGGCATCCTCTTCATTGTCGTCTCCGGTTATTCTTTTAACCTTCTTTTAAACGATGAGTCTTTAATTGAAAGGGTCGCATAAGAATCCGCGCGCGCACCGGGAGCTTTTCCCGATCGTGCAGGGAAACGTTCCCAAACGTGATTCGCATGCCGTACCGCGCGAGAATGCCGTGGATAGAATGGGTTCCGTGATGCGATCCGAATCCTTGCCCTCTCTCACTGACGATCATTCCGGCCGCACGCCGCGCTCGACGGTGTCGCGCGATCTCGCCTGCGTGCTCGTCATCACGCTCATTGCGGGCACATGCTTCGCAATGGTCGATTTCAGTGAGTTGACGTATCACTGGACCCGCAGCGCCGAGCGCTTTCAACTCGACGAGCTTCCGGCCACATTGGTCGTGCTTGCGCTCGGCTGCGCGTGGTTCGCGTGGCGGCGCTATCAGGAAGCACAGCGTGAAGTGCGCCGAAGCCGCGCGCTCGAGAAAGAAGCGGAACACCTGCTCCTTGAAAACCGGCGGCTGGCGAGTCAGGCCATTGGCGCGCAGGAAACCGAGCGGCGTCATCTGGCGCGCGAACTGCACGATGAATTGGGCCAATATCTCAATGCGATATCACTCGATGCCGGACGCATCCGCGATTTATCCGTGGAGCGCGAGACGGAAATTCATCGGCTTTCTTTGGCGGTCATGCACAGCGCGACGCATGTGTATCGCGAGATAGGCGGCATGATTCGCAAGCTGAGACCCATTGGCCTCGATGAATTCGGCTTGCCGACTGCGCTGGAGCATTGCATCGAAGGGTGGCGCGAGCGCTTGCCGCAAGCGGAATTCACGCTGGCGGTAGGCGGCGATTTCGACCGTCTGAGCGATGCGCTCAATATCGCGCTTTATCGTCTGGTGCAGGAAGGTCTGACGAACGTATCGAAGTTCGCGCGTCAATCGCGCGTCGAAATCTATCTGGTACGCACGCCGGAAAGCGAGCGCGGTTCAGGTGAGATTGTCGTCACCATGGCCGACGATGGACCGGGCACGGACCTGTCGATACCGCGCAAGGGTCTGGGGCTCGTCGGCATGCGCGAACGCGTCGAGGCGCTTGGCGGCGAATTCCATATCGCAAGCAAACCCGGCGAAGGCTTCCTGTTCTGCGCGCGCGTGCCCGTTCAAGCGGGACTGCCGTTGCCTAGCGAGCCGAATGAAGGCGCATCGGGTGCGCCAGTGAAATCCGCGAAGTGAAGCCCGAGTCGATTGGCGATCTGCGCAAGCTGCACGCCGTTATCCGCGCCGAATTTCTGACGTATCACCGATTGATGATTGGCCACGGTCTTTTGACTCAAGCCCAGTTTTTCCGCGATGCTCGGCAACGTATAACCCTGCACGAGAAGGCGCAACACCTCGAACTCACGCGCGGATAACTGGCGTCCGGGCGGTCCTTCCTGAATGGTCGCGCGCAATGCAAGCGCCTGCGAAATATCGGGGCTTAGATAGCATATGCGACGCGCAACGGAACGCACTGCTTCAACGAGCACATCGGGCGCGCTCGCCTTGGTGACATAGCCGCGCGCGCCGGCATCGAGCGCGCGTCGCACGAATATCGCTTCCTCGTGCACGCTGAAAATCAGCACGTGCGCATGAGGCTCGCGTGCCAGCATGCGCCGCATCGCTTCAATACCGCTTGCACCGGGCAATGCAAGATCCATCACGACGACATCCGGCTGCAATGCGCAGAACTTCTGGTAAGCCTGCGCCGCATCCGCCGCTTCGCCCGCGACGCTGACGTCGGGACTCAATTCGAGCAGACGCTTGTAGCCTTCACGCACCACGGCGTGATCGTCCACCAGCAGCACCGAGATATCGGCGTTCATGGCTATTCGTCTCCGATGTCGGGTCCATCCTTTCGATGCATGGAAGCGATGCGCCGCGAATTGGCATCGTTACGGAACACGATAGGCTGCTCCTGCGGCTCCTGTCTCATCGATGCCGCGCGCACCACTTCGATCACGCGTTCATGATGCGCGGACTTGTCGCAAACAGGGTCGGCATTCGCGGGGTCTTGCGTGAGCAGATAAGCCTGGCAACGACAGCCGCCGAGGTCGATCGTCTTCTCGTCGCAACTGCGGCATGGCTCTTTCATCCAGCCAAAGCCGCGAAAGCGGTTGAACGCATCGCTTTCGTACCAGATGTCCTTGAGCGATGTATCGGTGACGTTGGGGAAAGTGAGACCCGGAAGCGAACGCGCGGTATGACACGGCAAGGCCGCACCATCGGGCGCGATGCCGAGAAACACCGAGCCCCATCCGTTCATGCAGCGCTTCGGACGACGTTCGTAGTAATCGGGCACGACGAAGAAAATCTTGCACTTGTCGCCGATCTCTTTGCGATAGCGTTCCACCACCGCCTCCGCTTCCTGCAATTGTTCGGCGGTCGGCATGAGTTGCGCGCGATTCGTATGCGCCCAGCCGTAGTACTGCGTGTTCGCCAGCTCGAGATATTCCGCGCCCATGTCGAGCGCCATGTCGATGATGCGTGCGATATGCGGCAGGTTATAGCGATGTAACACGCAATTGAGCACCATCGGAAAGCCGTGTGCCTTGATGAGATTCGCGACGCGCTTCTTCAGATCGAAAGTCTTCGTGCTCGATAGAAAGTCGTTCAGCTCTTGAGTGGAATCCTGAAACGAGAGCTGAATGTGATCGAGGCCGGCGTCCTTGAGCGCGGTGATGCGCTTTTCAGTGAGTCCGATTCCCGAAGTAATAAGGTTGGTATAAAAGCCCAGCTTGCGCGCTTCGCCGACGAGCGTTTCGAGGTCATCGCGCAAGAGCGGCTCGCCACCGGAAAAGCCGAGTTGCGCGGCGCCGAGCGCACGCGCCTGACGCAATACATCGAGCCATTGCGCGGTATCGAGTTCGCGCGAATGGTCCGTGTAATTCACCGGGTTATAGCAGAAGACGCAGTGCAGCGGACAACGGTAAGTGAGTTCCGCAAGCAGCCACAAGGGCGGCGGAATGGCCACGCCTTCATGCTCCGGCTTGGCGATGGGTTCGGACAGATCGGTCATGCTTGCACCTCTTCACTCCAGCCAGCCACGCGCACGCGCACCGGCGATGAACGCGCGCACATCGTCACCGATGCCGTTCGCGCTGAACGCCTGCTCCAGATCGGCGACGAGCGCGGGAATATCACGCGTGCCATCGCAGCGAAGAAGAATTTGCGCGGCGCTTTGATTGAGCTTCACCATGCCTTCCGGATAGAGCAGCACATGCGCGTCCTGCGCCGGTTCCCATTGCAGACGAAAGAGGCGTTTGAGTTGCGGGCGCAATGCATCGTCCGGTGCTTCGACGGCTTCGTTTCTGCGCTGAGTCGGATTCGTATCGCTCATGCCGGGAATGCCTTTTCAATGGAATCGAGCATGGTCCAGAGAATATCCAGCTTGAATTGCAGGATGTCGAGCGCGCGTTGCTGCTGCTCGCGCGTGTTGAAATGCGCGAGCGTGACTTCTAGCCCATGTTCGACATCGCGCTGCGCAAGCGAGACACGCGAGCGGAAATATGCGAGTCCTTCGGGTTCGATCCATGTGTAATGTTCGGGCCATGTCGCGAGCCGGTCTTTGTGAATTTGCGGCGCGAACATTTCCGTGAGCGACGAACACACTGACTCCTGCCACGGCGCGCGGCGTGCGAAATTCACATACGCATCGACGGCGAAGCGCACGCCCGGCGTCACGAGCTTGAGTGACCAGAGATCGTCGCGCGAGAGACCGACTGCATCGCCCAGACGCGCCCATGCTTCGATGCCGCCAGGCTGATCCTCATAACCGTCGTGATCGAGAATGCGCAGCACCCAGCGGCGGCGCGTTTCGCGGTCGGGGCAATTCGACATCACCGCTGCGTCCTTGAGCGGAATGTTGATCTGATAGTAAAAGCGGTTCGCCACCCAGCCGCGAATCTGCTCGCGCGAGCATCCTCCGCTATTCATCTTCACGTTGAACGGATGATGAATGTGGTACGCCGTGCCCTTCGCGCGCAGCTCTTCTTCGAACTGCTCGCGCGTCCACGCGGGACCAGGCTCCTTCAACGCGGTGAAGTGCGGGCCGGTCGTGGGGTTCAGCATCGGCGAGAAAGCGTTGTCAGGCATTCGATGATTCTCCGCAATGTCATAGCTCGAACGTCATGCCGTCGTGCGCGACTTCGATGCCATGTTCCGACAGCACGCGCCGTTCGGGACCGTCCTCGATCAGGATCGGATTCGTGTTGTTGATATGGATGAGCACCTTGCGCACGTCCGCGCGATCGATCGAATCGAGCACTTCGATCATGCCGCCCGGGCCGCTTTGCGCGAGATGCCCCATGTCCGCGCCGGTCTTCTTCGTCAAGCCGAGGCGGATCATTTCGTCGTCGGTCCACACGGTCCCGTCGACGAGCAAGAGATCAGCCGTGCGCATTGCATCCAGCACATGCGGCTCCAGTGCGCCCAGACCCGGCGCATAGAACGCGCGCTTGCCAGAAGCATTATTCGTGAACATGAGGCCGATGTTGTCGCCCACTTCGGGCGCTTCGCGATGCGGCGAATAAGGCGGCGCCTTGCTCGAAAGCGGCAGCGCATCGATGCTCACGCGCGGCAACTCGGGCACGCTTAGAGCGTTGCCATCGAGTGCGATACGTCGATGCTCGACGCCGCAGTAATGCGAAAGAATCGACGTGACCGGAAAGCCCGTCGAGAGGTCTTGCCATACCGCATCGGTCGTATAAAGCGGCAAAGGTGCGCCGCGCTCGCGCAGCATCAGAAGACCGGTCACGTGATCGATCTGCGCATCCATCGTGATGACAGCGGCGATGCCCGTATCGCGCACGCGGCGCGCGGGCTGCAGTTCCGGATTCGCCGCGATCTGCGCGAGTATGTCCGGCGATGCGTTGACGAGCAGCCAGTCCTCGCCGTTGTCGCTGACCGCGATGGACGACTGCGTTCTCGCGCGTGCGGCGATGGTGCCGCGACGCACGCCGTCGCAATTGCGGCAGTTGCAATTCCATTGCGGAAATCCGCCGCCTGCCGATGAACCCAGAACGCGTATTTTCATCGTCGGGTTCCACGTAGCGAAGTCATGGCCACATTCTCCTCAAGAGCCCGTCTTTGTCGATGAGCTGATGTTTCATTGCGCCAAGGAAATGAAGAACGATGAGCGCGGCCATGATCCACGCAATGTAGCCGTGAATGCTGAAGAACAGCTCGCGCATTGCCTTGTCGTCCCAGCCCCATTGTGGCAGAAGCACGCCCCAGAAGCGCGTGCCGTACTTGTTGAACGACGAGCCGAGATAACCGGTAAGCGGCATCGCCACCATGCCAACGTATAAAAGACCCTGCGTGGTGCTCGCGGCGGCGCGTTGCCACGCTCCCATCGGCGGCAGAGGCGGCCGGCCATAAGCCAGGCGTACCATGATGCGGATCAGCACCAGCAGGAAAACCGTAAGGCCAAGCGACTTATGGAAGTTGATGACCGTCGACTTGAACGGCAGTCCGCGCGGCAGGCCCACCATATAGAAACCGATGCACAGCATCGCGATGATGGCGATTGCAATGACCCAGTGCAGCGCAATGAGGGGCCGCGCGAAAGAATCGTTCGCCACGCGCGACTGCTCGCGCGTCGCGGGTGGAGTCCTCACAGCGGTCATGCAAGCCTCCCTCGTTCAAAGGGCATCTCGTGCGCCGGATACAAGGTCCATTGTTCTCGTCCGTTCATGAATTAGCGATCAGCAATTCCCCCCGTCCGTCCACGGCAAGATCGCCGGCAAAGCGCCTGGGCAACGCGCGTTGATCGAGTCTCGCGAACGGTTCGATTTCTTGAGCCAGCATGCGCCTGAGGAGCAGCCAAAAGACGTCGAAGCCGCGTCCGCCTTCGGTGAACGTAGGCGGAACACCGGAGGGCTGCGTCAATAGCACGACCGTGCCGCGCCGCATGCCATAGGCAAGATGCGCGCCTGTTTGTCCCGCGATGCAAACCGTGCCCGCGACGATGCGCGATGCCGCGAAGTCCCCCGCATTTCCGCCGATGATTACCGTGCCGCGGCGCATGCGGTCTGCAAGGCGCGCGCCCGCGTTGCCATGAACCGAAAGCACGCCGCCCGTCATGCCTTCCATGTCGCCCGGCAGCGCACCGGCTGCGAAATCGCCGACATTGCCCTGCACGTCGATGCGTCCGCCTTCCATTTCGCAAGCGGCGAAGCGGCCCGCATTGCCTTCAATGCGCAACTCACCGCCTTTCATGCCGATGCCCACGTAATCGCCCGCATTCCCACGCACGGTCAGCTTGCCTTCGCCTAACGATGCACCGATGCGGTCAAGCCATGCAACATCGCCTTCGATGTTCAGCGATGCGTCGGCGGCATCGGCGTGTGCAATACCAAAGAGATCGCCTAAAGCACATGTTTCGCCGTGGCCTTGCAAAGTGATTTCCTGCAATTCCTTAAAGGACATTTGCGCCAAAACATTGGGCAGTAATTTCGACGCATCGACGCGAAAGCCCGGCGCATTTTTTACGCGCAGCGTGATGGCGTTCATGCGCGGCTCCCGTCAATGGCCGCCGCCAACTCATGCAGCTTGAAGTGATAAGGCCCGAGCTTGCCGCCGTAGTTTCCCGCCGATATGCGCAGTACGCCGCCCGCGCGCCCTATGGATGTCGCCGCGGCGATGCCTGCTGTCATTGCCGCGCCGACGTCGGCATCGGTGAGACCGTCGATCACGATTTCGAGCACGCATGCAACCTCGGGTGTCAGTTCGCTCTTCTTCGATAAACCGACGAGCGTGGGACAGAACGCGTCATTCGTGGATGCCGTCGCGCCCTTGTACTTCGAGCCGATCTTCGATCCCGACCGGACCACGCCGCCCGGAAAAGGCGTGATGATGTTGGGCAATGCATGCATCGCAGCGACTGCGCTTTCTGCCGCGTGCAATGCGCTGTCGATATCGCGCGCAAGGAAGAGTAAGTTGCCGCCGCCGACTGCCTTGACCGTTGCAGTGAAGTCTTCGCAAACGAATTCGCCGTCCATGACCGGCACGCGCCAGTAACGCGTCGAGCCGAGTACTTTCGATATCTGAAAGCCATCGCCGAAGAAGCGCAGGCCCGCGCCGAGCGGTGCGTTGTCGGAGAGCGGCGCGCGGCTCGTCGAAGGATCGATGCCGCCGAAGACGGCCGTGGTCGGACACGTGAGCACGCATTGACCGACGCGTCGTGCAATCTGCTTGGCCAATTCTTTGGACGATACCGCGAATATCAGCACCGATACGCCGGGCCGTCCATCGGGCGTTTCATTGCCGCCTAGATCGCGTTCGATGCCGGCCTCGCATCCGCAATCGATGACGGACGTTGCAAAGCCTGTGAGTGAGCTTGCTGCGTGGCGCGCCCATGTCGATGTATGCGCGGTGATGACGAGACGCGTCGCCTTCATCGGAAAGGCTTCGGCGAACGTGTCATCGATTTGCGTGTCGTTGATGCGCATGGTGGTCATCGTCGTTCGCATGGCACGCGCAGTAGCTTGCCGCCGTTGTTCACCGAGTCCATTTCGTCGTCGCCGATAGCGATGTTCTCGAATCTCGATGCGAGATTCGCCTGCGCATATTCGCGCACACGCGCTTCGATTGAGCGGTCGTAATCCGGACGCACGTAATGGATGCCGCCCGTCGGCGTCTTGAGCAAGGTGCCGTCGCGTGCGATCAGTTCGCCATCCTTGAACACGAACGCGGGCGACGTGAACATGCGCTCGCGATTCGCGTCTTCGCGATACACCGCGATATCCGCCGCCGCGCCCGCGCCCAGATGACCGCGATCTATGAGACCCAATAAACGTGCCGGACCTGCGCGCGTGATGATCGCGATCTCGTATAGCGAGAATTCACGCGTGATTTCGCTCAGCACGCTGGCGGCTTTGGCATCGGCATGCAGCTTGTCGAGTTGTTCGTCGCGAAACGGCTTGTCCGTGAGCAGGCGGATCAAATGCGGATAGCTCGTGAAGGGCGCGCCGTTCGGATGATCGGTGGTCATCGAGACGCGCCACGGATCGTCGACGAGCAAGAAGATTTCCAGTCCGATGATCCATTGCAGCGCATTGACGAAACTCTCTTCGCGATAGCGAAACGGCACGACGCCGCAGCCGCCATCGCATTCGATATCGCCGAGTATCCACTTACGCGGGCGTGCAAGCGGCGCATTGCGGAACTGCATCATGGTGTCGCCGGATGCGGAGACGGTCTGGCCGAACATGATCTGCCCGACATCGATGGTCACGTTGGGCCGCGCGTTGACCGCTTCGGCAATCGCGCGCGCGCCCGACGAGAAGTTGCGCGCGCCTTCGGTTCCATAGCTATGAAACTGAATATGCGTGAGATGAATGGGCAGGCCATCGGATGCGTCCATCGTCGCGATGGTCGATTGAACATTGCCCGGCACGCCGAGATTGCTCGCATGCACATGCAACGGATGCGGCACGTGCAACTCACTCAGCGCACGCGTCAACGTTCTCAGTACATCGCGTGGCGTGATGCCGTAGTGCACGTGTGCTTCATCGAGATCGAGCGAACGTTGATTGAACTTGAATGCGGATATACCGCCGGGATTCACCACCTTGACGCCGAGCGCCTTGTTCGCATCGATGGTCCAGCCCACGTAATCGCGCATGCGCTCGAAGTCTTCGCGCGCGGCGAGCATTTGCAGAAAGAGTTCGTCGTTGCCCATCATCACGTAGGCGCCGTGATCGATGATCGGCGTATCGCCCATTTCCAGATGCGTGTGACGCGCATTCGATGCGACCATCGCCGGCTCGAATGCGGCCGTATAGCCCATTTCCGCGTAGCGATAGCCGGTGGCAAGCGTTCCGGGCGTGCATGTGCCGCATGAAGGCAGACGCATGTAGCGGCCTTCTTCGGGCTTGTCGGGTACGGCGCGCGCGTCGTTGCGATGATCTTCCGGCAAGAGCAGGCGAGAGAGATTCGTCTTGCCGCCGCCGATATGCGAATGAAGGTCGATGCCGCCCGCCATCACGATCATGCCGCTTGCATCGAAATCGCGTTCGGGCGCGATGCTTTCGCCCTGAGCATCATCGACGATGCGGCCATCGCGGATAAATAGATCGCGACGTTCGCCGTCGATGCCATTGGCCGGATCATAAACAACGCCGCCTTTGATGCGCGAGAGAGTCATGACGACGACCTCGCTGCGCTTATCAACTCGCCGACGATCGCGGCGACGCTCGGCAAGCCCGCATTGCGCGCGGGCACGATCGGCACGACCACCGATGCATCGACGCGAAAGAGATGTCCGCTGCTATCCATGCCGGGCGTCGCCACGGGGATGAATACGGTGGGTGCTTTGCGTTCAACGAGCATCGTGGCGGGGTGGCCGAGGATGATGGCGGGTATGTCGTCGTCGAGCGAAGAGGGCAGCGGTTGCGGCTCGAAACTCGATATCCACAGGAACGTATCGATCTCTCTGCGACGCAACATATCGTCGGTGCGATAACGATGCGGATCATGATCGAGCGGCAAGCCATACGCGATACGCGTGCGCAATGGAAAGCCCGAGAGCCACGTGACGGTCTGATTGACGGTGAGCGCGCCATCGTCGCCGCCGAGGGCGAGTGCGCCTGCGCGCACGGTGCGATTGATGGTCTTGACGATACGGTTGATTGCTTCGATAGCGAGCGCCGCGTGCGGGGCGGGCAATGTGGCGGGCTCGTAGATGAACGCGGTATAGCGCGCGGCGTGGATGCGTTTGGTCAGCGCGTCGAGTGCATGCGCGGTGCGCGTGTCGGGGAACGCTTCGGCGTTGCGGCCTTCGACGAGTGCGGACCAGAGTGCGAGGATGTCGAACGTATCGGCGTCTTCGAGCATGACGTCGGCGTGCGGTGCGGCTGAATGGTTGGCTGCATGAGCGGCTTTGCATCCGACGAAGACGATGCTTGCTTGACGTTCGGATTCCAGCACGCGTTCGTAGAAACGCGGATAGCGTCGTGATGGCTCGCACGCGATGACGACGATGAGATCCGCGTGCGAGCGTATTTCGGAGAGCGTGGTGAAGAGTGCGCCGCGATCCTGGAGTGCGAGTGTGCTGGCGGCGAGTGAGTCGCCGTGCATGTGATCGACGATGGCGCTGCTGTGTGCGGCGAGTTCATAGAGCGCGCGTGCGCCGGCTACGTCGGTGGCGAGTCCGCTGAAGAGCGGCCGTCGTGCGTGAGACAGGATTTCCGCGGCACGCGAGAGCGCCGACGCGAGATCGGTGTCGTGGGCATCGATCTGCGGACGGCGGCTGCCGTCGTGCTCGCTGAATGTCGCAAGCGCTTGCGTCATGCGTGGACACGCGGTGTTTGACGCTTCTGGGCGCGCGTCGGCGGTGTCGGTTAGCGTGATGTCTTCGCATAGCAGCGGGCAGAATGGACAGGTCCAGGTTCTTTTTGCTTGCGCGGGCGGTTGGGTAGCGGGCATGGTCGGCGAGGTTTAGCAACCTTTATGCCGATGTTTTTTCGCTGGCGCTCGGGTTTCGTGTTTGCTTCGGTTATTCGTGTCGGTCTATTTGCGTTGCCCCTCCCCGGGGCGGGGGTCACTTTCTTTGCTGCTGCAAAGAAAGTAACCAAAGAAAGCAGCTTTTCTGGCCCAAAGCATCAAATCTCTGGCCACTCCGTAGAAGCAGATTGGCACTCAGCTTGACACAGCCTTGAATCACCTTCCGCGCCCGCCGAGCGCCACCCCATGCGAGCCCCCTGGCTCGTTAACACCGAGCGTGCGCTGGCGCGTCGCGTAACGCATAGCGTAATTTTCGAGTCGAGCGAAGCGTCCCACTGGTTTTGTCGAGCCGAGGGGCTCGGAGGACGTTAGTCGTCAGTGGGCGTGGAGGGTGATTCAGGGCTGTGTCAAGCTGAGTGCCAACGTGGTTCTACGGAGTGCACCATCAGAAAACGAAGTGCGGGCGAAAAAGCTGCTTTCTTTGGTTACTTTCTTTGCAGCAGCAAAGAAAGTGACCCCCGCCCCGGGGAGGGGCGAGCTAATAGACCGACACGAATAACCGAAGCAAACCCGAAACCCGAGCGCCAGCGAAAAATATAGACCGATATGAAAAGAGCAAACCGCCAACTGAATGAAACACACTGTCACGCCAAGGAAGCACCGCAATAAAAAACCCCGAGCCGCGCGAGGCCCAACCCGGTGGCATAAAAATTGAGTCACTCGAACACCGACCGCCCAAGCCGAAGCTCATGGATAGCCGATCCCACAAGCCATCCCCACGCGCCAGCGTGTTCAACCAGCGCAACATCGTCACGATGACGAACGCCGCCAGCGCCGATCAAACAGCGCTCACCCGCCGCTGCGCGCACGGCGGCGAACGTATCCACATCAGGTCCGTCATGAGCGCCAACACGATCCAGCGTCATCACGATCACGCGCGCCGGCCACCACGCGCTATCACCGTGCGATGCGCCAAGCGCCCGCCCTCCACGATAGTCCAGCGAAAGAATAGGCTCGTCACCCGCCGCATCCGCCTCGGCGATAGCACGCGCATCAGTCAAGGTCTCCGTGCCGAACACAGGCACCAACGACGCAGCAGCGCCACCGCATCGCAAGGAAACACGCTCGAACAAGGACCGCATCGATGCAAAGTCGCTAAAGCCCGCATCGAGCCAGATCGCAACATCCTCGCCCAACGCACTGCACAACGCAGCAAGCACATTCACATGTGCGCCGCGATCGAGAATGGCGCCGAGGTCCGCCACGTACAACGTGCGCGCGCCCGTCGCGCGCAGCATTGCGTGCGCGATTTCAATCGGGTCGCTCGTTGCGCACAACGAAGACCGAATCGGCCGATAGCGCGAACGCTCGCCGCGCACCGCGTGCACCACGTGGCCGTCGAGCAGATCGAGAACAGGTATCACCTGCATGGATGGCTTTTCCTTTGACCAAAATATTCGTATTCGAGTATCTCACCGGAGGCGGCATCGATCCGGATATCGCGAGCACGGGCAGCCTCGCGGATCTCAGCGCGCTCATCGTCGAAGGCCGCGTCATGCGCGATGCCATCGCAGCCGACTTGCGCGCACTGCCCGGCATCGACGTGACCATCGCGAGCTCACGCTTCGAGCAGATCGATGATCGCTATCCTCACCGACGCGCGCAAGCAGGGGAAGCCATCACGCATTTCGTATCGCGCGTCGCGCGCGAGCACGATCACGCACTCGTCGTCGCGCCCGAATGCGACGGCCTGCTGCTGCGCTTCCACGATGCCGTCGGCAACGCACGCTGGCTCGGCTGCGGCAAGGAAGTCATCCGCATGACGTCGAGCAAAAGCGCAACGGCAGCGTGCCTCGAAGCGCACGGCATCGCCGCGACGCCCGCGCTCGAACCGGAGCAGGCCGCATCGTCCGAAGCCATGCAGTGGGTCGTCAAGCCCGATGACGGCGCAGGCGGCCTCGACACTTATGTCTATGACGACCTCGACGCCGCGCTCAACGAATACGAAGCGCGCGCGGCGGCAGGGCGCAATCCGGTCTTGCAGGAATGGATCCACGGCGAGCCGTTAAGCCTCTCCATCATCTGCAACGATGAAGGCGCGCGGCTCGTTTCGATCAATCGTCAGTGCATCGGCATTTGCAACGACGCGCAGTCGGATCGCCGCGAACGCATCGTTCAGTTCGATGGCGTCGATGCCGATTACATCGATCGTCATAGCGCGCAAGGGCGCGTGCTCGAACGCCTCGCGATGCGCGTGGCCGACGCGCTGCCCGGCTTGCGCGGCTTCACCGGCATCGACGTCGTATGGAATGAAGAACGCGGACCCGTGGTCATCGAAGTCAATCCGCGGCTGACCGTGGCTTACGCGGAAATCAGCAAGCGGCGCAATCTCGCGGCGCAATTGCTCGCGGCGCATCGTGTGTCAGGCTTCGAACACGACGACACGCGCCTGCGCGAACACGGAGCATCGTCGTGACCGCGCGCGCCGGCGATGCGCCGGTGTTCGGCTGGGACGTGGGCGGCGCACACGTCAAGGTGTCGATGGCCCGCATGGGCGCGCTCGTCGATGTCGCGCAATGGGCGTGTCCGCTCTGGCAAGGCATCGCGCATCTCGAACGTGCGATCGAATGCGCGCTGGAACGCTGGCCCGATGCATCGCATGCATCCGCGCGTCATGCCGTCACGATGACCGGCGAGATGGTCGATCTCTTCGCCGACCGCGCCGAAGGCGTGCGCGCGCTCACACGCACGCTCGCGCAACGGCTCGGCCCGCGCACGATGTTCTATGGCGGCGAATCGAACTGGCTCGCGCGTTCCGCATGCGCCGATGGCTGGCGCAAGGTCGCATCGGCGAACTGGCTCGCCACGGCGCAATGGGTCGCGACGCGCGTGCCCGACGCATTGCTCGTCGATATCGGCAGCACGACCACCGACATCATTCCGATCATCGACGGCCGCATCGCCGCTCGCGGCACGAACGATGCGCAACGTCTCGCCAGCGGCGAACTCGTGTATCAGGGCATCGTGCGAACGCCTTTGTGCGGCGTCGCGCATCGCATTGCGTTTCGCGGCGAAAGCACCGGCGTGATGAACGAATGGTTCGCGACGACGGCGGATGTCTATCGTCTGACAGGAGAGTTGCGCGAAGTGCACGATCAGCATGCGAGCGCCGACAACGGCCCGAAGACCGAGGCCGCGAGCCGCGCGCGCATTGCGCGAATGATCGGACGCGATGCAGGCGATGCCAGCGCCGACGAATGGCGACGCTTCGCGCTCGCATGGCGGCACGAGCAATTGCGCACGCTCGAAGCGAGCCTTGCGCGCGTCAGTGCGCAACATGCGTCGTCGATGCGGGCGCCGATCATCGGTGCAGGATGCGGTCGCTTTCTCGCCGAAGCGCTCGCGCGGCAGGAGGCGCGCGGATATATCGACTTCGCGCGGCTCGCGGGCGTGTCGAATGCTGATGACGAACGGGCGGAATGGGCTTCGACGTGCGCGCCGAGCGTGGCGGTTGCGTTGCTCGCATCGTCGCCCTTTGCAGTGACGACAACGAATCTCGAACGAGGATGACGCGATGTGGGTGGTCAAGATCGGGGGAAGCCTGAGTCACGATCCGGCGCTGCGCGAATGGCTGATGCGGCTGTGGGAAGTGGGCGGCGGGCGCGTCGTGATCGTGCCGGGCGGCGGCGATTTCGCGGATGCGGTGCGCCAGTATCAGCGCGAATGGGGCTTCGACGATCTCGCGGCTCACAACATGTGCCTGCTCGCCATGGCGCAATACGCGATCCTCATGCAAGGCGTCGTGCCCGAGTTGGTGCTTGCATCGAACGAAGAACGCATACGCCGCGCATTGCGCGACGGCCGCGTCGCCATATGGGTGCCGACGGACCTCATGCGCACGACGCCCGACTCGATGACCAACTGGGACACCACATCCGACAGCCTCGCCGCATGGCTTTCCACCACGCTCAACGCGGAACGTCTGATGATCGTGAAATCATGCGATGTCGAAGCGCACGCGCCGCTCGAAACGCTTGCCGCGAATGGCATTGTCGACCGGCGTTTTCCCGCTTATGTGCGCGACGCGAATTATCTCGTCGAAGTCTTCAGCAAGGGCGATGCATCGCGCATGAGAGACAGGCTGCTTGCGTTTCAGGCGTGAGCGGTCATGCGTTCGCCATGCAGCGCACGCGCCCACTGCTGCACGCGCTGCGGATCGAGACGGCCCGTGCGTCCTTCGCGTTCGTCGCATAGCGCGCCTCTGAAGCCCGCGATATCCGGCGCGAGCGTCCGGATTCTGTCGAGATCGGACCAGCCGAGCGAACCGGCAAGCGCGGTCATCGTGCCGCGCGCGCGTGCTTGTGCAATGCATTCGGCCAAGGTCGCGACATCGACGCAATCGAACAGCGTGCGGCCGTTCTTGCTCGCCGTATCGAACACGATGCCGACGAAGCCGAGCTGCGCAGCGAGCGCCGCGAGTTCGCGATCCACGCCATCATCGGATAGCAGCACGGGCACGACCGACGCAGGCAAGCCCGCGAGATGACGCAAGCATTCGGCGGCGCGCGGTCCTGGCGCGACACCGACCTTCACGTAATCGACGCCCGCAGCCGCGACTTCCAGCACGCGATACGTGATCTCGTCGAGCGCGTCGTTCGGCAAGTCGCCGATGGTCGCGCTGATCGGCCTCACCGCATACTGCGCGCGCAATGCACGCACGATGCGCGCGATGTCCTCCATCGCGACGCCGCCGAGCGCGCCTGCATGCGGCTCCTTCAAATCGATGAGTTCGGCTCCGGCATGAGCGGCATCGAATGCTTCATCGGCTGAGCGAACGCTCGCGAGCAAGGCGGTCATCATCCAACTCCATGAAATGCGTCATTCACCCAGTTTTGCGCGATGTTCTTCGATTGCCTGCAAGAGCCAGTTCCATGCAGTGCGTTCCGCATCGCCCGCGGTCTTGTCGATCGCAATACGCAGATAGGCAAGCTCGCTATCCACTTTCTCGGGCGGCAGCATGAAGAGCCGGCTCACGAGAATCGCCCCTTCGACAACTGCCGCTTGCGCACGATTGAAGCCCGGAAAAGGCCCATGCGTTTCGCGATGCACGCATGCCATGCGCAATACGGGACGCGTTTCGTCGTCGCGCAGCTCGCTCAAGCGCAGCTCGGTATGCGCGAGCGTATCGGCAAGGCGCACGCTTGGCACTTGCGTGGCGGCGACCGTCGGCCAGTCGCGTTGAATGCCCGTCACGCAGCCCGCGAACACGCGCACGTCCGTCGTCGTGTTGATGACGGCGCTTTGCGTCGCGACGATGTTGTCCAGCGTGACCGATGGACGAAACGGCGCAAGAATCGCGAAGCCTTCTTCGAAACGCACGCCCATCGGCGCGATATGCGGCCGCCCATCGCGGTCCGCGGTCGTGACGATGGTCTCGTAGATCATGATCGAAATTGAAGCCGCACGAAGCGTCCAACGATGCCCCGTGCGGACTGATCCGCTCTAACGCGTGGCGATATACATCGTGATTTCGAAGCCAAAGCGCATGTCGGTGAAGCTCGGTGTCGTCCATTGCATAACTTTTTCTCCTTGACGATGTGAATGCGGCAGCGCCGCCCGGCAATCGGACGGTGCTCGCCGCGTGAGCCACGCAAGCGCTATGCCAAAGGCGTCGCGTTGGCCTGCGCTCGGGCACTGTGACGAAAACGCAGCAAAGTGTCCCGTCCGCGCGCGTGACGCTCGATAAGCGATCGCTTAGGCTCGTGCAAGAAATTCGTGAATTCCCTTCGGCCCGGCGCACGCCTACTCTGCATTCACAGCAAGGCGCAACACGAACGCGACGGTCGCCCGATGCTTTATCGAAAGCGCGCACGTCGTTCTCATCTCCCTTAAGCCGAGGAAACGGAATGAACGACTTCAGCAAGGCCGCTGTCGAGGCGGCGCGCAATCCGGCCGATCCGCGTTCGCGCTATGCGGCCGGCGTGATGAAGTATCGCGAGATGGGTTACTGGCAGCCCGACTACACGCCGAAGGACACGGACATCGTCGCGCTCTTTCGCATCACGCCGCAATCGGGCGTGGAGCCGGAGGAAGCGGCGGCGGCCGTCGCGGGCGAATCGTCCACCGCGACGTGGACCGTGGTGTGGACCGACCGTCTCACCGCGTGCGACATGTATCGCGCGAAAGCGTATCGCGTGGAGCCGGTGCCGAATGCGCGCGCCGACGAGCCGCAATACTTCGCGTATATCGCCTACGATCTCGATCTGTTCGAGGAAGGATCGGTGGCGAACCTCACTGCATCGATCATCGGCAATGTGTTCGGTTTCAAGCCGCTCAAGGCGCTGAGGCTCGAAGACATGCGTATTCCCGTGGCCTATCTCAAGACGTTTCAGGGACCGCCGACGGGCATCGTCGTCGAACGGGAAAGGCTCGATAAATACGGGCGTCCGCTGCTCGGCGCGACGGTCAAGCCCAAGCTCGGTTTGTCGGGCAAGAACTATGGACGCGTGGTTTATGAAGGGCTCAAGGGCGGACTGGATTTTCTGAAGGACGACGAGAACATCAATTCACAAGCCTTCATGCACTGGCGCGACCGCTATCTCTTTGCAATGGAAGGCGTGCATCGCGCGCAAGCGGAAACAGGCGAAGTGAAGGGCCACTATCTGAACGTGACCGCGGGCACGATGGAAGACATGTACGAACGCGCGGAGTTTGCCAAGGAACTCGGCTCGTGCATCGTGATGATCGATCTCGTGATCGGCTACACCGCCATCCAGTCGATGTCGCGCTGGGCGCGCAAGAACGACATGATCCTGCATCTGCATCGCGCGGGACATGGCACATACACGCGGCAGCGCAATCACGGCATATCGTTTCGCGTGATCGCGAAGTGGCTGCGCATGGCGGGCGTCGATCATGCACATGCAGGCACGGCAGTAGGCAAGCTCGAAGGCGATCCGCTCGCCGTGCAGGGCTATTACAACGTATGCCGCGAAGCGCGCAACGAAGTGGACCTGCAGCGCGGCATCTTCTTCGATCAACCGTGGGCCGGCTTGCGCAAGGTGATGCCGGTGGCGTCGGGCGGCATTCATGCGGGGCAGATGCATCAGTTGCTCGATCTCTTCGGCGACGATGCGATCCTGCAATTCGGCGGCGGCACGATCGGCCATCCGCAAGGCATACAGGCGGGCGCAACGGCGAATCGCGTCGCGCTCGAAGCAATGGTCAAGGCGCGTAACGAAGGGCGCGACATCGTGCACGAAGGCATCGACATACTCGAAGCGGCCGCGCGATGGTGTACGCCGCTCAAGCTCGCGCTCGATACCTGGCGCGATGTGACCTTCAACTATGCCTCCACCGATACGCCCGATTTCGCGGTCACGCCATCGGTGGCATGAGAAACGAACAACGCACGAAGGAACTGACATGCACATCACGCAAGGGACATTTTCTTTTCTGCCCGCATTGAACGATGAAGAGATCGCCGCGCAGATCGACTATGCATTGAGTCAGGGCTGGTCATGCTCCGTCGAATACACGGACGACCCGCATCCGCGCAACACGTACTGGGAAATGTGGGGCCTGCCGATGTTCGATCTGCACGATGCCGCCGGCGTCATGATGGAAGTGAACGAATGCAGAAAGACGTACCCGCGGCATTACATCAAGGTGAATGCGTTCGATTCGGTGCGCGGCTTCGAGACGATGCGGCTTTCGTTCATCGTGAACCGCCCTGCGGAGGAGAAAGGGTTCCGTCTCGAACGACAGGACAATCGCAGCCGCGTGCAGCGCTATTCGATCCGCACGTATGCAACGGATCGCCCTGCGGGCGAGCGGTATTAGCCACGACGCCACGGACCATAAGGAGAACGCCAATGCAAGCCGACGACACGATCGAAGAAGCGACGCAAACGCACGCCGACTTGATGGCGCTTTATCGCGAGTCGCGCATCGGCGATGTGCTGGCCGAGCTGGATCGCGATCTCGTGGGTCTTGCGCCCGTGAAGACACGCATACGCGAAATCGCCGCGCATCTGCTCGTCGAGCGGGCGCGCGAAACGCTTGGTATCGCGAGCGGCGCGCCGACGCTGCACATGTGCTTCTCCGGCAATCCCGGCACGGGCAAGACGACCGTTGCAATGCGCATGGCGCAAGTGCTGCATCGGCTGGGCTATATCCGGCGCAATCAGCTTGTTTCGGTGACGCGCGACGATCTCGTCGGCCAGTACATCGGCCATACCGCGCCCAAGACGCGCGAAGTGCTCAAGCGCGCGATGGGCGGCGTGCTGTTCATCGACGAAGCGTATTACCTGTATCGCCCGGAGAACGAGCGCGATTATGGGCAAGAGGCCATTGAAATTCTGCTGCAGACGATGGAGAACCAGCGCGACGATCTCGTCGTCATTCTGGCGGGTTACGAGTCGCGCATGGAGACGTTCTTTCGCAGCAATCCCGGCTTTCGTTCGCGCATTGCGCATCACATCGTGTTTCCGGATTACGAGCCGCATGAGTTGCTGACGATAGCGGAGCACATGCTGGCCGACATGCATTACCGCTTCGACGACGATGCGCGCCGCGCCTTCGAAGCGTATCTCGCACGGCGCATTCGTCTGCCGAACTTCGCCAATGCGCGCTCGGTGCGCAATGCGCTGGATCGCGCGCGGCTGCGTCAGGCGAACCGCTTGTTCGCCGCAGCGGAGCGCGGAAGCGGCCCCGCCGATGCCAACGCGCTCATGCAACTCGATGCATGCGACATACGCGCGAGCCGCGTGTTCACCGAACCGCAATCCTGAAAGGAGCGCGCCATGCAGGACGGACGCACGACGTTGTCGAAGTTCCTGATCGATACGCTCGATCGCAAGCCCGGTCCGCATGCGGCGAGCGGACTCTCTGCCTTGCTCGTGGATGTGGCTGCATCCATCAAGACGATCGCGGCTGCATTGACGCGCGGCGCATTGAGCGGTCAGCACGGCTCGGCGCAAAGCATCAACACGCATGGCGAAGAGCAGAAGAAGCTCGACCTCGTGACCAACGATATCTTTCTGCAGCACTGTGAATGGGACGGCTTGCTCGCGGGCATGGTGTCCGAGGAAATGGACGGCGTGTATGCGGTGCCTGAGCCGTATCCGCGCGGCGAGTATCTGCTTGCGTTCGATCCGCTCGATGGCTCGTCGAACATCGACATCAACGGTGTAGTGGGTTCCATCTTTTCCGTGCTGAGAAGAAGCGCTTCGCAACATGACACGCCGGACGAAGCCGACTTTCTCAGGCCAGGAAGCGAACAGGTTGCGGCAGGCTATGCGATCTACGGGCCATCGACGATGCTCGTCATCTCCGTCGGCAACGGCACGCATGGCTTCACGCTCGAACGCGACGTCGGTAACTTCGTGCTCACGCATTCGGATATCCGCATACCGCAGGATTCGTGTGAGTTCGCGATCAACGTATCGAATGAACGCTTCTGGGAACCGCCCGTGCGCCGCTATGTGAAAGAGTGCAAGGACGGACGCACGGGATGCCGCGCGCAGGACTTCAATATGCGCTGGATTGCATCGATGGTCGCGGAGGTGCATCGCATTCTGATGCGCGGCGGCGTATTCATGTATCCGCGCGACTTCAAGACGCCCGAAATGGAAGGGCGGCTGCGTCTGCTTTACGAAGCGAATCCAATGAGTTTCATCGTCGAACAGGCCGGTGGACTTTCCATTACCGGACGCGAACGCATTCTCGATGTCACGCCGCAAAAATTGCATCAGCGCGTGCCGGTGATTCTCGGCTCGGCGAACGAAGTCGCGCGCATTCAGCGTTATCACGGCGAATACGATCGCGGCGAGGACAAGCCTTTCACATCGCCGTTATTCAACGAACGTTCTTTGTTCTTGCCAGAGACGCCGGCGTGATCGCTCATAAAAGCAGAGGGAGACAAGCGCATGTCAGTCAAGCATCCGATCATTGCGGTGACGGGCTCCAGTGGCGCGGGCACCACCACGGTCATGAAGAGCTTCACGCATATTTTCCGGCGCGAGCGGATCAATGCGCAGATCGTGGAAGGCGATGCGTTTCATCGTTACGACCGTCTCGGCATGCGCGAAGCGATGAAGCAAAGCGAACGCGACGGCATTCAGCACTTCAGTCACTTCGGCCCGGAAGCGAATCTGCTCGAAGAACTCGAACGCCTGTTCTGCATGTATGGCGAGAGCGGGCGCGGCCAGTATCGCCGCTATATTCACGACGAAGCCGAAGCCGCGCGTTTCAGGCAGGACGCGGGCACGTTCACGCCGTGGGAAGACATCGCATCGGATACGGACATGATGTTCTACGAGGGACTGCATGGCGCAGCCGTCACGGACAAGGTCGATATCGCGCGTCATGCGGATCTGCTCGTCGGCGTGGTGCCGATCATCAATCTCGAATGGATTCAGAAGCTGCATCGCGACCAGACGATGCGCGGTTATTCGCATGAGGCCGTGGTCGATACGATCCTGCGCCGCATGCCCGACTATGTGAATTACATTTGCCCGCAATTCTCGCGCACGCATGTGAATTTTCAGCGCGTGCCGACGGTGGATACATCGAACCCTTTCACCGCGCGCGAAATTCCGCAGCCGGATGAGAGTTTCGTCGTGATTCGTTTTGCGAAGCCCAAGGGCATCGACTTTCCTTATCTGCTCACGATGCTGCACGACTCGTTCATGTCGCGTCCGAATGTGATCGTCGTGCCGGGCGGCAAGATGGGTCTTGCCATGCAGCTCATCTTCACGCCGATGATTCTTCAGTTGCGCGATCGCCGCACGCGCGCCTGAGCCGCGTTTCCCTTGCAAACATGGAGGCATTCATGAATGCCGTCGCCGAGGCTTTGCCTCAAACTTTTCGCTCTCCCGATACGCGTCACATGGCGAACGCATTGCGCATGCTCGCCGTCGATGCGGTACAGCAGGCGAACTCCGGTCATCCCGGCATGCCGATGGGCATGGCCGAGATCGCCGTCGCGTTGTGGAGCCGTCATCTGAAGCACAATCCGGCCGACCCGGACTGGCCCGATCGCGATCGCTTCGTGCTCTCGAATGGTCATGGTTCGATGCTGCTGTATGCGCTGCTGCATCTCACCGGCTATGACTTGCCGATGGACGAATTGAAGCGCTTCAGGCAGTGGGGAAGCAAGACGCCGGGGCATCCCGAAGTGGGCATGACGCCCGGCGTCGAGACGACGACCGGGCCGCTCGGTCAAGGCTTCGCGAATGCGGTCGGCATGGCGCTCGCCGAGACGCTGCTTGCGCGCGAGTTCAATCGGCCGGGGCACGAGATCGTCGATCATCGAACGTATGTATTCGTGGGCGATGGATGCCTGATGGAAGGCGTATCGCACGAAGCGGCATCGCTTGCGGGCACGTTGGGCCTGAACAAGCTGACGGTGTTTTACGACGATAACGGCATCTCTATCGACGGTCATGTGCAAGGCTGGTTCAGCGACGACACGCCGCAACGCTTCGCGGCGTATGGCTGGCATGTGATCCCGGCCATCGATGGCCACGATGTCGAAGCGGTATCACAAGCGATCGATGAAGCGCGAGCATCGGATCGTCCGACGCTCATTTGCTGCAAGACGACGATAGGCCGAGGCGCGCCTTCGATGGCCGGCACGCACGACGTGCACGGCGCGCCGCTCGGCGCAAACGAAGTGCAAGCCACACGTCTTGCACTCGACTGGCCCCATGCGCCCTTCGAGATTCCTTTATCCATTCACGAACGATGGAACGCGCGCGAGCAAGGCGCGGCGGCGCAGCAGCACTGGCAGCGTCGCATGGACGCGTATCGCCAGGCATTTCCCGCGCAAGCCGCGGAATTCGAGCGGCGCATGCGTGGCGCGTTGCCGGCCAATTGGCGCGATGCCGCGCATGCGCTCGTACGCGATACCGATCGTGCAAGGCAGACCATCGCGACGCGCAAGGCATCGCAGAACGCCATCGAAGGACTCGCGCGCGTGTTGCCCGAGTTGCTCGGCGGATCGGCGGATTTGACGGGATCGAATCTCACGCGATGGAAAGATGCGACCGAGGTGAATGCATCGTCCGAACGCGGCAATTATCTTCACTACGGCGTGCGCGAGTTCGGCATGAGCGCGATGATGAACGGCGTCGCGCTGCATCGCGGCTATCTGCCGTTCGGCGGGACTTTCCTCACATTCTCCGACTATTCGCGCAACGCGCTGCGCATGGCCGCGCTCATGAAGACGCGCACGGTGTTCGTCTTCACGCACGATTCGATCGGTCTCGGCGAAGATGGCCCCACGCATCAGCCGATTGAACACGCTGCGAGTCTGCGCCTCATTCCCGGCCTCGACGTGTGGCGTCCGTGCGATGCCGTCGAAACCGCGCAGGCGTGGGTCTGCGCGGTGGAGCATGACAGGCCGGCGTGTCTGCTGCTGTCGCGTCAGAACGTGCCCTTCGTGCCGCGCGATGAAGCGCAGACCGACGGCATCGAGCGCGGCGGCTATGTGCTCGCGGACTGGCCCGGCGCATGCGAACGCGATGCGCGGCGCGTGGTGTTGATCGCGACGGGATCGGAAGTCGCGCTCGCGCTCGCGGCCACCGAACCGCTCAAAAACGAGGGCATTCTTGCGCGCGTCGTGTCGATGCCATCGACCACCGTGTTCGATCGTCAATGTCAAGCATGGCGCGAGCGCGTGTTGCCCGAGGGCGTGCCGCGCGTGGCGATCGAAGCGGGCGTGACGGCGTTCTGGCGGCAATACGTCGGATTGAAGGGCGGCGTGGTGGGCATCGATCGCTTCGGCGAATCGGCGCCCGCGAGCGAACTCTATGCGCATTTCGGTGTGACGACTGCGGCCGTCATCGATGAAGCACGCCGCGTCGCGGCATGAAACCAAAAAAGGAGAACGACGATGGCTTTCATCGCATTGAGGCAACTCCTGGATCACGCGGCGGAACACAACTACGGCGTGCCCGCGTTCAACGTCAACAACATGGAGCAGGTCCACGCGATCATGCAGGCCGCCGAGGTCACGAAAAGCCCGGTGATCCTGCAGGCGTCGGCGGGCGCGCGCAAGTATGCGGGCGAGGCGTATCTGCGGCATCTGGTGCTGGCTGCGGTGGAGGCGCATCCGGACATTCCCGTGGTGCTGCATCAGGATCACGGCGCGAGTCCCGCCGTGTGCCAGCAGGCCATTCGTTCGGGCTTCACTTCGGTGATGATGGACGGCTCGCTCTTGCCCGATCAAAAGACGCCCGCCGATTACGACTACAACGTGGACGTGAGCCGTCGCGTGGTAGATGCGGCGCATTCGGTTGGCGTGTCGGTGGAAGGCGAGCTTGGATGCCTGGGATCGCTCGAGACGGGGCGCGCGGGTGAAGAAGACGGCGTCGGTGCAGAAGGCGCGCTGAGTCACGACCGCTTGCTGACCGATCCCGATGAAGCGCGCGCTTTCGTCGATGCAACCGGCATCGATGCGCTCGCGATAGCCATCGGCACGTCGCATGGCGCGTACAAGTTCAGCCGCGAGCCGACGGGCGATATTCTCGCGATAGACCGCATCGCCGAGATCCATGCGCGCATACCGGATACGCATCTCGTGATGCACGGGTCGTCGTCGGTGCCGCAGGAGTGGCTCGATGTGATCCGCGAATATGGCGGCGAGATTCCATCGACATTCGGCGTGCCGGTGGCGGAAATTCAGCGCGGCATTGCGAACGGCGTGCGCAAAGTGAATATCGACACCGACATTCGTCTTGCAATGAGCGGTGCGATGCGGCGCGCGATGGCGTCGGCGAAGTCGGAGTTCGATCCACGGCACGCGTTGAAGGCGGCGACGGCGGCGGCGCGCGATCTGTGCATCGACCGGTTTCGCGCGTTCGGGTGTGAAGGGCAGGCGGAACGGATCAGGCCAATGGCGATGGAGGTGATGGCGAAGCGATATCAGTGAGGGCTGTGGCGCAGGTTCACGCTGGCACGGGTTCGCTTACGTACTCGGCAAGCTCTCGATCGACCTTCAGGAATTTCAGTCGCTCCGTTCGGGCTTGCGCCACCAGCAGACGATCGAACGGATCGCGATGCAGGTGAGGCAAGTCGCGCACGGCTCTGGCATGCGCGAGCTGAACCGTGAGTTCGATGAAGCGATGGCGTTCGAACTCGTCGATGGTGCGCGCCGCGCGCGGCTCCAGCTTGCCGCGCGCGGCCTTGATCGACAGTTCCCAGATGGTCGCCGTGCTGACATAGACCTGTTCTGCATCGGCAATTTCGTTGCGCATTTGCATCGAGAGCTTTCGGTTCTGCGTGATGCTCCAGATGTAGACGTGGGAATCGAGCAGTACGCGCATTATCGTCCCTCGAGTGCGGCAATGATGTCGTCGGGCAGCGGCTTGTAAAACTCGTCAATGATGTCATCGGGCAGAGGCTTGACGGCTTCGTCATTCAGTAGATCGTCGTCGACGTAGCCGACGACAATCGAACCGCATGTTTCCGGATCGTCGCCAAGATTGCCGACTGCCCTTACCCGATAAAGCAATACCGGATGCTCGCCGCCAATGGCGACGTCCTTTCCTTGCGCGACCATTTCGAGAATCTTCGGCAGGTCTTTCTGTGCTTCGTCAACGTTGAAGATATACATGGATGTTCTGGATAACTAAGAAGGAATGTCATGCTAACCGACACCGAACGTCCCGCCAATATGCCAAACAGCCAATTGGGAGCTCTCTCATGCCCACCGAATCTCCAGTCGCGGAACCGGGTGCGCTCGCACCCGCATTCACGCTTCCCGCGACAGACGGAAGCACCTGGTCGCTGGACTCACTCAAGCGCTCGAACGGCCTCGTGATCGTCTTCATGTGCAATCACTGTCCGTATGTGAAAGCGACGCTTGCGCGCCTCATCCGCGACGCCATCGATCTCGAGAAAATAAACATCGGCATGGCAGGCATCAATTCGAACGATGCAAGCATCTATACCGACGATTCCTTCGACCGCATGATTGCGTTCGCAGACGAATGGCGCTTGCCGTTTCCCTACCTTCACGACGAATCGCAGGAAGTCGCGCGCGCATACGGCGCGGCGTGCACGCCCGAATGTTTCGGCTTCGACAAGAGCATGCGTTTGCGTTATCGCGGACGTATCGATGCATCGCGCAAGGAGCCGTTGAAAGACGCGCGCCGCGACCTGTATGAAGCGATGCACGCCATCGCCGAAGGCCATGACCCCGAAGGCGAGCAATATCCCGCGCTAGGCTGCTCGATCAAGTGGAAGCGTTAGCGCTTCTTCATCGTCGGGCCGGGTGCATGCCACGCGTTGAGATCCTCTTGCGACCGGTCCACCTCGCATCCCCAATCGAGCGGCTGATCCTGATCGAAGCGCTTGCCGAGTTGCCACGCGATCTCCGCGCGCGCGAGCTGCACGCCCATGTAAAACGCATGACCGCCATCGGCTTCGAGCTGCAATTGCGGATAAAGCGCGAACGGGTCCGTTTCCAGCCGATGCCCGTCGCGGTTATAGACATGAATGCCTTCCGCCGAAACCTGCACGCGAAAATTCGGATCGCGCACGGCGGCAGCGAGCGCATCGATTTCTTCGGCGCTATAGGGAAACGGGCGCTTCGCATGCAGCGCGGAAAGATCGCTGCTGATGCCCTTGGGCAGCGTCTGCGTTTCGCGCGCGGCATGCATCACGCGACGCGCGACATCCGCTTCGCGCACCGCACGCCGCGCATGCAGACTGACCGATGTCGTCAGCACCGCCGACACGCGTAACTCGGCGGCCATGCCGAGCAGCACCGCATTGATGCCGCTCGTGTCCGCTTCAGTGAGTTCGGTGACGTTGCCCACGCCCATCATGATCGCGATATCCGCATGACGTTCGCGCAAACTCACATAACGCGCGATGGAAGCGGCCAGGCCGAACGGAATCGGATCGAGAATGGGATCGGCGAGAAAGGGGCGATTGCGCTTTCGCATGACGTCGATGGCCGCATCGAGCGATGCCGTATCGCGCGGTTCGCGTGGCACGAGTATCGGCTTGGACGCGGCTTCGTCCGCGATCCATAGCGTATCGATGTTCAGGCTCATCAGATAATCGGCGCCCGCGCGCGCGCCGCGCAAGAGCTCGTCATCGAGCATCGAATCCACGCTCACGCGATAACCCTGTTCCTTCAACATCGCGACCGCCTCTTCGAGATGCGGAAACGGCGTCTCGGGCAGACAGCCGACATCGATTACATCCGCGCCCTGCTTCGCATAATCGCGCGCGCGTGCGGCAATGCCGTCGAGATCGAGACGCGGCGCATCGACGATCTCCGCGAAAATCTCCGTCTCGTAGCGCGATAAATCCACATGACGTGCCTCGCGTCCGAAGAACTGCGGCAAGTCCTTCACTTCCTCGGGACCGCGTTCCACCTTCACGCCATAGTGATCCGTGAGCGCATCGAGATCGCCGCGGCATCGTCCCGGCACGATCATGCGGCTCGTGCCTTCTGTCAGCGGCAACGCAACGCGTCGACGGATCATGTCAGCGGTCATCAGTCCTGCCACCTGCAAGCCTATTTCGCGCACTTCCCACGTGAATGACGATGCCGCGCCCACGGGCGCAATGCCTTCGAGCACGCGATAAAGACTCTGCTCGGCAAGCCGGCCGGTCAGGAAGACGATGTGTTCCATGCGAGCTTCAATTGCACGAGCCGTCGATCGAGCGCGGCGCGCAAGTCATCGAGCGTATAGGCGACGGTCGTATGTTCGATGCGCGCAAGCCGCTCCACGTTCTCGAATTCGATCGCGCGCGGCCGCACTTCGACCCATTCGTGCGGCGTCTGCGTGATGACGGAGGGCGCGGTATCGCATGCGAAGACGATGCCCGGCACGCATTGCTTGCCCGCTTGCGCGAAGAGATTCGTGGGCAGCGTATCGGAGATGCCGAACGCGCACTTCGCGACGGTGTTGCTCGTCGCGGGCGCGATCACCACGGTGTGATAGTCGCCGTTATACAGCATGCCGACGGGCACGCTGCTCGCGCTGTTGTCGCGAAAGACCTTGAAGTGCTCGCGCAGTTTATTGATGGGCCAGCCGTAGAGCGGCAACACCTCTTCGCCTGCCGATGACAGGAACAGATCGCAGCCCGGCAGGCGCAATGCAAGGTCGATCGATTCCTCGATCATGTGACCGGACCCCGTCACGCACCATGCGAAGCGCGCATCGGGCTTGAATTCATCGAGCCGGCGGGCGGGCGTCGGCTGCGTCATGCGTCGTTGGGCGCGGACGAATCATGCGACAGCCGTATATGCAGCCGATGCATCTTGCGATACAGCGTATTGCGGCTGATGCCGAGCACCTTCGCGACATTGCTCACGTTCCAGCGATGTTCGTCGAGCAGCAGCAGAACGGTCTCGCGCTCCTTGACCTGAATGGCGTTGAGCGCGCTCATTTGGGCATCGTCGGTGAGATGCGCAAGCGGCACCGGCTGCGCGGATTGCGTAGCGCTTATCGCGCGCGCCGACGCACCGTTCAATATCTCCGGCGGCAGATGCGCGCAACGAATCTCCGGGCCGTCGCATAGCGCGATCGCCATTTGCAGCACATGCCGCAATTGCCGGATATTGCCGGGCCACGGATAGTTGAGCAGCGCTTGCCGCGCTTCGGCGCTCAACGTGGGCGGATTTTCGCATTCCGTTTCGAGAATGTGACCGATGAGCGCGAGCGCATCGGCACGTTCGCGCAACGGCGGCAGATTGATCTCGATACCGTTGAGCCGATAGTAAAGATCCTCGCGGAACATGCCGTTCTGCACGAGTTCGATGAGATTGCGGTGACTCGCGCTGATCAGTTGAAAGTCCACCTTCACAGTAGTTTCGGCGCCGAGCGGCGTGACCTCGTGTTCTTCGAGCACGCGTAAAAGACGCGCTTGCAGCGTGAGCGGCATGTCGCCGATTTCATCGAGAAAGAGCGTGCCGCCGTTGGCCTGCACGATCTTGCCACGCCGTCCTTCACGTTGTGCGCCGGTGAATGCGCCCGCGCGATAGCCGAACAACTCACTCTCGATCAGATTCTCCGGCAACGACGCGCAATTCACCGCGACGAACGGACCGCTTCCGTTCGGGCTGATGCTATGCAGCGCATTCGCGAATACTTCCTTGCCGGTGCCCGTTTGTCCGCGCAGGATGATCGGTATCTTGCGTTGAATCACACGCGCCGCGAGTTGAATCTGCGAGGCCATGCGCGGATCGCCGAATTCCAGATGCGAGAGTTTGTCGAGCCGGCCCTGGCCCGCCGTATCGCGTGTCTCTTTGCGGCCGGGCTTGGCGCGCGAATCGTTCATTAGAATGCGCGTGCCGCTATTCGCAGCTTCGCGCGGCGTCTGCGCCGTGAGAAAGAAACGACTGTTCGCTTTCGCGCTATACACGGTCACCGGATGAAACGAACCGCGAATACTGCGCGCAATCATGTCTTCGAGCGTTGCGTTGAACGCTTCCTCGATACGCTTTCCGCACAACTCCGCAGGCGAGCGCAGGTCGAGCTGAAACAATGCGCTGCGGCTCGCGGCGAGCACGATGCCTTCGTCGCTCACGGCGAGCTTGCCCGCGTGCAGCGTGCCGACGAATTCAGGCCGGCTATGAAAGTGGATCATGTTCGCGTGCCGATAGCGCGCATCGATCAGACGATTTTCGATCATCTGCCGCGACATGCCGACGAGCACCAGCGAATGCTGCTGCAATAGCTTCGAGCGGCTCGTGACGTCGAGCACGCCTACAACCGAGCCGCGTTCGTCGAAGATCGGCGCGGCGGAACAGGTGAGGGACGTATAGCGCGGATAGAAGTGCTCGTGCTGACATACGGCGATGCAGTCGCGCTCGATCAGGCACGTGCCCATGCCGTTCGTGCCGGCCTCGCGTTCGCTCCATAGCGCGCCGACGCGCAGGCCATCGGCGGCGACGGCTTCGCCGAACGGCACCGACGACACCTGATGCACGATGACGCCGTCCGAATCGACGAGTACGACCGCGAGTTCAGGGTCCGCGAGTTGCTGATACAGCGTGGTCATCTCGAGCTTGGAACACGCGATGAGATCGCTTGCAGCCTCGCGGCGCTCAGTGAGTTCGCGTTGCGTGAGCACGGGCGGCATCACGAAACGGCCGGGGTCGAGATGGAATTCGGTGAGGCAGCGCGTCCACGATTGAGCGACCGAGTCACTCGCGCGCCGCGAAGCCAGCGGGTTATTGACGATGTTCAGCACTTCCCGGACATGCGTATCTACGTCAGCAAGCGACGACATGGGGGCGTGTCTCCGTGGCGCCGCGTTCCGGTTGCGCGTCCCGCGCAGCCAGCCGACGCCGAATCTGTTGTGATATGCACTGGCGCCGCGGCTCGCGTGCGATTGCCGTCGTGTCTTGCGTGCTGTTGCTGCCTGCCGCACGCGTGCGCGCCTCGTAGCCGGGCTTATGCCTCCGTTCAGGACCCCGGTTCTCAAAAACTGTACATCCTATGACGCGCAGGTTCAATAAGTAGTCGCATAGAGACGGCATTTGCGCCCGTTTTTTGCTTGTCATGATGGCTTAAACCCTTACGGATTCCTTTAGCGCTTCAGCGCGAAATAATTGGCGAGGTCATACACATGGGCCGATTCGATCCGATCCGCGAAGCCGTTGGCGACGCCTTCACCGCAGAGCACAACGCGCCGATGGATATCGTCTATATCGAAGGACTCACGGGACAAACGGTGATCGGCATCGACAAGAGTGAGTTGCACGATGCGCAGACCGTGCGCATGAGTCTCATGATCGGCACGCCGTCCCTGCGCGCCTGCACGACGGATCACATCGACGACACCATCAATTACGCGGCGGTGCGCGAGGCCATTCACGCGCTGCTTGCGTCGCATCGCGTGCAATTGCTCGAGGCGCTCGCGGAGCGCATCGCGCAGATGGTGATCGCGGATTTCGGCGCGCACTGGGTGAAGATCACGCTCGCGAAGCCCGCCAAGTTCGATGACGTCGATGCGGTCGGCGTCGTGATCGAGCGTCGGCGTGCGTGGTCCGGCACAGCAGCGGGCTTGGGCTGGATCGGGCGCGGATATGTACCGCAGTAAGCCGCTTATTTACCCGTCGATGTGCGCTGCACGATGCCGCAAGCCTTGAAGGCATCGCGCTGAAGATCGCGGAATTTCTTGGTCTGCGCCTTCGCGCGATCCACGCGGAATTCCGCACCGCCTTCGCCGCCGAGCGTGGCGTATTTGGAGAACGTCGACTGTTCGACGTAGTCGTCGTAATTGAGCACCTGCGCGATCTTGTCGATTGCGCATGAGCATTTATAGACGTTCACGAAGTCATGCCCGTTGTCGTCCATGCAGCTCAACACGTATTCGACGCGGCCTTCCGTCGGATAGTCGTGGCCTTGCGCCGGCGCGCCGAATGACAGCGGCGAGATGAACGTGAGCGCGGCCAGCATCGTCAGCGCGCGGCAACGTGGAATCATTCGATGAACCTCGCTTGGTCGTTGCATACGTCGATCATGAGCGGCCAATGCTTCATGCGATGCACCGGCCGCACGACACGTTACATCATCACGCAGCCGCGAACGGATGCGCGACGGAACTCTTCTTCGCTACCACGTCCGATGCCTTCGGTTCGCCCGCGACCGCACGCTTGATCGACTCCTTCGTGGCCTGATAGTTGAACTCCTGAATCTTCTTGTCGTCGGACGCTTCCCAGTGAATGAATACGCCGACGCAGATGAACAGGTCGTCGGCTTCGTCCGCGGGAATGGTGCCGTCCTCGACGCTATCCGCCACGGCCAGCGCCACCGCATGCTGTGCAGGGCCGAACATCTGTACAGCCTGTTTCGCTCCCTTGATGGTCACCTTGTTGAAGAGAATCGTGTTCGGCTTCGTGATGAGATTCGGTGCGACCACGGCCAACAGTGACGTGAAGCCGTCCTTGTTGTTCGTGAGTGCGTTGCAGAACGCCGTTTCGGCAGCGGAACCTCGCGGTCCGATGATCAAGTCGATGTGTGCGACCTCGTTGCCCTCGCCGACCAGCGACTCTCCTATCAGGACGCGGTTGATCTTGGCCATGCTGTTCCTCCAGTGATGGGTGGTTCTTGGGACGATCGACTTGCTGTCGAATCGCGGCGGCGTTCGGAGCCGCGCAAGACGCTTCGTTACTCTCCTGCACTCAGGCGCTGCAAAAACGGGCGGCATAACCGCGCACATCCTAAACAGGAACCGTGCCAATTTTCATGAGGGACGTGTCGCGCATTTTCAATCACGCGATCATCAGCGCGACGAAGAGCGTCGCGACCGCGAGGTCCGCACTGGTGCCGGGATTGATGCCGCGTGCCTTTAGCTCGGCGTCCCATGCGTCGAGCGCGGGATCGGCGGCAGGACGGCCCGCAGCGCGCCAGCGTGCGTCGTGCGCGGCGGCATCGCGCGTGACACTTTGCGCCATTGCCGCGCCCTGTTTGCGCACAATGTGCGAGTCGGGCCACTTGCCTAGAAAGCTAAGGAATATCCCTAGTATTGCGGTGTTTTCTTCGATGCTTACGCGTTGCGCTTCATTGAACACATCCGCGAAAACATTCGCATACTGGCGCGCGATGCTGTCGCGGTCGGCGGCGAGCGTCATGGCGGCGCGCAAGTCCACAGTCGGCGCTTCGTGCACGGATTGTTCGGGCGCGTCGCCTAAACCGCCTGGATTCGCAATGGCGATCGCGCGATAGGCGAGGCGGGCATCGTCGATATCGAGCGATGCAAGCACGCGTTGCGTTTCGCGATGCCAGCGTGCAGCGTCGATGCGCGCATCGTTCGGCAAACGTTCGAGCGCCGCGCATAACGGCGCGGCCAGCAGCACGATGCCGAGATTCGTATTGCAGCCGACGGCGTCGAACGTGCGGCGAACGGCATCGAGAATGCGCGCGCCCACGCTCGCGCCGTGCGTGAATAAGCCGGCCGCCGCCGTTCCCGCGCTCACGATGAACTGCGCCGATGTCATGCCGTGTCCCGCGCTCGCAACGCTGACGTTGCCCGGTTTGGCGCATTCGACATCGAGCCGGCATGCGCGCAGGAACGCCGAGCGTGCACGTTCGCTACGCGAAGGATCAGGCGTGTCCATCGCGACCGGCGAGGGAAAGCGCGCGTTGCGGTGCAGCGAATGGCGCGGCCTTGCGATCCAGCAGATCGTCGACGAGCAGGGAAGCGATATCGAACGATGTCACCGATTGCAGCCCGCGCCACGCCGCTACGCCGTTCACTTCGAGCACGAGCGGACGGTCGTCGTCTTCAGCGCACGCGATCAGATCGACGCCCGCGTAATCGAGGCCGAGCGCGACGCTTGCACGCACGGCGATGTCCGCGAGCGAGGGCGTCAGTTCAGCGGGCTCGCAATGCGCGCCGCGTGCGAAGTTGTGCACCCAGCCGTCGCCGCCCACGCGCTTCATCGCGGCGACCGCTTGCGTGCCGATCACGAGCACGCGCCAGTCGAAGCCGGGCTTGCCGCCATCGACATAACGCTGAAGATAAGCCACTTCATTGAACGGCGTGAGCGATGGAAGCGCTTCGCAAGCATCGTCGCCGAGCAACTGCAAGCCCTTGCCTTGCGATCCGAAGAGCGGCTTCATCACGACCTTGCGGTTCGCTGCGCGCTCGCGCATCAGCACGCGTTGCGCGAACGCGCGCGATTCGCCGGCCCACGTCGCGGGCGTCGGCACGCCATGGCGATCGAGCAGAAAGCTCGTCATCGACTTGTCGACGCTGCGTTCGATGGCGCGCGCATCGTTATAGACGGGCACGCCGCTTTCGCGCAACGCATGCAGGATGCCGAGCCGCAACGTCACCTGTTCGAAGGTGCCGCCCGCGATGCCGCGCACGAAGACCGCGTCGGGCAACGTGTGACCGAAGCCCGGAATCGCGATGCCGTGCGGCTTCCATGTCGTATCGATGCGGCAATCCGCGAGATCGACGCAACGCGCCTCCACGCCGCGCGCGCGAAACGCTTTCTTCAGGCGGTTCGTGTGCCAGCCCGTCTCGTCGGTCATGATGGCGATGCGTGTCATGACGCCTGCCATTGCGCGTCGAGTAGCGCCCGGTCGAGCTTTCCGCCGTGATACGTCGCGCCGCTTTCGAGGCTCGATACCCATACTTCGGCGGGCGCGAAGAGCGCGGCATCGATCTGATAGAAGTCGTAGTTGAACGACTTGAAGATCTCCGCGAACGGCTTGCCGTAATCGCGCGCGTTCGAAGACGGCAGTTCGTTCGCGAGCTTCTTCGCGACGGCATCGCTCTTCACGGTGAGATGCACGCGGCCGCCATAAAGGATCGCGTCGTTGGTGCGGCCCATCGCCTGCACGCCATCGGGCGAGGGCGGTGGTAACGGCGCATTGCCGCTTGCATCGACGATCTCGTCCAGATCGACGCCGATCACATGCGTCTTGTGCAGCGCAACTTCGACGACTCGCGCAACGACCTGCACCGTCCCCGCGACAGATTGCGTCGGCGTGACCGCGATCACCAGATTGGCGGGCGCGAGGCCGCAATCGTTCAGCACCTTGTCGATGACGACTTGCGGCGGCAAGCGGTCTACTTCCATCACGAGCGCCCCGCGATCGTGACGGTCTCGATAGCCGAGTTCATCGAAGAGCGGCTCCTTGCACGCAAGCGCGCGCGCCGGGCCCGATCCGAGTGAGAAGAACTTCTTGCCGCCGGTTTGCTCTTTCGTCGCGGAAAGGCTCCAGCCTGCGTATTGACTGCCGAGGCACGCGAGCACCGGATTCGATGCATGCACTTCGATGAAACTCGGCCAGAGCGGCGAGGCATCGAACGCGACGCGTCGCGATACGCGCCCGAGCCCGCCCATGCAGATGCGCGCGATCAACAGGCCCGCATCGATGCTGCCCGCTGCGTTCACGCCTGCATCGACAATGGTGGTGCCGCCTGGCGTGCGAGTGAGTTCGACGCGAAGACGCGCGGCATCGTCGATAAGTCTTTGGACTAGCGCCTCGCTGAGCGCGTTGACGCTGAGTGGTGAAGAAGGAGATGAAGATGAAGTCATGAGTCGATTTCGTTGATGCGTTGCAGAAGGCGCGCCCGTTCGCGTTCGAGTTCGATGCGCAATGCATCGAGCGTCGATGCAGCCGTGGTCACGGTGCAGACCGGCATGCCCGCTTCGATGCGCGCGCCGGGCAAGGGCACGTCGTGGCAGGCGGGATCGTTGAAACAGGCGTCGCTGAATGCGTTCGATACGGCGAAGCCATGCGGCGCGAACACCACACACTGTCCCGCTATCGTGGCGGGCGTGCGCGTCCACATGTCCGCGTTGCTCGGCAATTCGCCGTCGAGACAGGCTTCGACATGCGCGCCGATGAGTCCGCGCGGCCATGCATCGGGCCATGCCGCTTCGTAAAGCGCCATGGTCGATGAAGGGCGCGTGTTGATTTCGAGCACCTGAAACGTGTCGCCATCGAGCAGAAAGTCGATGCTGTTCAGGCCAGTGAGATCCGTTTGCCACACGATCGTTTCGATTGCATGAACGATGCGCTCGGCCATATCGCGCGGCAACGCAATGGGTCCGAGCGACCCCGCGTGAACGAAAGGCAGCGTACCCGCCGCCACCGTCAGTTGTTCCGCGAAGCCGATGACCGCGACTTCGCGATGCGCCGCGACGAACAGCGCGGACATCGAACGGCCTTGCGAAAGCCGCTGAAAATAGGCATCGGCGTGAAGACGATGCATGTCGCGCGCATGCTCGATATGCGTGCCGCCACAGCCGTCCGAACGCTTCACGAGCCATCCGCGCGCGTCGTCGGGCGGCGTGAAACGTACTTCCGGATGCGGAATATGTGCTTCATCGAGCAACGCGAAAAAGCGCCGTGGATTGCGCACGGCGAGCGCTTCTGCGCCATTGCCGATGAAACGCGGCACGCGCGACGAACGGCTCAGCTCCATCGCGAGCGGCTCGAGTCCGCTCGTCACGATGAGGCCCAGCATGCGCGGCAGGCGTGCGGCGCATTCGAGCGCATCGTAGAGACGCGCGCGATCGATCGACAACCCGTCGCCGCCGATATCGAACCACATGCCCGCATGCGCGCGCGTATCGCGATCGCCGAAGATATCGAGCGCGACCACGTTGAGGCCCGCGCGCTCGGCCGATTGCGCGAGCAGACGCGCCGACAATCCGGCTACTGCCACGCGCGGCGCACGCGAGGTCATCATGAGTCTTGTCCCGCGACGATGGCGCGCGCTTCGTCGAATGCTTCGGGAAAGCCGAGATAAACGGGCTTGCCGCCGGTCCGCATGCGCACGAAGAGGCGATGCTCCGCCTGATATTTCACGTTGCCGATGGCGAGCGCGCCGATGCCGATGGCGTCCGAACGCGGCGCGCCTGCAAGCGGCTTGCCGTCGTCCATCACGTTGACGCCCGCGATCCCTTCGGGCGGCACGGCGTTGACATCGGCGGCAATGAGCAGATGTTTTGCGTGGGCGAGATCGGCGGCGCTCATCACTTGCACGCCGGCCACGGCGGTGGCGAAGACGATTTCCGCGCGCGCGAGTTCGCGATGCAAGTGCTCGGGCGTGCCCGTGGCGACGCCCGACGTGGCGATATCGAAGCGCCGGTTGATTTCGTCGCTCACTTGCGTGGCGCGCGATTGACTCGAATGGCTTGCGACGGCGACATCCGCCCCGAGCGATGCGGCCATGGCCGCCGCCACGCGCCCGACCGCGCCGGTGCCGCCGAGAATGAGCAGACGTTTGCCGTCGAAACCCACGTTATGCACGGCCTTCAGATGCTTTTCAGCGAGCGCGACGAGCGCGGCGGCGGTCGTATAGGCGCCGCTCGGATCGGCGAATACGGAGACTTCGAAGGGCGGCACCATGGCGTTGCGCGCGCGTTCGAGCATGTCGGCGGCGAGCATGACATCGCGTCCGCCGATGAAGATGCCCGTGCGCGAGACGCCTTTGGGTCCGCGCGAAAAGATGGCGTCCTGAGTGAGTTGCACGACGCTGTCGATATCGACATTGCAATACGGCACGAGGATTTGATAGCCGGCGTCGGCTGCCATGTTGACATCGAACGGACTCATCTGCGGCGTGCTCGTGAACATGTGCAGGACGTGGGGTCTTTCGGTGGCTTCGGGCATGGTGATGGACTCGTATCGATTGGAATGAGGGCGGCCGTGTTCTTCAGGCGGCATCTGCGCCTGGCTGTCGATGACCGGCTGCGCGCCATGTTGCGCCGCGATTGCGCGCGGTCGCGATGGAGAACGCAAGCGATGCGTTTCGCGTGCCTTGCAGCGTCGCGCGTCGCGCGGTTTCGAGCGCGCGTTCGGCGGCTTCCGCGCTCGCGACGAATGCGAAACCTACTGGTCCCCACGACGTTTGCCCGATGCCGGCTTTCTGTTCGGCGGCGACGGCGTCGAGTGCGCGGGCCACGTCGGGGCTCGCGAACACGCCGCCTTGCACGGGCGCGAAGTATTCGCCGATGGTCTGCTGCATCGTCGTGATCGCGCTCGCGAAGGTATCGAAATCGCTCTCGGCGACGGCGGGCAGGATCTGCATCAACACGAGATGCGAGAGATGCGCGGCGAGCGTCGCGGGAAAGGGCGCAAGCGCTGCGAGGCCGCGCTTTTCGGCGTCGCCGTGGAGACCTTCGCGGGAGGTATCGTCGATGAGCAGGATGCGCCAGGCATCGGGAAACGCGTGACGCGCGAGCAGCGGCGGGAGCGGCGAGTGAGTTGGCGCGTTGCGGCGTCCGCCATCGACGATCAATCCGCCGTGATCGAAGCCATGAATGCCGATGCCGGAGCGGCCGCCCCGGCCGAGCATGTGCGCGATGTCGGCGGTGCTGATGTCGTGCCCTGTGATGCGGGCGAAAGCGGTTCCGAGCGCGAGTGCGAGCTGCGTGCCGGAGCCTAAGCCTGTGTGGGCGCGCGGTGTTTCGTGCACTTCTATTTCGATCGGACGCGGCTCTTCGAGCGCTGCGCGCAGGCGTTCGAGATGCGATTCGATGCGTTCGCGCTGCGCTTGCGTCGTGATGCCGTGGATGTGCGATGTGCGTTGCTGCGCGAGCCTTGCGGTGATGCGCGTGTCGTGTCCGTCGATGACGAGGCCGACGCTGCCGAAGGCGCGGCCCAGCGAGCCGTTTGGATCGATGAAGCCGAGATGCAGCCGGGCAGACGCCGAAAGGGTGATCGCCGGGGGCGGCGATAGGCGGCTTTTGTCGGTTTGCATGCGGGCGTGGGCTCCCTCTTTGGGCCGGGACTTGGGCCCCCGTTTTAGGCAAGACCTGTACCAGGACGGGGGGCTTTTTTGCCTTTTCCGGCGGAGGTGTCGCTTCGTTTTTTTCGCGTCGGTCTATTAGCATGCCCCTCCCCGGGGCGGGGGTTACTTTCTTTGCTGCTGCAAAGAAAGTAACCAAAGAAAGCAGCTTTTTTGGCCCGAAGCACTGACTGTGGGGTCGCTCCGTAGAACCAGATTGGCACTCAGTTTGAAACAGCCCTGAATCACCTTCCGCGCCCGCCGAGCGCCACCCCATGCGAGCCCCCTGGCTCGACAAAACCAACTCGGCGCGATCGCCCACCATTCACATTGCTTCAGCGGTGCAACGAGTCTTCAGAGTTCGATGCCGGGTGCATCGTTGTGGGTGTTTGCGCACTTCGTCGAATGGCTGCTAGCGCCGCGCAATAGATGCGAGGGTGTTGTCGAGCCCGGGGGCTCGCATGGGGTGGCGCTCAGCGGGCGCGGAAGGTGATTCAAGGTTGATTCAAGCTGAGTGCCAACGTGTTATTACGGAGTACAACATCAAAAACGAAGTGCGGGCGAAAAAGCTGCTTTCTTTGGTTACTTTCTTTGCAGCAGCAAAGAAAGTGACCCCCGCCCCGGGGAGGGGCGAGCTAATAGACCGACGCGAAAAAACGAAGAAACGAAGAAACGAAGAAACGAAGAAACGAAGAAACGAAGAAACGAAGAAACGAAAAAACGAAGAAACGAAGAAACGAAGAAACAAGGCCGCCGCGCAAGGCAAAAAAACCCTCAGTCATATTTAATGTAACGAAACCGCTGATCCCCGGAAGGGGTCCCCTCGAGGGCACCGCCCTCTTTCGCGGGCTGCCATTGCACGACCTCTTCGATCTTCGAAGCCAGAGCAAAGTCCTTATCGGTAATTCCCTTGGCGGAATGCGTCTTGAGCTTCACGACGACAAACGCATACGACACCGTCAAATCCGGATGATGCCAGGCCGCTTCAGCCAGATGCCCCACCGTGTTCACCACCATCAGCGTCCCTTTCCATCCTTCCGTCTTGATCTTGCGCCTGAGCCAACCATCCTCGAGATACCAATGCGCGAGCGCACCGGTCAGACGCTGCTGAACCTCGTCGTCGGAATAAACCTTCTCGGTCTGAGTCATCGCAATGCCTCTCCAGGCAAGAACACACAGAGTCAGTATGCACGCGCAAAGCCGCCGCAGGCAAAGAGAAACCTGCTGCAACGCGTCATCAGCAAAGTGAAGCAACCGCTGTCTCAAACAAACAGAGCATTTCGCGTATTTGACACAGTATGTATCGCGCATCCGGGCACGCGTACGCAGTAAGCAACCGCGCGCAGCCGCAAATCACCCCGCGCGCCAAGCGTTTTAAAAACCGGCATGGAATATGCAATTGGCGTCGATACACAAAACGTCCGGCTATGACCGGGCAATGCGAATACGCGTTACCTGCATCCAGAAGGCGCGCACGATGCAAGCCGGTAGCGTGGTCATCCCTGGGTCGGAGGCATCACCATTCTGGAGGAGACATGAACTTACGCACCCTGGTTCTTGGACTGGCGGTGGTCGCGACGGCAGGCCTGAATTCCTATGTGGCGCAGGCCGATCCACAACTCGACAGCCTAATCAAGAATCCCTCGAATTGGGCGGCGCAAGCGGGCGATTATTCGAATCACCGCTATAGCACGCTCAAGCAAATCAACGAGAACAACGTCGGCAAGCTACAGGTTGCCTGGACCATGTCCACCGGCGTGCTGCGCGGTCACGAAGGCTCGCCGCTCGTCATCGGCGATACGATGTACATTCACTCGCCATTCCCCAACAAGGTCATCGCCATCAACCTGAAGGACCAAACCTTCATCTGGCAATACCAGCCCAAGCAGGATCAGCAGGTCATATCGGTGATGTGCTGCGATACGGTCAACCGTGGTCTCGCTTACGGCGACGGCAAGATCTTCCTCCAGCAAGCCGACACCAAACTCGTCGCGCTCGATGCCAAGACCGGCGACGTCGTATGGAGCGTTCAGAACGGCGATCCCAAGAAAGGCGAAACCAATACCAACGCCCCACACGTATTCGGCGACAAGGTGCTGACCGGTATCTCCGGCGGCGAATTCGGCGTGCGTGGCCGTCTCATCGCATACAACATCAAGGACGGCAAGGAAGTCTGGAAAGCCTTCAGCACAGGCCCCGACGATGAAATGCTGCTCGACCCGCAGCAAACGATGACCTGGACCGACGGCAAGATGACGCCGATCGGTGCCGACTCGTCCATCAAGACCTGGCAGGGCGATCAGTGGAAATACGGCGGCGGCACCACATGGGGCTGGTACGCATGGGATCCAAAGCTCAACCTTGTCTACTACGGCACGGGTAATCCCGGCACTTGGAACCCGACGCAACGCCCCGGCGACAACAAGTGGTCCATGTCCATCTTCGCGCGCGATCTCAACACGGGCAAAGCGAAATGGGTCTATCAAATGACGCCTCACGACGAGTGGGATTATGACGGCGTCAACGAGATGATTCTCTCGGACCTGAACATCGGCGGAAAGAAAGTGCCCGCGATCGTTCACTTCGACCGCAACGGTTTCGGCTATACGCTGAATCGTGAAACGGGCGAATTGCTTGTCGCGCAGAAGTACGATCCGGCAGTGAATTGGGCCGATAGCGTCGATCTCAAGAGCGGCTTGCCGATTCGCAATGCATCGTATTCGACGCAAAAGGCCGGTCCGGATCATAACGTCAAGGGCATTTGTCCCGCGGCGCTCGGCTCCAAGGACCAACAGCCCGCCGCGTTCGATCCGGGCACGAGTCTCTTCCTCGTACCGACCAATCACGTCTGCATGGATTACGAGCCGTTCCAGGTCGATTACGTGTCCGGTCAGCCGTTCGTCGGCGCAACGCTCTCGATGTATCCGGGCCCGAACGAGAACGGTTCGATGGGCAACTTCATCGCGTGGGATGCAGCCAAGGGCAAGATCGCATGGTCCAAGCCGGAGCGGTTCTCGGTGTGGTCCGGCGCGCTCGCAACGGCGGGCGGCATCGTGTTCTACGGCACGCTCGAAGGCTATATCAAGGCGGTTCGCATCAAGGACGGCAAGGAGCTGTGGAAGTTCAAGACGCCGTCGGGGATCATCGGCAACGTGTTCACGTATCAGTATCAGGGCAAGCAATACGTCGGCGTGTATTCGGGTATCGGCGGCTGGGCCGGCATCGGCATGGCAGCCGGACTCGAAAAGTCGACGGAAGGTCTCGGCGCGGTCGGCGGCTATCGCGAACTCGCCAAGTACACGGCGCTCGGCGGCACGCTGTTCATTTTCGCCATCCCGAGCTGATGCAACGTTCTTGACCTGAGCAGTCATGCGCGGCGGCAACTCACTCACGCCGCCGCGCACATCCGCTTCAAAGCACGATCATTATTCAAGGAGACAAGCGCATGAAAGGCCGATCACTCTTGGTGTTGTCGATAACGCTCGTTGCGTCTTCCGGCTTGTTTGCCCAGACCGATTCGGGGCAGATGAAGCCGGTGGCGTACAAGGTCGTCGATGGCAACAAGGTCGACAACGATACGCTGCAGGGCTGGCGTACCTGGCGTGCGCTTGCGTGCGAACGCTGTCACGGGGCAAGGCAGGAGGGCATGGTCGGCCCTTCGCTGATCGACGCCTTTAAAACGCTCGACAAAACCGAATTTCATCGCACTGTATTTGGCGGCCGCGTGGAAAAGGGTATGCCCGACTTCAGTTCGAGTCAGATGATGCAAAAGAATTGGGAGAATCTTTACGCGTATCTAAAGGGACGTTCCGATGGCAAGATCAATCCGGGCGACTTGCAGGCGATCGATGCCAAATAGGCACGTCGACGTTCGATGACCGCGTTCATTCCCGGAGGCTTCATGTCTTACCGTCAAGCCAGCGGCGCGTTGTTCCGTTTGATGACCACCTGTTTCACGGCGCTCGCAGCGCATGCGGCGTTTGCACAAGGCGCGGGTGCGCCGCCCCCCAATCTGCCGAATAACGACGGCGCGGACGGCGTGCTGCGCGTATGCGCCGACCCGAACAACATGCCGCTCTCGAATCAGAAAGGCGAGGGCTATGAGAACAAGATTGCGAGCCAGATGGCGAGTGACTTCGGCTACAAGCTCGAATACACGTATTACCCGCAGCGCATGGGCTTCGTGCGCAATACGTTGCGCGAGAAGGTGCCCGATACCGAACGCTATAAATGCGATCTGATCATCGGCGTGCCGAAGGGCTATGAACTCACTGCGACCACGCGGCCCTATCTGCATTCGACGTATGCAATGGTTCTCCCCAACCGTCCCGAGTACGAAAGCGTCAAGACGCCCGCGGACCTCGTCAATCTGCCGCCCGATCAGCTCAAGAAAATGAAGCTCGGCATCTTCGTGAAGAGTCCGGCGGTGGACTGGCTGCTGAGGAATAACCTCATCGATCAGGCTGTGTCGTATCAAGGGCAAAGCGGCGATCCGGAAGCGTTTCCCGGTGAGATGATCGAGCGCGATCTTTCGAAAGGCAATGTCGATGCCGCATTCGTTTGGGGGCCTATTGCAGGCTATTTCGTGAATCGATCCGATAACAAAGTGCGGCTCGTGGCCTTTCCGCCGCAACCCGGCATTCGCTTCGATTTCGAAATTTCGATGGGCGTGCGCTATGGCGAAAAGGCCTGGCGCGACAAGGTCGACAACTGGATTGCATCGAACCAGCCGAAGATCGATCAGATCCTGACGAGCTATCAGGTTCCATTACTGCCGCTGCAGCCGATACAACCGGCGCAAGTGCAATGAGCGCCGCAAATGCGCTGTTTCGCGCGCTCGTGACGGCATGCGCGCTCGCCGGTGGCGTCACGATCAGTGCATTCGCCGCCGATGCGCCGCCCGCATCGGCGTCTGCACCGGACATTGCGCCGGCCGAGCGATTGCTCTTCATGCAGCCGCATATGACGGGCATCGATCCGCAGACGGAACTCGATTATGCGGTGGATTATTCAGGCCCGCCCGCGAAGGTCAGCGATACGTTGCGCGTGCTTGTCATGAGTCCCGGCAATAACAAGAACGACGCGCGCGTGACCGATCGCACAGGCAACGTCGACGTGCCGGGCGGCCTGCCATGCAATCCGGTGATCATCTATTTTCTCGAACACGACATCGCCGAGATGCAGCAATTGACTGGTGGACAGCGCCGCTATTTTCAGCAGCGCGTTCGGCTCGCGCTTGCCGCCGGTCCTGCGGTCACGCCCGTTTCAGGCGAGACGCTCGGGCTCAAGAACGTCAAGAGCGTCAAGGCGCGGCAGGTCGTGATTCAGCCTTACCTCAACGATCCGAACGCCGATCGCTTCGCGCAGTACACGGGAAAACGGTATACGTTCGTCATTTCCGACGACGTGCCCGGTCGCGTGCTCCTCATTCGCACCGAAGTGCCCGGCGCGGGCAATGACTTCGCGCATCCCTTGCAGAAGGAGACGATTGCTTTTCAAGGCGCGCTCAAGAATATTTCGCCGCCTGCAAGCGCGCCCGCCAGGACGGGGAACGCACCGCGCGCGAGCCGGTGATTCGCTCCACGCTCTGCACCACGCATGAACTTCGTCCGTTCTCTCACGCTGCGTCAGCTTCAAATCTTCGTGATCACCACGCGCTGTCCCAGCTTCGCACGCGCGGCGGAAGAGTTGCATCTCACGCAGCCGGCGGTGTCGATGCAGATCAAGCAACTCGAAGATGCCGTCGGCTTGCCGCTATTCGAGCGCGTTGCGCGCCGGCTCGCGCTGACGGAGGCCGGCGAGAAGCTGCAGCATCATGCGAGCCGCATCCTCGGTGAAATCAAGGACGCGGAAGACGCCATGATGTCGCTCACGCAAGCGGATAGCGGATCGATTGCAGTGAGCATAGTGAGTTCCGCAACTTACTTCGCGCCAAAATTACTCGCGCTTTATTCGCAGCAGTATCCGAAAGTCGATGTGCATTTTTCGGTGGGAAATCGCGAGACCTTGCTCAGGCTCTTGCAAGACAACGCAACCGATCTCGCGATCATGGGACGCCCGCCGCCCGAACTCGGCACGACGGCCGAGCCGCTTGCCTATCATCCGCATGTGATCGTGGCGCCGCTGTCGCATCCGTTGAGGCACGCGCGCCGCTTCGACTTGCACGAACTCACTCACGATACGTTTCTTTTGCGTGAGCCGGGATCGGGAACGCGTGCCGTCGCGGAGCATGTGTTCAAGCAGAATCTCTTCGTACCATCGCGCAGTGTCACGCTCGGAAGCAACGAGACGATCAAGCAGGCGGTCATGGCCGGCATGGGCGTGAGCCTCATTTCACTGCATACGCTCGCACTCGAATTGCGCACGGGCGGCATTGCGGTGCTGGATGTGAACGGCACGCCCGTCGAAAGAACATGGCAGCTGGTGCATTCGCGCTCCAAGCAATTGTCGCCCACGTGTCTCGCGTTTCGGCGTTTTCTGCTCGAACATGCCGAGCCGTTTCTGGAGCGCGAGTACGCGGAATTCGGCTTGCTGCGGCCCAAGCGTCTCGCGGATGCGGAAAGCGTTCGATGACAGTCGCGTCGATGCTGCGCGCGTTGGCTTTATCGGCGATGCTCGCACTAAGCGCCGCAAGCGCGCATGCCGATTCCGCGCTTGCCGTGCAGCAGATTGCACCGGGCAATTACGCGCATCGCGGTCACGACGACGTCGCGACGCCCGCTAACGGCGGCGATATCGCTAACGTGGGCTTTATCGTCGGATCGCGCTGCGTGGCGGTCATCGACACGGGCGGCACGCTCGCGGAAGGGCGGCAACTTCGCGAAGCCATTCGACACTTCACGCCGTTGCCTGTGTGTTATGTCATCAATACGCACATGCATCCGGATCATATTTTCGGCAACGCGGCGTTCAAGGACGATCATCCGCAATACGTCGGCAGCGCGAAGCTCGCGGAGGCGGAGGCCGCGCGCGCGGACAATTACTTGCGAGCGTTGCATCGGGAGCTTGGTGCGGCGGCGGACGGCAGCGAGATCATCGCGCCGACGTTGACGGTAGACGGAAGCACGACACTTGATCTCGGCGAGCGCACGTTGACGCTGCAATCATGGAAAACAGCGCATACCAACAACGACATCACGGTATACGATGAGAAGAGCGGAACGTTATGGCTCGGCGATCTGCTTTTCGTCGGATGCATACCGGTGGTGGATGGAAGCGTCGTCGGCTGGCTCGACGATATCGCGCGCATTAAGCAGATGAATCCGCGCCATGTCGTGCCGGGGCATGGTCCGCTGAATGCCCCGTGGCCGCAATCGTTGGATGCGGAGGAACAGTACCTCGCCGGACTGGCGCGCGATGTGCGAGCGGCCATCAAGCGAGGCGAAACCATTCAGGAAGCCGTCGATACGATAGGCCTGGACGAGCGCGGCAAATGGCTGCTGTACGACGTCTATCATCGCCGCAATGTGACGGCGGCCTATGCGGAACTCGAATGGGAGCAGTAGCGGCAGAGGAGGACATCATGACGAGTCGACCCATTGCAGCGTTCGCGGCATTGCTCGTGACGCTTGCCCCTTGCATCGCGCAAGCCGCTCAGCCCGACGACGATCCCGACAAGGTCGCGCGCTGGCTCGACTTCAAGGAAGGCACGTTCAAGGGCCGCACGATCGATACACATGGCGATGCCGTCATCAAGCTCGATGCACCTGCGCGCGCAGCCGATGCCGCCGTCGTCCCCATTGCGATCAACGCGCAGTTTCCGCAGACGCCTTCGCGTTATATCAGCAAGGTCTATCTTTTCATCGACGAGAATCCCGAGCCGTATGCAGGTTCGTTCGAATTCACGCCGGAGTCGGGACTCGCAAGCATAGAAACACGCGTGCGCGTGGAGGACTACACGTTCATGCGCGTGATAGCCGAGACGAACGACGGGCATCTTTATAGCGCAGTACGTTTCGTGAAGGCATCGGGCGGCTGCTCGGCTCCCGCAGGCAAGGACGATGAAGCGGGCGAACGCGAAGCCGGCGCCGTGCGTCTTCAGGCCGAAGGCAAGCCCGCGGCAGGCAAGCCCGAACTCGCGCAATTGATGGTGCGTCACCCGAATCGAACGGGCATGGCGATGAATCAGGTCACGCGCAATTACGCCACGGCCTATTTCGTGCGCAAGGTCGCCGTGACGTATGCGGGCAAACCGGTGATGACCGCGAACGTGAACTTCTCGATTAGCGAGAACCCGAATTTCCGCTTCTATTTCGTGCCGAGTGGAAGCGGTGAATTGAAGGCGCATATCGAGGATACGAAGAACAAGAACTTCGAAGGCGCGGTCGCGATCGATACACAATCGGCCCCGCAAAAATCGGCGATGAAATGACGCGACGCTGCGTGAGAGCCTTCATAGGCGCGCTGCTGTTCGCGTTCGTCGATGTGGCGATGGCCGCGCTCGCCGGCATGCCCGCGCCCGTTGCCATTGCGCCGGGCGTGTATGCGTTCATCGGCACCGCCGATGCGGTCGCGCCCGCGAATCACGGCATCGTCGCGAATAATGGCTTTATCGTGGGGCCGAGCGGCGTGACGGTGATCGATACGGGGCCGTCGTATCGCTATGGACGCGCGATGATCGAAGCCATTCGCAAGATCACGCCTTTGCCGGTGAAGCTCGTCATCATCACGCATCAGGCGCCGGAGTTCGTATTCGGCGCGGCTGCATTCAGGGATCGCGATGTGCCGATCCTCGCGCACGCGCGCACCGCGCAATTGATTAAAGAGCGATGCTCGATCTGTCTTGCGAACTTGCGCAAGACGCTGGGCGAAGACGAGATGGCCGGCTCGCGCGTGACCGTGCCCGATCGCACGATCAATGGCACGACTGAAATTGAAAGCGGCGGACGCAAGCTGCAATTGCTGCATTTCGGCCCGGCGAGCACGCCCGGCGATCTCGCTGTACTCGATACGCAAACGAGTGTGTTGTTCGCGGGCAGTCTCGTTTCGAATGGGCGCATTCCCGAACTGCGCAACGAGCAGATTCCCGGCTGGCTGAGTGCGCTGGAGAATTTGCGCGCGCTGGATCTCAACGCCGTCGTGCCTGCGTTCGGCTCGCCGCTGAATGGCGACGACGTCATGCAGACAGGCGTCTATTTGCGCGAACTCGATGCGTCGGTCAAGCGCGCTTACAAGAGCGGTGCGGGTCTCACCGATGCGATGCATTCGGTGCAAGTCCCCGCGTTTAGCGGCTATAAGCTCTATGCCATTGCGCAGCCGCAAAACGTGCAACGCCTTTATCTTCAGTTGGAAAAGCAATAGCGTCTTATTCGATGATCCGATGCATTAACGCCCGCGACCACTCAGGAGACAACGACGATGGCCCAACTCATGGCGCTCTATAAAACGCCTTCCGACAAGGCAGCATTCGACGCCCACTACGCATCGACGCATGCGCCGCTTGCCAAGAAAATACCCGGCCTGAAGCGCTATGAAATCAGCACGGGGCCGGTGACGATGGCGCAAGGCGAATCGCCTTATCACCTCGTCGCGCTGCTGGAATTCGATTCACTCGATGCGATTCAATCGGGCCTCGCATCGCCCGAAGGCCAGGCGACGGCCGCGGATCTTGCGAATTTCGCGCAAGCCGGCGTCGAACTCATCATGTTCGATACGAAGCCCGCTTAAAGCGCGAATCAACGCGGTGTGCCCGGGCCGGCCATGTCGTCTGACTCGACTTCCGGATCGGGCACGCTCAAATCTTCGCGCCGATGATTGATCACGAGGAACACGCTCATCAACACGAGAAAGGCCACGACGAGCAGTGTCGCGTTGAAGAACACACGCTCATAGCCCAGCTCGGCAACGTTGATGAACCAGTACGGATAAAAATCCGACGTGCTGCCGCGCCATAGCGTGACGAACAAATAGCAAAGCGGATAGACGAGCCATAGCGCGCATCGTCGCCATGACAAATGAAAGCGCGGCACGAACAAAAGCCAGTACAGCGCCGCAAGCAAAGGCACGACGGTATGCAGCGCCTCATTGACGAGCGCGCGATACCCCGACGGCGTCCACCAGAAACGCAGCAGCGTGTTGTACGCGATGCCGACGAACACGATATACACCGCCACCGCCGTCACGACAGGCGGTTGCCGAAAGAAGCGCGCGACAGGCGACTGCGCGCGCGTGGCGACGCATGTGAAGCACAAGGCCGTGAGCAGCACGGTCAGATTAGTCAGATAGCTGCTCATGCGCGCGAGGCCGTCGATGACAGTGAGTCCGCGACCGAGCGAACGCGCGATGCTCAGGTCAGTCTGCGCAGCGATTGCGAGCCACGCGATCATGGCGATGGCGGCGGCCATTGCAAGCGATGCCGTGCTCGGCGTGTGAAGCGGCAACGCGTGCTCGTTCGCGTGCTCGTTCGCGTGTTCGTTCGCCTTGGAGTGAGTTTGGGGCTTTCGCATGCGCTTCATTCTATCGACGCATTCGAAGGCGTGCCGAAGCCGTTTCCGGGTATCCCCGCGTTGCGGATGCCTGCTTTCTTGCGTACTCTCACGCGAATCGTAAGGTTCGCTATGTGAATCGCTGTTCGCGTAACGAACATCCGGCTAATATCTGGCCTCTCAACATAAAGGGAATGAAGTGAGCAGAAGTCCAAGTGTGAACGTTCAGACGTTCATCAACGAGCATCCGTTCTCGCCGTTTCAATGGCTCATCTTCGGGATGTGCTTTGTCATTGTGCTGCTGGATGGCTTCGATACGGCTGCGATCGGTTTTATCGCGCCGTCGCTGGTGACGGAATGGCACATCAGCCGCCCCGCGCTCGCGCCGGTGCTGAGCGCGGCGCTCTTCGGCCTGGCTGCGGGCGCGCTGCTTTCGGGGCCGCTGTCCGATCGCCTCGGTCGTCGACTGATGCTGCTTTCGTCGGTGATTCTCTTTGGCGTCGCGTGTTTCGCATCGGCTTATTCGGCGGATATCACGCAACTCACGACGCTGCGCTTCGTCACCGGCTTGGGCCTTGGCGCGGCAATGCCGAACGCAGTCACGATGATGAGTGAGTTTTGCCCCGACAATCGGCGCGCGACGCTCATCAATCTGATGTTCTGCGGCTTTCCGTTGGGCGCGGCGTTCGGCGGCTTTCTTGCTGCGTGGATGATTCCGCATTTCGGCTGGCGCAGCGTGTTGTTTCTCGGCGGTGTCGCGCCGCTCGTGCTGTCCGTGCTGCTGCTTCTTACGTTGCCGGAATCGGTGCGTTACATGGTGGCGAAGGCGAAGCCCGTCGAGAAGATTCGCGCGACGCTCGCCCGCATTTCGCAGGACGCGCGCAATGCCGGATCGTTCTTCATGACCGAAGCGGCGCCTGCGGTTCAAGGGCAGAGCGGCATGAGCGTGGTGCTTTCGCGTTCGTACATCGTCGGCTCGATCATGCTGTGGCTCGCCTATTTCATGGGCCTCGTGATCTTCTATGCATCGATCAACTGGATGCCGATCCTGCTCAAGGAATCCGGACTCAATCCGCAACGCGCGACGCTCATCGCTGCATTGTTTCCGCTCGGCGGCGTGGGCGCGGTGTTGCTCGGCGTGCTGATGGACAAGTTCAACGCGAACCGCATCATCGCCGCATGCTATGCGTTGACGGCGGTGAGCGTGTACTGCATCGGTCAGGCTGCGGGCAACGTGGGCTTGCTCGTGCTGGTGGTGTTCCTCGCGGGCGTGTTGATGAACACGGCGCAATCGTCGATGCCCGCGCTCGCCGCTGCGTTCTATCCGACGCAAGGGCGCGGTACCGGCGTTGCGTGGATGCTCGGGATCGGGCGCTTTGGCGGTATTGCGGGGTCGTTTCTTGTTGCCGAGTTGACGCGGCTGCACTTCACGTTTGGCGGGATCTTCGCGGTGATCGCGGTGGCGGGTTTGGTGTCGGCGGTGGCGTTGCTCATCAAGCAAGCGGCGCATCCGCAAGGGAAGACGGCAGCCGAACTCAAGGCGACGGGCCCGGTCGGGCATTAAGGGCTTTCTTCTCTCTCTCGTTTCGATGATGAGTCTCGCCTCGCGTGGCTTCGGCTGCGCGAGGCGATTTGTTTTTTGGTGTACCGGTGCATGCAGTGCTTCCTCCTCACTGACGACAACCCCTGTCGCTCCCAATCAACCCCACGTCGCATTCCCCCCAACGTGTGAAGAAAAATCGTCCTACTCTCCCCCAACGGCCGCGTGCATCGCGACGAGACGCACGCGCGCAGCCGCCCACGAATCCAAGGAGACGAATGAGATGAGCACGAACCGCGGCGTCGTTTATCTAGGTCAGGGAAAAGTCGAAGTCCAGTCCATCGACTATCCGAGAATGGTCGATCCCCGCGGCCGCGACATCGGCCACGGCGTCATTTTGAAAGTCGTCAGCACCAACATCTGCGGCTCGGATCAGCATATGGTTCGCGGCCGCACCACCGCGCCTATCGGCCTCGTGCTCGGGCACGAAATCACCGGCGAAGTCATCGAAATAGGACGCGACGTGGAGACGCTATCCATCGGCGATCTCGTCTCCGTGCCGTTCAACGTCGCATGCGGCCGCTGCCCCACATGCAAGGCGCAGCACACCGGCGTGTGCCTCAACGTGAACCCGTCGCGCGCGGGCGGCGCGTATGGCTATGTCGACATGGGCGGATGGATCGGCGGACAAGCCGAGTACGTCATGGTCCCGTACGCCGACTTCAACCTGCTCAAGTTCCCCGACAAGGCGCAGGCGATGTCCAAGATTCGCGACCTCACCTGCCTCTCCGATATCCTCCCGACCGGCTATCACGGCGCGGTCATGGCGGGCGTGAAGCCGGGCGCGACCGTCTATATCGCGGGCGCGGGGCCGGTGGGCATGGCGGCGGCTGCATCGGCGCGTCTGTTGGGCGCGGCATGCACCATCGTCGGCGACATGAACGAAGAGCGCCTCGCGCATGCGAGCAAGATGGGCTTCGAGACCATCGATCTCTCGAAGGACGCGACGCTCGGCGAGCAGATCGAGCAGATTCTCGGCAAGCCCGAAGTGGATTGCGCCGTGGATTGCGTCGGCTTCGAAGCGCATGGTCACGGCAGCGAGCACAATGCGGAAGCGCCCGCGACCGTCCTCAACTCACTGATGGAAATCACCACAGCAGCAGGCGCGATCGGCATTCCGGGCCTCTATGTCACCGACGACCCCGGCGCCGCCGATGCCGCCGCGAGAAAGGGCAGCCTGAGCATTCGCTTCGGACTCGGCTGGGCCAAGTCGCACTCATTCCATACGGGACAAACGCCGGTGATGAAATACAACCGCAATCTGATGCAGGCGATCCTGTGGGATCGCTTGCCGATAGCGGATATCGTGAATGTATCGGTCGTCACGCTCGATGAAGCGCCGGAAGGTTATCGCAAGTTCGATGGCGGCGCGCCACGCAAGTTCGTCATCGATCCGCATGGTTTGCTCAAAGCGGCTTAGTAAAAAACAAAGCGCCTCTAAAAAGAGGCGCTTGCTTTTCATGCGCTAAAAACTCAAGCCACCATCACCGGCACGGCACTCAAAGGCGGCACCTGTTTTCTACGTTCGCGTGTGGGCGCGGTGCCGAACGCATCGCGATAACTCTTCGAAAAGTGACATGCGGACTGAAAGCCGCAAGCCATCGTGATGTGCATGATCGACATATCCGTTTGCAGCAGCAATTCGCGCGCGCGTCTCAAGCGCAGCGTCAGATAGTAATGCGTCGGCGTCATGCCGAGATGCTCGCGAAAAAGACGCTGCAATTGCCGTTGCGACATGCCCGCCAGCCGCGCGAGTTCTTCGCGCGACAACGGTTCCTCGATGTTGTTCTCCATCAGCGAGATCACTTCGAACAAGGACTTGTTCGCCGATCCGAGCCTCGCCACGAGCGGCATGCGTTGTTGCGCGCTCGTGTCCCGCACGTGTTCGACGATGAACTGTTCGGCAATCTGCGTGACCCGCGCAGTGCCGACGCGCGCGGCGATCAGATTGAGCATCATGTCGAGCGGCGCGACGCCGCCCGTGCACGTCACGCGATCCCGATCGATGACGAATAACTCTTTGAGAAAACGCGTGTCGGGAAACTCTTCTTTGAGCGCCGACATGTTCTCCCAGTGAATGGCGCACGCATAGCCCGCCAGCAGTCCGGCGCGCGCAAGCGCATACGTTCCCGTGCAAAGACTGCCGAGTACGCTGCCCGTGCGCGCAAAGCGACGCAGTGCGGAGAGATGTTCGGGCGTAGTCGAATGCTGCACGTCGATGCCGCCCACCACGAACACGATGTCCGGCTGGCCCACGCATTCCACCGGCCCCGTATCGACGCAAAGCCCATTGCTTGCCGCGACGGGTCCGCCCGTGGGACTGACGATAGACCATCGATAGAGCGGCTGCCCCGTCAGGTAATTCGCCATGCGCAGGACTTCCACTGCGTTGGTGAACGCGATCATCGTGAAGTTCGGCAGCGGCATGAAGGCGAAGTGCGACAGCGACGCCGTGCGATCGGGAGACATGTGGGAATTGATTCCTTGGAATCTATAGTTCGACGCCGACACTTGCGGCGTGGTGTCACTCCAGCATTTTGTTTTCAAGTGCAACTAGCATGCCATCAGGCTAAACCCTGAATATTCAAGCCTCGCTTATTCGTCTCTTTAAAGCACGCACTAAGGCGGCGCGAACACGCGTGCTAAAAGCACTGACTCAGCGCACGGTCGTGCCGCCACAGTGCAACGCATCCTTAAGGAAAAGCGCCCTACACCCAAAGCGATTCGGCCACTTGTCGAAAAGAGACGCCTATGTCGGAAAAGACCAAGAACACGTCTGAATTCGTAAATTGACCGGCAAGGCGAACGTCAAGAATAGACGCAAGCGATGAAGGCTCACGCGGCGCAAGGCACGCAACGCAGGCTTCATCCAATGATCGTTCTTTCCTGACCACGGACCTGCCATGTCGAACTCGAATCCCTTCTTTGAAGCGCCGCTCGCCGCGCGCGATGCCTCCGTACGCGGCGCCATCCTTCGGGAACTGGAGCGCCAGCAATCGCAGATCGAATTGATTGCGTCGGAAAACATCGTGTCGCGCGCCGTGCTCGAAGCGCAAGGCTCGGTGCTCACGAACAAGTATGCGGAAGGGTATCCGGGCAAGCGCTATTACGGCGGCTGTGAGTTCGTCGATGAAGTCGAGTCGCTTGCCATCGATCGCATCAAGCAACTCTTCAACGCGAAGTTCGCCAACGTGCAGCCGCACTCCGGCGCGCAGGCCAACGGCGCGGTGATGCTCGCGCTTGCGAAGCCGGGCGATACCGTGCTCGGCATGTCGCTCGATGCGGGCGGTCACCTCACGCATGGCGCGAAGCCCGCGCTGTCGGGCAAGTGGTTCAACGCGGTTCAATATGGCGTGAATCGCGACACCATGCTGATCGACTACGAGCAGATCGAGGAGCTTGCAGAACAGCACAAGCCGTCGCTGATCATTGCGGGATTTTCCGCTTATCCGCGCAAGCTGGACTTCAAGCGGCTGCGCGAGATCGCCGATCGCGCGGGCGCGAAACTCATGGTCGACATGGCGCATATCGCGGGCATCATCGCGGCGGGGCGTCATGATAATCCGGTCGATCACGCGCACGTCGTCACGTCGACCACGCACAAGACGCTGCGCGGCCCGCGCGGCGGCTTCATCCTGACCAACGACGAAGACATCGCGAAGAAGATCAATTCCGCCGTGTTTCCGGGGCTGCAAGGCGGTCCGCTGATGCATGTGATCGCGGGCAAGGCCGTTGCGTTCGGCGAAGCGCTGCAGCCCGAGTTCAAGACGTATATCGACAACGTGCTCGCGAATGCGCAGGCGTTGGGCGAAGTGCTGAAGGCGGGCGGCGTGGATCTCGTCACGGGCGGCACGGACAACCATCTCTTGCTCGTCGATCTGCGTCCCAAGGGTCTCAAGGGCAATCAGGTGGAACAGGCCCTCGAGCGCGCAGGCATCACCTGCAACAAGAACGGCATTCCGTTCGATACCGAGAAGCCCACGGTGACTTCAGGCATTCGCCTCGGGACGCCTGCGGGAACCACGCGCGGCTTCGGCGTGGACGAGTTCCGCGAAACCGGACGCCTGATTCTCGAAGTATTCGATTCGCTGCGCGAGCATCCCGAAGGCGATCCGCAAACCGAACAACGCGTGCGCCGCGAGATCTTCGCGCTGTGCGAGCGCTTCCCTATTTACTGAGCACACGGAGCAATCAAGCGATGAGCACTTTGCACGACTCCAGCATCATCATCGACGGACTCAACATCTCGAAGTTCGAGCGCTCCGTGTTCGAAGACATGCGCAAGGG
>NZ_JALQEA010000047.1:0-100045 GCF_023630965.1 Caballeronia sp. ATUFL_M2_KS44 | reverse complement strand
ACACTCGATTCACCGGTAGTCGACCCCGTGTTTTCGGGAAAAAATGACTGGCAGGACGAGCTGACTATATTGTCTGATGCATCGGACAGAGATGTGCCGTTAGATCGCGCCGATGTGATCTCGGCCCGTCGCGCAGCGCGGGTGTCGACTGTACCGACAGCAAAAGGGCCGGTAAACCGGCCCTTGAACTGCGTTACAGCGGCGAGATATTCGCGGCTTGCATGCCTTTCGGGCCGCGCTTTGTCTCGTAGCTTACTTTCTGATTTTCTGCGAGCGTCTTGAAGCCGTCGCCTTGAACTTCCGAGAAGTGAGCAAAGAGATCGTCCCCACCAGCATCAGGGGTGATGAAACCAAAGCCCTTGCTATCGTTGAACCACTTAACTGTACCGGTATCCATGAGAATTCCTTGAAAAAATAAGAGCTCGCGAGCGGAGCGACAAAAACTTCAAGGAAGAAGAGAGGACAGCGAGTACCGCGCCGACGACGCGGATAATGGTGATCAGCAATCGAGCTTCTTGAATATTTCGTTGTTCACAATATAGTGCCGGCGTGGCCTTGTCAACGCTTTTCGGGCCGGTTCTCAGCGGAACGGTGGCGGGGTAATTGCGCCCTAATGACGAAGCGATTACCGATCGGCCCTTGACATGCGGAAGCCGGCCGTGAGTCGTTGCAGCTTCATGCCGTAACGCCGACGCACGTGCCGTCGCGGCAATCGTCCTGCCGAACAGCATGATAGTTGTACCTCGTGCGGTTAACGAGTTGACCGCTCAACACTTTAGGCCGTTTAGGCGTCTTCTAGCGATCTTCATGCGAATCTCTAAGTTCGCGTTCCCATGTTTCCCGCCGAATGCTGTCGTTGTGGTTCTCGTTAGCGAGATACAAGATGAGCCATGCACCAAGGACCAACACAATCACCGTCATCACTATCATCGATGCACCTTTCAGTGTTGCCGCGCGGGCGTCGCACTCCGACACGCTGAGAGCCAGGCGACGGCAGGCCTCTCAGCAATGCCAAGTCAAAACATGACGCGAGGCACCTACCAATGCCCGTCCGCAGCTTTGGTCTCGCTTGTTTCGGTGGCATTCCACAAAGCCAAGCAGACGGATGGCATTGGGACAATAGGGGGCAAGCGCCAGGGCTGCGAATGCGACTGCGACACTCAAGTCCACGTCGATCGTGTCCCACACGAACATTAGGATGGCGCCTATTGCTTCGCGCCGTCGCTCGCTGGAACAGAACACGCTCGATGCCGCGGTAGTTGCGAAACATCACAGGCCCCTAACAGGCTGCGGAAGTACACCCGAGTTAAAGAGGCACCGCTCCAATTACGCGACTCTCGTCGCAAGATTTTTCGCATTGTGCAGATTCAATGCGAATTCAACGTCCCTTCAAGCGTTTTGAGGCCAATTCCTGGCCTCATTTCCGCGTTTTCCGTCACTACGGACGGACTTGTGCCAAGGATCGCAGGCGCACGAGGTTGTATGCGGCCATGTTCAACACGAACATCTGATCCACCTTCTTTAACCCGCGCACCATTGCCTGGCGCATACGTCCGACGGTCTTCGCCCATCCAAAGCCTTGTTCGATCAGCTTACGCTTTTGCTGGGAAATGGCGTAGCCCGCGCTCGAGGCAATCGTATCGGCCACCGCCGAACGCCGCCCCGAGGTGTTTTGCGCTACGTGCGGTGTGACCTTCATCTCGTGGCAGGCCTCGATGAATTCTCGTGCGTCGTAACCCTTGTCCGCGCCCAACGTGATCTCTGCGCCCGCATCCTGTAGTGCTTGCCGCGCGTCGTTGATCATGATCTTGGCCGCTTCACGCTCAGCATGCCCGTCAGCGCGTGTCACGCGCGCGTTGACCACCAGACCGTGCCGGTTATCGGTCAGCGTATGGCCCATGTATCGCAGTTCGCTGCCCGTCTTGCCTTTCCGGTAGAGCCGCGCATCAGGATCGGTACTGGACTGATGCGTCTCGTTGCTGCGCTTGCTACCTTTAAAGTCGCCCGCGCTGCTGCCTTCGTCATCCTGATTGTCATCGTCCTTGCGAACGAAACTCTTGTGTCCCGCCCACGCCTGGATCAGCGTGCCGTCTACGCTGAAGTGCTCGCCCGAAAGCAGATCCTTCTTCCGAGCGATGGCCACCACTTCGTTGAAGAATTCGATCACGGCATCGTGCTTGATCAACCGCTCGCGGTTCTTCGTGAAGACCGTGGGCACCCACACCATGTCATCCATTGCCAAGCCGATGAACCAACGAAACAAGAGGTTGTATTGCACCTGCTCCATCAATTGCCGCTCCGAGCGGATGCTGTAGAGCACCTGGATCAGCATCGCCCGCAACAGCTTCTCCGGCGCGATGCTCGGCCGCCCGCCCTTTATGTCGGCTTCGTACATGCCGGCGAACAGCCGATCCATCTTCGCGAGTGCTTCGTTCGCCATGACGCGAATCGCACGCAGCGGATGTGACGGCGGAATGAAGTCGTCCAGCTTGCGCATGGAAAACAAACTCTCGGTGAATGTGTCGGCGCCGCGCATAATCTTCATCAGGTAGTTGGGCTCCTTCTATCAACGCTTCACGAACCCTGCGCGATGACGCGTTTCAACGGTACTTCCGCAGCCTGCTAAGGCTGGTCATTGCCTAGGCGCTTGGTGGTAGCGTAGTTATTACTTTGCTCCGCTCACGACAACCTTTGAAACGGGCGACGGATCGGAGCGTCCGCACCGTATCGCGTTTTTGCTTCGAGCGATGAGCGCCCATTTCTTCGATCAAGTGCGCAAAGCCTCGAAGCCCACGGTGCACGGCACCTTTTTCATTCTCGTTCATCAAACTTCCTTGAGCATGCACATAGCTCATTATGCGCGCGCGGTACGAGGGGCGCGTGATTATTGCTGTAATGTCCGAGAGGACGCCTGTCACGGCGGGTCAAAAGGCGCCACGAGCATCGTCGCCCTGGCGTCGTGCCGGTCGAGACATGAATGACACGAGACAGGAATGCCCTCAACATTGCACGCGCTGGAACATTTCGGCATTCTAACGGGTGAGACAACGTCACGGACAGGTCTTGCTCGGCCAAACTCATCGCCCGATACGTTCCGTCCCGTATTGCGCAGGCTAGTTGCGGGTATGAATGCAGGTGTTCGGACGCGTCCGGCCCCTAGGCAAGCTCACCAATGAAGCGGAGAAAGGTGGTGCCACCTGTTCGGACAGGGTCCCGAGATTCTTAAGTGGAACGTCCAGGGCGATCATGCTGCCGATTTGATCGCTGGCAGCGTCGCGAAGTATGCGTCATCGGGCGTTTGATCCGCCAGGCTCGAATGAGGACGTTTGCGGTTGTACAGCTCAATGTACTGGCCAATGGAGCATCGCGCGTCGCTGACCGACTCGTAGGCTCTCAAATAAATCTCTTCGTACTTGATGCTGCGCCACACTCGCTCGACGAATACGTTGTCGCGCCAGGCGCCTTTGCCGTCCATCGAGAGCCGAATGCCTCGGCCCAACACCGCCTCGGTGAAGACTCCCGCCGTGAACTGGCTGCCCTGATCGGTGTTCACGATGTCGGGGTGCCCATAGCGCGCGAACGCTTCTTCCAGCGCTTCAACGGCATGCATTGCCTCCAGCGTGATCGCCACGCGGTGCGCTTTGATCTTGCGGCTGGCCCAGTCCACCACCGCCGTCCTCCTGCGCGTCCAGATCGCACATTTAAGGGATTGCTTTCGCATCCCGGATACATGATGAAGCCGCGCAACAGGCGAAAGCCTTACCTAGGTCAACGGCTAAATGCATCCCTCATTCCCGCACCGCAGCTCTCACAAAAGTGGAACGAGCGTTGCTAAAACGAAGGCCTCTCATTTTGATACCAGTCTTGCGTCAGCGCGCTGCGCAGCGCAAGAAAATCGTTCGTCCCCCAAGGAGCCGTTGATATGTTCGTGCATAACAAACGCCTGCAATACACCGTCCGCGTGGCCGCCCCCAATCCCGGGCTCGCCAATCTGATGCTGAAGCAGTTTGGCGGTCCCCAGGGCGAGCTGGCCGCCGCGATGCGCTATTTCACGCAAGCCGTCACCGAAGACGATCCGGGCCGCAAGGACATGCTGTTCGATATTGCGACCGAGGAACTCGGTCACCTTGAAGTGATCGGCAACATTGTCGCGATGCTGCACAAAGGAGCGAAGGGCCAGCTGGCCGAGGCGGTGCAGGAAGAAGCAGAGTTGGTATCGTTGTCTGACCGGAGCCGGCAATGACTCGCACATTACGTCGCTCCTTTACGGCGCCGGCGCTCCCCTGACGAACTCCGCCGGGGTACCGTGGACAGCAGCCTATATCGACACCATCGGCGAGCCGACCGCCGATCTGCGCTCCAACATCGCCGCCGAAGCGCGCACAAGATCGTCTATGAGCGGTTGATCAACGTGACCGACGATCCGGGCATCAAGGACGCGCTTGGCTTCCTCATGACCCGTGAAATCGCCCATCAAAAGGGGGTCGAGAAGGCGCTGCATTCGATCCAGCCGAATTTTCCGCAAGGCAAGCTGCCGGGCACGCCGGAATTCGCGAGCGTCTACTTCAACATGTCGAAGGGCGACGACATGCGCGCCCCCTGGAACGAAGGCGGCGACTGGGAGTTCGTCGCCGACCCGCAACCGGCCGTCGATGGTGGCGACGGCACAGCGACCGTCCAGGTGACGCAACAGGACGTCGAAACCCTGCAGGCAATGGCCGCACGGACCGCATCCGACCCGGCCAGCGATCCGTTCACTGGCGCGGATCTCGGCTCCGGCCAGGCCAAGTAACGCCTCGCCTCGAACGCCCCGCCGGTGCCCACCGCAGAAGCCGGCGGGGCGGCGGAATCCTCCCGCCAAACAAGCGGGCCGATCAGCCAGCTTTCCGCTTGGAAAGCAGGAATACGTCGCTTTAAAACGAACGGTTGGATTTAAATTCTAGTAGCCCTTATAACATGCAGGTTTGTGCATTTTTTTTAATTATTTCATGTGGTAAATAAAATAATCAGTTAAGATGACAAGCTGATTAGCCATGATCATTCGCGCGTGGCTCCCAGGAGGTCGCCATGAGCGAAACATTAATTGGCTGCATCGTCGCTGGCGCCGTCGTATTGATTGCACTCCCTGCAATATTAAAACACTACATTCGCGAGCGCGAACGTGATCGCGTTCCGCAGAACCTTAGAGAACAAATGGCTGTTTCAAAAGCCGTAACCAAGTAATCTTAGCCGGTTATCAAACTCATATGAACGTCAATGCGCTTGGAAGGAAAGACCTTTCTCACATCGAGACGGTTCTGACGATTTTGGAAACATCGCAAAAGGCGTACTCCGTCAATTGCTTACTCAATCGACCCACCTACTGGGAAGAAGGCATTTGCGAGGGAAATACAGAGGCCGATATATCGGTAAGGGCAAATAAAATTATCGACCGCCTGGCGGCGATTTTTCAGTAGTCGGGCTGCTATGGCGACGACCCTTGGCAAGCTGTCGCTTCGCGACAGACTCGATTGGCTGCTGCTGGCCATTCATTCCGGCCGATACGGGCAAGCGGTTAATACCATCAACCCGGAACTTATCGAGCACTACATCGCTGCCACGCGTATGCCGGGTGCTTATCGATACGGCCGGTTAAGGGCGCGGCATCTTGCGGACGACCTCGTCGAACTCCGTGAACGCGGACTGCTCGCCCGCAAGTCAGCGAGGAACGTGGAAGGCGGCGCTTCGTTCTACTTCTCCTACAGTCTGACCGGAGCCGGGGCGGCCGAAGCCTATGCGATCAAGACGCGCGACGGGCGGGAATGACACTTTCAGCCAATGCCAAGAACCGGCGCAAGTCCAAGCCCGACGGCGTCTACAGACCGTGCTCGCCTATGGGGCTGTTGATTTGAATGTTGTGATTCATAGACACCAATTTCTACCAACGCCGACTAACTGGGGCTGCGTATAAAATAAGTGAAAATCTGAACCAGACCCATTTCCTCCAAACTCATGGACTTCTTTCAAGCGCAGACCTGGGGATGACCGTCGCGTTCGTCATGAAATTTAGTGTCGTGGCTTTTTATAATTCTATGCTACTCTCGATCAGAGAGGTTGACGTTCCATGCCCGACAACGCGGTTTCCAACGAACTCATCTATGAGGTTGTGAAATCGATTCAGCAGCAAATCTCTATTGTACGAGAAGACCTCGAACAGATGAAACCGCGGCTTTTATCCATTGAACAGCGCTTGAGCCGGGTTCACACTGATATGGCTCATTAGTCCGTACGTCTAAATCGCATTGACACGCGCATGGGACGGGTCGAAAACCGATTAGATTTCGGCGAGCAGTCGCGATAAACTTGCGCGAACTACCGGTTGTTTTCCATAAGAGACATATCACATTGTTGTATCAATGGATTAGCGCTGTTCTTTTAGCGTAGATTGTGGCTTTCTTGTTAATTAGTCGAGCCTGAACAATCCTCGAAGCCTTATGGTGCAAGGCTTCGCGCTCTGACTGGAGTTGAGGGAATTGCAGGAAGCAGGCATATTAACGCGTAATTCCTGCATTTTTTAACGAGGTGCGGATGGGTCTGAAGGCGCCTGTGACGGAGGGAGATTTCTTCCGGCAACCGCTGCGTGAACAGATCAATTTGAAGCATCCGTTGGTCGGTTTGGCCGATCTGATCAACTGGGACCGATTGGGCGCGTCGATGAGCGAGAGCTTCGTATCGTGCAAAGGGAGACCGGCCACATCCCCAAGGCTAATCGCCGGCTTACTGTACCTCCAGCACGCGTTCGACCTGTCCGACGAGGAAGTCGTCTGGCAATGGGTGGAGAATCCGTATTGGCAGGTTTTCACTGGCGAGACGTACTTGCAGACCGAAGCGCCGATTAATCCGTCGAGTCTCACGCGCTGGCGTAAGCGTCTGGGCGAAGCCGGCGTCGAAGAGTTACTGGCCGAGACGATCGAAGCCGCCAAGCGTGCCGGAGTGATCAAAGCCTCAAGCGTGAAGCACGTGATCGTCGACACGACGGTCATGCAAAAAGCGATCGCCCATCCCACTGATTCACGCTTGCTCGAGCGGTGTCGCGAACATCTGGTGAAGGCGGCGGCGCGGCACGGATTGAAATTGCAGCAGAACTACAATCGCGAGGCCCTGCGCTTGGCCAGCCAAATCAGCCGCTACGCGCACGCCAAACAATACAAGCGAATGAGGAAAGCGCTGCGCACGTTGCGCTCTCGCGTTGGCTGAGTCATGCGTGATGTCGAGCGTCAGCTCGATTCAGTCGCCGACACTGGGCACAGCGCACTGCACGAGTTGATCGGCCGCACCAAGCGAATCTTGACGCAAAGGCAGAAGGACAAGAACAAGCTGTACGCGCTGCATGCGCCGGAAGTCTAGTGCCTGGCGAAGGGCAAGGTTCGCACGCCGTATGAGTTCGGTGTCAAAGTGTCGATCACGACGACTCACAAAGAGGGGCTCGTGGTAGGTGCCCGCTCGATGCCGGGCAACCCATACGACGGTCACACGCTGCCTGAGGCGTTGGAGCAAGCGGCGATCTTGAGCGATGTGAAGCCGGAAGTCGCCATCGTCGATCGCGGCTACAAGGGTGTTGCCATTGAGGGTGTGAAGATCTACCACCGGGGATTGCGGCGCGGTATCAAGCGCGGGCTACGGGCGATGATCCGACGGCGAAGCGCGATCGAGCCTGCCATCGGTCACACGAAGGCGGACGGCAAACTCGATCGGAACTGGCTCAAAGGCGCACTCGGTGATGCGATTCACGCCGTCCTGTGCGGCGCCGGTCACAATCTGCGCATGATCCTCAGGAAGCTGCGGCTTTTTTGCGCGCCTGTTCTGTTCGCTTTGCTCAACCGCACAACCGCAGTCCTCTTCATGGAATGAGCGCTAACGCCGCCCAAAACGAATTATTCAGATGGAATGGGCACCACCCACCAAACGGCATCGGTGTGCCAAAGTTTAAGTGCGACGTTCAACTGAAAAGTGGAGGTGCCTGAAATGGATATTACCGCTGTCGGCGTTGACCTTGCCAAGCACGTTTTCCAGATCCACGTTGTCGATACTCAAGGGCATACGGTGTTGCGCAGACGTGGAAGCACTGCAAGCCATGGCAGCACGCACTGCTTCCGACGCTGGCAGTGACCCCGTCACAGGCGCTGAGTTCGGGGCAGGTCAAGCTGCTTGACCACGGCTTCGCGCATGAAGAGTTAGAAAGACGGCCTGCAAGGGCCGCATTGCGTTGGCCCTCACGGATTTGGTGATTACTATACATTGCCGAGTCCATCAATGAACGCTATCGATGAACGGACGGAAAAGCTGAAGGCTCTTTACCGCGTAGGCTCATTCTGCTGCTCTGCCATCAAGCTGTTCCGTCATCTGGCAAATACTGCCTGCGCGACGGGTCAAGATGAAAGTCGAGCGTTCGCAGGAGCGCTTCGAGTTGCATAGGCTTGTTGAAGTGATAATTGAAGCCTGCTTGAATGGACGCCAATCGATCGGCAAGCGAGGTTAAGGCCGTCAACGCGATCAGCAAAGGTTGCGTCTCGGAAGCCATTGCCCTCACGTTCCGCGCGACCGTGCGCCCGTCTATCACTGGCATTTCGATATCGAGCAAGGCAATATCAGGATGCCAGCGCTGGATGGCGGTTAAGGCAGCGAAACCGTCGATGGCCGTTCGAACTTCAAAACCCTGAAGCATGAGAACAGTCGCGTTCGCATTAAGCACTACGCCGTCGTCATCAGCCAGCAGAAGCCGGGGTGCTGTTGGTTTGGACATGGTCTTCTCGATGGTATGTCCTATTTCAAGCGCACGTGGCATTCCCGGCGGAGATACGTCGTAAGCGCGAATTTATGCGCAGATAGCGTCTGGGTTCAGAGCAAGGCAAGCTGCGTCCGCTGATATTCTGTGGACACAGCCATGACTCAAACAGGTTCAGATACGGCGCTTCTCGCCGTTACCCTCGTCGGGCGCGACGGCAAGCGTCGCTACGACTCGCAATACAAACTTAGGCTCATCGAGGCCTGCATGCAACCTGGTGTTTCGGTGGCCGGATTGGCGCTCAAAGCCGGCGTGAACGCGAATCTGCTGCGCCGATGGATCAGCTGCATGAGCAACGCCGCCGCGCCGCAGGGGCGCCGGATATTGTCGATGATGCGACGACACTCGCCGTGCCGTTGGCATTTGTGATGGTCCGCGAGGCTGGTCGCAGTGAGGTCGTTGAGCGGACCGGCATCTCGAAGCCCGAGTCCGAGCCTGCGGGCACAAATCCGGCCTTGTGCTCGCAACTGACTGTGGAGATGCCCAACGGAGTGACGCTGCGGCTGGACTGCACAGGCGGTGATGCATCGCTGGTATCGGCCATGATCGAGAGTCTGGGGCGCTGCGATGTTCAGACTCGACGCTAGACTCAAGGTGTATGTTCATCGCGAAGCCGTCGATGTCAGGAAGTCGATCAACGGGCTCGCCGCCCTAGTAGAACAGGCAGGACTGGACCCGTTCGCGCCAGCGCTATACGCGTTCAGTAACCAGCGTCACAATCGCATCAAGCTGCTCGGCTGGGACGGCAACGGCTTCTGCAAGCCGCCGACATAAAACCCACGATACAGTAGTTGAGACTCGAACGGTGTTCTATCCTTGGCATCCGTGGCACGAAAACCCGGTAGTAGTGCGTAAGGAAACTGGAGCGGGCACGGCACACGTTTATTGGTGTGCTCTCGATGAGCGAGCTGTCTAAGGCCAGTTCATCGAAGTTCCGAAATGGATGCTGGACTTGGCCACTTGCGCGCCGATGCGATTGGGCGATGTCGCGTGGGTTTATCTGGCAGCGCTGCGAGCCGCTCGGGATTTGCTTCGAGCCTCGCAGTCGAAGAGCGCAGAAGAAATCGGGCAAGCTCAGTCTTCTTCTCGAGGAGAGACCGATGAGCAACCGCCGATCGTTGAACTACGCCAGCCAGCTGACGTTGTCCCTCACCGAACCGAACGCGCTGACGTGGGAGCAGTTGCCAGCACCGGTGCGCGAGGAATTGACACGGTTACTGGCAAATCTGCTGGTCGTCTTGGTCAACGGCCGCCGAGCTCCGGTCGCGTCTTGGGTGGAGGCGAATGATGAGTGAGAAGATCATGCCGCAACATCTTGCTCGCAAGGCGATCCTGTACGTGCGCCAGTCCTCGGCTTGCAGGTGCCTGATCTGGACGCCCCCGATGGGCAGTTCACCTCGAACTCCGTCGTGTACGCTTGTTTCGGTACTTTAAACATCCCTGACTCCCTTCCTTTCCGTCGAGTTTATACACGACCGGTTGGAAGGCGAAGTTTCAGGGGAAGCTCAGCTGAACCACAACATGGAATTCATGGTTTCCGACTTTCAACATGCGTGACATCGAGAACTTCAGCAGTGGTGAGCCAGCGTACCACGCGATGAAGAATCAACCCGCACTCTGGTCGCCGCGGCTTCGCACGATTATCAAAGGCCTATGCCGATCCCGAGGTACTCCCTCCGGGTCTTAGTTTTTTCGATATCGAAATCCTCAGAATGCTATTCAATGTCCGACGGCAATACCTGATCGAGCAGGCGGAGGAAGTGTGATTACCCCAGCACGAAACGGCCGGCTCCCCACGCGAAACCGGCAGGAAGGCCTACTTAGATCGGCGTGATGTTCGCGCCTTGCAGACCCTTAGGGCCGCTCTTCGTCTCATAGCTGACCTTTTCATTTTTGCGAGCGTCTTGAACCCTTCGGCGCGAATCTCCGAGAAATGCGCGAACAGGTCATCGCCACCCTTGTCGGGTGTGATAAACCCGAAACCCTTACTGTCGTTGAACCACTTGACGGTGCCGGTATCCATGAAACTCTCCTGAAGATGGACGAACAATGGGACCGGGAGAGAGGTCCCGGCATAAAGGATCAAGGAGGGAGAGGACAACGAACATCGCAGGCTGCGGTCAATGATGAGCAGCAATCGCGCTTCTTGAAGACTTCATCAAGAAAACTACGCCTCGCCTCGAAAACCGTCAAGGTCTTTCGGCTGCCGGATGGACCGGATGAGCACGGACGCGATTCGTCTAACTGCATGTTCCTTGCCCCCGATGAAACAGCACAACCTGTTTACCGCGCGACCCCCGCCGGCATTGCAGGTATAGTGGATCTTCAATCTCGAGGAGACGTTCATGACAGCATTCCCGCCTCTTCTTTACAAGGGCTTCGAACTTCATCCTCTCGTGTTCTCCCGCGCATTCAGCCGCTTCGACAGGCATTCGCGACACGACGAAGGCTACGATGTCGCGATTCGCATCTGTCGCCCGGAGGCATTGAGGGAGGCCGGCACGAGCCGCGTCTTCAGGCTCGATCGGTTAGATGTGTTCGTGGACTTCGGAATCGCTCGGCGCGCTGCTCGTCAGCGCGGTGAAGACATCGTCGATGGAAAGATAGAAGGCTCCTCTGTCGCAGACTTGTGAGCGTTGTCGGCGAAATCGAACTTGCGGCGCCTGGGCCAGAACGGGTAGTCAAGGTATGCTTTCTCAACCGAGCGAGAAAAACGCTCTTCGCGCGTTAGTCTCCTGGTTTGAGCAGGCAGTTGATCTATTGGCCTCAGATTTCGCCTGCCCAGGCTCAACGGCCGCACACGGGGCGCAGCATGCGTGGATAGCCTCTTTGCCCGTGCTTTTTATCACCGGCCGGGCTGAAGAGGCCGCATCATGAACTGGTTCACGGCCTTTTTGAACAACGATCAGCAAAACACCGTAAACCTAGACCAACATGCGTGCCACGGTGTTTGCCAGAACCTCCAGCGGGAAAGGCTTCAGCAACACCGCGGGCTTGGGGCCCGGTATAGCAGTCATGGCCAGATTGTCGACAAATCCCGTTACAAAACACGATCGGACGCCTAAGCAATCTATGGCGACTCGCGACGGCTAGCTCGCCGCCTGTCGTGTGCGGCATCGCGTAATCGAGCAGTACAACGTCAGGCAACCGTATAGCCAAGGATTTGGAGCGATTCAACGCCGAGGAAGTTGCGAACGTCCTCGTCGTCATCGACAACAAGAATGCGCTTTGGCTTGAACGCGTACGCCGAGATCTGCACGGACCTCCAGGACGGGTTCAATTGGCAATCCGGTGGGGCGCAAGAAGATTGCCACTGTGGTGCCACGGCCGTATTTGCATCTCGATGCGAGCCGTTCCACCTGCTCGCCGTGCTATACCGAACACCTGAGCCACGACGCACAATCGGCGGGTCGTGATCTGATCTCTCACGCGATTATCGAGCACGATGACGCAATCAGACACATAGGCCTAACGTCCGCTAGGCCGATGACACGTCGACGGCGATTGCCGGCAAGTGGCCGTTGCACTTGGTCAAGAGACGCTCGACGTACCAAAGGTCCAACGGCCGGATAGGGTCGTAAGTGTAAGTTCGCTGGCGCAGTCGGTCGCGGTCCGGCACGCAACGCGGTCAAGGTCAGCTATCCGCTTGGCTGCTGACGTTGACCAGACCGTGCCTCAATGTCCGCAATGGCCGAAAAGGCGCCGCTTCTCCCCATCCCTCCCCGCTATCATCCCCACATCCCCTCGATAACAAAGGGACCACGATGCCCGCCCCCACCCCCATCCTCCCCGGCATCACCATCTTCACCGCCATCGTCGACACCGGCACCTTCGCCGCCGCTGCCGACAAGCTCGGCATGTCCGCACCCGGCGTCAGCCGCGCGATCGCCCGTCTCGAGACCAGACTCAAAATCCGCCTCTTCGATCGCACCACGCGCACCGTCACGCTCACCGACGACGGCCGTCGCTTCTACGAGCAAGTCATGCCGCATCTGCTGGGACTCGAAGAAGCCGCCGCCACCGCATCCAACAGCACCACCGCCGTGCGCGGCCGATTGCGCGTCAACGTCGATCCCATCTTCTCGCGGCTCGTGCTCGGCCCGCTGCTCGAAGCATTCATGAAGGCGCATCCCGAACTCGATCTCGAACTGCTCACACGCGACCGCCTCGGCGACATCATCGCCGATGGCTTCGATCTCGCCATACGCTTCGGCGAGCCGCGCAACTCCAGCCTCGTCGCACGCAAGCTGCTCGATACGCCCGTGCGCACCGTCGCCGCGCCGTCCTATATCGCGCGATGCGGACAGCCCGCCACTCCGCAAGCGCTCGCCACCGACGCGCACACGTGCATCGAATTCCGCGATCCCGAAACAGGACGGCCATTCGCGTGGGAATTTCATCGCAAGAAGAAGCGCATGACAGTGCAAACGCGCGGGCACCTCACGCTCAACGATCCCGGCACGCTGCTGAGCGCGTGTCTTTCCGGCTACGGCATCGCGCAGATATTGGAGCTGGGCCACGAGCATCTGATCGCCGAAGGCAAGCTCATCGACCTCTTTCCCGACTGGCCCGACGAACGCTTTCCGCTCTACGCGTTTCATCCGTCGCGGCATCATCCGCCCGCTAAAACAAGGGCTTTTCTTGACTTTGTGGTTGCGCTCACCGGCACGCGCATCGACTGACACGCGCTCTATTGCGCACACGCATCGGGCCGGATTTTCGCGCCACGTTTATCCGGCGGCACCTTGCAATTGTCGACGCGCTGTTCATCGCTCGCCTTGTCGCCCAGGCGCTCCTTCAGCGTCTTCGCTTCCGACGCGGCAGGCGCACTCGCGGCATCGTCGGCATGGGCGACGTTGGCCGAAAGCAATGCGATGACAACGCACGGAACGATGAGCTTCATGACATCGAGCATCAACGCATCGCGACAGCCGCGCTTCCCGTTTCTTGCGCTCTTATCTCGAGCGGTGCCACCGCGCGCAATCCATGCACGGACACCGCGAGACCGCCGCCATCGCGATTGATCACCCTGAGCCGCGCATGATGCCGCTGCGCCACACGCAGCGCGATGGCAAGTCCGAGTCCGCTGCCCTGTCCTTGCGTGCCGACGCATCGATAGAAACGGTCGCACGCGCGATCGATCTCGTCTTCCGGAATGCCCGGACCCGTATCGAGCACGGTCAGCGCAATGCCGTCGCTCTCGCGCCGCAAGGTCACGTCGACGCATCCGCCGGGCGGCGTATAGCGGATCGCGTTGTCGAGCAGATTGTTGACGAGCACCGAGAGCGCGTGCGCGTCGCCGAGTATCGTGAATGCGTCGCGGTCGTCGCGCGTGTCTTCGAGCACGAGGCCGAGGTCGATCGCCTTCGCCTCCGCAATCAGCGAGAAGTCCGCCACGCGCGTTTCGCATAACGAGCGCAGACTCATCGGCGCGAAGGCGGCCTCGCGCGCCGCGTCCTCGCGTGCCATGCTGAGCAACTGCTGCGCAAGATGAATCAGCCGATTCAGCCGCCCTTCGATCTTCGCGAGCGTCGCGCCATCCACCTTCAGCGATCCATCGCCAATCGCGCCCTGAATCTGCAGCTTGAGCGCGGTGAGCGGCGTGCGCAATTCATGCGCGGCATCGGCGACGAAGATGCGCTGCGCCTCGGATGCATCGTTGAGGCGCACGAGCAGGCCGTTCAGTTCATCGACGAGCGGACGCAGTTCATCGGGCAGCGGCGTCGAAGCGGCAACCGGTTCGCGCGATTCGGGCGAGCGCGCGGCAAGCGATGCCGAGAGCCGGCGCACCGGCGCGAGACCGCGCGCGACGACGAAGAGCACGATCACGACGATCGCGGGTATGAGCAACACGAGCGGCCAGATGATGCGCAGCGCGAGTTCGACCGCCATATCGTCGCGAATGTAGTACGGCTGCGCGACCTGCACGAAGCGATCCGGCAGCGCGACGCCGAACGCGCGCCAGCGATAACCTTCGCGGTCGGCATCGCGATAGCCGTCGCCGAAGCGCGGCAGCGCGGGTTCATGCGGCGAGTGATAGATGAGCCGCCCCGACACATCCCATATGTCGATGACGAGCCGATCATCCGCAATGCCGTGCAGGTCGTGAGAACGCCCTTCGGCGGCATCGGCAGCGGTGATGTTGTGAGGCAGCGAGAGCGCGACCGTGCGCAGTTCGTAATCGAAGAGTTCGCCCGCCTCGACGCGCGCCGAGCGGAAAATACCGTAGCCCGCTATCACGCAGGCAAGCGCCAGTCCGCAGATGAGCCAGCCGAGCAGCCAGCGGCGGATGGAGTTCATCCGATCCTCTTTAATCGATACCCCACGCCGCGCACCGTCACGATCTGCTCCGCGCCGATCTTGCGCCGCAAGCTGTGCACGTGCACTTCGATCGCGTTGCTGCCCACTTCCTCGCCCCATCCGTAGAGTTTCTCTTCGAGTTCGCGGCGGCGAAATACACGCGACGGCTCTTCGATCAACGCCTGCAGCAAGGCGAATTCCCGCGGCACGAGGTTGAGCGGCACGCCGTCTTTCGCGGCTTCGTGCGCGGCCGGATCGAGCGTGAGTTCGCCGTGCGCATACACGAGCTGCTTGTGGCCCGTGCGACGCCGGAGCAGCGCGCGCACGCGAGCGGCAAGCTCGTCGAGATCGAAGGGCTTCATCAGGTAATCGTCGGCGCCGGCATCGAGACCGCGAATGCGATCGTCGACGGCATCGCGCGCCGTGAGGATCATCACCGGCGCATCGCCGCCGTTCTTGCGATAGACGCCGAGCACATCGAGGCCATCGCGCCTCGGCAACGTGAGATCGAGCAGCACGAGGTCGTACACGCCGTTCGCAAGCGAGAGTTCGGCGGCCCGGCCGTCCTGCGCCCAGTCGACCGTATAGCCCGCGTGACGCAACGCGGCCAGCACGGTTTCCGCGATCATGTCGTCGTCCTCCACCAATAGCAGGCGCATGTACGTCTCCAGGGCTTGAGTATCCCCGCCGATTGTCCTCGACGCTCGCTTAAGCGCGCCTTAACCGAGGGTTTTCCTGCTTCGAACTCGCATTGTTTCGCGCCTTGTCGCTTAAACGCTTAAGCATCGCATAAGCATGAACGCCGCACTATACCGCCTGACTGTGGTGGCTGCCGCTCCCCGGCGGCGCCAACCGGCTCTTTTGAACGGATTGTCCACGCGGATGGGCGTGACTCGGAACGCGCCCGATCCGGTTCAAGCCCGGCTTCGGCCGGGCTTTTTTTTTCGCCTTTCATCGCTAAAGGTGAGCGTTTTCGGGATTCGCAGAAATCGACCGCCACGCGAAAGGCTTCCCGCCGTGCTCAAGGTGAGGATTTTCGGGACCACAGCAATTCGTGCTCCGCTTGCGAAAGTTGCGTATCGCAACTAAATTGGAAGACAAGCTACTTCGATAGTCTTTCAGGGAGCCGCCATGGACATCATCGATACCCCGCCGCAATCGCGCGATAAAACCATCCTCGAACTGCGCGAGTTCTCGCGCAAGCTCGTGCGCGAACTCGGCTTCATGCGCAACACGCTCGCGGACAGCGGGCTCGCGCCATCGGCGGTGCACGCGATCATCGAGATCGGCGCGACGCCCGGCATTCAGGCGCGCGACCTCGCCACGCTTCTGCGCCTCGACAAGTCCAACGCGAGCAGGCAGATTGCGCGGCTCGAAGCGGAAGGGCTCGTCGCGCGGCAAACGTCGAGCGACGATGCGCGTTCGTCCGAGTTGTATCTCACCGCGTCCGGTCAGAAGCTGCGGCGCAAAATCGACAAATTCGCGACCGATCAAGTCTCCGATGCGCTCAGGCGTCTCGTTCCCGCCGATCAGCAAGCCCTCGTGCGTTCCCTCGCGCTTTACGCCGATGCGCTCTCGCACGGTCACGATCATCGCGACGCGCGCACGACGCCGCACGCCGCGCATACGGAAAGCGCGCATATCGTCGAGGGATATCGGCCCGGATGTATCGGCGACATTGCGAGCCTGCACGCGCGCTTCTATGCGCAGCATGCGGGCTTCGGCGTGTTCTTCGAACGCAAGGTCGCGACGGAACTGGCAACGTTCGCCGAAGCGCTGCCCGCGGACGGCAAGGCGCTCTGGCTCGTGATGGAAGGCGAACGCACGCTCGGCTCGCTTGCAATCGATGGCGACACGAAGAAGCGCGTGGCGCATTTACGTTGGTTCATCATCGACGATAGCTTGCGTGGCACCGGCATGGGCCGCCAGCTCATGTCACGCGCGATGGCGTTCGTCGATGCTCAGTATGCCGAAACATATCTCTGGACGTTCAAGAGCCTCGACGCGGCACGGCATCTCTATGAATCGTTCGGCTTTGCGCTGACGGAAGAGGCCGAAGGAAGTCAATGGGGCAGCAAGGTGATCGAACAGCGGTTCACGCGGCGCAAAGCGTGACCGATGCTTACATGAAGCGCGGCGCGAGAAAGATGGCCAGCGCCACGAAGAGCCATGCCGCGAGTCCGCCGAGAATGGCGAGCCGATAGTCGACGTGATGGATCAGCACGTAGCACGTGCCGAGAAACACGAGATACGCGGGAATGGTCCGCGCGCCGGAGAGGCACGCGGTCGTGAAGCCGCCCGGCTCGCCCTTCGCGCCCACTGCAAGCAGCGCGATGATGGCGAACGTGGGCGCGAGAGGCAGGATGCCGGGCAGCACGCTGCCGCGTTTCGAAGCCGTGACGATCAACGCGGTGACCAAGCCGCCGATGATGCCCTTCAACAATACGTCCATCGCGATTCCATCGAGTGTTCAAATGCGAAGGGCGAATTATAGGCAAGCGCTCGATTTATCGCGCATCGGCGCCGCGTGTCGGCGGCAATCCGTTGAGTTCCGCGAGCGCGTCGAACATATGCGGAACGTACTTGTCGCCGTGACCGAGGTTCGTCGCGAGCACATAGATCTGCCGCACGGCTTCCGCGATGATCGCCGTCGACGATTGCGCCGACGCCAGTTGCGCATACGATCGCATGTCCTTCGCGGCGTTGCGGATGGCGAACTGCTGGCCGCTGTCGTCGCCTTCGAGCAGATACGGCATGATGCGGTCGAACGTCTTGCTGTGCGCGCCGCTCAGACGGCACACCGCCGCGAACTCGTGCAAGTCGAGCTTCGCCTTCGCCGCCGTGCCGAACGCTTCGGCGAGAATCGCGCCGTTGGCCTGCGCGATGAAGTTATGAATCAGCTTCGCGCGATACCCCGAGCCGTGCGCGCCCAGATGATGCACCGTCTCCGCATAAGCGGCCATCACGGGACGCAGCAGATCGAGCACGTCGGCATCGCCGCCGACAAGCACGTTGAGCCGCCCTTCCCGCGCTTCCTTCGGCGTGCGGTTCACGGGCGCATCGAGAAACGCCGCGCCTTGAGCGGCGAACGCGCTGGCCGCTTCATCGGCGAACTCGGGATCGGCGGTCGTGCTATCGACCACGATCAAGCCTTCATGCGCGCCCGCGAGCAAGCCGTTCTCTTTGAACACGACGTCGCGCACTTGCGGCGTGCCCGTCACGCAGATGATGACGGCATCCACGTTTCGCGCGAGTTCGGCGGCGCTCGTCACTTCTTTCGCGCCTTGCGACACGAGCGCTTCCAGCGCTTCGCGGCTGCGGTGCCCCAGCACCGACAATTCGAAGCCCTTGCGCAGCACTTGTCCCGCGATTGCGCTGCCCATCAATCCGAGTCCGATCATGCCGACGCGTTCGACGCGAGCCGGAAGCCGGATGCCATTGCTATTTGCCATGTTGCCCTTTGCGTTCATTGCAATTCGAGTTCGACCTTCGCTTGCTTCGTGTAACGCGGCTGCCTTGCACCGAGCCGCGCCCATTCGATGAACCGCGTATCCAGTTCGCCGATGCTGTTCACGCCGAGCAGACCGATCACGCGATCGACTTCCGTCTTGAGAATCTCGATTGCGCGATCCACGCCCGCCCTTCCGCCCGCGCCCAGACCCCATGTCGTCGCGCGGCCGACGAGCACGGCATCCGCGCCGAGCGCCATCGCCTTCACGATGTCGGAGCCGCGTCTGAAGCCGCCGTCGAGCATGATGGCGAGACGCCCTTTCACTTCATCGACGACTTCGGGCAGCACGTCCATCGCCGAAACCGAGCCGTCAAGCTGACGGCCACCGTGATTCGACAGCACGATGCCATCCGCGCCGAGCGAAACAGCGCGCGCCGCATCGTCCGGATGAATCAGGCCTTTGACGATGAGCTTGCCGGGCCACAGATCGCGCAGCCAGCGGATATCGTTCCACGAAAGCGACGGGTCCAGTTCCTTCGCCAACGCCGATGCGGCGCCGCGCACGCTGTCCTGTCCCGGCGGCAGAAGATCACCGAGATTCGCGAAGCGCGGCATGCCATGCGGCCAGAGTACGTCCATCATCCAGCGCGGATGCGCGAGCACGTCGAGCGTATTACGCACATCGAGCTTGAGCGGCCTCGCATAGTTGCGCAGATCCCACTCGCGCTTGCCGTAGATGGCGCTGTCCGTGGTCACGACGAGCGCTTCCACATTGGCCTTCTTCGCGCGCGCGGCCAGCTTCGCAACGAAATCGCGCGTGCGATACATGTAGACCTGCATCCACACGCGGCCGCCCGCGCGTTCGACGACCCGCTCCAGCGCCACCGTCGACGCATTGCTCAGGATGTACGGAATGCCGGCGGCAGCGGCGGCGCTCGCGAGCGCGATATCGCCTTCATGCGAAAGCAGTCCGCTGAAACCCGTCGGTCCGATCATGAACGGCGCATTGCTTCGTCGTCCGAACAAATCGATACCGATATCGCGCTTCGATACATCGACCAGCGAGCGCGGCCAGAACGCGATCTCGCCGAACACATCGCGATTGCGGCGCAACGTGGATTCGTCCTCCGAGCCGCCCTCCACGTATTCGAAACAGAAGTTGGGCACACGCCGCCGCGCCATGCCCCGCAACTCTTCGATGCTGTGAGCGCGGCGCGGATCGTTACCCGTATAAAGACGACGTTGCACTTCACATCTCCTCTCGACCGGAGCGGGCCTTCCTGGTCCGCTCCAGTCTCATGCTGGTTCAAACCGGCAGCTTGCGTTGATAGTTGATGTTGAGCACGCACAGCACCTGGAAGATCGCCACTGCAACGAAGAACATCAGCGCGAGGAAGTACGAGCCGGTCGTCTGCACGATATAGCCGATGAAAATCGGCACGAAGATACCCGCGATATTGCCGACGAAGTTCATGATGCCGTTGAGCGTGCCGGCGCGTGCGCGGGTGGCAAGCATGGCGGGCGTCGCCCAGTTGCAGCCGCCGCACCAGCGCAGGAAGAACAGCGCCACGCACAAGAGCGCGACGACCATGACCGGGGCGCGGACATAAGCGACGCCGAGCATCGCGAGCGACACGGCAAGCGCACCGACGACCATCATCGTGCGATACACGCGATTCGAGCTTGCGCCCGAAGCCTTCCATTTGTCAGCCAGATTGCCGCCGAGCACTTCGCCGACGAAGCCGCTGAAGAAGATCAAGAACGTTGCGCCGCCAAGCGACTTGAGATCGAAACCGTGAACCTTGAAGAGATACGTCGGCAGCCACGTCATCAGACCGAAGAAGATGAGGTTCGTGCAGGTATGGCTCAGGCACATGCCCCACACCGAACGGAACGCAAAGAAGCGAAAGAGCGAGCCGCCCGGCGCGACATTCGGCTCGTTCGCGTCTTCTTCGGCGTGTGCGCGTTCGATGTACGCGACTTCTTCTTCGTTGATCGACGGATGCTCGCGCGGCGTATTGCGGATATACCACCACGCCCAGATGCCGCAGAGAATCGTGCCGACGCCCGCCACGACGAACGCCGCGCGCCACGAACCGAGCACCGCCATCAGCGTCGCGACGACGACCGCGCCCACGCCCGAGCCGAGTGCGCTGCCGCCATCGAGCAGCGCAGCGCCTCGCGTTCTTTCGTTTTGCGTGAGCCAAAGCGCGTTCAGCTTGCCGCCGCCCGGATAGATGGGCGCTTCAGTCACGCCGAGGCCGAGACGCGTGAGCAGCAGCAGGAACCAGCCCGAGCTGATCGCGCCGAGCGCCTGAAAGAAGCCCCAGCCAATCGTCGCCACCGCGATGAGCGCCCGCGGCTTCAGCTTGTCCGCCAGCATGCCGGACGGCACCTGCATGAACAAATACGTCCAGAAAAAGGAACTCAGAATCAGGCCCTGACGCTCCGGCGTCAGATCGAATTCCTGTGCGATCGACGGCATGGCGACGGAAAGCGCCGCACGGTCGATATAGTTGATCGACACCAGCGCCAGCAACAGAAGAAAGATCTTCCATCGGACGTTGGTCATTCTCATGGACTGCACGCTGGACACGCTCATTGATCCGGTCTCCTAATTACTCTTATTTGGAATGCGCGGGTGTTCATTCACCCGCGATGTTACGTGGCGCTCGCGCGATGCGTTATCGGCCCCAGCGCAGCACGAGCGGATCGAGACGGCGCGCGACTTCGAGCAGGCCTTCGCGCGTCTTCGGATGCACGGGCGCAAACGGATGACGCACCGCATCGGAACCGATGACGCCGCCTTCCTTCATCAGGATCTTGCAGGCCGCAAGCCCGCACTGACGGTTCTCGTAGTTGATGAGCGGAAGCCATTGCTGATAGAGCGATGCCGCGCTTTCCCTGTCGCCGCTCATGTAGGCATCGACGATCTTGCGGATGCCGTCGGGATAACCGCCGCCGGTCATCGAGCCGGTCGCGCCGGCTTCGAGATCGGGATACAGCGTGATCGCTTCTTCGCCATCCCACGGACCCACGACGCTATCGCCGCCGAGTTCGATCAGCTCACGCAGCTTCGATGCGGCCTGCGCCGTTTCGATCTTGAAGTACGCGACGTTCTCGATCTCGCGCGCCATGCGGGCAAGGAACGGCGCGGACAGCGGCGTGCCGGCGACGGGCGCGTCCTGAATCATGATCGGAATGCCGATGGCGTCCGACACCTTGCCGTAGAACTCGTAGATGCCCTTTTCCGTCACGCGGATGGTCGCGCCGTGATACGGCGGCATGATCATGACCATCGCGGCGCCCGCGGCTTCTGCTGCCGCGCTGCGGCGCGCGCAGACGTCGGAACTGAAGTGCGTCGTCGTGACGATGACGGGCACGCGGCCCGCGACGTGTTCGAGCACGACGCGCATGACGTCATCGCGCTCTTCGTCGGACAACGCGAACTGCTCGGAAAAGTTGGCGAGAATGCAGAGCCCGTTGGAGCCCGCATCGATCATGAAATCGACGCAGCGTTTCTGTCCTTCGATGTCGAGCTTGCCGTCTTCATGGAAGATGGTCGGCACGACGGGAAACACGCCGCGATATTGGCCGCTGTTTGACATGGTGAATGATCGCAATGGTTGAGTTTGAGAGGCTGTTGAAGACCGCAAGCGATTCAGGTGATCGCGCCGATCTGCCAGGGCACGAATTCGTTCTGCCCGTAGCCGTGAATTTCGCTGCGGCTGCGCTTGCCGGACGCCGTATCGAGCATCAACTGGAACAGTTCCGCGCCCATCTCTTCGATGGTCCGCTGGCCGCTCAGGATCGGACCGCAGTTGAGGTCCATGTCTTCCTGCTGGCGATTCCACAGCGCGTCGTTGGTGGCGATCTTGAGCGACGGCGTCGGCGCGCAGCCGTAGGCCGATCCGCGTCCCGTCGTGAAGCAGATGAGATTCGCGCCGCCCGCGACTTGACCGGTCGCGGAGATCGGGTCGTAACCGGGCGTGTCCATGAAAACGAGGCCCTTCGCCGTGACCGGTTGCGCGTATTCGTAGACTTCGACGAGATCGGTGTTGCCCGCCTTCGCGATGCCGCCCAACGACTTTTCGAGCACCGTCGTCAAGCCGCCCGCCTTGTTGCCGGCCGACGGATTGTTGTTCATCGCGGCGCGGTTGCGCGCGCAATAGTCTTCCCACCAGTGGATGCGCGCCACGAGCTTCTCGCCGACTTCGCGGCTCACCGCGCGTCGCGTGAGCAGATGCTCCGCGCCGTAAATTTCAGGGGTTTCGGAGAGAACCGCGGAGCCGCCGTGCGCAACGAGCAGATCGACCGCTGCGCCGAGCGCGGGGTTCGCCGAGATGCCGGAGTAACCATCGGAGCCGCCGCATTGCAGGCCGACCACAAGATGCGATGCCGGCACGGGCCGACGCTCCACGCGATTCGCCGCTTCGAGCATGCCCTTCACCACTTCGATGCCGTGCGCCACGGTCTTCGCCGTGCCGCCCGTCTCCTGAATGTTGAACGTCTTCAGGAACGATGCTTCGGTGAGGCCTTGCGTCTCCATCATGCGAGCGATCTGATTCGTCTCACAGCCGAGACCGATGACGAGCACGCCCGCGAAGTTCGGATGCACCGCATAACCGCCGAGCGTGCGCTGCAACAGCGCGAGCCCTTCGCCTTCGGGATCGACCGCGCAGCCGATGCCATGCGTCAACGCGACGACGCCATCGACGTTCGGATACGCCTCGAGGCTCGCAGGATTCGTGTCGCGGCGGAAGTGATCGGCAATGGCGCGAGCGACCGTCGCGGAGCAATTCACCGACGTCAGAATGCCGATGTAATTGCGCGTCGCGACGCGGCCATCGGCACGCACGATGCCATCGAATGTGGCGGGCGTGTCGGCGTATTGCGTCGCGCGCGAGCTTTCGCAGTAGGCGTAATCGCGATCGAACTCGGCCATCGCGATGTTATGAATGTGGACGTGCTCGCCCGGCGCGATCGGCTTGCTTGCAAAGCCGATGATCTGGCCATAGCGCCGCACTGCCTGTCCTTCTTCGATGGCGCGCGTCGCCACTTTATGGCCCGGTGGAATGAGTCCGGATACCGTGATGCCCTCATCGGGCAACGTGGTCCCGCCTACGAGTTGTTCGCGCGCAATAACGACATCGTCGTCGCGGTGAAGGCGGATAACCAAGGGGCGCGGCCGCGTTGCGGTCGATTGATCGGGCTGGCCGCTTGAGCGCGGGTCTTTGATCTGGCTTTCGTTCTGCATGGTTTTACCCGTGTACGGGCGATCGTATGTTGTCTCCGATGCCGACTATACGTTTGCAGTATTCCGCCTGTATATTGAATTGTTTCCATCCCCCGATCACTTTTTCTACTTGCCGATGAACACCGTCCAGACGCTGCTGTCGAGGCTCAGAATGAAGCAGCTGCAGTTGCTGATCGCACTCGACGAGCACAAGTCGCTGCACAAGGCCGCGGCGGTCATGGCGATCACGCAATCGGCTGCGAGCAAGGCGCTGCATGAACTGGAAACGATGTTCGAAGCCGAGCTTTTCGAGCGGTCTGCAAGCGGCATGATTCCGAACCAGTATGGCCGGCGCGTCATTCAATATGCGCGGCTGTTGACGACGGATCTCACGCTGCTCTGTCAGGACATCAGCGAGATTCAATCGGGGCGCGGCGGGCGGCTTGCGATCGGCGCCATCATGGGCGCGATACCGGCAATCGTGGTCCCTGCATTGGAGGCGCTCCATGCGGAATTGCCGAACGTGTCGATTGAAATCGTGGAGGACACGAGCGCGCGCATGCTTCTGCAACTCGATGAAGGACGCCTCGATCTCGTGGTCGGCAGATCGGCGGTGAGCGCACAGCCTTCGAAGTATCGATATGTGAAGCTCGCGGATGAACCGCTATCGGTGGTCGTGGGGTATCGGCATTCGACTAAGTCGCGAGGCCCGATCGAGTTCGGCGATCTTGCTCATTGCCGCTGGGTGACGTATCCGAGTCACATGCCGTTGCGTGCGCTGCTCGAACGGGAGATGGATCTGGCGGGCATAAACATGCCGCCGAATACGATTTCCACGGCATCGACGTTCGTGACCGTCGCGTTATTGAATCAGAGTAAGGATCTCGCTTCGGTGCTGCCGACGGATATCGCAGAGATGTTTGCAGAGCACAAGATGCTGAGGATACTGCCGGTGAGTTTACGGTCGCCTTCGCAGACATTCGGCGTCGTCACGCGACGAAGCGGCGTGCTTTCGCCGATGGCAGAGCGATTTATTGCGTTGCTGAGCGAGAGGATGGGTGATTGATCTAAATTGATTCGGAATGCTTATATCAGTTCGAATATGCGTTCGTGCGGCGGACCACCACCGCGAGGCAGTGGTCCTTACATGCGTGGCTAGAAAAGTGCCTTACTGGGATACCGGCGACTTCACGCTCGGGGTTGCCAGCGTGTTGTTACTCGTCGGGGGCGCGCTGGTTGTAGCATCGCCACTATTGCTGCTCGGCAAACCCGACTTGCTGCCCGTACCCGACATGCCGCTGTCCGAGTGGGTCATGCCCGGCGTGCCGTATCCGCCCGAAGGATTGTTGACTTGATTTGACGGGCTCGCCGTACTACCTGCCGTACCGCCGCCGTTCGCACCGCCGCCGGCCTGCGCATAAGCACCGCCCGACAGCGTGAGTGCGGCGACCGCCGCGATCAACGCGCTTGTTGCCTTACTCATGATCGTGCCTCCTTTAAACTGACCGGAACAGCAGGCGTTCGCCGCCTGCTTAACGGCAGTGTCGCAACGATCGTGCCGCGTGCCCTGTAATCTTCTGATTTTTTCGGACGGTGCGGCAGCGATGGCGATTCGTAAGCTTTGACGTTCTCGTTGATGTGTCGCTCATGGCTTAGGTGGTGATCGAGTGGTTTTTGTTAAGGATGACGAATTATTTAGGCGTCCGATGGATTGATGGCCGTAAGCGCCAGCGCAATGAAACTGAAGGAGCGCTTGTTATCGATGCCCATATCTGCCCCTCGCGACCGCTGCCCCGCCCTATAGGTGAGACTTTTCGGGACCGGCAGATTATCGCGTTTGAACCGCTGCTAGAACCCGACTTTGATCTGAAACCCGATGGTGAATGGAAGGTCACTCGAAGGTATCGGCGGGATCAGAATGATGTTTGCCCCGATCCGCTTATACGACATCATCACGAGCGGCGCCGCCACTGGCCCGACCATATGATCGTGCCCGATGCCCCATCGACCGTAGTCGTAACCGGAAATGAGTCCGCCCATCGCGGCTAGGCGGATAAATCCCCAATGCAGGAATTCGGGCGCCCACACGCCACCGCCGTAGAAGGACGGCTTCGAAAGCGAATTGCGAAAATAGCCTGCGGTCAGGGCCCACTGCGGCGCAACCCAGCATTCCACGCCGATGCCGGGATTGAACTGCTCGAAGTGCTTGTCGGGATGCACATGGTGCGAGCCGATCATCGCATCGACCCAGAGTCCGTCCGAGCAAAGCGCGGCATCGGCGGATGGCGTCCACGACAGCACAGCAAACGTGATTGACGCGGCCATGACGGCCCGAAGGCGATTCGATGGACTACGAGACGGCCCAAAGCGCATAAGTGTGTCCGCCATCGCCCGCATGGCATGGCGCCTTTTTTGAGATGAAGGTCGAGGCGAACTCTAACCGATCGCGTCATTTTCGTGTGAGCTCGCGAAACGAACGTGACTATCGTTACTGCTCGTCGTCGATTTCTCGGCGAAACTTGGCGAATTCGCATCTTGCATCCGAGGTTTAGCGCGATGAAATCGAAGAACTTGTTTCCAAAGTTGGCCGTGAATTTGCTCGCGTCGGCGGCGCTGCTAAGTGTCGCGTTGTCGGGATGCACGCCGCTGCAAGTGGTAACGCATCGCGTGTCCGCGAGCGAGTCGAGCGCGCCGGCGGGGCGCTACACGCTCGATCCGCATCACTGGAATGTCAGCTTCGACGTCGATCATTTCCACTATTCGCGCTTCGTCATCCGCTTCGACAAAGTGACGGCGCAACTCGACTGGAGTGCTCGCGGCATGGAAGGGAGCGCGGTGCGCGCGACGATCGACGCGTCGAGCGTCGACACAAACGTGCCGCTGCTTGACCGGATGCTAAAGGGACCGGATATGTTCGACGTCGCGCGCAATCCGAGCATTGAATTCGTGAGCACGGGCTTCGAGCGCACGGGCGACGACCGGGGCAGGCTCAGCGGCGACCTGACGATTCGAGGCAGCACGCGTCCGGTCACGCTGGACGTCACTTTCAACGGCCACGCGGTGAATCCCCTTACGAAGCAGGAGACGTTGGGCTTTTCCGCCGATGGCCACTTCAGCCGCGCGCAGTTCGGCTTGACGACGTGGTACCCGGCCGTCGGCGACGACGTGCATGTCGCGATTCAGGCGGAATTCGCGAAACCGCGGGAATGAGGGCGTCGCGTGTCGTCAGCGCGTGGGCCGCACGCTGTCCGCATCGGTCCCCACGAGCCCGCACGCCGAGCTTGCGAACTAGGCGCCCGTCCAGTCGAGCACGACCTTGCCGCTGTTGCCGGAGAGCATCGTGTCAAACGCACGCTGATAATCGTCGACGGGAAAGGTATGCGTCAGGATCGGCGACAAATCGAGTCCACTCTGTAGCATCGCCACCATCTTGTACCAGGTCTCGAACATTTCACGGCCGTAAATGCCTTTGATCTCGAGCCCTTTGAAGATGACCTGATTCCAGTCGATCGCGGTCTGCGCGGGAGGAATGCCGAGCAGCGCGACCTTGCCGCCGTGGTTCATCGACTCGAGCATCGACGTGAACGCGCTCGGCACGCCCGACATTTCGAGGCCGACGTCGAAGCCCTCTGTCATGCCGAGTTCATGCATGACGTCGCGCAGGTTTTCCTGCGTGACGTTGACTGCGCGCGTCGCGCCCATCTTGAGCGCGAGGTCGAGCCGATAATCGTTGACGTCCGTAATCACGACGTTGCGCGCGCCGACGTGCCGCGCAATGGCCGCCGCCATCACACCGATCGGCCCCGCGCCGGTAATCAACACGTCTTCGCCGACGAGGTTGAACGACAGCGCGGTGTGAGTCGCGTTGCCGAACGGATCGAAGATGGCGGCGAGGTCGTCGGAGATGTCGGGCGGAATCTTGAACGCGTTGAACGCGGGTATCACGAGGTATTCGGCGAACGCGCCTTCGCGATTGACGCCGACACCAACGGTGTTGCGACACAGATGCCGCCGACCGGCGCGACAGTTACGGCAGAACCCGCACGTGATGTGTCCTTCGCCGGACACGCGATCGCCAATCGCGAAGCCGCGCACTTCCTGTCCCATCTCGACAATCTCACCGACATACTCGTGGCCGACATGCATCGGGACCGGGATCGTCTTTTGGGCCCAATCGTCCCATTTCCAGATATGGATGTCCGTGCCGCAAATCGCGGTCTTGCGAATGCGGATGAGAACGTCGTTGTGGCCGACTTCCGGACGCTTTACATCGGTCAACGTGAGACCGGGGGCGCGTTCAAGTTTTGCGAGGGCTTTCATTGCATGTGATCCTGAGGGTTATCGCTGGGCTGTTCGTGGTGCGGGGCCGGCTTTATGCGCATAAAGCCGGCGCAGTCCTGAGGTGCCTCACCGGATCACGCCGAGCGACCGGCCAACGCGCGCAAACGCATCCACGGCGCGGTCGATCTGTTCCTGCGTGTGTGCGGCGCTCATCTGAGTGCGGATGCGCGCGCGTCCCTTTGGCACGACCGGATAAGAGAAGCCGATCACGTACACGCCTTCGTCGAGCAGGGCGTCGGCCATTCTCGACGCAAGTTGCGCGTCGCCGAGCATGACCGGAATGATCGGGTGTTCGCCGGGAACGAGGTCGAAGCCGAGCGAGGTCATCGCGTCGCGGAAGTGTGCGCCGTTTTCACGGACGCGATTCCGCAAGGCGGCGCCTTCCTCGCTGGCAAGAAGCTCAAGCACTTTTAGCGATGCGCTCGCGATGCTCGGCGCAAGCGTATTCGAAAAAAGATAAGGCCGGCTGCGCTGGCGCAAGAGTTCGACAATCTCCTTGTTAGCGGCGATGTATCCGCCCGAAGCGCCGCCCAGCGCCTTCCCGAGTGTGCCGGTGATGATGTCGACGCGATCCAGCACGCCGCAATGCTCCGGCGTGCCGCGTCCGTTCTCGCCGATGAATCCGACGGCGTGCGAGTCGTCGACCATCACCAGCGCGTCATAACGGTTGGCTAGATCGCAGATGCCGGCGAGATCGGCGATGATGCCGTCCATCGAAAACACGCCATCCGTCGCGATCAGCTTGAACCGCGCACCTGCGGCGTCGGCGTCCTTCAGCCGCGCCTCGAGATCGGCCAGATCGTTGTTCTTGTAGCGCAGACGTCGCGCCTTGGAGAGACGAACCCCGTCGATGATGCTCGCGTGGTTCAGCTCGTCGCTGATGATGGCGTCCTCTTCGGTCAAAAGTGTTTCGAATAAGCCGCCGTTTGCATCGAAGCAACTCGAATAGAGAATCGCGTCGTCAGTCTGAAGGAATTGCGCAATCGCTCTTTCCAGCGACTTGTGCACGGTCTGCGTTCCGCAGATGAAACGCACCGACGCCATGCCGAAGCCGTCCGCGTCGAGTCCCGCCTTCGCCGCCTCGATAAGACGCGGATCATCGGCGAGGCCGAGATAATTGTTCGCGCAGAAGTTGAGGACGCCCGCGCCGCTCGCAAGCCGGATGGCCGACGATTGCGGACTCGCAATCACCCGCTCCGTCTTGTAAAAGCCGGCCGCACGGATCTCGTCGATCGTCGCGCGCAAATGGGCCAGGTATCGGTCGTTCATCGGCACTGTCCTTTTCATATAAGCGGCCAGCCAAGTGGTCTCTAGCCCTGTTATAGTCCATGCATCGCAGTGGATGCGTTCGATATTTCGAACCACATTCCAATATGTCGAACACTGTAAGGGATTGAGGGAGTCATGGCAAGCGTGCGCCCGGAACAAGCGACAGGGGAATCACCGTTTTCGGCATCGGTGCCGCCACGCGTCGGCGAGCAGATTCAGAAGCTGCGCAACGAGAGAAAGCTGACGCTCGACGACTTGTCGCGCGCTGCCGGCGTTTCGAAGTCGATGCTGTCGGAAATCGAGCGCGATAAGGCGAATCCGACGATAGCGGTCGCATGGAGGCTGACGAACGCGCTCGGCATCAGCCTCGATCAATTGTTTGCGCAGCAGAGGCCGGTCGAGGCGATTCGCGTTGCCGGGCCGCATGAAATTCCGACGCTAAGCGGCGACAACGGCGGATATCAATTGCGCGTCTGGGGGCCGATTGAGCTTGCGGGCAAATTCGAATGGTATGAACTGACGTTACAGGCAGGGTCGGCGCTGCGATCGAATGCGCACGAACCGGGTACGAAAGAGCACCTAACGGTACTGAACGGGATCATCGAACTCGACGCGTCCGGCGCCACTCGGCGGCTCAAGGCCGGCGAGACCGCGCGCTACGCCGCCGATGAAAACCATGCCATTCGCAACGCCGGCCGGTCTGAAGCCAAGGCGCTGCTCGTGGTCATTCACGGCTGAAAGGCTTCGGGAGCCTGGGCACCGCCCGGAACTTTATGCGCATCAAGTTGGCGCCGCCGCTGCCGCCAAGTAAAAACGGGACGCCCATGGCGTCCCGTTTCAAGAGCCGCATGTACGCGGCGTCGCTGACCCGTTACGGGTTCTTCTTAACGCTGTCCTTCACGTCTTCGCGAACATCGCCAGCGCCCTTCTGAATCTTGCCAGCGGCTTGTTGCATGTCGCCCTTGGCTTCCTGCGCCGGATCGTTGGTGGCATTGCCGACCACTTCGTTGATCTTCCCCTTGACCTGCTTGCCGACGCCTTCAACTTGGTCCTTGTTCATGCTTGATCTCCTTAAGGTTTCGCGCTCGAATTTCGCGCAGTGCTTCGTCGAGATTTCTCGCGCGGTGAGCGCGGGGTGTCACTTAAAGCATGGCTTCAGAATGCGCTTTCCGACTGCCTACGCGTAGCGGCGGATGTCTGAATCGCGCGTAGGCGGAATCGCACATACAGCGAGGTTGAACAGGACGACGCTATTTTCATCGGAGTCGATACTGTATATTTATACAGTATTCAGAGACCGCGAGAAGGGGTGAACATGGAGTCGAATGGCGAGCATCTCAGCAAGAAGCAATTTGAGCGCGCGGTTCGTGATCTCGAACGAATCACTCGGCAAATCGCAGGGCGATACATCGAGAAAGGCGTCCCGCTGACCTGGCGTCTGTTGCACGCGATCGAAGCCGAAGCCGTCGCAGACCTGGGTTTCGCTGGCCGCCACGAGGCCGCGCTGCGTGAACTCTTCGCGCGACCTGACAATTTCCGTTTCCCGGAAACCGATGACGTCGTCGATATCGCTTCGTCCGACGCATTACCGGCCGTGTTTGCGTTCGCGGTCGATGCCTACGAACGCGCCGCACGACTAGGCCGGCCGCCGCTTTCGATCGCCGCCCGCTGATGTGTCGAAGCCGACATTGGCTTCAGTAACGCCGAGTTGCGCTCTCAGCAATGTCGGGGCGCGACGCCCGCAGCCATGTCGGCGTCAGCGCGCGCCGCGCGCTGCCCGAGCCGTGCGTCCCTTCGTACGCCGTTCCTCTCGCGGTCGCATGCGTCGCGGGCCGTCCATCCATTACTTACCGTCTCAGTTCCGCCGAGGCCGATCATCGTCTTCGCTCAAGACAGTAGAGAACTGACCGCGTACACGGCAAGACAGTCGTCCGAACACTTCAACACATTTGACCGCTCCTGTGCTCTTGACGCGGGCCGCATGAAGCCTGACTCTTTCCCGAACGCAAAACGGCGAAATCAGACGCTAACGAACACCATGCCGAACACTTCCGATCTCTTCGACCAACACCGTGCCGACTGGCAAGCCGATCCGCGCGCCGCCTTCGACGCCTGGCTCGCGCAGCAGCAGTTTCGGGCATCGTCGGCCGATGTGTATCGCGCGCAATGGGGAAACTTTCTCGAATGGCTGGCCGCGAAGCGCACGACGCTGCATACGGTGCAGCGCCCGGTGATCGAGCAGTTCGTCTCCCAGCTCGATATCCGGCGGCCACAGCGCATGCGGTATCTGCGATTGATCGAACGCGTACTGGATCACGTGCGCGAGGTGGAATCGGCGGCGACGAATCCGGCGCGCTTCATCGCACAAGACGGCGATGCCGCTTGGCGCAAGGCCCGCGACAATGAGCCGACCGGATTTCTGACGCACGATGAGCGCGCGTTGCTCATCGCGCATTTGTTTTCGCCGCTCGGCGCGTTGCCGACCGGTCAGCGCTGGCGCGAGCGGCGCGACCGCGCGCTCGTCGCGGCGTTCCTTGGGGCAGGGGTGAAAACCGGCGAGGCGGCGCAACTCACCGTCGATTGTTACGCGGCCGGTGCGCCGTATGTCACGGTGGATGCATCGAACCCGCTGATGGTTCGCCAGGCGCGGCTTGCGCCGTTCGCGGTCGAATTGCTCGACGGCTGGATCGCGGAACGAAAGGCGGTCGGCCTCGCGGGCGAACTGTTATTCCCCGCCGCGCCGTCCGGACGTCCGATGCACAAGGCGACGATGCTGCGCGCCATCGACGCTGTCGTCGCGGCGTCGGGCATGGCCGCATCGCGGGTCGCACGGGCGAGTCCGCAGACGCTTCGCAACACCTACGCCGCGGAGTTGTTCGACGACGGCACGGACCCGGATCGCGTCGGTCAATGGCTGGGCTTTCAGCAGTCGATCTCCGTTCATCGCCTGCATCGAGCATGGCAGGAGTGGATGGGTGAGCAAATACGGGAGCGCGATATCGCGCAGGCACGCGCCGGCGCGGGCGACGCCGGCTCCTGAAAACACTCACCTTTCGCGGTACGGCGCGAAAAAGCGACTTTTTCGGCGTCGATCAGGCCTGCGCGCCCGTCGTTTTCAGAAACGCCTGAACTGCTGCCAGCTTGGATGTCGCCGCGCCCGAACTTCGTTCGCAATTCGGACACGACAGTTCGTATTCGTCCTCGTGCCGCTGCAGTTCGGGCTCGGCACTTTCACATGCCGGGCAGTCCAGCGGCGCGGCGACGTAAGCGTCGACTTGCGTGCCGAGCGCGGCGATCTCGCTCGCGGTAAGGCGCCCTTCCGCCACAAGCGATGCAATCAGGCCGCCGACCTCCGCGCTCATGCCTTCGCGGACCCGGCGCGCATCGCGTTCGCGCGTGAGTGCATCGATCTCGTCGGACTGCTCGCGCACCTGCGATTCGAGCCGATCGGCGCGACTTCTGGCTGCGCTAAGTTGTTGAATAAAATCGAATTCTTTCTGTCCGACCTCGCGAGCGTGCGCCTGATACGTCGCCGCCATGCCGCGTAGCGCATCGAGTTCGACAAGCATCGGCTTGACGCGACGCTCCGCATCCTTCACCGCGTCCTTGATTTGCTGAGCGTAATGCTCCGTGTTGTGACGCAGTTCGCTCTGCAATGCGTCGATACGGTCGCGAAGCCGCGCCGCATTTGCCTGCTCGCGCGTCAGCCGCTCCGAAAGCTCTCTATTTTCCCCCTCGAGCCGCGAGATGAGGTCGCGCAAGTCGCTTTGCGCATCGGCCTGGCGCGACTGCAACGTCCGAAGCTCTGCCTCCAGCGATGCAACCTGCGCGACGGCCGCTTCTGCGCGGGCCTCGGCACGGCGATGCGCTTGCTCGATGGCCTGGCAGCGGACTTCGGCATCGCGAGTGGCCGCTTGTGCCGTCTGGATGCTCGCGTCGACCCGCGCCCGATCGGCCCCGAGTGCGGCGTCGGCGTGTTGACGCGCTTCAGCGAAGAGTTCGGCGAGCAGCTCGCCCGCCCGCTGCTGTAACGCTTCGGGGATTGCGCCGGCCTCGACGCGCACGCGCAGCGTCGAGCGGACTGTCTCCCAGAAAAATTCGATGTCGCGCGGAATGTCGCTCGCGCTGCCTGTTTGCGTCAGCTCGCGGACAGTCGTGACCGAAGGGCGGATGCCCAAATCAAAAAAGAGGCGCTTGCAGGCGTGGTAAGACAAGTCTTGCCGGCGCGCGCCTGTGGCTCGCATCGTCTCTAGTTCTTGACGCAGGGTGTCGCGGAGTTGTGGATCCATAGTATCGAAACAGCGTGGTTTGTATCAATCATAACGCTTTACGTTACGACGAAAACGAAACGGCACCTGTGTGCAGGCGAGACGCATCATAAGCGCGAAACCCGCGCTCTAGAACGTCCCTGATTGGCTGTTATAGCTGATTTTCGTGGAACGCGTTAAGAAACAGCGATTAAGTACTTGTTTTAGATTGGGTTTTTAGATTCTTAGGCTCTTGACCGCTGTTTCACGGCCTTGCGAGCAAGCCGGCTTCCCTGCAGTTCGGTTTGCTGGCTTCTTATTTTGGTAGCAAATACTCGCGGACTGGCTTGAGAGTAATAAAAGTAAACACCTTTGAACCATGTTGAAAACAGTTAACGCCCCGCGAAAGCCTTGCGCAGTAAGGCTCTCCGGGCGATCAGGTGAGACGCTTCGGGAACGATGGTGAGGCGGTACGGGATTGTGTGGTGACGGCCTTCGGGACGTTGCGTGAGAAGAACCGGGAGACATGGTGAGCGGATTCGGGGCGACGCGGAGCTAGCGAGGTGAGCCAACGCAGGAACGCGCAATCGCAGCCGCCCTTGTAGCGCTTGAGTTCGAATGAATGGCGTCGAAAGCCAAAGGTGAGACTGTTCGGGACTGTCGATCGGACCTAAATTCATGCCTCATATGGGTCATTTTTTCCCAACGGTGAGCCTTTTCAGGTGAAGTAGCAGCGCTGCGGTGAGATTTTTCAGGAGACCGACGACGTATAGCGCTTATCTACGGGGCTTTTCGGCGTTGCGGTGAGATTATTCGGGAGCCGTTCGGTTGACGTTGCCCTGCACTCTCGTCGTTCGTGTACCTCGCGAGCTGCATCAGTGGTGATAGGTGAGAGGTTTCGGGAGCGTGTATTAGGCAACAAGGGCCGGAAAGCCGCCGTGATCAGGCCAATGGTGAGTCTTTCCGAGAGCCGACTGTCCCGGACGTCGATGCCGCGTTGAAAGCAACGCTAGGGTAGCCATTTAGCCTGGGTATCGGGAGTCTTTTGGTCCACGAGCGCAGTGAAGGTGAGCTTGTTCGGGAGGACGTTCGTCGCTGCTTGGGTCCATCGGTGAGGTTTTTCGGGAGCACGTTTGATGGTCCCGCGCCGAGATGCAAACCGCTAAGCCATTGTTTTCGGGTCGTTTTGCAGGATAGTCGGGAGAAGGTGAGGCTTTTCGGGAGCGCCGCGGTGAGTCTCTTCGGGACATCCATATGCAGCAGCGCGAAAGGCAAAGGTGAGGGTTTACAGGAGTCTCGCGCTGCGAGAATAAGCTGTCTCAAGGCCGCGGCCCGGTTCCTCGAAGATGGCGTCCTGATCCATGGGTGAGGTTTTACAGGGGGCACGGTCATGATTAGGACATTGACCTTTGAGACAAGGCCCGATGGTGGGCCGAACGGCTGTCGTAGCGCGGCCATAAAGTCCTATGAAGACGATGTATCCGCTGCACCACACGAGAAACCTCTCAGAAATTTTTTCTTGGTGAGGCTTTTCGGGAGGATGATCCCGCCCAAGAATCGAGCGCGGTAAACGCGGCAAACCGTTAACCCGCATGGGCTTTGGCGCCATAAGACAGGCTGTTACGGTGAGTGGTGAGACTTTACAGGAGCGCACTGCAGTGAGCGGCGCTCTACTCGCGCCCGTCACCGTGCAATGGTGAATACCGGGCGGTTTACGCGCTTCACCACACCCGGTATGCTTCTCGCAATCTCGTTCCCCCTAGACGCATGGCTACCAAGCGCGCCAAGAAAACCGACGTAGTCAGCCCTAGCTCGGCCGAATTGCGCAAAGCTGTCGAAGCCATTGCCATTCAGCCCAAGAGCGGCAAGATCACGTTGCTAACTCGCAAGCTTTTCAACGTTTTGCTTGCGGTTGCACAACAAGCTGATGAGTCGGGCGACACTTACCGCGCGCTGCTGTCGGACATCGTGGCCAACTCGGCGTTCGATTCCAACGATACGGCTCTCGTCAAAGAGCATTTGCGACGGATGGTGTCCGTCCAGGTCGAGTGGAGCACCGGCACATCGAGTCAGAAGCCGGGACGCAAATGGGGCATTTCGACGCTGATCGCGGACGCCGAAATCCTCGAAGATCCGACGACGCGCCGCGTTTGGGTCGAATTCTCTTTCGCGCCGAAGATCAAGAAGAAGCTGCTGGACCCGGTGCAGTATGCGCGCCTGAGCCTCCAGTTTCAAAGCCAGTTGCGGAGCAGCGCCGGTCTGGCGCTGTACGAAATCTGCGTGCGTTATCTGACGAACCCCAGCCATCTGACGATGCGCGAGACGTGGGAGTGGTGGCGGCCGATTCTGTCCGGGACGCCCGATACGGAAGCCGGCGACGAAGCCAAGCGCGAGTACAAATACTTCAAGCGCGATTACCTGCGTCCCGCGATCGCCGAAGTCAACGCGGTGACGAATATCTTCGTCGAGTTGGTGGAGCATCGGGAGGGCCGACGCGTCGCCGAGATCCAGTTCCGCGTGACTGAACGCAAGCAGCCGATGCTTGCGCTCGACGAGCATCCGAACGTCTTCGACAGCACACTCGTCGACCGAATGGTGAAAATAGGCATTCCGCTCAAGGAAGCCCAGACGCTTTACGCGGACAGCGAGGAAAACCGCATCCGCGCCGCGCTTCAAATGACGGAGCAGCGGATGCGCAGCACCACACTCCCGCCCGTGCGCAGCGCCGCCGCGCTCTTCAAGGACGCGCTGAAAAAAGGTTACGCTCCGCCCGTCGAGGCATTGCCGACCGCTGCGAACGGCGCGCCGGCGCGCGTCGGATCGGCCGGTGCGTCGGGTGCCGACGATCTCAAGGCGCGCTTGTTGAGCGAATTCTCGGCGTATCGTCGGAAGGAGGCTCGTGCACTGTACGACGAGCAAGGTGAGGAAGAACGGGAGCTGGCGCGGCAGAGCTTCGAGGAAACCGTGCTGCCGGAGTTGGGCGCTCACATGCGCGATGACTGGCGCAAGCGCGGCCTCGATTCGAAATTGGCGGAAACGTCCTTTTTCGACTGGCTCGCTCGCAAGACCTGGGGCGAGCCGACCGATGGCGATTTGCTGTCCTTCACGCTAAGCCAGTCGCGTGCGGCCTAACGCCGACCGCACGCTTCCGGCAATCAACTTTTCGAGCCGTCCGGCTGAAGCATCGCTTCTATTTGATGCAGTAGTTCATCGCGTCTTTCCCGCGATAGTCCACGCAACCGCAGTTCGAGCCGATCTTCCCCGTAAGACTTGAGATCGCCGACGGAGACGCCATCCAACTTGATCTCCAGGCGCTGCGCATAACGCTGGCGTCCGGCCGGTTTCGGTGCTTCCTGCGCGCTCGCACGTCCTTTCACGATGTCCGCGACTTGGCGCGTGCTTAGATCGTCCGAAGTGATTTTGTTGATGAGGCGCAGCGTGGCATCGCTTCCGCGCGCCGTGTGGTATCGCGAGATTTGATAAGCCATGTTCGAGCCGAACCGATCGGGTCGCGCGACCATCTCCTGCATGACGTTCTCGGGCAACTTGGCAATAGACAAAGCGACCGCGATCGTCGATTCATCGAGTCCCAGGTGATCCGCGAGTTCGCGCTGGCTCTGGAAGTGCTGTTCATCGAGAAAGCGCCGCCAGACGACGGCATTGTCGAACACCGTCTGCGAGTCGCGCTGAACGTTGAGGTCGTAGCCCAGCTTGTAGCTTTCGATGCCCACCGGCAGATCGACCACCACAGCCTTGACCGTCTCCTTGTTCGCCTCCTTCAATGCGCGCACACGGCGGCCGCCGTCGCTGACGAAGAACGTACCCGGATTCTCGTAATCAGGAATGACGTGGATCGCCTGCTGCTGACCTTGCTTCGCGAGGTTGACCGCCAACTCGGCAATCGATGCCTTCAGATAGAAATGGCGCGGATTGAACGGACTCGGCTTGATGGCCTTCAACGGTAATTCGATGACCTGTCCTGCGGTATATCGGTTCGCCCGGCGCCATGCGCGATATTCCTCGGACTCCGATCCCGAAACCGCTTCGGCCTGCTCATCTGCGGCGAACGCGCTCGAGCGACCGTTCGCGGCAGTCTGGGAAGCCTGCTGTATATCGACGATGCCATCGATCGCATTCAATCGATCCAGCGCGGTCCGCTTCTCACTACTGGTCGTATCGGGGCGGGCTTTGAAGCCCTTGGCAAACTGCGACGGTTTCATTCAGGGTCCTTTATGCGCATAAAGTCACGGGAGCATGGCGAGGATTTCGTCGGCACACGCGCGTATCTCTGCCGCAGCCAGTCGTGCGCCCCGATCGCTCATCTGCAGGACGGTTTGGCCGAGAGCCATCGCCTGCTTGTAGCATTCCCGTGTCGGGATCTGGGTCTTGAGCAGCGGAAAGCCGAGTTCTTCGAGCGCGACTTTGAGTTCGCGCGTCAGCATTCGCTTCTCTTCCGTCTTGTTGAGCAGGAAGACGGCGCGCAAGTCTTCATTCATGACTTGAGCCTGCTGCACGAGTTTCACTAATCCGACGCTCGACCAATAATCGGCCGGCGACGACGACGTCGGAATCACCGCGATGCTCGCCGCCAACAGCACGACGCCTGACACCTTTTCGGTGATGGACGGCGGGCAATCGACGACGATGACGTCATAGTCGTTGACGAACTTCTTGATCTCCCGATGAATTTGTCCGCCCGCCTCGGAGAGGTTGACGACGGGAAACGGGATACCGTTGTTGTCGTCGGATGCCGCGCTGGACCAATGAATCAGCGTATTTTGGCCATCCGCGTCGACCACGAGCACGCGCTTCTTTTTTTCGTGAAGGGCCGCGCCAAGATGCATGGCAATGGTGCTCTTGCCCACACCGCCTTTCTGCTGCGTGATCGCTATGATTTCCGCCGCCACAGTAGACTCCGAAATTGATTGCGTTTGAATTCTACATTGCGACGAAAATATATCTAGTCGTTCTTGTAGAAACCTTAGCGCGTTAGCCATTCGGCAGAGGGACAGCAGTGGCTTTATGCGCATAAAGTCGGGTGAGCTTGCGTCGCTTCGCACCCGCCGTTGCGGCCACCTTTATGCGCATAAAGTCCCCGCCATGTAGCTCAATCCACATGACTGCGACTCCACCGCATCCGCCCGCGCGGGAACATCGCCTATCCTTGTCGGTGACGCATAACTTCGTGAAGCGCTGCCGATGACCGTACGCAACCTCGACATCCTGTTCGCCCCGAAATCGATCGCAGTGATCGGCGCATCGTCCCGGCCAGGGACCATCGGTGAAATGGTCTGGACACGCATGCTTTGTGCGGGCTTCGTCGGCCCCGTGTGGCCGGTGAACCCGAGATACGAGTTCCTTGGCGCGGACCCGGTCTTCCCCGATATCAGTCAGTTGCCCGACGCGCCTGCCGTTGCCGTGATATGCACGCGGCCTCAAACGTGGCCATCGCTCGTCGAACAACTGGGCCGGCGCGGGACAAAAGCAGTGGTGATCGTGGGCGAATCGCGTTCCCGCGAAGGCCATTACCGGCATAAGCGTTCCGCGTCCAGCGATAGCGACGAGTGGACTGCGCGAACGCTCGCTGCTGCGCGGCCGTTCCTGTTGCGCGTCGTCGGCCCGGCAAGCTTGGGTGTCGTGTCGCCGTCAATTGGCGCATGCCTCGGCGCTCCCGCATGCAACGTCAAGTCAGGACGCGTTGCGTGGGTCTCGGGTTCCAACGCATTGACCAACGGTGTGCTCGGCTGGGCGAGGGCGCGAGGGCTCGGTTTTTCGCGAATCGCCGCGCTGGGCGATGAAGCCGATGTCGACTCGGGCGATATCCTCGACTACCTGGCGAGCGATGCATCCACGCGAGCGATTCTGCTTGCGGTCGAAGAGATCACGTCCGCGCGCAAGTTTATGTCCGCAGCGCGTGCGGCTGCGAGAAACAAGCCCGTCCTCGTCTTGCGCACGGGCCGTGACGATCCATTCGACCGCCTTTACGGCGCCGCTTTCCGCCGTGCGGGGCTCGTTCGCGTCGATTCCCTCGACGATCTGCTCGACGAGATCGAAACGCTCGGCATCGGCCGCGTGGCGACGGGCGATGTCGCGACGGTCGTCACGAGCGACCGTGGCGTCGGTGCCCTGACGATGGACGCGTTCAGTGCCGCCGGCGATGGTCTCGCGCCGTGGCCCGTCGATGTGCGCGACGCGATCGCCGCCGCGCTGCCTCGCGCGGAAGCGGGAAATCCGCTGCTGCTTGGCGATGACGCATCGCCCGCGGATTTCGGCGTCGCGCTGGAAGCGCTCGCGCCGCATCGCGAGACCGGGACCGTGTTCATCGTTCATGCGCCGACGCACAGCGCGCCCGTCGCCGACGTCGCGCGGACGCTGATTGCCGAGCGGCGGCATGCGTACCGAGGGTTGCTCGCGTGCTTCTTCGGCTGCGTCGATGCGGCCACCCGCGACGAGTTACACGCCAACGGCATTCCCGTCCACACGACGCCGCATCGCCTCGCGCGCGGCTTCGCGCGGCTGGTAGATTTCCGCCAGGGACGCGAGTTGCTGATGCAGACGCCCGACGGTCTTCCCGCCGATGTGCCGAAAGACATCGACGATGCGCAGAGCGAGATTCGCATCGCGCTAGAAAACGGCATCGGCGAACTGAACGGCGAGCGCGCGGCTCGCGTGTTATCGCGCTTCGGTCTTACCGTGAAACCGGGACCGATCGACTCGCTTTCCAGTGATGCCATTCAGGTCGACACCCGTCTTCTGAATCACCGCGTCTTCGGCCCCGTGGTCGAATTCAAGACGGCGGGCGCGCTGGGCCTCGCCGATGCGCTTCATGAATTCGCGCTGCCGCCGCTGAATCCCGTGCTCGCGCGGGACCTGATTGCGCGCTCGCCGCGCGCGCGAGAACTGCCGGCGGAGATGTTGCTGAATGCGCTGACGGCGTTATCGCAACTCGTTTGCTATATCGAGGAAATCGTCGCGCTGCGGCTGACGATTCGCGTGACGCGCGATGCCGTCGCCGTTCACGAACCGCAACTCACGCTCGGCGCGCATCGCAAGCCGCTCGCGATCGTCCCGTATCCGCGATCGATGGAAGAGACACTCGACTGGCGCGGCATGCGCATCACGGTCCGGCCGATACGCCCGGAAGACGAGGACGCGCATCGCGCATTCGTCGCTGCGAATACCGCCGAAGATTTGCGTTTGCGCTTTTTCGGCGCGGTGCGCAGCTTCGATCATTCGCAACTCGCGCGGATGACGCAGATCGACTACGACCGCGAAATGGCGCTGATCGTCACGCGCGAGAAGGACGACGAAACGCACGAGACGCTCGGAGTCGCCCGCGCGATTGCCGATCCGGACAACGAGACTGCCGAATTCGCGCTCGCCGCGCGGTCGGACATGAAGGGGCAAGGACTGGGATGGCTGCTGCTCTCGCGGCTCATCGATTACGAACGAAAACGCGGAACGCGATGGATGATCGGCGAGGCGTTGCGCGAGAACGCCGGCATGATCGCACTGGCGCGCAAGGCCGGCTTCGAATTGACGAAGACGGAAGATCCCGGCGTCGTCGGATTCAGGATGCGGCTGTGCGGTGCGCCGACACAGCCGCCGGAAAACGCGGGCAGTTAGGCGGCCAACTTGGCGAGCGCGTCGTCGACTTGTGCGCGCGACAGCGACAGTTCTTCCAGCAATGCTTCGGCATACGAACTTCCCGTTTCCCGTTCCAGCCGGGCGATGGTCAGCGCGCAGCGCGAGGCGTCCTTCGGCGTCGCGATGAACGCCTTCACCGACTGTCCCGCCGTGAACGCCTCGAACAGCGGCTCGCGGATTTCGTCGGGCAGCGCGCGCGACGTCCACTGGTACGGCTTGCCGTTGTGCGTCAGTTGCGGCGGCAGCGTGCGCTCCTTCTTCGCAGCGGGAATCAGTCCGTAGGTGCGCGCTGCGTCGCCGATCTGCTCGGGCGAAAAAAGCTCGTCGGGACTGATGTCGAATTGCGCGATGTGCGCTTCGATCGCCTGCATGGCGGCCGCGCGGTCGTCGCGCTTCTTCTGCGCACGCGCGACGATATCGCGCAATTCGTCGGCTTCGTCGGGTGTGATCGTGAAGCTCGCCTGCTTTTGCTGAAGTTCGGAAAAACGCTGGAATTCGGAATCGGAAAGAAGTTTCGCCATGAGTAATGCGTGAGATGTAGCGGCGGCCCGCCATCGCGCAGGCCGCCTTTTTGAGAGGGCCGCCATTCTAACGCGACGCGTCCGCCGATCAGTCGCGCGTCATCGAGAGTGCAGCGGCGGCATCTTTGAGCAGAGCGGCCACGTCGTCCACGGAAGGCGCCACGTAATCGTCGATGCGTCGCATATAAGGACAGGTCAGCGCCGCAATGGCCTGGCCGGCCGGCCCGAGCAACGGAAACGCGACATCCACGACGCCGAAGGTTTGCTGGCTGTCCTTCTTCCAGTAGCCGAGTTCGCGGATGCGCCGATGCTCGGCTTCGAGCACCGCATGATCGACCGCGAGTTCGCCTTTCACTTTCGTGTGCTCCGCGAGCATGTGTTCGCGCTGCTCGTCGGTCTGGAACGCGAGCATGATGCGGCCCGATCCCGTGTCGATCAAGCCGACGCGCGACCCGAGCCGCACCGAAATGCCCCACGTCCCCGGTCCGTCCACTTGCGCGATGACGAGCAGATTGCCGCGATCGTAGACGGCGAGATGCACGGATTGCTCGGCGGCATCGGCGAAACGCTGCATCACAGGCAGCGCCTCCGCGATTAGCCGATCGGTCGGCGGATGCCGGTGCGCGAGCGCATACAGCTTCAGGCTCAGCGAATATCGGTCGCCTTCCGGCGAGCGCACGACGTACTGCCGCGCGACGAGCCGCTCCAGCATCCGATACATCTCGCTCGCATTGCGCCCGAGCCGCTTCGTGATTTCGGCGCGCGTGAGCGGGGACTTCTGCTCCGACAGCAGTTCGAGAATGTCGAGCCCTTTGTCGAGCGCGGGCGCGCGGTAGCGTTCGGCGTCGTTGTCGTCTGCGTCAACGGCGGTGAGCGTGCGTCGATTCATGAAGGCGCGGAGTTCGAGGAATACGTGCGACGTCGCCGGCCGACGGCTTTTAGGGAAATCACCGACGACAGCGTCCGCCACAATTCTTGACTTCAGTTTGTGCGAATATGAATAATACGTTCATTGATGAACCGTTGCATCGATGGTTTCCCTCGTAGCGCGCGCCAACGATGGCGCACGCTTTGCCACGATAGTCACGCCGCAGTAGACGTCACCGCATCGGTTTCGCCGACAGCCACCGCATCAATCGACCGGGGTTTGCACATGAGCGCAGGATCGCAGGAGGTCGTTTTACGTCGACGCAAGATCGGACGCACATCCCTCGAAGTGACGGCGCTGGCGCTCGGCACCGCGCCGCTCGGCGGGCTCTATCACGAGCTGACTGAAGACGAAGCGCGCGCGACCGTCGATGCCGCGTGGCGCGCGGGCATGCGCTTCTTCGATACCGCGCCGCACTACGGCCACACGAAGGCCGAACATCGTCTGGGCGATGCGTTGCGGCGTTATCCGCGCGGCGACTTCGTGCTTTCGACCAAAGTCGGTCGACGCTTCGTGCCGCGCACGACGCCCGATGACGGCAGCGAAGGCTGGGCAAATCCGCTGCCCTTTCAGGCGATCTACGACTACACGTACGACGGCATCCTCCGTTCTTTCGAGGACAGCCAGCAGCGGCTCGGCATGATCGACATCGATATCGTGCTGATCCACGACATCGGCCGCTTCACGCACGGCGAAAAGAACGCGCATTACTGGCGCCAGTTGACCGATGAAGGCGGCTTTCGCGCGCTCGACGAACTGAAGCAATCGCGCGGTGTGAAAGCGGTCGGCCTCGGCGTGAATGAAAGCGCGGCGGTCATGGAAGCGATGGCCGAATACGACATCGACTGCGCACTGCTCGCCGGCCGCTACACGCTGCTCGAACAAGATCCGCTCGACGACTTGTTGCCCGAGTGTGAAAAGCGCGGCGTGAGCATTCTGCTCGGCGGCGCGTTCAATTCCGGCATTCTCGCGCGCGGTCTCGATGCCAACGCGCACGGTGACCTCAAGTTCAACTACGGCGATGCGCCGAAGGAAATTGTCGAACGCGTCGGCAAACTGGAGCGCGTGTGTCGCGAACATGGCGTTGCGTTGTCGAGCGCCGCCCTCCAGTTTCCTTATGCGCATAAAGTCGTGGCCACCGTGCTGATGGGCGCGCGTAATCCCGATGAAGTGCGCGAAAACGCGGCATCGTTCGCGACACCGATTCCATCCGCGCTATGGGATGCGTTGCGCGCGGAAGGCTTGCTTCGCGCAAACGCGCCGGTGCCGCAATGAGCGTCGAAGACCGAATCGACGCGCATCAGCACTATTGGGATCCCGCACGCGGCGATTACGGCTGGCTCACGCCGGACATGGCGTCGCTCTATCGCGAATTCGGTCCGGACGATCTCGCGCCGCTGCGACAAGCCACTGGCATCGCGCGGACCGTCGTCGTGCAAGCCGCGCCGACCGTCGACGAAACGCGCTATCTGCTGACTCTTGCGCGCGACGACGATTCCATCGCGGGCGTCGTTGGCTGGGTTCCGCTCGATTCCGTCGACGCACTGAAAATCATCGACGAATTCGCGCGCGATCCGAAGTTCAAGGGCGTTCGCCCGATGCTGCAGGACTTGCCCGACGACACGTGGATCGCCCACGCCCCGCGCGCCGATGCGATCGAGCGCCTGATCGAACGCGATCTCGCCTTCGACGCGCTCATCCTCGCGCGGCACGTTCCGTCGCTGATCGAGTTCGCGCGGCGGTATCCGAAGCTCAGGATCGTCGTCGATCATGGCGCGAAGCCGCCGATCCGCGACGGCGTCGACACCGCGTGGCAACCGTGGGCCGACGGCATCGCGCAACTCGCCGCGTTGCCGCAAAAGCTCTACTGCAAGCTCTCGGGACTTGCCACGGAAGCATCGGCGAACTGGAGCGACGCGACGCTGCAACCTTACGTCGAGCATCTCATCGCGCAGTTCGGCGCGCAAAGGCTGATGTGGGGCAGCGATTGGCCGGTGTTGAATCTCAACGGCGACTACACTGGCTGGCACGCCGCCGCCACGCGCCTGACCGCGCATCTCGAAAAAGCCGGGCAAGAGGCGATTTTCGGCGCGAACGCCCGTGCGTTCTACCGACTTTGAAATCGCCCGACTTGGAAATCGCCCTATACCCGGCATGTCTCAAAAACAACTTCGACTGGAGCAGTGGATGGTACAAAGACTGGCAGGCAAGACCGCGCTGATCACGGCGGCGGGACAGGGCATCGGTCTCGCGACGGCGGAGATGTTCGCGGCGCAGGGCGCGCGCGTGATCGCGACGGACATCCGCATCGAATCGCTCGACGGCAAGCCGTTCGAAGCGCGCAAGCTCGACGTGCGCGACGCAGCGGCGATCAACGATCTCGCGAAGGAAGTCGGCCCGGTCGACGTGCTGTTCAACTGCGCGGGCTACGTCCACGCCGGCTCGATTCTCGAAGCGAGCGAAGACGACTGGGATTTCGCCTTCGATCTGAACGCGAAGGCGATGTATCGCACGATTCGCGCGTTCCTTCCGGCGATGCTGGAAAAGGGCGGCGGCTCGATCATCAACATGTCGTCGGCGGCGTCCAGCGTGAAGGGCGTGCCGAACCGCTTCGTGTACGGCGCGTCGAAGGCCGCGGTGATCGGCTTGACGAAGTCCGTCGCGGCGGATTTCGTCACGCGCGGCATCCGCTGCAACGCGATCTGTCCGGGCACGGTGGAGTCGCCGTCGCTGAAGGAGCGCATCGCGGAGCAGGCGAAGGCGCAGGGCGCGAGCGTCGATCAGGTGCAGGCGGCGTTCGTCGCGCGCCAGCCGATGGGACGCGTCGGCCGGGCCGATGAAATCGCGGCGCTCGCGCTGTATCTCGGGTCCGATGAGTCGTCGTTCACGACGGGTCAGATTCACATCATCGATGGCGGCTGGTCCAACTAACGGGCCGATCGCGCATCGCTTTTCAACTTGCTGCAGAAATAGAGGATCAAACCAGATGAAGCTGCTTCGTTACGGCCCGAAGGGTCAGGAAAAGCCAGGTCTTCTCGACGCGGACGGCCAGATTCGCGACCTCTCGTCGGTCGTGGACGACATCGCCGGCGCGACGCTGACCGAAGCTGGCCTGGCGAAAGTGCGTGCGGCCGATCCGGCGTCGCTGCCGGTGGTCGAGGGCAATCCGCGCATCGGGCCGTGTGTCGCGCGCGTGGGCAAGTTCGTGTGCATCGGCCTGAACTACGCGGATCACGCCGCCGAATCGAACCTGCCGGTTCCGACCGAGCCGGTCATCTTCGGCAAGTGGACGAGCGCGATCTGCGGCCCGAACGACGACGTCGAAATTCCGCGCGCATCGACCAAGACGGATTGGGAAGTCGAACTGGGCGTGGTGATCGGCAAGGAAGCGAAGTACGTCGATGAAGCCAGCGCGCTCGATTACGTCGCCGGCTATTGCGTGATCAACGACGTCTCCGAGCGCGAGTGGCAGCTCGAACACGGCACGCAGTGGGACAAGGGCAAGGGCTTCGATACGTTCGGCCCGATCGGTCCGTGGCTCGTCACGAAGGACGAAATCGCGGATCCGCAGGAGCTCGATCTGTGGCTCGAAGTCGACGGCAAGCGCTACCAGAACGGCAACACGAAGACGATGGTCTTCACCGTCGCGCAACTGGTCGCGTATCTGTCGAAGGTGATGAGCCTGCAGCCGGGCGACGTCATCTCGACGGGCACGCCGCCGGGCGTCGGCATGGGCGTGAAGCCGAGCCCGGTGTATCTGAAGGCCGGCCAGACGATGCGCCTCGGCATTCAGGGACTCGGCGAACAGCAGCAGAAGACCGTCGCGGCGAAGTAAAGAAGCAACGCGCACGAACGAAAAGCCTCGCCACGCGGCGAGGCTTTTTCACGTGCGAAGCGGCGAAAAAACGCGAACGACGTCAGGCGTTGTAGAACGCCTCGACCGCCGTATCGCCGATGCGCGCGACCGTTCCCTGCGCGACCGCGACGAGCCGCTCGGCGTTGCCATCGGTGACGAAGACATCGCACTGACACGTTGCCTGCGTCATGCCCGCATGCACGACGCGCGCGCGGGCCATCAGCGTGCCGCTCACTGCCGGGCGCAGATGATTGATCTTGTATTCGCCCGTCACCACCTTCGGACCGAGCCGCAGCGCGCCCGCGAACGTCAGCGCGTTGTCGACCAGATAACTCACCACCCCGCCGTGCACGAAGCCGTGTTGCTGCCTCAGCTCGTCGCGGATCGGCAGACACAGCGTGAGACTCGCTGAATCGACCTGCATCAGCTTGGTTCCGAGCAAGGCGCTGAACGGTTGCGCATTCAGCGCACCGCGCGCGATATCGACGATTTCGGCCATTCGGACACTCCTTGGGTGGGTTCGGCGCCGTACTGCAAAGACAATAGGTAGCGTTCGCGCGCTCTGCAAGCAAGTTCGGCGGAAATCGTGCAATGGCGCATTTCGGTGCACGCATCCGATGCGGATCGCCGGCGTAACGGACCACACGATGGCCCCGCCAAACGCGTAGACAGGCTTCGCGGCAAACGATTCAAGATCGTGGTTCGCGTTGCCGTAAACCCGGACTATCGCCGTGAGTTGAAACGGCTCAATTCGTTAGTCAGGTGGAAGTGATGTTCGGAAAGATCAAGGTTTCATCGGGTTTGCTTGCCGTATTGGTGGTGTTTTGCTTGTTTCAGCTCGTGACCGAAGGGCTCGGGTTCTGGTCGCTTTCGAGCACGCACGACGACGTCGGCAGCCTGTCCAATATCGCGTTGAAGCAGGTCAACGCGGTCAACAAGACCACGCAGCATTTGATGGACGCGCGCATCAACCTGTCGCGCGCCGGAACGCGCATGGTGCGCGGCGGCACCGAGCCGGTGGAGATCGTGCAGCACGCGCGCGAAGAGATCGCGCTCGCGGAGAAATCGTTCACGTCGTTCCTCGATGCGCCGAAGACCGGCGACGAGAATCGCGCGCGCACGGCCGCGCTGCAGGCGAAATACGCCGAGTACGCGAAGGCGCTGTCCGAGCTCGTGCAGTATCTCGACTCGAACAACATTCAGGCGTTTCTCGATCAGCCGACGCAAGGCTTCCAGGACCGCTATCTCGCCGAGCAGCAGAAATTCGTCGATTTCGGCAATGCGTCGAGCAATGCGTATCTGCAGTCGATCGACACGCGCTACACGTGGTTCCGCGCGGTGGGCTTCGCGATCGCGGCGGCGCTGATCGCGGGCATCGTGCTCGTGCATTTCTGGCTGCGCCGTGGCGTGATCGCGCCGCTCGAAGAAGCGGGCCGTCACTTCGAACGTATCGCCGAGGGGCGTCTGGACGAGCGCATCGCGGATCGCGGGACCAATGAAATCGGCCGCCTGTTCGCCGGCCTCGCGTTGATGCAGGCAAGCGTCGCGAGCACGGTGAAGACGGTGCGCGAAACGTCGGAGTCGATCAACTTCGGCGCGGATGAAATCGCGAGCGGCAACGCGGATCTCTCGGCGCGGACCGAGAATCAGGCGGCGTCGCTGGAAGAAACCGCATCGAGCATGGAAGAACTGACCGCGACCGTGCGACAGAACGCCGATCACGCGCGCGAAGCCAACACGCTCGCCGGCGATGCGCTTGAAGCCACGTCGCGCGGCTCCAGCGTGGTCGATGACGTCGTCGAGAAGATGCGCGTGATCGCGCAAAGCTCGGACAAGATCGCGGAGATCATTTCGGTGATCGACGGCATTGCGTTCCAGACCAACATTCTCGCGTTGAACGCGGCCGTCGAAGCGGCGCGCGCGGGCGAACAAGGGCGCGGCTTCGCGGTCGTCGCGGGCGAAGTGCGCGGACTCGCGCAGCGCTCGGCGCAATCGGCGAAGGAAATCAAGGAACTGATCGGCGAATCGGTCGCGCAGGTGAGCGACGGCTCCGTGCTCGTCGAGCGCGCGGGCGCGGCGATGCGCGACGTGTCCACGTCGATCTCGCGCGTCACGCAGATGATGGCGGAAATCAGCGCGTCGTCGCTGGAGCAGAGCGTCGGCATCGAACAGGTGAATCAGGCCGTCACGCAAATGGACGAGATGACGCAGCAGAACGCGGCGCTCGTCGAGCAGGCCGCGGCGGCCGCGTCGTCACTGCATGAGCAGACGCGGCAACTGAAGGCGGCCGTTTCGGTGTTCCAGCTGGCCTAAAGCGGCAGCGACGCGTAAGCCGTCGCCAGATGATAGGGCGTGGTGGAAGGCATGTCCGCGCGGCTGATTTCACCGTCGGCCGAGCGGCATTCGAACCACCCGCGCGCGTGCAGAAAGCGCGCGCGGAAACGCTCGATCTGTTCGCCGAGCGCATCGCCGCGCGTGGCGAGCGCACGCAGATATTCGGTCTGCGCCCAGATGCGCTGCGTGGCGTCGATCACGCGGCCGGTTTCATCGAGCGCGGCGCACACCGCGCCGGTTTCCTTGTCGACGCCGTGTTTCTGCGCGAAGTCGAACGCGCGCTCGAGCCGCTCGTTCAGTCCCGCCGATGCGAACGCCGCATGGCCGCTGCCGAGCGCCAAGAAATACCATTCGAACTGATGCCCCGGCTCCAGCCGGTTGTCCGCCGCGCCGATCGGCAATTCGGCGATGCAGCCCGTCGCCTCGTGCACGAACGTGCGCGCCACCGATTCCGCGAGTTCTGCTAAACGCACGTCGTAGGCGGCGTCGCCGGTGGCTTCGCGCGCGGCGAGCCACGCTTCGGCAAGATGCATCAGCGGATTCTGCAGCGGTCCTTCCAGCGTGCGCGTGAAATCCTCGGAAAGCGCGGCGTTCAAGATGTCGCCGCCATTTGCGAAGCGTGTTTCGACGAGCTTCGACGTTTCATCGAGCAGCGCGAACGCATCGGCCGATCCGCTTTTTCGCGCATAGTGCGCGCACGCGAAGATCACGAACGCGTGCGTGTACAGGTCCTTCTGGCGCTCCAGCGGCGCGCCGTCCGCATCCACGCTGTAGAACCAACCGCCGTTCTGCGTGTCCTGAAAAGAGTGCCGTAACGATTCGAACAGCGTCTTCGCGTGTTCGAGTTCGCCTGCATCGGCGAAAACGAAGAGCTGGCGCGCGCACGCCATCGCGCGATAACGCAACGGCTGCAGCGGCGCGTGATCGTCGGGCGCGACGGCTTCGTACGGCAAACGCCGCGCCTCGTTGAAGCCGGGGCCGCGCCATATCGGCAAAACGATGTCCGCGAAATGCGCGCGCAACGCGGCGCCGGAATCAGGATTCGTCGATGGCGTCGCCGGTTCGCCACGCGTGAGTCGATCTTGCATACGACAACTCTGTAAAAATGTTTCGAAAATGCTAGCGGGTAGCCGCTGAAGCATAGCAAACCCGTTCCGGCGCGCCAGCGCCTTGCAACCAAAGGAGATGAACGAGATGTTGAACAACGTCGAACTCATTTCGCGGCTCGTGCTGGCCGCGGCGCTGGGCAGCGTGATCGGCTTCGAGCGCGAGCGCCTTTCGTGGGCGGCGGGGCTGCGCACGCACATGCTCGTGTGCGTTGGCTCGGCGCTGATCATGATCGTGTCGGCGTTCGGTTTCGCCGATGCGCTCGGAAGCGATCACGTCGTGCTCGATCCGTCGCGGGTGGCGGCGCAGGTCGTGTCGGGCATCGGATTCCTGGGCGCGGGATCGATTCTGATGCGCGGCGAAATCGTGCGCGGGCTGACGACCGCCGCGAGCCTGTGGTCCGTCGCGGCGATCGGGCTCGCGGTCGGTGGCGGGCTGTACACGGCGTCGATTGCGGCGACGGCGATCATCCTGCTCATTCTCGCGGGGCTGAAGCCGCTCGAACGCCGCTTCATCACCGTGCGGCAGCGCCGGCAACTGACGATGCTCGTCGATCGCGGCTCGCTCTCCTTTCACGGCCTGCACGAGGCGCTCGGGCCGGGCAGCGTGCGCGTGAAGCAGTTCGTCGTGCAGCAAAGCGAGGAAACGCCGGAACTGGACGAAGTGCAGGTCGAGCTTTCGCGCGTGTCGTCGCAGGAATATCGGGCGATCTGCGATCGTCTGCGGCAACTTCAGAGCGTCCGCGAGTTTCGCGAGGAAGAAGCGAATTGACCGGCGGCGCGCTCATTCTCCTCAAAAAGCCCGCTGGATAAGGCGCGCAGCCGTGCGACAATGCGGCCTCTCGAAAATTGTTGCCTGACCGCATGACGGTTGCGCGCCGGCAGTGCCGCCGCAGCCTTTCGACCTATGCCAGATCCCGCAGTACCCCGACAATCCGACATCGTCGACGACGAAACCGCTGCATCCGCGAAGCCCCGGCGATCCGCCGAGGCGAACGCCGATATCGACGTCGACCGAAAGCTGAACCGCGCCGCGCGCTCCGCGCAACGTCTCGCCGATCTGAGCGATGGCCAGCGCTACGGCGAAACGCTCGATCTTTTCGCCGAGGACGCCGAGCGCGCAACGCTGCAGGCGATGAACACGGATATCCGCCAGGGCACGTTCGAAGGGTTCGAGCTGCCGGAGGTGTTTCTGGCCGCGGTGGAATCGACGGCGAAGCGGCGCGCGGCGCGCACCAACGCGACGCCGCGCGAGCCGGCAGAAGCCGCGCAGCAGCAGGGCGAGCTGATCGCGGATGCGCTCGCGCCCCGCCCGGCGACGCCCGGCAAAGCCGCCGCCATCGCGCGGCAGGCGAGCGTGGCGTGGATCGCCGCGCCCGATCTCGACCTCGACGGCGCCCGCGCGACGGCTTTCGCCGATACGGTCGATGCACTGCGCGCGGTCGTTTCCGAGCAACGCGCGACGGCTGCCGCCCAGGCGCGGCGCACGAAGACGCTGCTGACCATCACGCTCTGCGCCATGCTCACGACGCTCGCGGCCGGCATCGCGCAAACGGTGCTGCTGCTGCACGCCAGCCGTCCCGCGACCTTCGCTTTTCTCTCCGACGCCGATTCGACCGCATCGGCTGCCCGCACCGGGCGCTGATTCCACTTTTCCCGTTTCGCGCGGCGACGTGTCGCGCAATCCATCGCGCACGCCCGTCGCATGGACGCGCGCGTCCCGTCCCTGTTTATTAAAGCAACGTGAAAGCGGTCGAATCGACCGGTGATGTAGAAAAACTACCACATTTCCGCTCAAGAAATGTTGCGTTGCACTAGAAATCCGGGAGGGGTATCCCTATAATCATTGCTAAGGGAAAACCCTCAATCACTAACCGGAGTCAGACATGAGCTACCTCTTCGCCCTGCTGCAAAAATTTGCTTCGATCTTCGAATCGCCGCACCTGCCGATGGACAAAGACTACTCGTATCAAGCGCGTTTCCGTGAAGCGGAGCGTCAGCGCAAGGCACGCGGTACCGCATTCGGCGTCCGTCTGTAATGCGTCACTAAAGGCGGCGCGGGACATACCAAGCCAGCAAAATCCAACGGCGCAAGCCGAATACCCGCCCGCCAGCTTTCTCCTGATTCTGTAGTTTTTCTAGCCGTTTCCGCACCTCGTCGTACGACGATTCTCCGCTCCGCGCTCACCGCGCGACGCTTCATCTCCCCGCCGCTTTTCTCCCCGCCCGTTGCCGAATCCGCCGACGCGGTATTCTTTCGTCTCCTTCACTCCCACGCATCGAGCGCCCCATGACCGGCGACGTCCATTTCTACGATCCCAACGAAGGCCACGGCCTGCCCCACGACCCGTTCAAGGCGATCGTCGCGCCGCGCGTCATCGGCTGGATATCGAGCCGCGACGCGGACGGCAGCGTGAATCTCGCGCCGTACAGCTTCTTCGGCGCATTCGCGACCTTTCCGTACGTGATCGGCTTTTCGAGCGAAGGCCGCAAGGACAGCATCAGCAATATCGAGGCAACCGGCGAATTCGTCTGGAACATGTCGACGCGCCCGCTCGCCGAACGCATGAACCGGACGTCGGCGCCGGTGGCGCGCGGTATCGACGAATTCGAACTCGCGGGCTTGACGAAAGCGCCGGGCCGCAACGTCGGCGTGCCGCATGTCGCGGAATCGCCGGCGGCGCTCGAATGCAAGCTGCTTCAGGTCGTCCGCCTGCACGATCTCGACGGCCAGCCGATGAACAACTGGCTCGCGCTCGGGCAGGTCGTCGGCGTGCATATCCGCAGCGAATTCCTGAAAGACGGTCTTTTCGATACCGCCGCCGCCCGCCCGATCATGCGCGCGGGGTATCGCGCCGACTACGCCGAGATCGGCGAAATGTTCCAGATGATCCGCCCGGGCGCCTGAGCGGCTCGGCGCAAACACGCGATCGAGCATCGAAAAACGCGCCGCGACTTGTCCCGGCGCGACACGCCAAAAACCGCACGCCTGTCTCCCCGCCTCTTCGCAAACCCTTGCCGCGCAAGGGTTTCGCCGCGCCCCGCGCCGAATCGCCTTATTCCGTTGTCGTATTTCTTCATGTAGCTGTCGCAAATAGTCGGCTCACGGCACTTTTTTCTGGCAACTATGTATGCACAGCGCGGACGGATGTCCGCCACGCTTTCCGGAGGTTTCAATGAATTCCCCCAAGGTGGTAGTCGAAGGGCTGTGCAAGGTGTTCGGCAATAGCCCGAAACAGGCGCTGGATATGCTGGCCGGCGGCGCGACGAAGGAAGAAGTCTTCTCGCGCACCGGGCAGATCGTGGGCGTCCACAACGTCTCGTTCGACGTCCAGGAAGGCGAGATTTTCGTCCTGATGGGACTGTCCGGCTCGGGCAAGTCGACGCTGATTCGTCTGATCAACCGGCTCGTCGATCCGACCGCCGGCAAGGTGCTGATCGACGGACGCGATGTCGCCGCCGTGCCGCGCTCGGAACTGACCGCGCTGCGCCGCAAAGACATGAGCATGGTGTTCCAGTCGTTCGCGCTGATGCCGCAACGCACCGTGCTTTCGAACGCGGCGTTCGGGCTCGAAGTCGCGGGCGTCGGACGCAAGGAACGCGAAAAGCGCGCGATGGCCGTGCTCGAACAGGTCGGCCTCGCGGCGTTCGCGCAGAAGCTGCCGTCGCAACTGTCGGGCGGCATGCAGCAGCGCGTCGGGCTGGCGCGGGCGCTCGCCGTCAATCCTTCGCTGATGATCATGGACGAAGCGTTCTCCGCGCTCGATCCGCTGAAGCGCAAGGAAATGCAGAACGTGCTGCTCGAACTGCAGCGCGAGCAGCGCCGCACGATTCTCTTCGTGTCGCACGATCTGGAGGAAGCGATGCGCATCGGCACGCGCATCGCGATCATGGAAGGCGGCCGCGTGGTGCAGATCGGCACGCCGCAGGACATCATCACGAACCCGGCCGACGATTACGTCGAGGCGTTCTTCGAAGGCATCGACACGAGCCGCTATCTGACGGCCGGCGATCTGATGCAGACCGACGCCGTGCCGCTCATGAAGCATTCGCCGCAGATCGACGCAACGAGCGTCGCGGCGACGCTCAACGGCAGCGCCGATTACGCGTTCGTGCTCGACGCGCAACGCCGAATTCGCGGCTTCGTCGGTCGCGATTCGAACGGCAACGTCGCGCCGCAGATCAATCACATCGAATGCATCGAGCGAAGCATGACGCTCGACGACGTCGTGAACCGTGTGGTCGCGAGCCCCGCGCCGCTGCCCGTCGTCGATGCGGACGGTTCGTATTGCGGTTCGGTCAACAAGACGAACGTACTGCAGGTTTTAACGCGCCATCGAGGTTCCCATGTCTGAAATCATTCCGCTCGGTAGCTGGGTCGATCAGGGCGTTCACTATCTGCTCGACCACGACGCCAAAACATTCGATTCCATCGGCAAGGTCATCGAGAGCTTTGCCGCGTTCATCGAACACAGCCTGCAATCCATTCCCATGTGGGCGCTAATGGCGCTGTTCGTCGGCATCGGCTTATGGCGCGTCGGCTGGCGCTTCGCCGCGTTCACCTTGCTCTCGCTACTGCTGATCTATGCGACGGGCTTCTGGGACCAGATGGTCATCACACTGGGTCTTACGTTGTCCTCAACATTCATCAGCCTGTTGCTCGGCGTGCCGCTCGGCATCTGGACGGCGAAGAGCAAATACGTCGAAATGGCCGTGCGTCCCGTGCTCGACCTGATGCAGACGATGCCCGCCTTCGTGTATCTGATTCCCGCGGCCATGCTCTTCGGTCTCGGCCGCGTGCCCGGCATTCTGTCCACCGTCATTTTCGCGATGCCGCCCGCGGTGCGCCTCACGTCGCTCGGCATCAAGCATGTGAATCGCGAGATCGTGGAAGCGGGTCAGGCGTTCGGCTGCACGCCGTGGCAATTGCTCTACAAGGTGCAGATTCCGAACGCGCTGCCGTCGATCATGACGGGCGTGAACCAGACGATCATGATGGCGCTCTCGATGGTCATCATCGCGTCGATGGTCGGCGCGGGCGGCCTCGGCAACGACGTGCTCGCGAGCATTCAGCGGCTCGATATCGGCCTGGGCTTCGAGAGCGGTTTGTCCGTGGTGTTGCTCGCGATCGTCCTCGATCGCATCACGGAGAGCTTCGGACGTTCGCCCGGCATGGCGCGCGCCCCGCTTCTCTCGGGCATCCGCAGCGTGATGCGTGTACGCCGCGCGCCGGCTACGCAGCAAGGCTGATGTGCATATGAAGCGCGACGCGATCGTTCCGGCTGTCAGCGAATCGCCGCTTGCGAATCTCGCGCACTTCGGCTTCCTGACGCTGCCGAACTTCTCGATGATCGCGTTCACGAGCGCGGTCGAGGTGCTGCGCATGGCCAACTACGTGGGCCGCGCGCAGCACTATCGATGGTCCGTCATCACGCCCGACGGCGAGCCGGCGCGCGCAAGCAACGGCATCACCGTGAAGCCGACGACCACGCTGGACGAAGCCGGCATGCCCGACGTGCTGATCGTCTGCGCAGGCTGGCACGTGGCCGATTATGTCGACGACACGGTGATCGCGCTGCTGCAACGCGTGCACGACGCAGGCGTTCCGCTCGGCGGCATCTGCACCGGTCCTTATGCGCTGCTCGCGGCGAAGCTGCTCGACGGCTATCGTTGCACCGTGCACTGGGAAGACATGTCGCCGCTCAACAAGCGCTTTCCGCACGTGCGCTTCGCCGATGAACTCTTCGTGATCGATCGAGACCGCGTGACCTGCACGGGCGGCACCGCGCCGCTCGATCTCATGCTCAATCTCGTCGGCCTGAGGCTCGGGCAAGCGGTCGCGGCGCAGGTGTCGGAGCAGTTCATCGTCGAACGCATACGCGGTTCGAGCGACTATCAGCACATTCCCGTCGATGCGCGCGTCGGCTTCTCGCGTGCGGAACTCGTGGAAGTCGTGCGCCTGATGGAAGCCAACATCGAAGAGCCGCTCTCGCTCGAAGAACTCGCGCGGCTCGTGCATCTGTCGCAACGGCACTTGCAGCGCATGTTCAAGATGTTCCTCAGCGTGTCGCCGACGCATTACTACCTGACGCTGCGCCTGCGACGCGCCCGCGATCTGTTGCGCAACACCGATGCATCGATTGCGCGCGTGACGAGCGTCTGCGGATTTCACTCGCCTTGCCATTTCAGCAAGGCGTATCGCGCGCAATTCGGACACGCGCCGAGCGTCGAGCGGCGTCTTTCTGCGTGACGCCGTTAGAACGCTACGTTCGATAATCCGTCTTGCCGCCTTCGATCATCCGCAACGCGGCCTGCCATTGCAGCGCGGTCACGCCTTCGATTTCATCGCTTCGATACTGCGCGGCAGTGACTTCGCACACCTTCGCCGATGGCAGATTCAGTTCGCCGCCGCCCGCGAGCGCCCGCAACTGGATCTCGCACGCGCGCTCCAGAAAGTACATCTCCTGAAACGCAGTCGGAATGGACGGGCCGCACGTGAGCAGGCCGTGATTGCGCAGGATCATCGCGTTGTGCAGGCCGAGATCGTTGACGAGGCGATCGCGCTCCGCAAGGTCGAGCGCAATGCCTTCGTAGTCGTGATACGCGAGATGCCCGTAATACTTCAGCGCGTGCTGGCTGATCGGCAAAAGGCCCTTCTTCTGCGCCGACACACCCGCGCCGGCGGCCGTATGCGTATGCACGACACACACCACATCGGGACGCGCCATGTGAATGGCCGAGTGAATCGTGAAGCCCGCCGGATTCACGAGGTATCGCTCGAGATGCGCGGGATCGGCATCGACCGGGCGGCCTTCGCTATCGATACGCACGAGATCCGACGCGCGCATTTCGTCGAAGAGCACGCCGTATCGGTTGATGAGAAAGTGATGCTCCGGCCCCGGCACGCGCGCGCTGATGTGCGTGAAGATCATGTCGGTCCAGCGGAAATGCGCGATCACGCGATACAGCGCCGCGAGATCGCAGCGCAACGCCCATTCTTCCTGCGAAAAACCGTGAGTCTCCATGCCGTTTCTCCTTGGGTGGATGGCCGCGGAAAACGTCGGACAGATGCGCTAGATCGCCTGCGCGCGGCCGGGGAAAGTTTCGTCGTAGTCCATTGCGTGATGCACTTCTTCTGCGTCCTGCGCGCCGCGCTGCTCGCGATACATCATCGGCGGCAGGCCGAACTGCTTGCGGAATTCGCGGCCCAGATGCGATGCATCGGAGAAGCCGCAACTCGATGCGATGTCGGCTACCGTCTTGTCCGAACTCGTCAGCAGCCACGCGGCCGTGCGCAAACGCACCTGCTTCGCGTACGCTTGCGGCGCCTTGCCCGTCTCCGCCTTGAAGAGACGTTCGAGCTGACGCGTCGACATGTCGAGCTTGTGCGCGAGTTCATCGAGGGATAACGAGCGGCCGACGTGCTGCTCCATCAGCAGGATCGCACGCTTGACCTTCGGATGCGTGGCGGGCGCGAGACCCGGCGGATGCGGTTGCGGCGCGTTGCCCTTTTGCATGTCGTCGACGAGCAGAATGCGCAGCGCCTTCTGCACCGTCGCGGTTTCGAAGTGACGCAGCAGAATGGCGGCGGCCACGTCGATGGAAGCGCGCCCGCCCGAGCATGTGATGCGCCTTCTGTCGATCACGAAGAGCCGGTCCGCGACGAGCATCTGCTCATCGGCCCGCGGAAAGCGCTCGACGAAATCCCAGTAATGGAACCAGCTCACGCACACGCGATGACCGTCGAGCACGCCCGCGCGCATCAGCGTGAAGACGCCCGTGCACATGCCGACGATGGTCGCTTCCGCAGCGGCGGCGCGGCGGATGAACTGCAGCGTGGCGTCGCTCGCGGATGGTCCCGAATGCAACAGGCCGCCGACCACGACGACGTAATCGAACGGCTCCGCGTTCTCGAACGTTTCCCACGGCGTGATCTGAATGCCGCAACTGGCGCGCACGGGCGCGAGCGTTTCGCCGATCACGCTCCACGAGCAGCGCACGGGGCGGCTGAAATCGCCTTCGTCGGCGGAGAGTCGCAGCAGATCGACGAAGCCGGAGAACGCGGTCAGCGTGAAGTTCGGCAACAGCACGATGCCGAAGCGAATACGCGATTTCGATTGGCCGTCGATGGAGAGCGGCGGAAGTGACTCGGCGGGGTTCATGCGCGTGAATTGCGGCGGCTGGAATTATGCAGCGAGCATAACACCGGCCGCGCATCGCGCGAGCATGATCGGAATGAGGGACGCCACGCTTGCAGACGTGGCGTGAGGACAGCGGAATTCAGGCGCCGAGCACGGCGAACGCCCACGAGAACACGCCGCCGATGAGCGCGCCCGTCGAACGGCCGAGCAGACTCGCGATGGTGTAGTCGCCCCAGCGTTGTTCGACTTCCGCCTGCAACACGCCGAAGTAGCGCAGCACGGGACCGAGCGAGCACACGACGACGAGCGCGGCCCACACGGGCGCTTCTCGCGTGAGCAGGCGTTCGGGCGAAAGGATGCCTAAAGCCTGAAGCACGCCGACGACACCGGCGCCGACGACGAACGCGAAAACCCAGGACTTGAAGAACTGATCGGGAAGGGCGTGACTTTCCATTGCTGCAAACCGTTGAACGAGGGAAATCGGGGAAGAGAGGCGTGTTCCGGCGGCCTCTCGCGACCTAGGGAATATACCGAGGCGCACCCGTTCAGCCTTTCAGAGCAATCTCAAAAAACTCCCGATTTCCAACGAAACTGCGCAGCAATGCGTCGTGCGAAGCGTGCGAAAAAGCGCGCTGACGCCGCCATCCCATTTCCATGCCGTTTTTGTTCTATCAGCCGGAATTGCGGTTTGGTGCAATGAGGCCATGTCGTGATCGGGCGATGACCGGCCACGCATGCGAACCGCCAACCCTGAGGGCACGCCATGAATGTCAGCGTTTTCGATCTGTTCAAGATCGGCATCGGTCCTTCCAGCTCGCATACCGTCGGGCCGATGATCGCGGCATGCCGCTTTGCATCGCATATCGAGGACGCGAATCTGCTTGCGTTCGTCACGCGCGTGCGGATCGAACTGTTCGGCTCGCTCGGTGCGACCGGCAAGGGCCACGGCACCGACAAGGCCGTGCTGCTCGGTCTCGAAGGCAATCTGCCCGATCTGATCGATCCGGACGTGATCGCGCCGCGCCTGAAAGAGATTCGCGAGAAGCGGTGCCTGATGCTGCTCGGCAAGCACGCGATTGCGTTCGACGAGCGCGAGCATATCGGCTTCTATCGCAAGCTGATGCCGGGCGCGGCGGGATCGAGCATCGTGCATCCGAACGGCATGCGCTTTCAGGCGTTCGACGAACACGGCCAGTTGCTCGTCGAGAAAGAGTATTACTCGATCGGCGGCGGCTTCGTGGTGAATCGCGAAGGCGATCGCGTGAACGGCGTGCGTGCGGGCGCGAACGTGCCGTATCCGTTTCGCACCGGCGACGATCTCATGCGCATCTGCCGGGAGACAGGTCTGTCTATCGCCGATATCGCGATGAAGAATGAATGCGCGAATCGCAGCGAACAGGACGTGCGCGAAGGCATGCTCGCCGTGTGGCGCGTGATGGCCGCATGCGTCGAGCGCGGCTGCAAGGAACGCGGCGAATTGCCCGGCCCGATGCACGTGAAGCGCCGCGCAGCGGACCTGTCCGCGCAACTGCGTTCGCGTTCCGAAGAGTCGCTGCGCGATCCGTTGTCGATGCTCGACTGGGTCAACCTCTACGCGATGGCCGTCAACGAAGAGAACGCATCGGGCGGACGCGTGGTCACCGCGCCGACGAACGGTGCGGCCGGCGTGATCCCCGCCGTGCTGCATTACTACGTCAAGTTCATGCACGGCGCGAACGATGAAGGCATCGTGCGCTTTCTTCTGACGGCAGCGGCCATCGGCATCATCTACAAGGAAACGGCGTCGATCTCGGGCGCGGAAGTGGGCTGTCAGGGCGAAGTGGGCGTCGCGTGCTCGATGGCCGCCGCCGCGCTCGCCGCCGTCATGGGCGGCACGCCCGCGCAAGTGGAAAACGCCGCTGAAATAGGCATGGAACACAACCTCGGCATGACGTGCGATCCCGTCGGCGGCCTCGTGCAGATTCCCTGCATCGAACGCAACGCAATGGGCGCGATCAAGGCGATCAACGCTGCGCGCATGGCGATGAAGGGCGACGGCACGCATTACGTGTCGCTCGATTCCGTCATCAAGACGATGCGCGAAACCGGCGCGGACATGAAGACGAAATACAAGGAGACGTCGCGCGGCGGGCTGGCCGTGAACGTCATCGAGTGCTGAAACACCGCTACGAAACAAGGGAAACACCATGAGCCGCTATTCGATATTCAGCCTGCTGCGCAACGGCATGTCGTATCACGAGAACTGGGAGCGCCAGTGGCGCAGTCCCGAGCCCAAGCGCGAATACGACGTGGTGATCGTCGGCGGCGGCGGGCATGGTCTCGCGACTGCGTATTACCTCGCGAAGGAACATGGCATCACGAACGTCGCGATTCTCGAGAAGGGATGGATTGGCGGCGGCAACACGGCGCGCAATACGACCATCGTTCGATCCAACTATCTGTGGGACGAATCCGCCGCGCTGTACGAGAAAGCGATGAAGCTGTGGGAAGGGCTTTCGCAAGACCTCAACTACAACGTGATGTTCAGCCAGCGCGGCGTGATGAACCTCGCGCATACGCTGCAGGACGTGCGCGATACCGAGCGCCGCGTGAACGCGAACCGTCTCAACGGCGTCGATGCCGAGTTCCTCACGCCCGCGCAGATCAAGGAAATCGAGCCGACCATCAACCTGAATAGCCGCTATCCGGTGCTGGGCGCATCCATTCAGCGGCGCGGCGGCGTCGCGCGTCACGATGCGGTCGCGTGGGGCTTCGCGCGCGGCGCGGACCAGGCGGGCGTCGACATCATCCAGAACTGTCAGGTGGTGGGCATTCGTCGCGACGGCGACCGCGTGACCGGCGTCGATACGACCAAAGGCCATATCAAGGCGAAGAAGGTCGCGATCGTCGCGGCAGGCAACACGACGACGCTCGCGGACATGGCCGGCGTGCGCCTTCCGCTCGAAAGCCATCCGTTGCAGGCGCTGGTGTCCGAGCCGATCAAGCCGGTGGTCAACACCGTCGTCATGTCGAACGCGGTGCATGCGTATATCAGCCAGTCCGACAAGGGCGATCTCGTGATCGGCGCGGGCGTCGATCAGTACACGGGCTTCGGGCAGCGCGGCAGCTTTCACATCATCGAAGGCACGCTGGAAGCGATCGTCGAGATGTTCCCCGTGTTCTCGCGCGTGCGCATGAACCGGCAGTGGGGCGGCATCGTGGATGTGTCGCCGGATGCGTGCCCGATCATCAGCAAGACCGACGTGAAGGGCCTGTATTTCAATTGCGGATGGGGCACGGGCGGCTTCAAGGCGACGCCCGGTTCCGGCTGGGCGTATGCGCACACCATCGCGAAGGACGAGCCGCATGCGTTGAATGCGCCGTTCTCGCTGGATCGTTTCTATACCGGCCATTTGATCGACGAACACGGCGCTGCTGCCGTTGCGCACTGAAGGGAGAGGACACATGTTGCTGATCGAATGCCCCTGGTGCGGGCCGCGCGCCGAAACCGAATTCTCCTGCGGCGGCGAAGCGGATATCGCGCGCCCGCTGGATACCGACAAGCTCACCGACAAGGAATGGGGCGACTATCTTTTCATGCGACGCAATCCGCGCGGCGTGCATCGCGAGCAATGGATGCATGCGCAAGGCTGCCGCCGCTGGTTCAAGGTGCAGCGCGACACGGTGAGCTATGAGATTCAGGGCTACGAGACGTTCGACCGTCCGCTGGCTGCAATGGACAACAAGGAAGGAGCGTCGAAATGAGCCAGAAAGACCGACTCGCCACGGGCGGGCGCATCAATCGCGCCATCGCGCTGACGTTCACGTTCAACGGCAAGACGTATCAGGGCTTTCAGGGCGACACGCTCGCCTCCGCGCTGCTCGCGAACGGACAGCACTTCGTCGCGCGTAGCTGGAAGTATCACCGGCCGCGCGGCATCGTGACGGCGGGCGTCGAAGAGCCGAATGCCGTCGTGCAGCTCGAAAAAGGCGCTTATACCGTGCCGAATGCGCGGGCGACGGAAGTCGAGTTGTATCAGGGACTCGTCGCGGAGAGCGTGAACGCGAAGCCGAACATCGAGAACGATCGCATGGCGGTCAATCAGAAGATCGCGCGCTTCATTCCGGCGGGCTTCTACTACAAGACGTTCATGTGGCCGCGCAAGATGTGGCCGAAGTACGAAGAAGTGATTCGCGATGCAGCCGGTCTCGGCAAGGCGCCCGAACAGCGCGATGCCGACCGCTACGACAAGTGCTTCGCGCATTGCGACGTGCTCGTGGTCGGCGGCGGACCGTCGGGGCTTGCGGCTGCGTATGCGGCGGGTTTGTCGGGCGCGCGCGTGATGCTCGTCGACGATCAGCCGGAACTCGGCGGCTCGCTCTTGTCTTGCCGCGCGGAAATCGATGGCAAGTCCGCGCTGCAATGGGTGCAGAAAGTCGAAGCCGAATTGCGAAAAATGCCTGACGTGAAGATACTTTCGCGCAGCACGGCGTTCGGCTATCAGGACCACAACCTCGTCACGGTGACGCAGCGTCTCACTGAACATCTGCCTGTGTCGATGCGCAAGGGCACGCGCGAACAGATGTGGAAAGTGCGTGCGAAGCGCGTGATTCTCGCGACGGGCGCGCACGAGCGACCCATCGTGTTCGGCAATAACGATCTGCCCGGCGTGATGCTGGCATCGGCGGTATCGACGTATCTGCATCGCTATGCGGTGCTGCCGGGCCGCAACGCAGTCGTGTTCACCAACAACGACGACGCGTATCAATGCGCGCTCGATCTCAAGGCAGCAGGCGCGAACGTGACGGTCGTCGATCCGCGTCCGATGGAATCGAAAGGCGCCTTGCCCGCGGCCGCGCGGCGCTACGGCGTGCGCGTGCTCAACGATGCGGTCGTGACCGCGGCGCACGGCAAGCTGCGCGTGTCGTCGGTGGAAGTGGCCGCGTATTCGAAGGGACAGGTCGGCGCGAAGCAAACGGACCTGCCGTGCGATCTCGTCGCGATGTCGGGCGGATGGAGCCCCGTGCTGCATCTCTTCGCGCAATCGGGCGGCAAGGCGCACTGGCACGACGAGAAAGCGTGCTTCGTGCCCGGCAAGGCGATGCAGGCCGAAAGCAGTGTCGGCGCATGCGCGGGCGAATTCACGCTGGCGCGCGGCATTCGCTTCGGTCTCGATGCAGGCGCGGAAGCAGCGCGCGCGGCAGGGCACATCGTCGCGCGGCCGGAAGCGGTGAAGGTGGCTGAAATCGCGGAAGCGCCGTTGATGCCGCTGTGGATCGTCGGCGGACGCGAGCTTGCCACGCGCGGTCCGAAGCAGTTCGTCGATTTCCAGAACGACGTATCCGCCGCCGACATCTATCTCGCGGCGCGCGAAGGCTTCGAATCCGTCGAGCACGTGAAGCGTTATACGGCGATGGGCTTCGGCACCGATCAGGGCAAGCTCGGCAACATCAACGGCATGGCGATTCTTGCGCAAGCGCTCGGCAAGACCATTCCCGAGACGGGCACGACCACGTTCCGTCCGAACTACACGCCGGTGACGTTCGGCACGTTCGCGGGCCGCGAGCTGGGCGAGTTTCTCGATCCGGTGCGCAAGACCGCCATCCACGAATGGCACGTGCAGAACGGCGCGATGTTCGAGGACGTCGGCAACTGGAAGCGGCCGTGGTACTACCCGCGCGGCAACGAGGACATGCACGCGGCGGTCGCGCGCGAGTCGCTCGCGGTGCGCGAAAGCGTCGGCATTCTCGATGCATCGACGCTCGGCAAGATCGACATTCAAGGCCCCGATGCGGCCAAGCTGCTCAACTGGGTCTATACGAATCCGTGGAGCAAGCTCGAAGTAGGCAAGTGCCGTTATGGCCTGATGCTCGATGAGAACGGCATGATCTTCGACGATGGCGTCACCGTGCGCCTCGCCGAACACCACTACATGATGACGACGACCACCGGCGGCGCGGCGCGCGTGCTCACGTGGCTCGAACGCTGGCTGCAGACCGAATGGCCCGACATGCGCGTGCGCCTCGCATCGGTGACGGATCATTGGGCGACCTTCGCCGTCGTCGGTCCGAACAGCCGCAAGGTGCTGCAGAAGGTGTGTCAGGACATCGACTTCGCCAATGGCGCGTTCCCGTTCATGAGCTATCGCGATGGCACGGTGGCGGGTGCATCGGCGCGTGTGATGCGCATCAGCTTCTCGGGCGAGCTGGCCTACGAAGTGAACGTGCCGGCGAACGTGGGCCGCGCGGTATGGGAAGCGCTGATGGAAGCGGGCGCGGAATTCGACATCACGCCTTACGGCACGGAAACGATGCACGTGCTGCGCGCGGAGAAGGGCTACATCATCGTCGGACAGGACACGGACGGCTCGATGACGCCGTACGACCTCGGCATGGGCGGGCTCGTCGCGAAGTCGAAGGACTTCATCGGCAAGCGTTCGCTCACGCGCTCGGATACCGCGAAGGCGGGACGCAAGCAGTTCGTCGGCTTGCTCACGGACGATCCGTCGTTCGTGCTGCCCGAAGGCGCGCAGATCGTCGCGGGTCCGTTCCAGGGCGATACCGCGCCGATGCTCGGGCATGTCACGTCGAGTTACTTCAGCCCTGTTTTAAAGCGTTCGATTGCGTTGGCCGTCGTGAAGGGCGGGCTCGACAAGATCGGCGAATCGGTCACGATCCCGCTTGCGGGCGGCAAGCAGATCAACGCAAAGATCACCAGTTCGGTGTTCTACGACAGCGAAGGAGCACGTCAGCATGTTGAATGAAACCAGAGGTTCCTCGACTGTCGTGGATCGCGTGACGGTCGGGCAGGGCGTGTGGCAAGAGTCGCCGCTCGTGGGCGCGGATGCGTCGATGAAGGCGCATCAGGCGGGCGCATCGAAGGCGTTTCGCCTGACGGAGCGTCCATTCCTGCAGCTCGTGAACGTGCGTGGCGATACGCGCGACGCGGCCTTCGTGCAAGCGGTGCAGAGCGTGATCGGCTGTGCGCCGCCCGAGAGGCCGAACACCATCGCGAAGGGCAACGGCTACGACATGCTGTGGCTCGGCCCGGACGAATGGCTCGTGGTGTCGGAAGCCGCGCACGATGCATCGCGCGCCGCGCCGCTCGAAGCGCGTTTGCGCGATGCCTTCGCGGGCGCGTTTGCATCGGCGGTGGATATCGGCAGCGGCTACACGGTGCTCGATATCGACGGACCGCGCACGCGCGATGTGCTGTCGCGCGGCTGCCCGCTCGACCTGCATCCGAAGATGTTCGGCGCGGGACAGTGTGCGCAGAGCCATTACTTCAAGGCGTCGATCACGCTGGTGCCGCTCGGTGCAGATCGCTTCGAGATCATCGTGCGCCGCAGCTTCGCGGATTACTTCGTGAAGATCATGCTCGATGCAGCCGAGCCGTTGTTGTCGTGAAGCCGTTCGAGCCTTTCCATGCGGGCGGCCGGGGCTGGCGCGTCGTCGTCGATGAACTCGTCGTGATGACGCGCATCGGGCTGTATGAGCACGAGCATCGTGCGCCGCAGCCCGTGTCCATCGATGCGAGCCTGCGCTATCGTGACATGCCGAGCGAAGCGCGGCTCATCGATTACGAGGCGTGGTGCAATCGCGTGACCGCGTATCTGCAGGACAAGCCGCATACGCGCCTGCTCGAAACGCTCGCGGTGGAGATCGCCGCGTTGTCCTTCGATGAATGGCCCGCGCTGGATGCGCTCACGCTCAGCCTGCACAAGCCGAAGATTCGCGAAGGCACGAAGAGGCGCGCGCTCGAACTGGACTGGAATCGTTCGGATTACGATGCATTGTGCGCGAATCGGGCGATGGCCGCGTCGAGCGCATGAACGCATCGCGCGATACGGCGGCGCGTTTGTCCGAGCGCGCATGCAAGGGCCATGACGCGCATGCGGCGCTCGCGCTGCTCGATCGCAGCATCGCGCTGAAACACAGGCGCATTGCGCTGATTCGCTATTTGCATGCGCAATATCTCGATGCGCCGCTCGAAACGCATCATCATGAATACGTGAAGGGCATTGCAGCGAAGCTGAGCGTCGATGCGTTGATGCGCATTGCCGCCGCCGCGCGTGCGCGTTACGACGCGTGAGCCTTTAGGCGGCGCGCCGTCGCGCACGGTACGCACGCCGCGCGCAACCAAATATCACACCTACCCACAAATCACATCCCGCCTCGGAACGGCTCAAAACTAAAATGCCGTCTCCTAGCGGCGAATCGCGAGCCTTTCGCATGTGAGACGCCAGAGCGTCAACCCGGACCGCAGCCACGCGCGCATCATCGCGTGCCTGCCGCGTCAGCATCATCGATCACATCCATCAGCACTATGAAGTCAACCATGAGGCTCGCGGCGTTGCCGCTGGCAGCCTTCGTATCGTTCGCGGTTCACGCCCAACAGTCGCCGTCCCCAGCCGATCAAGCCGCCGCCGCGCGCGCCAATGCCATCCAGAATCAGCAGATTCAGCAACAACGCGACGCCGAGCAACGCGAAGCCGCCACGCAAGCGCCGGTCGTGCGCTCCAGCGTGCCCGGCGACGGCGGCTTTCCCGCGCTTCCTGCGGAAACGCCGTGCTTTCGTATCGATACATTCGCGCTCGATGTGCCATCGACGTTGCCCGATGCCGTGCGTGAGAAGGGCGCATCCGCGTTGCCGCTCGATCGTTTCGCATTCGCGCGCGAATGGCTCGATCATTACAAGGGACAGTGTGTCGGCAAGGAAGGCGTCAACGCGTTGACGAAGGGCCTGCAACAGGCCATTCTCAGCCGCGGGCTGGTCACGACGCGCGTGCTCTTGCCGCAACAGGATCTTTCGACGGGAACGCTGCAGGTCGCGCTCGTGCCGGGCGTCATTCATGCGCTGCGCTTCGAGCAATCCGATACGTCCGGCTCGTGGAAATCCGCGTTTCCCGCGCGCGCCGGCGACGTGCTGAACCTGCGCGAACTGGAGCAAGGCGTCGAGCAGATGAAGCGCGTATCCAGTCAGGATGCCGAAATGAAAATCGAGCCGACGAGCACGCCGGGTGAAAGCGATGTCGTCATTGTCGTGAAGCGCTCGAAGCCCTGGAGCATCGTTGCTTCAGTCGACAACTCGGGCAGCCGCGCAACGGGCAAGCTGCAAGGGAACGTGGGCATCGGCATCGACAATCCGCTCGGGCTCAACGACATCTTCAGCGCGGGCGCGAGCCAGGACTTGTATCTGCACGATCACGCGCGCGGCTCGCACGGTTTCAACGGCTCGTATTCGGTTCCGTGGGGCTACTGGACCGCATCGGTTTTCGGCAACACGAACACGTACTATCAGCACATCGCGGGCATCAATCAGACGTTCGTCTCGAGCGGCAACGCGCAGACGGCTGGCATCAAACTGCAACGCGTGTTGTCGCGCGGTCAGAGCGACGTGCTCGGAAGCTACGTGCAACTGTCGCGGCGCTTTGGCGAGAGCTTCATCGACGATACGTCCATCACGCTCCAGAACCGCAACAACACGTTCTTCGAAGCGGGACTGACCGACCGTCATTACTTCGGCCGCGCGCAGTTCGATGGCACGCTCGCGTATCGGCAAGGCATCGGCGCATTCGGTGCAAAGCCGGACCCGCATATCGACGACGATCCGAACATCGCGCCGACACCGGCCACGGCGCCCGCAAGCCCGACGTATCGCTTTCATATGGCCGTCGCCGATATGAACCTCTCGATGCCGTTCGCGATAGGCCAGCACAACTTCCGCTACGTGGGCACGGTGCACGCGCAATATACGAACGACAGCCTCTATTACATCGACGATCTCACCATCGGCAGCCGCTATACGGTGCGCGGTTTCGACGGCGAACAGATGCTGGCCGGCGAGCGCGGCTTCTATTGGCGCAACGAGTTGCAGGCGATGATCGGGCAGTCGGGCCAGTCGTTTTACGCGGGCATCGATTATGGCCGCGTATTCGGGCCGAATACGGCGTTTCTCGCCGGGACGCAGCTCGTGGGCGCGGTGATCGGCCTGCGCGGCGGCGTGCCGTCGAAGTATGCGGGCTTCAGCTACGACGTATTCGCGGGTACGCCGATCTACAAGCCGTCGGCGTTGTCGACGTCGCGCATCACGGTCGGGTTCCAGATGACGGCGCAATTCTGACGCGCGCGCCATGCGTCACCGTTTCGTCAGACCGTGGCACGTCGCGTGCTCCAGACCGAATGCGACGAGCCGCTGCGTGCAAAGCCGCGGCGGCCGGCATGCAGAACAATGCACGAATCGCATCTGCAAACTTATTGCAACCGCTGACAGAACCGCTAACAGGAGTCATTGGACATGAAACGTATCGCTCTCTCGTGCGCTGCTGGCGCATTTGCTCTCGTCTGTGCATCCGCGTTTGCACAGGACAACCCGCCGAGCTCGTCGACGGGCCTGCAGGCCGGGGACAACGCGCAGACCACGACTCAGGGTCCGGGCACGTCGCACAAGTCTTCGCATTCGAAGAAGTCGCACGGCAGCCATACGTCGTCGATGAAGACCGGACCTTCGACGGCGCCGACCGGCACCGCGACGCCGAGCGGCCCGGGCGCACCGGTCAGCGCAAGCGGCTCCGGTCAGTAAGCCTTGACTTCACAGTTGTAAAAACGGGACGCTCACGAGCGTCCCGTTTTCTTTATGCGCCTTCATGCAACGGCGCGAGCCTTCATTTCGCAAACAGCGACGCCATGTTCGCAAATGCCTTGATTTCGACGGCATTGCCCGACGGATCGAGGAAAAACATCGTCGCCTGCTCGCCGACTTCGCCCTTGAAGCGAATATGCGGCTCGATGATGAAGCGCGTCCCCGCAGCCTTCAGCTTCTCCGCCAGCGCCTCCCACTGCGGAATGGACAGCACCGCGCCGAAGTGACGTACCGGCACGGCGTCGCCATCGACGGCGCTCGTCGAGCGATGCCCGACTTCATCGGGCGCGAGATGCGCGACGATCTGATGCCCGTAGAAATTGAAATCGACCCATTCGTTCGAACTGCGGCCTTCGGGGCAGCCGAGCAGATCGCCATAAAACGCGCGCGCGGCGGCGAGACTATGTACGGGAAACGCGAGATGAAACGGCGGCATGACGTCGTGCGGGGTGCTCATGTGGGTGGTCCTCGTTTGCGCTTTAGCGAAAGAAGTGAATCGAGGCCTCGATTGTATTGATGAATAAATCTGGTGAAAAACGATATATTTCGACTGTCACCATCAATAAAATCGATGCATTCCCATGCTGCGCGAACTCACTACTTTCATTGCCGTTGCGCGATACGGCACGTTTGCGGGCGCGGGCGCGCAGATCGGTCTCACGCAATCGGCGGTCAGCGCGCAGATGCAGCGGCTCGAAGCACATCTCGGCTTTGCGCTCTTCGATCGCACGGGCCGCTCCGCGACGCTCAACAAAGCCGGCCGCCGCACGCTCGAACTCGCCGATGAACTCATCGCGCTATACGCGCGGCTTGCCGAACCCGAAGGCGAGGACGGAGGCAGCGGCACGCTCGGCGTAGGCGCGATCGCATCGGCGCATGCAGCGCTTTTGCCCGACGCCATCGCCGAGTTTCGACGCATGTTGCCCGCGTGGCGCATCCGGCTCGTGCCGGGCGTATCGCTCAATCTGCTTGCACAAGTCGATGCCGGCGAAACGGACATGGCCGTCATCATTCGTCCGCCGTTCTCGTTGCCCTCGGAATTGCAATGGCGCACGCTCGTCGCCGAACCCTTCGTGCTGCTCGCACCCGCTGCGAAAAAGCGCATCGCCTGGCGCGAACTGATCGAAACGCAACCGTTCATTCGCTATGACCGCCGCTCGTTCGGCGGCCGGCAAGTCGATGTGTTTCTGCGCAAGAAGCGCATCGATGTGCGCGATGCAATCGAGGTCGACGAGTTGCAGGGCATCGCGCAATTCGTCGCGCGCGGCTTGGGCGTGGCGCTGCTGCCGAAGTCGGCGGGCATCGGTGCGTGGCCGCGTGGCGCGGTGGCGCTCGATCTCGGCGACGATACGTTTCATCGCGAGATCGGTCTCGTCGAGCGTGTGCGGCGCGGCCGTCACGATGCAGCGACGCGTCTTGCGGACTGCATCGTCGATGCAGCGGCGCATGAGGCGAGTGGCTTGCAAGCGGCATCACGCCAACGCGCAACGCACAAAAAGACCGCCTAGAATGCGTTGCAGGCGCATGCGAATCCATCCATCACGCGAGGCCGATTGCGATGAACGACCGGCAATACTCGGGCACGCACACCATGTCCGCCATGCTCGCGTGGCTCGAACGCGTCGATCCGGGCACGCATCGGCGCATCAAGGGCTTGCGGCTTGTCACGGCATACGGACTCGCGGCGGCTATCGGCACCTTGCATGACGTCACGCGCGATGTGCCCGCGAGCGTATCCGTCGGCGCGCTTGCAGGGACGTTCGCGCTATGGGCGAGCGTGTCGGAAGCGCGCACGACGCGCGCGAAGTCGAGCCGCGATATCGCCATCTTCTGCGCAGCCGCCGCGTTCGGTGCGTTGACGTTCGTGTTGTTCGCGCCGTTGTTTCGCGAACTCGGGCGCGGCGGCGCGGAGTTGATACTCGTGCCGGGCGCGTTTCTCGCGGGCTATCTGAAGCGCTTCGGCGTGACGGGCGCGGGCATCGGCTCGCAGTTCTATATCGGCCAGCTCGTGGCTTATGCGACGAATCTCGCGCGCATGGATGCGTGGGCGATCGTGCTTGCATTGTTCATCGCGATGCTCGCCGCGATCGTCCCGCGTCTCTTGAGCGGGCCGGCGGAACATCCCGTGGTGCTGCCGGCGCTCGCTTCCGAATCGGCATATGGCAGGCACGCGGTATCGCCCGCATTCGCAATGGGCTTGCAGGCCGCGAGCGGCGCGCTCGTCGTGGTAATGCTCAATGCTGCGTTCGGCATTGCCGAATCCGTGTGGGCGATGACGGCCTGCGTGTATGTCGTCGCGACCTCGGCGGTCGGCACGGCCGAGCGCGTGCGGCGGCGCATCTACGGCACGCTGGTCGGCGTGCCTATCGGTTTGATCTGCCTGCCGCTTGCGGAACATGCGCCGCTCGTCGTCTGGTCGATGGCCGCGTTCGCCATGATCGTCTTTTCGATGGCCACGCCGGACCGCTATGACATTGCATGCGGTGCGTTCGCCTTCGCGCTCATCGTGACGCTTGCCGCGAGCGGCGTGCATTCGGTGCCGCTGCTCGCGGCGCGTGCTTGGGAAACCTTGCTGGGCGGCGCGCTCGGCCTTATATCGGCGAGAGTGATTTTTCCGCTGAGAGCAGTGCAATAACGCAAATAAAGCGAACGTTCGATGCTTCGCTTCGATCGCCGCCTTTCTTGACACCGTCATGCGCGGTTTGTAGCTTGTAAGGAACCTGAGGAGGCTCGTATGGATCGCCGCCGGTTCCTGTCCCTGTCCGCGTTCTATACCGTTGCAGCGGCGTCGGGCACGCTCACAGCTTGTCATCATTCGAGCGACGACGATAACGGCAGCAGCACGCCACCGCCGCCGCCCACAGGCGCTTATGCGTTCGCACAAGGCGTCGCGAGCGGCGATCCCCGCGATACGTCCGTTGTGCTGTGGACGCGTTGTGTCGCCAATGGAAGCAACGCTACGCAGCCTGTCGCGCTCACGCTGCAAGTGTCGCCGCTTGCCGATTTCTCGCAACTCGCCGCGAGCGTGCCGTTGAGCGCGGTGGCCGACTACGACTTCACGGTGCGCACGAAGATCACGGGGCTGACCGCGAAGACGACTTACTATTACCGCTTCATCGCGGGCAGCGACGTCAGTGCAACGGGCACGACGCGCACCGCGCCCGTCGCGAACGATGCAGTCGCGCAACTGCGCTTCGCATGGTTCACCTGTCAGAACTGGAACGCGAACCACTGGCAAGCCATGACGTTGATGGCTGCGGAAACGGATCTCGACTTCGTCGTGCACGTAGGCGACTATATCTACGAAACGGTGGGCACACCGATCGAGACCAACGCGTCCGAACCCGCGCATACGCCGATCACCTTGCCCGATGGACTGCCGCTCGCGGGCGGCGGCGTCTATGCAAACACGCTTGCCGATTACCGCACGCTTTATCGCACGTATCGCGGCGATGCGCGCTTGCAGACGGTTCACGCGCGCTTTCCGGTGATCGCCATCTGGGACGATCATGAATTCACCGACGATTGCTGGCAGGATCATCAAACCTACACGAACGCCAACCTGCAACAGACCGCGCGCCGCCGCAATGCGAATCAGGCGTGGGCCGAATATCTGCCGGTGGATTGGGGCGACGTGTCGTTCGATCTGAACAACGCGAACTACGACAACATCCGCATTTATCGCGACTTTCACTTCGGTTCGCTGCTGCATCTCGTGATGACCGACGAGCGGCTCTATCGCGACGATCACGTCGTCAGCGAAGCGGCCATCGCGCAGGCGCTCGGGCACGATCCGGTGAACGGCAACGACCTCGTCGGCTCGCGTTACTTCGTGCCGCAACAGGTGCTCGCGCAGTTCGAGGCGCTCGATACGCAGCGTCTCGGCCGTGTGCCGTCGATGCTCGGCCCCGTGCAGACGCAATGGTGGAAGGACACGCTGAAGGCATCGACCGCGACGTGGAAGGTGTGGGGCAACGAAGTGATGCTGAACCGCATGTGGCTCGACTTGCGATCGATTGCGCCCGCACCGGACAACGCCGTGTTCGTGCTCGACTGCGATGCGTGGGACGGCTATCCATCGCACAAGGCCGATCTCACTTCGTTCGTGAAGGCGCAGGGCATCACGAACGTGATCGCGATCACCGGCGATCTTCACGCGTTCCAGGCGGGCATCGTGCGAGACGTGCCCGATCCCGCGACCGGCACGCCCGTCATCATCGATCTGATGGTCGCGGGCATCAGCAGCCGGCCGTTCTTTCAGGACGTCGCGACTTACTCGGCGGGCATGCCGCTCGCGTCGCTCATCAATTCGTCGAGCGTGCTCGATAACTTCGTCATGCAGAACAATCCGGACATGCTGTATTCGGATCTCGACGGCCTGGGCTATGCATCGGCGACGGTCACGCCCGGCCAGTTCGTCGCGATCTTCAACAAGGTGAAGGGACTGAACCCGGATCGCACTGCGCCACAGGACGCGCTGGCCAAGCGCACGCGTCTGACCATCAACGCGGGAGCGGTATCGATAGGCGTCGAAGACAACGTCTGAACGCGCAAAGCGCTTCATTCACGAAGCGCTCATCCATCCATTCTTATCCGCGCTTCTGGGGGGATTTCAACGACAAGGCACGCACGTAGACTGCGTGCACATTTCGGAAGGTCGCTTGCTGAACTTCGTGCAATGAGGCCGATGAAGTGGATCATTGAACCCCTCAGGAGCACGATCATGATCAGGAAACTCGGCGGCATCATCTTCGTTGCGGCTTCGCTTGCCGCGTCTTATGCACTCGCGAGCGGTTATGGCCCCGCGCCGCATTACATGCCTTCGAGCGGCGCGCCCGCGTCGCAGCAGGGCATGAACACACAGACTATCGCAGCCGATGAAGCCGCGACGCAAAACAGCAACGATGCGAGCGTGTCCAAAGACAAGCAGGACAGCCCGCTCGTTCAGGCGCAGGACTAACGGCGCCTGAATGAGAAAGGCATCGGCGCTGGAGCATGCTCAAGCGTCGATGCCGATATGTCTTTCCGCGCTCGTGCCTTTCACGGGATCGACTGTTTCGACGGTCTCACGCGCACGACCCAATTCCACAGCGGGCATGAAGAGCATCGATATGACCGCGCCGATGGCGATCACGAACATCGACGTGAACGTCAGATGCAACGCGTGATGCAAGGCAAGCCGTATCTCTGTGTTCGCGGAAAAATTGCCGGGTACGGCGGTCAGCAATTGCTTCAACTGATCCGCGCTCACTGAGGGCAAGCCGCTCGCATGCGTGAGCCCGTAGTTCTGCACCGCGCCGAAGACGGCCGCACCGAGTGTGTTGCCGAGATTGCGCGCAAAGAGATTCGATGCCGTCGCGCTGCCGCGCTCTGACAGCTTCACGATTTCCTGAATGAGGATGAGGCACGACACGCTCAGCACGCCCATGCCGAAGCCCATGACAGCGGACCCTATGCCCGCGAGCACGGGACTCGATTGCGGCGTCAGCAATACGAACGGAATCGCGCCGAGCGGGATGAACACCGTACCGCCGATAAGCAGACGACGCAGCCCGATGCGGCTGAACGTGCGCGACGTGAAGGTCGCGCCGCTGGGCCAGCCGACCATCATCATCGTCAGCGTGAAGCCCGCTTCCACAGGCGAGCGATGCATCACGCCCTGCACGTACATCGGCAGGAACGTGGTCAGGCCCATGAGGGCCATGCCGGCGAGCAGCGTCGCCGCGTTGCCGGCCGCGATCGGGCGATGCGCCCATAAGCCGAACGAGATCATCGGATCAGCAGCGCGCCGTTCCTGCAACACGAAGAGCACGCTCGCCACGACGAACACGGCCACTTCCACGCCGACGCGCGCGTTGTTCGCGCTGCCCGCGTCGGTGAGCGCCATCATCAGCGAAGCAACGGCTGCCGTGAAAAGACAGGCGCCCGCAATGTCGATAGCCGGGCGTTCGTGACGTTTCTCTTCATGCAGGAACATCACGAAGAGCAGCGCGGCGAGCACGCCGATCGGCACGTTGATCCAGAAGATCCACGCCCACGACAGATGACGGATGAGCAGCCCGCCGACCATCGGTCCGAGCACGGCGGACACGGCCCACACGCTCGCGAGATAACCCTGCACCTTGCCGCGTTCTCTTGCCGGATAGAGATCGCCGACGACGGTGAGCGCAACGGGCAGGATCGCGCCCGCGCCGACGCCTTGTATCAGGCGAAAGACGATCATCGCGGGCATCGACCAGGCGAAGCCTGCGAGCACCGAGCCGATCAGAAAGATGGCGATGCCGACGAGTATCGCGGGCTTGCGGCCAAAGAGATCGGCGAGCTTGCCGAACACGACGGTCAGCGCCGTCTGTGTCAGCAGGAACGACGAGAACACCCAGCTATAGAGATTGAGTCCACCGAGCTGCGTGGCGATTTGCGGCATCGCGGTAGAGACGATGGTCGCTTCGATCGCGACCATCGCCATGGACGCCATCACGGCAGCGATGACGAGGGGACGCTGGGTCTGCTTGAGCTGCGGCATGCGAGTGAGTTTTTATCTGGCTGCAGCGGCATTGGCGCGAGAGTCCGCCGCTAAAGGACACGCAATGGTATCCCGGTACGCGAAACGCTGCTTGCGTGCCCTCATTCTTTCCTCATTCTCGTGCGCTAGGCTGGGCTTGGCATTTTCTCGAACCTTGCGCGTCTATTGCGCCGGGACCCGCGCATTTTTTTAGTGTATTGATCGATTCCAATGCCGTCCTTCCGCCTCAAGCCGCGAAGCAGAAACAGCCACGCAAGCGGCTCGCCCTCATTGTTGACGACGCTGCGGACTCACATGATCAAATCGCTCAGAAACCAATTGGTCGTCGCGCTGGGATTGCTCGTGAGCGTGATCGGCATCGTGCAGGGCGTGAGTTCGTATCAGTTGAGCAAGACCGGCATCAGCGCGCTGCTCGATTTGCGTCTGGAACAAGTGGCGGCGCGCATGCGCGAAGGCTTCGCGGAAGGCATTCCGCAAAATCCGGCGCGAGGCTCGCAGGATGATCGCGATATCGTCGTCGTGGTCTGGAAGGCCGGCGAGGACACGCCGTTTCGCACGACCGATCCCGCGTTGCATTTCTCTCCCGATGCGTCACCGGGCTTTTCGAACGCCGTGGTAAACAACGAAATCTGGCGCATTTTCACGCGTCAGGAGCCGACGATGACCATTCAAGTCGCGCAGCGTTCGTCCGTGCGCCGCGCGCTTGCCGAAGCCAGCGCAACGAAGACGCTCTGGCCTATCGCCGTGCTGTTGCCGCTCATGTGGACTGCGGTTGCGCTCGTCGTGCAGCGCTCGTTGCGCCCGCTCAAACGACTCGGCAACGAAGTGCAGGCCATCGATACCGGTCATCTCAAGCCGCTGCCTATTGTCGGCGTGCCTGCGGAAATCGCACCATTCATTCATTCGATCAATACGATGATCGAGCGTCTGGCGAGGTCAATCGAAAGCGAGCGCAAATTCATTGCGGATGCCGCGCACGAATTGCGCACGCCATTAACGGCGCTTCAGCTTCAGGCCGATAATCTCGCGCCGCATATTGCGCCCGGAAATAAGGAGCGATTCCGTGAATTGCGACGCGGCATTGCGCGCAGCGGCAGTCTCATCACGCAACTCTTGCGCCTCGCACGCGCGGATGCGCCGATGAACAGCGACGCGATGGTGCGCGTGGACATGGCCACTGTCGTCAGGGACGCCATCGCGGACGTATTGCCGATTGCCTTTCAGCGCGGCCTCGATGTCGGCGCGGAAGAAATGGTGGACGCTCACGTGCGCGCGGTGGAAGCGGACATCGGCATGGCGGTGATGAATTTGCTTTCCAATGCGGTGCGCTATACGCCCGATGAAGGAACGATCGATGTGCGCATGCGTCGCGATCACGACAAGGTGTGGATCGAAATCATCGATACAGGCCCCGGCATCGCGGAAGAACTATTGCCTCGCGTGTTCGACCGCTTCTTTCGCGCGAATGCGGATATAGAGGGAAGCGGGCTCGGATTATCGATCGTGAAAGCTATTGCCATTCGCTACCACGGCGAAGTGACGCTGCGCAATCGTGACGACGGCCGCTCGGGAATCGTCGCGTCGATAGGCTTTCCCGTCGATGAAAGCGCTGATCTCTCCCCAACAGAAAACACTGCCGCAACCGCGTGAGTGCCGTCTAAAATTCATTCGCCACGCGGCGCGATATCGTTAAAAGACCGGTCGTGCATATTTATCGCCTCGCGCTCGAACTCACTGCGGTGTGCGAGGTGGAGCATGCGAATTCTTCTGATCGAAGACGACGTGCAAATCGGCACGAGCCTGATGCGCGCACTCAAGGACGCGGACTACGCCGTCGATTGGGTACGCGACGGCAATGCGGGCCGCAAGGCGATGGACGCCGCCGAATACACCGTCGTGCTGCTGGATCTCGGCTTGCCGGGCATGACGGGCATCGAGTTGTTGCGACAGGCGCGCACCGCCGGCAACGCAACGCCCGTGCTGATTCTCACTGCACGCGATGACCTCGACACGCGCGTGCAAGGCCTCGATCTCGGCGCGGACGATTATCTGCTGAAGCCATTCGACATGCCCGAGTTGCTTGCGCGAATTCGCGCGGTATTGCGCAGGAAAGCGGGATACGCGGTATCGCGTCTGGGCGACGAATCCATCAATCTCAATCTCGACCAACGCACGCTCACATGCGGCGAGACTTCCGGCGTGCTCTCGGCGCGTGAGTTCGCGCTGATGCACGCGTTGATGGAACGCCCCGGCACTATTTTCTCGCGCGACCAACTGGAAGACCGTCTCTATGGCTGGGGCAAGGAAGTGGAAAGCAACGCCGTGGACGTGCTTATTCATTCGGTGCGCAAGAAATTCGGCGCGGGCGTGATTCGCAACGTGCGCGGCCTTGGCTGGACCGTCATGCTCGGGCAGGCCGGCCGCGACGAAGCGAAATAGCGGCGCATCAAAAGCGGGGCGCATCGTCGCGCGAATCCATCGAACCGCAAAAGGGCAGCGTGTAGCGGGGCGCTTCGTTTTCTACGTGGCGCATGCGGCGCTCGAGATCCGCAAGATCAGACGATGAAGCGAAATACGCGTCTGTTGAAGCGTCGTGCCGTGAAAAAATCAATTCACCAAGAGACTTCGAGATTCGTTCGAACATGATGGACTCCGTCGCTAAAGAATCACTCAGAACGACGTGCCCGCTTGCTCAGTCGTGTTCAAACGGCCGTCGATGCAAATCAGATTGAGCCCCGAGAATTAGCGGCCAGTGAGCGCGGCCAAGCGTTCGTCAACGCACGATGTCGCTTCATCGGAGCACTGCCGCGCCGCACCATCACGTGCTATCTTGTTTCAATACGAACGTAAGCGCGTGCTTCAGCACCGCTCGTCGAAACGTCTTTCGTGAAATGCCGCCATGAACGATGTGCCTCGTACTCTCAGTGCCCGAGATCGCGTCGAATTGCTCTGCTGGCTCACGTGCGGCAGCCTCGGCGCGTTCTATCTCAACGGCGACTGGCCGGCGGCGGCGTTTCATGTGCAGGCGGCGCATAAATGGCTCGACCGGCATGGACGGCTTGCGGACTGGCTGACGGTCGCGAAGCTCGCGGCCATCGCGCGCGAACTCGCCACGCGTCATTGCGCACTGCTCGAAGCAGATTGGGCGCGTGATGCCGTGGAAGAAATTCTCGATAGCGAAGACCTCAACTATCAATCCGGCGTCGTGAGGCAGGTGTTCGACGATTGCCGCCGCGCGCTCGCGGAGAAGCGTACACCGGAATAAAGCGCGCACGGCGCACTGGCGCAAATGACTGTATGGATGTACAGTAAGCGCGTTTTTTTCCTTTGCTGCTTGCGCCCTAAGCCTTTAGCCGTCGATGATCGCTTCAAGCTCGACACCCGCTACGCATCCGCCCAAACGTATTGCGCATCTCGACATGGACGCGTTCTTCGCATCCGTGGAATTGCTGCGCTATCCGGAATTGCGCGGGCAGCCGGTCGTCGTGGGCGGCGGACGCAACGCCATGCCGGAGACGCTTCCTGACGGTACGCGCCGCTTCGCACGCTTGCGCGATTACGCGGGCCGGGGCGTGGTGACTACATCCACGTATGAGGCGCGCAAATTCGGCGTCTTTTCCGCCATGGGCATGATGAAGGCCGCGCAACTCGCGCCCGACGCCATTCTTCTGCCGACCGATTTCGATTCATACCGCCACTACTCGCGCCTCTTCAAAGCGGCAGTCGCGACCTTCACGACGCAAATAGAAAATCGCGGCATCGACGAGATTTATATCGACGTAAGCGACCTGGACGGAGATTCCGCCGATATCGGCAAGCGCATGAAAAATGCCGTCTACGAAGCGACGGGACTGACATGCTCCATTTGCATCGCGCCGAACAAGCTGCTCGCGAAAATCGGCTCTGAGCTTGACAAGCCCGATGGTCTCACCATTCTCACGATGAATGACCTGTCCACGCGCATCTGGCCGCTTGCCGCGCGCAAGGTGAACGGCATCGGGCCGAAGGCAAACGAGAAGCTGGCGGCGCTCGGCATCGTCACGGTCGGCGATATTGCCGCTGCGGACCTCGGGTTCTTGCAGACGCATTTCGGCCCGACCTATGCGGCATGGCTTGCACGCATCGCGCAGGGACAGGACGATCGCCCGGTCGTCGTGAGTTCCACGCCTAAGTCGATGAGCCGCGAAACCACCTTCGAGCGCGATCTTCATCCGAAGCATGACCGCGCGACCTTGTCCGCGGCATTCACAGGCTTGTGTCAGCGCGTGGCCGACGACCTTCAGCGCAAAGCGTATGTCGGGCGCACGGTCGGCATCAAGCTGCGGTTCGATGACTTTCGCACCGTCACACGCGATCTGACGCTTCCCGTCGCCACCGCCGACGCAATCGACATTCGCCGCGCCGCGACGGAATGCCTGAAGCGCATCGTGCTAGAGAAAAGATTGCGATTGCTCGGTGTGCGCGTCAGTGCGCTGAGTGCGGCAGGCGAAGCCGATGCTGTCGTCGCGCCCGTGCAAGTGGAATTGCCATTCGACGCGCTGGAGGACTGACAGCGCGGCTTAGCGTGCGGATGCATAACCAAATCGCGGATCGTTGTTTGCCCGCGCGGCGCGGGCGGCGTAGATTGTTCGTCTATCCGCCGATTCCAATGCAACCGTGACGATTCTCTCTCCGACTCGCGACGCTTCGCACGAAGCCGTCGATTCAGGCATCACCATTCGTCCGTTCGACGGTCCGCTAGGCGCCGAAGTCATCGGCCTTGAATTATCCAGGCCGCTTTCACAAGCGGATTTCGCGCGCATTCATCGCGCGCATCTCGACTATCACGTGCTCGTGTTCCGCGATCAGCACATCACGCCCGATGAACAAATTGCGTTCAGCAAGCGCTTCGGGCCATTGCAAAGACACGTGCTGCATCAGTTCGCGCTTGGCGGGCATCCCGAAGTGCTGATCGTGTCGAACATCGTGGAGAACGGCAAGCCTATCGGCCTGGGCGATGCCGGTCACTTCTGGCATTCGGATCTGTCATACAAAGAGAAGCCCAGCCTCGGTTCGATGCTGCATGCGCAAGCGTTGCCCGCAACAGGCGGCGATACGCTCTTCGCCAATCAGCATCTCGCATGGGACACGTTGCCCGCGCATCTGAAGCAAGCGATTGAAGGGCGCAAGGCGGAGCACACGTACCTCGCCAAATACGCGGAATTGCAGAAGCGCAGTCCGTGGCGGCCCAATCTCACTGCGGAGCAGATCGCGCAAGTGAAGCCCGTCGAGCAGCCTATTGTGCGCACGCATCCGGAGACCGGGCGCAAGGCGCTGTTCGTCAGCGAGCACTTCACGACGCGCATCATCGACATGCCGGAAGACGAAAGCCGCGCATTGCTCGACGAACTCTTCGCGCATAGCGTGCAGCCCGCGTTCGTTTATCGCCATGCATGGCGCGACCATGACATGGTGTTCTGGGACAACCGCTCGGTCATGCATCTCGCGGCAGGCACGCCGGACGATCAGCGTCGCAAGCTGTACCGCACGACCATAGAAGGCGACGCGCCTTTCTGATCACACACGAATAGTCCTTGAAATACGGGGTTTCCGATGCATTCTCGACGAGGGAAGGGCGCGTTGCGCGCGCTCGCCGCTGCGTTGGCGCTGTCGATCGGCGTGGGCGCTTCGAACGCTCATGCCGAAGGCACGCTGCGCATTGCCGAACAATATGGCGTGGTTTATCTGCTGCTCAACGTCGCGCGCGATCAGAAGTTCATCGAGCAGGAGGGCAAGAAGCAAGGCATCGATATCAAGGTGGACTGGGCGAAGCTCTCGGGCGGCGCGAGCATCAACGATGCACTGTTGTCCGGTTCCATCGATATCGCCGCGGCAGGCGTCGGGCCTTTGCTCACCATCTGGGATCGCACGCATGGCCGGCAGAATGTGAAGGGCGTGGCATCGCTCGGCAATCTGCCTTACTACCTCGTGTCGAACGATCCGCGCGTGAAGACTATCGCCGATTTCACCGATAAGGACCGCATCGCGGTGCCGGCGGTCGGCGTTTCGGTGCAGTCGCGCGTTCTGCAATTTGCAGCGGCCAAGCAATGGGGCGACAAGCAATACGATCGTCTCGACAAACTCACTCAAGCAATGCCGCATCCGGACGCGGCAGCGGCGATCATCGCGGGCGGCACGGAAATCAACGCGCATTTCGGCAATCCGCCGTTTCAGCAGCAAGAGCTTGCGGGCAATCCCAAGGCGCATATCGTATTGAATTCGTACGATGTACTCGGCGGTCCCAGTTCCGCGACGGTGCTCTACGCCACCGAGAAATTCCGCGACGCGAACCCGAAGACGTATCGCGCTTTCGTCGATGGGCTCGCCGATGCCGCGCGCTTTATCACGCAGCATCCCGAAGACGCCGCCGATATTTATCTGCGCGTGAATCAGGCGAAGATCGATCGCGGCCTGCTCTTGAAGGTCATCAAGGATCCGGCGGTGCAATTCAAGGTCGCGCCGCAGAATACCTTCGCGCTTGCGCAATTCATGCATCGCGTGGGTGCGATCAAGAACGAGCCGAAGTCGTGGCAAGACTATTTCTTTAGCGATCCGGCCACACGCGACGGCAGCTAGAGAAAGCTCAAGCACTTATCCGCGATGCTGCATTGAATATGCGCAATGATTGGTTAGCGCGCGCATCGCGGGCCGGTATCTTGGTGGTTTGATTCAAGCGCGCTGCGATCATGGCTGCCAATCCCCACTTGCTTTATCCGCTAGAAGGCGGTCAGGCCGCCGAAACGAGCGGCAAATTATTGTCCGCGCGTCACGTCACGCTCGAATACCGCACGCCGGAACGTCTCGTGCGCGCGACGCAGGACGTGAGTTTCGATGTCTATGGCGCCGATCGATTCGTCTTGCTCGGACCGTCCGGCTGCGGCAAGTCGACATTGCTCAAGGCGGTCGCGGGCTTTATCGAACCGGTATCGGGCAGCATCGAGATCGACGGCGAACGCGTGACGGGACCGGGCGCGGATCGCATCGTCGTGTTTCAGGAGTTCGATCAGCTTCCGCCGTGGAAGACGGTCTTGCAGAACGTCGCGTTTCCGTTGCGCGTGGCGCGCAAGCTGGGTCGTGCCGAAGCGCGTGAACGTGCGCTGCATTTCCTCGATAAAGTCGGCCTTGCGCGTTTCGCCGATGCCTATCCGCACACGCTGTCAGGCGGCATGAAGCAGCGCGTTGCGATTGCGCGTGCGCTTGCCATGCAGCCGCGCGTACTGTTGATGGACGAGCCGTTCGCCGCACTCGATGCGCTCACGCGCCGCCGCATGCAGGAAGAACTACTGCGTCTCTGGAGCGATGAACGCTTCACGCTGTTGTTCGTGACGCATTCGATAGAAGAGGCGCTTATCGTCGGCAATCGCATTCTGCTTTTGACGCCGCATCCGGGCCGCGTGCGCGCCGAATTGAACAGTCATCAGTATTCGCAGGAAAGCGTGGGGCGCGGTGAGTTTCAGCAAAGCGTCGCGCGTATTCATCGCCTGCTATTCGAAGAAGAGGTCGCGCGATGAGCACGCCGCAATTCATGGAGCCGCCCGTTCGGCCCGAGTTCGAAACCGTTCCGTCCACACTCGATCAGCCCTCGCACGAAGCGCCGTTGCCGCTTGCCACGCGTCTCGTCGATCGCGCATGGCTGCGCAAGACGCTCATCGCGCTCGTGTTGATCGGCATATGGGAAATCGCGGCGCGCTTCGTCGATAACGATCTGCTCTTGCCCACGTTCAGCGCGACATGCATTGCATTCGTTCAAGGCATTCTCTCGGGCGAGTTGATCGAGAAGGTCGCCATTTCCATGTCCGTGCTGCTGCGCGGTTATTTCCTCGGCGCGGCGCTTGCATTCGTGCTGACATCGCTTGCGGTTTCGACGCGCATCGGCCGCGATATTTTGTCGATGCTAACGGCGATGTTCAATCCATTACCGTCCATCGCGCTATTGCCGCTTGCCTTGCTGTGGTTCGGGCTAGGCACGGGCAGCCTGCTGTTCGTGCTCGTGCATTCGGTGTTGTGGCCGCTTGCGCTCAACACATATGCGGGCTTTCAGGCGGTGCCGGCCACCTTGCGCATGACGGGACGCAATTACGGGCTCACGGGCTTGCGGCATGTCGTGCTCATTCTGGTGCCCGCCGCGCTGCCTTCCATTCTCGCGGGCTTGCGCGTGGGCTGGGCCTTTGCGTGGCGCACATTGATCGCGGCAGAACTCGTCTTCGGCGCGAGTTCGGGCAAGGGCGGTCTTGGCTGGTACATCTTTCAGAATCGCAACGAGCTTTATACGGATCGCGTTTTCGCGGGACTTGCCGCGGTCATCGTGATCGGGCTCGCGGTCGAACATCTCGTGTTCGATACCATCGAGCGCGTCACGGTGCGGCGCTGGGGCGTTCAATCCTGACGGAGATCGCGTGGCGGCACGCATCGTGCATCGGGCGTAGGATCGTCACATTCGCCATCATCCGATGCACACCGCCGAATGAAAATCGCGACCTTCAACATCAATGGCATTCGCTCGCGTATCGACGCCTTGCTGACTTGGCTCGAACGCGAAGCGCCGGACATCGTGTGCTTGCAGGAACTGAAAGCGACGGATGCACAATTTCCCGCCGCTGCCATCGAAAACGCGGGCTATGGCGCGCTGTGGCATGGGCAGGCGTCATGGAACGGTGTTGCCATTCTTGCCAAGGATTCGCAGCCTGTTCTGAGCCGGCGCGGTCTGCCCGGTTTCGAGAACGATACGCATAGCCGCTATATCGAAGCGGCCGTGCATGGCTTATTGATCGGTTGCCTTTATCTTCCTAACGGCAATCCGCAGCCCGGACCGAAGTTCGATTACAAGCTCGAATGGTTCGAGCGCTTCAACGCGCACGCGGCGGCGTTGCTGAAGAGCGGCCATCCGGTGGTGCTCGCGGGCGATTACAACGTCGTGCCGACCGACGAAGACATCTACAACACGCGCTCATGGCTCAAGGATGCGCTCCTTCAGCCCGAAAGCCGCGCCGCTTACGCGAAGCTGCTCGCGCAAGGCTGGACCGATGCATTGCGAAAGAAATATCCCGACGAACGCATCTATACGTTCTGGGATTATTTTCGTCAGCACTGGCAGACGAATTCGGGGCTGCGCATCGATCACATTTTGCTGAGCAAAGATCTGGCTCCCAAACTGCAGGATGCGGGCGTCGATAAATGGGTGCGCGGCGAACCCCACGCGAGCGATCATGCGCCCACGTGGGTCGTATTGAAGGAATCGCGAAGCAGAAAGAAGGCTTCCGAAGCGTGATGTTTTATACCTGACGTCTCGACGAAGCACGCGATGCTTTCGCGATAGGCGTTTCGGTCGTCTCGCCTAATTGCCTGGACTCGCTCGCCGCCTCTTTGGCGATGTTGCCGCTTGCATCGAGAATGGCGCCGCTCGTCTCTTGCGTCGCTTCGCTTGCCGCTTCCGCGAGATTGGTAATGACCACGCCGGCCTCTTGCGCCGTCGATTGCGCGGTTTGCGCGGCTTCGGTCGATGCGGTGTCGAACAGGCCCTTCAACGTGACGCCGTTGCGCTCGTACTGACTGCGCATTTCGCCGATGATGTCCGCTTCCGTCGACGTCACGATGGACCACACGTTCTGTCCATACGAAGCCGCCTTCTGCGGGAATTGCGCGAGCATGGCGGACTGCCAGCCGAGCACGCCTGCGCCCGAGTCATCGGCAGGCTGCAAGAGCGTGTTGCTTTCTTCGATTGCGCTGCGCACCGTTTGCACGTTCAACTCGGTGAGTTGCTGCAAGCCGCTCGCAAATCGGCCGCTGACGTTGAGAAAAGCCTGTAGGTTGGCGCGTGCGATCGAGGGAATCTGATAAGCGATATTGCCGGGATATTGAAACATTGACCGCTCCTCTTGTGAATGTCGAATAACAACCGGTAAATGGAGCGCGCCGAACGGCGCAAAGCTCATCGACTACGAGTTCGTTGAGACGAGACACATCCACAGCGGTTCCCATTTCGCGCCTGAATTTTTAAAGCACGGTCGTCAGTTGGCGTCGTGTACTTTTTGTTTATCCCGCGCCTTGATCGATGCGAGGAAGTGCAGCACGTGCTTGCGTCCGCCTCGGTCCCAAACGTCGATATGATCGGCGCCTTCTATGAACGCGAGATGTTTGTCGCCTTGCGCGGCATCGAAAAGGCGCTGGAAATGCGCGGGCGGAATGACGAAGTCTTGCGTGCCGCCGTAGATGAGAATCGGCGCGCGTACCGAATGTATTTTCGCGAGATTGTCATAGCGGTCGCGCGCGAGGTATCGCACGGGAAAAAGTTTGAAGCGCGACGCGGCGACATCGACAATGCTCGTGAATGGTGCTTCGAGTATCAATGCATCGATGCGCACTTCGCTCGCCAATTGCACCGCCACGCCCGAGCCAAGCGAATAGCCATGCAACACGATGGATTGCGAACGCGCGGCCGCATACGCATAAGCGGCGCGGGCATCGGCATAAAGACCCGCTTCATGCGGCTTGCCGGGATTGCCGCCATAGCCGCGATATTCGGCGAGCAGCACGCCGTAGCCCGCCTGTATCAATTCCAGCGCGATGAACGCGCGTTGCGTCAGGTCTTCGCCATTGCCGTGAAAGAGCAGCACCGTCGGCGATGCGGCATCGGGCGGCGCGCCATAGCGTGCGACCAGATCGAGACCATCTTGCGTGCGAACGCTGATCGATTGCGTGCGATCGTCGAGCGTGGCATCGACCACGGCCTGCGCCTGCTCGAGCGGATAGACGAGGCGGCCTTGCAGCCAGTAAAGCGCGGCGAGCGCGGCAAGATAAGCCAGCGCGATGGCGGCAACGAGCAGCCCGAGCAATTCCTTCATCGTGCGCGGCGGATAGTGGGGGAATAGCCGCATGATAAAACGCGCTGCTTAAAGAGGCTCAAGCGGAGGCTCAAGCGTTGTCGTCGCCCTGGCGCAAGCTCATGGGCATGTCCGCCGCGATCTCGCGTTCCACATCGTCCGTTGGCCGGCTTCGATTGAAGAGCGCATTGAGCAGAATGGCCACCACTGCCGTCAGCGTGATGCCGCTATGCGTGAGCGGCCCGGCCCACGCGGGCATCTGGCCGAAGAACGTCGGCGCGGTCAGCGGAATGACGCCCACGCCGAGGCTGATCGCTACGATCAGCAGGTTGTTCTTGCTTTCGAAATCCACCTTGCTGAGGATCTTCACGCCGGTCGCCGCGACCATGCCGAACATGGCGATGCCCGCGCCGCCCAGCACGACCACCGGTATCGATGCAATGAGGTTCGACAGCTTCGGCAAGAGCCCGAGCAGCATCAGGATGACGCCCGACACCGCGACCACCCAGCGGCTTTTCACGCCCGTGATGCCGACAAGCCCGATGTTCTGCGAAAACGACGAGTGCGGAAACGTGTTGAAGATGCCGCCGATCACCGTGCCGAGGCCGTCCGTGCGCAGGCCGCGCGTGGCATCGGCGCGCGAGACCGGACGCATCGCGAGATCGCCGAGCGCGAGGAACATGCCGAGCGATTCCACCATGATGACGACCATCACGAGACACAGCGAAGCGATGGCCGCGAAGTCGAACGTCGGCATGCCGAATGCGAACGGCCGCACCGGCGCGAACCACGCGGCGCGCCCGATGCCGGAAAAGTCGATCAGGCCGAGCGGCAGCGCAATGGCAAAGCCGATCGCCATGCCGAGCAGCACCGATATGTTCGCGATGAAACCGCGCAGATACTTGTTGATGAGCAGAATCGCGAGCAGCACGATGCCCGCGATCATCAGATTGCGCGGGTCGCCGAAATGCGGCGCGCCGCGTCCGCCGCCCGCCCAGTTGATCGCGACCGGAAAGAGCGTCATGCCGATGGTGAGAATGATCGTGCCCGTGACGATGGGCGGGAAAAAGCGCATCAAACGCCCGAAAAACGGCGCAATGACGATGGCGAACACGCCCGCCGCGATCGTCGCGCCGAAGATGGCGGGCAGTCCCGCGCCGGAAGAGGCCATCGCGACCATCGGTCCGACGGGCGCGAAACTCACGCCCATGATGACCGGCAGGCGTATGCCGAACTTCCACACGCCGATGCACTGCACGAGCGTGACGATGCCGCACGCGAACAGGTCCGAGCTGATGAGAAACGCCACCTGATCTTTTGGCAACTTGAGCGCCGCGCCGATGATGAGCGGCACCGCTATCGCTCCTGCATACATCACGAGCACATGCTGAATGCCAACGGCGAGCATCTGACCGAAGGGCAGCACTTCGTCGACGGGATGAATCGTTTGGGACATGTGCGCTCCGGTAGCAGAAATGTGCCGGACCAGTATTGCACCGTGCATCGCGCGAAAAAATATTCGGGCTGCTATCCGCGGTATGGCATGAGCAAATGCCGATTCACACGGAAACTATGACCGGGCGCGTGAGTGTTATCGGCAGCATGTACCGATCGTCCCGATTCTTCGGCGGAATCGCGCAACAATCACACGAAGTCTTTCGAATCAAGCCCCCGCGCACTGTCGATTTTCGAGATGGCGTGCTACATTCCGAGCGCCTTTGCGTCGCTCTGCACGGTGCGCGACTGCTCGCGGCCCTGATCTGCAGTCACGCGACGCATCGTTCGTCGGGGGCTCGGCGCCCACAAAAACATCATTCGCACAGGGATCTCGGCATGGAAATGGTCGGCGGAACGCGGCTCGCCACACTCTTCAGCAACAAACAGCAGGAGCTGCTGACGGAATGGATCACGCAGCAGCACGCCATCGCGGCGCGGCGCGGGCTCGTCGGCGAAGCGGAATTGCGCAATCAGTTCTCGCAATTCGTCTCGCTGCTCGTCGCGGCGCTGGGCGCGTCGGATCGCGTCGACTTCAAGAAAGCCGAATGGCAGGAAGTGCGCGCGTTTCTCGCCGACATGTCCGGCCAGCGCGCGCGTCAGGGCTTCTCGCCGGTCGAGACGGCGATGTTCGTGTTCTCGCTGAAGCAGCCGCTCGTCGCGCGCCTTCGCGAAGAACTGGGTGGCGATTCGGCCGCGCTCGCCGATCTGACCTGGACCATCAGCGCACTGTTCGACGAACTCGGCCTGTACACCACCGAAGTGTTCCAGGCGAGCCGTGAGCAAGTGATCGTGCGTCAGCAACAAGAGTTGCTCGAACTGTCCACGCCTGTCGTGCAACTGTGGGACGGCATTCTCGCGCTGCCGCTGATCGGCACGCTGGATTCGGCGCGCACGCAGGTCGTCATGGAGAACCTGCTGCAGAAGATCGTCGAGACCGGCGCGGCCATTTCGATCATCGACATCACCGGCGTGCCGACCGTCGATACGCTCGTCGCGCAGCATCTTTTGAAGACGGTCGCGGCGGCGCGGCTGATGGGCGCGGACTGCATCATCAGCGGCATTCGTCCGCAGATCGCGCAGACCATCGTGCATCTGGGCGTGAACCTGCAGAACGTGACGACCAAGGCGACGCTCGCGGCCGCGTTCGTCGTCGCGTTGCAGCGCACGGGCAAGTCGGTGACGGCGGCCGGCGCGCACGACGGCGCGGCGCGCCACGGCGCGGCGCGCCACGGCGCGGCGGGCGGCATGCACGATTCGTCGCTGCCGGAATGACGGCGCGCGGATTCTTCAACAGCATGCAACGCGACTGAACAGGGCCACGCGATGGAACGCATTCCGATTCTCAGGATGGGCAAGCTCTTGCTCGTCACCATTCAGGTGGACATGCACGACCGCCTCGCGCTCGCGCTGCAGGACGATCTGACGGGCCGCATCGTGAAGGACGGCGCGACCGGCGTGCTGATCGACATTTCATCGCTCGATGTGGTCGATTCCTTCATCGGCCGCATGATCGGCAACACGGCGGCGATGGCGCGCGTGCTCGATGCACAGACGGTCGTCGTCGGCATGCAGCCTTCGGTCGCGATCACGCTCGTCGAGCTCGGGCTCACGCTGTCGGGCGTGCGCACGGCGCTCAACGTCGAAAAGGGCATGGCGCTCCTCACCGGGAGCGGCGCGGCCTGACGGCTGCTGTGAACCAGTCCATGATGACCTTTCAACCCTCGGCAGCGCAGTTTGCCTCGCCATCGTCCGACACGCTGCCCATCCGCAACGACGAGCAGATCGTGCGGCTGCGCCAGTTCGTGCGCGAAAAGGCGGTGGCGCAGGGCCTGTCGCTCATCGATCAGACGAAGTTCGTGACGGCGGCGAGCGAGCTGGCACGCAACACGCTCATCTACGGTGGCGGCGGCGACGTGCATTGCACGGTCGTCGAACGCAACGGCCGCCGTGGCCTCAAGCTCGAATTCGTCGATAACGGCCCCGGCATTCCCGACATCGCCCGCGCGCTTTCGGACGGCTTCACCTCGGGCAGCGGCCTGGGACTGGGCCTGGGCGGCGCGAAACGCCTGTGCGACGAGTTCGACATCCGCTCGGCGCCGGGCGAGGGCACGCACGTCTCGATCACCAAATGGAAACCGTTTTGAAGGAATCAATGGCGGCGCAGCAGCGGTACGAGATCGCCGAGGCGAGCCAGATTGCCTTCGCGCGACGCTCGATCGGCGAACTCGCGCGCGGCCTCGGTTTCAACGAGACGGTCGCGGGGCAGCTCGCGATCGTCGTCACCGAATGCGGCACCAATCTGCTCAAGCACGCGGGCAGCGGCGAACTGCTCGTGCGTCCGCTGCTGGACGGTTCGCAGCGATGCGGCATCGAAATGCTGTGCATCGATCGCGGGCCGGGCATTCAGGATCTTTACCGTTCCTTCGAGGACGGCTACACGACGGCCGGCAGCCCCGGCAACGGCATGGGCGCCATCCGCCGCCTGTCGTCCGAGCTGGATGTCTGGAGCGTGCCCGGACAAGGCACCGTGATGCGCATCGTGTGCTGGAGCAGCGCGGGCGCATCCGCGAACGATGCGGGCGTGACGTACGGCGTCGTGAATCTGCCGCTTCAGACCGAAACCGTATCCGGCGATGCCTGGTCCTGCCATTTCGGCGACGATGACTTCACCGTGCTCGTCGCCGACGGTCTCGGCCACGGGCCGCTCGCCAACGTCGCCGCGATCGAGGCGGCGCGCGTGCTCGGCGCGCACGGCGACGCGCCGCTCGAACGCATCATGGACGTGGCCAACGAAGCGCTGCGTCCGACGCGCGGCGCGGCGGTCGGCATCGCGCGCATGCCGGCGGGAGCGGCGGCGTCGGGCGCGGACGGGAAGGTCGCGTTCACGGGCATCGGCAATATCGCGGCGAGCGTGTGGACGCACAGTTCGCACCGGCATCTGGTATCGCACAGCGGCATCGTCGGGCATGCGGCGCGGCGCGTGCAGCAGTTCGACGTGCCGTATTCGCGCGATTCGCTCCTCGTCCTGCATTCGGACGGACTCGGCTCGCGCTGGGATCTCGAACGCTATCCGGGCCTGAGCACGCGGCATCCCGCGCTCGTCGCCGCCGTGCTGTACCGCGATTTCTCGCGCGGCCGCGACGACGTCACCGTGTTCGTCGCACGCGCGGCCGGAGTTGCATGATGGCGCGTCCGCTCTACTCGATGGAGATCGACGACGAGCGCGATATCGTCGCCGCCCGGCGCAAGGCGCGCGATGCGAGCGCCGCGCTCGGCTTCTCGACGCAGGACCAGACGCGTATTTCCACGTCCGTGCTCGAAGCGGCGCGCACGGTGCTTTCGGCGGGACCGCGCGCGCGTGCGGATTTCCTGCTCGACGACGCGATGTATCCGCCGCGCTTCGTCGTGCGGTTTCTCGCCGGCGCGGGCGCGGGCGAACGTCTGCGCGCGATGAAGAGCGGCGCATCGCAAGCCGCGCTCGGCCTGCTCGCCGCGCAGCGTCTGATGGATCAATGCGCGATCGCCGACGATCCCGACGGCGGCACGTCCATCTCGCTCGCGAAGGCGCTGCCCGAAAGCGTGTTGCTCGATGCGAACGCCGCGCAGTCCATCGCCGCGACGCTCTCGCGCCAGAACACCGAAGACTCGACCGCCGAACTCGCGCGGCAGAACCGCGAACTCATCGGCGCGCTCGCCGACCTGCGCGAACGCCAGGAAGAACTGACGCGCCTCACGCGCGAACTCGAAGACACGAATCGCGGCGTCGTCGCGCTGTACGCGGAACTCGACGCCCGCGCGGATCATCTGCGTCGCGCGGATGAATCCAAGTCGCGGTTCCTGTCGAACATGAGTCACGAATTCCGCACGCCGCTTTCGTCGATCCGCGCGCTCTCGAAGCTGCTGCTGGAACGCATCGACGGCGATCTCACGGAAGAGCAGGAAAAGCAGGTGCGCTTCATCCGCAAGGCGGCGGAAGACTTGTCCGAAACCGTCGACGACTTGCTCGATCTCGCGAAGATCGAAGCGGGCAAGATCGAAGTGCGTGCCGCCGAATTCGAAGTCGATACGCTCTTTTCCGCGCTGCGCGGCATGCTGCGGCCGCTCACGCCGGGCAATGCCGTCGAGCTGATCTTCGATTCCTGCGAAGGCCTGCCGCCCATTCGCACCGACGAAGCCAAGGTCGCGCAAGTGCTGCGCAATTTCGTGTCGAACGCGCTGAAGTTCACGGAGCGCGGCGAAGTGCGCGTGTCCGCGCATTACGACGAAGCGCGCCGGCTCATCACGTTCTCGGTGAAGGATACGGGCATCGGCATTGCGCCGGAGCATCAGCAAGTGGTGTTCGAGGAATTCGGCCAGGTCGAGAACCGGCTTCAGCAATACGTGAAAGGCACGGGCCTCGGCTTGCCGCTGTGCCGCAAGCTCTGCAAGCTGCTGGGCGGCGATGTGTCGCTCGAAAGCGAGGTCGGGCGCGGCTCGGCCTTCAACGCGACGATTCCCGCTTTTTATGGCGTCTCCGAAGCCGAGCACGCCGCCGCCCACGGCGAGGCCGTGCCGGCGGTGCTGCTCGTCGCGAGCAATCCGATCGAACGGCTCGACTGCGAAGCGGCGCTGCGGCAGTCGCCGTATCGGACGATCAGCGCCGCCACGCTCGACGAAGCGAGCCGCGCGCTGTCCCGCACGCCGCCCGCCGCGCTGCTGCTCGCCGTGCGGCCCGCGCCGTCCGAAGCGTGGATCTGGCTCGCCGCGCTGCGCGCGCAGGCGGCCACGCGCAATATTCCTGTCGTGGTGCTGGGCGAGCCGGAAGATCGCGGCGAAGCGCAGGCGCTCGGCGCGGCCGCATTCGTGCAAAAGCCGGTTTCCGGCGGGGAATTGGCGGGCGTGCTGGATATGGTGTCGGGCAGAATGAACGGTGCCCTTCGCGGCGACGGAACGACATCATGAAAAGCGACTGGAGCGAGGTGCTGATTCTCAACGTCGACGACAACGACGGCGCGCGTTATGCGAAAACGCGCATCTTGTCGCGCGCGGGTTTCAACGTGATCGAAGCGGGAACCGGTACGGCCGCGCTGGAGCGCGTGCGCGCGGAATCGCCGGACCTCGTGCTGCTCGACGTGAAGCTGCCCGATATCAACGGCCTCGAAGTGTGCCGCCAGATCAAGGCGTCGCCGGAAACCGCGAGCACGCTGGTGCTGCAGACGTCGGCGGCGGCGGTGCATAGCCTCGATCGCATTCGCGGACTGGAAGGCGGCGCGGACAGTTATCTGACGGAGCCGGTCGAACCCGCCGAACTCATCGCGCATGTCCGCGCGCTGTTGCGCGTGCGGCTCGCGGAAAGCGCGCTGCGCGAAAGCGAGGAGCGCTTCCGGCAGCTCGCCGAGAATATCGACGACGTTTTCTGGATGCTCGATCCCGCCGCGAATCAATTGCTCTACGTGAGCCCGGCCTACGCGCGCCTGTGGGATTCCGGCGAAGGCGCGCCCGCGCCGCGTCCGGGTCCGGATCACTGGTCCGGCGACATTCATCCGCTGGATCGCGAGCATGTGGCGGCGGCGTATCGGCAATTGCTGACGAACGGCGCGCCGTATCAGGTCGAATATCGGATCGCGCGGGCGCACGGCGGGCCGCGCTGGGTGGCCGAGCGCGCGTCGCAGGTGCGTGGCGCGGATGGCCGGCCCGTGCGAATCGCGGGCGTCGTGAACGATATCTCCGAGCGCAAGGCCGCCGAAATGCTGCTGCGCGACGCCGATCGCCGCAAGGACGAATTTCTCGCGATGCTCGCGCACGAACTGCGCAATCCGCTCGCGCCGATCCGCAATGCCGTCGATCTGCTCGACCCGCAGCGCGCGCCGTCCGCGCAGCACTTCGCGACGGTGCGCACGATCATCGACCGGCAAGTGCGGCACCTGAGCCGCCTCGTCGACGATCTGCTCGATGTCGCGCGCATCACGCAGGGCAAGGTCACGCTGCGGCAGGAAGCGGTGGATGTCGCGGCGGCGGTCGAAGCGGCCATCGAAACCGCGCAGCCCGCGCTGCAGCGCAAGCGCCACAAACTCACGACGCGGCTCGCGGATGCGCCGCTCTATATCGTCGGCGACAGCGTGCGCATTGCGCAGGTGTTCGGCAATCTGCTGTCGAATGCGTCGAAGTACAGTCTCGAGGAAGGCGAGATCGCGATCGAGACCGCGCAGTTCGGCGACGAAGTGCGCATCACGGTGCGCGACAACGGCATCGGCATCGCGGCGGACATGCTGCCGCATATCTTCGATCTGTTCGTGCAGTCCGAGACCTCGCTCGAACGGTCGGAAGGCGGGCTCGGCATCGGCTTGCCGCTCGCGAAGACGCTCGTCGAATTGCAGGGCGGGCGCATCGAGGCGTATTCGGCGGGGCCGCAGCACGGCAGCGAGTTCGTCGTGTGGCTGCCGCTCGCGCAGGAACCGCAGCCCGAGCCGCGCCCCGTCGATGAAGCGCCGCGCGTGACGGGCGGCAAACGCGTATTGCTCGTCGATGACAGCGTCGATGCAGCCACCGCGATGGCGCTGCTCCTCGAAGCCGATGGCTTCGATGTGCGCACCGCGCACGACGGCGCGGAGGCGCTCGATATCGCCGAGGCGTTCCTTCCGCAGATCGTGCTGCTCGATATCGGCTTGCCCGGCATGGACGGCTTCCGGCTGGCCGCCGAAATGCGCGCGCGCCCCGCAACCGCCGATGCATTGCTGATCGCCGTCACCGGATACGGCCAGGCGCATGATCGCCAGCGTTCGAAAGAAGCGGGCTTCGATCATCATCTCGTGAAGCCGGTGGCGTTCGCAGAAATTCAGCGCGCGGTGCAGGGCCGATTCGCGGAATAACGCGCGCGCTCATTCATTCAAGCGCTCTTTTTCGATGCCGCCAAGCGACTGAAACAGCGCAGCCGTATCGCTGAGACGGCTCGCATGCGCAAGCGTGCGGTCGAGTTGCGTTTGCAGCGCTTGCCGTTGCGTATCGAGCAAATCGAAGCGGCTCACGCCACCCGCGGCATGACGCGCGTGGACGGTATCGAGATTGGCTTGCGCCTCGTCCGCCGCGATATCGCGCGACGCCACCGCATGCGCGTCGTTGTGCAGCGCGGTCAATGCATCGGCCACTTGTTGAAGCGCATCCAGCACGGTTTGCCGATACGCGTTCGTCGCGGCATCGTAGGCCGCTTCAGCGGACCGCTTTCTCGCACGCAATTCGCCGCCGCGAAAGAGCGGCTGCGTCAGATTGAGGCCGACGTTCCACACATTCAGCTTGTCGAGCATGTCGTGAATGCTCGTGCGTTGCGAACCCACGCCCGCCGATAACGAGAACTTCGGATAAAGATCCGCCGTCGCCACGCCGACGTTCGCGCTCGCCTGATGCAGCAACGCCTCGGACGCGCGGATGTCGGGGCGTTCGCGTGCGAGCGTCGATGGCAACGTGAGCGGCACGTCGTCCGGCGCGCGCAGTGCATCGAGCGTGAGCGCGTCGAAGTCCGCTTTCGATGGCTCGACGCCTAGCAGAATCGCGAGCCGATGATCGGCTGCATCGCGCTGAGTAACGAGCGATGGCAAGCTCGCGCGCGTCTGTTCGAGGAGCGTTCGCTGGCTGCGAACATCGAAGCGTGCCACGCCGCCCGCATTCAGCCGCGCTTCCATGATGGCGAGCTGCTGCGCTTGTGCATCGGCGATGCTTTGCGTCAACGCGATCTGCTGCTGCAACGAAGCGCGACGAATCGCCGTGGAAACGACGTTGCCCGCTATCGACAAGCGCGCAGCGTCGAGTTCGAACGATTGATAGTCCACTTGCGCGCGCAACGCTTCGAGCGCGCGACGGTCGCCGCCGAAGACATCGAGCGTGTAGGACACACTCACCGATGCATCGTATAGCGTGAACGGGCCGGGACTCGGCACCGGAATGCCGAACGCGGCGGGGTCCACTTTCTGACGCGAGGCGGAAAACGAGGCATCGACAGCAGGGAAGTACGTGGCGCCCGCTTGCGCCTGATAGTCCTCGCGCGCTTGCGTCAGCCGCGCGCGTGCCTCTGCGAGCGTCGGACTGTTGTGCAACGCCTGATCGACGAGACCGTTCAACGTATCCGAGCCGAACTGCTTCCACCATTGCGGCAGCGCGTGATCGGCAACGGCCAGCGCTTGCGATGTGCTTCGCGTATAGGACTGTGTATCGGGCGGCGCGGGCGCATGAAAATCCGGGCCGACGGTGCAGCCGCCCAGCATCAGCACGCAAATGGCTGCGATGGTTTTCATTTGCGCGACTCCTAGTCGAGCGTGCGCCGGTAGAAGCGCAGCGCAATGCACATGACGATCAGCGTGAAGAGCATCATCGGCCACACGGAAGGCCAAAGATCGGCCCAGCCGTTGCCCTTCAGAAGAATGCCGCGAATGAGCCGGTTGAAGTACGTGAGCGGCAGAAGGTTGCCGATGAATTGCGCCCACTTCGGCATGCCCGCGAAAGGGAACATGAAGCCCGAAAGCAGAATGTTCGGCAGGAAATAGAAGAACGTGAGCTGCATTGCCTGAAGCTGATTCTGTGCAAGCGATGACAGCGTGATGCCCACCGTCAGATTGGCCGCGATGAAGAGCAGCGCCGAGACATAGATGGCGATAGGATTGCCGGCCAACGGCACGTTGAAGACGAAGTGCGTGGCGAGCAGAATGATCGTCGCCTGTATCAAACCGATGAACACGTAAGGCACGATCTTGCCCGTCATCACTTCGATGGGGCGCACGGGTGTCGCGAGAAGATTTTCCATCGTGCCGCGTTCGCGTTCGCGCGTGATGGCGAGGCCGGTCATCATCACGAGCGTCATCGTCAGGATCACGCCCATGAGGCCGGGCACGACGTTGTATTGCGTGATGCCTTCAGGGTTGTAAAGCTGATGCACCTGCACGTCGAACGCGGGCGGCTTGCCGGCGAGTCTCGCGAGCGGGCCGGTGATGTCCTTCGACTCGACCGATTCAACGAGGCCGCTCAATGCGCTCGTCGCGCGGCTGACCGCGGTGGGATCGGTCGCGTCGGCTTCGACGAGCAACGCGGGGCGTTCGCCACGCAAGAGCCGGCGTGAAAAATCCGTCGGTATGTTCAGCACGAAAAGCACGCGGCCTTGCGCGAGCGCGCGCCGGCCGGCTTCGTCGTCGGGAAGCGTTTCGACGATATCGAAGTACGCGGAGTTGCGCATCGCCGCGATGAAGCTGCGCGAGAACGTGCTGTCTTCTCCCGTGATGATCGCGGTCGGCAAGTGTTTCGGATCGGTGTTGATCGCATAGCCGAAGAGCGCGAGCTGAATGATCGGCAAGCCGACGATCATCGCGAACGTGATGCGATCGCGCCGCAATTGCAGGAACTCCTTGAGCACGATGCTCCACCAGCGCGTCACCGAGAAACGCACGCGCGCGCTCATGACTTCACCTTGAAGTTGTCGGTGGAACGGCTCATCAAATAGATGAACACGTCTTCGAGGCCCGTGTCGATTTGCTCGGCGCGTAACGCGCTGTCTTTCGTCGCATCGTGCACGGCGCGTTCGAGTGCTGCGTGGTCGCTGCCGCTGACATGCAGTGCCGATCCGAAGACGACGGTCTGATCGACACCCGGCGTCTCGCGCAAGCGTTCCGACAACGCGCTCAGATGCTCGCCATGAATGCTCCATGTCGCAAGCCCTTGCGATGCGATCACTTCATTCGCGGTGCCTTGCGCAAGCAGCTTCCCATACGCGATGTACGCGAGCTTGTGACATCGCTCGGCTTCGTCCATGTAGTGCGTGCTCACGAGCACCGAGATGCCGTTCGCCGCAAGCCGATGCAGCTCTTCCCAGAAGTCGCGGCGCGCGGTGGGATCGACGCCGGCGGTGGGTTCATCGAGCAGCAGCAGCTTCGGCTCGTGCAGCATGCATGCAGCCAGCGCGAGGCGTTGCTTCCAGCCGCCCGAGAGCGATCCCGTCAATTGATTCGCGCGGCTTTGCAGCCCGAGCGCTTCGAGCGAACGGTCCACCACTTCGCGACGATTCGCCATCTGATAGATGCGCGCCACGAAGTCGAGATTCTGGCGGATCGTCAGGTCCTCCCAGTACGAGAAGCGCTGCGTCATATAGCCGACGTTGCGCTTGATCTCTTCGCTCTCGCGAACGATGTCGTAGCCGAGGCACGTGCCGCTGCCGGAATCGGGCGTGAGCAGACCGCACATGAGGCGAATCGATGTGGTCTTGCCGCTTCCGTTCGGACCCAGGAAGCCGAAGATTTCGCCGCGCGCGACTTGCAGCGAGACATCGTTGACGACGTGCTTGTCGCCGAAGTGCTTGTTGAGCTTGTGCACGTCGATGATGTATTGCGTTCGATGCGCGTCGTCGATCGGCTCGTTCATTGCAGGCTCACCGCGACAGGTTGGCCGGGATGGAGCTTGCGCGCATCCGATGCGTTCGCATGCGCCTCGATCATGAACACGAGCTTCGCACGGCTTTCGTTGCTATAGATGATGGGCGGCGTGTACTCCGCCTGCTGCGAGATGTAGGTGATTTTCGCGGGAATATCGGCGATGCAGCCGTCGCAATGAATCGAAACCGCGCGTCCCGTCGAGAGCGCGCCCACTATGGTCTCGGGCACGAAGAAGCGCACCTTGATGTTTTCAGGCGGCAGCATCTGCACGACCGGGCTGCCCGCCTGAACCCATTCGCCGCGACGAAAAAGCGTGTCGTAGACGAGGCCATCGGCGGGAGCGGCGACACGCTTCTGATCCAGCTTCCATTGCGCCTGTGCGACGACGGCCTGCGCGGACGCGACTTGTGCGCGCTGCGCCGCGATTTGCTGCGGACGTCCCGGCAGGCGCGCGATGTCGACCTGTTCGCTCAGGTCGCGCACTTGTGCGGCGGTGGCGTCGGCGTTGGCGCGGGAGTCGTCGAGTTGTCCCTTCGAAATGCCGCCCGCGCTGAATTGCGCTTCGTCGCGGTTCAATTGCAGCGCGGCTTTTCGTGCATTCGCGCGGGCCTGCGCGAGTTGCGCACGAACCGATGCGACCTCGGGCGCGCGCTTGCCCGTCAGGATGTCTTCGAGTTGCGATTGCGCGGCGGCGAGCTGGCGCTTCGCTTGATCGAGCGCGGCGGCTTCATCGTCGGATTCGAGCGCGAACACGGGCGCTGCGGCCTTGATGCTTTGTCCGCGCGCGACGGACAAGTCGATCAGCTTGCCCGATTGCGAAGAGCCTAGATAAACGAATTCTCCTTCGACATAGCCCTGAAAGGCGTTGGAGTCTTGCCGCGAACATGCTGTGAGCAGCATCGCGAGAAGAAGACATGAACAGAGTGGAACGCGAAGAATGCGGGGCATCGCTCGCTCCATGGTCCGGTTGAAAATATTGGTTGGTCTACCAAACAGTACGTGAGCTTCGGCAACAGTGTCAAGTGCGGTGTGACGTCGCGTCGCGATGACGGGAATAGATCGCGATGTCCTCGGGTTAACCAATCGAAGCCTCAACGCTTGAAACCTGGGTCGAGCAAATCGGGTGCATGGGCCATCGTCCCTGCGCGCGATGAGGTGAGTGGATCGCACGCGGTCCCGTTCAACCTATCGTGGGAGTCTGTACATCATGAATACCATCGCCAAAGTCGTTGTGTCGGTCGCCGTGGTCATCGCGCCTACTTTTGTTTTCGCGCAGACCGATAGCGCGCCGGTCACGCGTGCGCAGGTTCGGGCCGAGCTCGTGCAACTGGAGCGGGCCGGGTACTCGGCGGCGTCGGGAGACAACGCCAGCTATCCGGTCGATATTCAGGCCGCCGAAGCCAAGGTCGCCGCGCAGCAAAACGCGGATGGAGCGAACCAATCGTACGGCGGCACGCGTTCGGGCGCGACGGGATCGGGAATGACGCAGCGTGGTTCGTCATCCGCATCGGACTGCGTGGGACCAGCGGGCTTTTGCGTTCCATACTTCGGAAATTAAGCGACTGCGTTGTGCGGCCCCGAGTGGCGGGGCGTTCGGGTCCATCATCGAATCGGTGGTGTTTGCCGAATGCCTCGTTATTAAGCAGCAGACACGAGTCGAAAATAAATCGCAGAAAGGGGTTGACCCGTTGCCTCTCGCCAGACATAATCTCGTTCTCTGCTGCTGATGCAGCAAATGCCAGACGGAAGCGGCGCTGAGCAAGGTGCTCGGTGCGGTGAAGTAAGCAGTCAGGCGATGCGCTCTTTAAAAACTAACAGCCGATAAGTGTGGGCGCTTGATGGCGAGTGCGGTTTCAGTCTTTCGGGGCTGAAGCAATAGCAAAAGTAATCAAGAGTCTCACACGAAGTATTAAGAGGAAGGTTTTTGTCTTAGGACAATAATCATCGTCAGTACGTTGA
>NZ_JALQEA010000046.1:0-275 GCF_023630965.1 Caballeronia sp. ATUFL_M2_KS44 | reverse complement strand
ACCGCATGTTTCAGATCGATCTGTGGCGCAGACGCGGCCTCGGCGAGCTTTCGGAGGTCTTCGGTCCCGCTTATGTGGAACAGGACAAGGCCACGCGGCTCTTTCTTTATCGCGGCGACATGGCGACCGAATGGCAGCGCTATGGTCCCGATGCGAAGCCTGCCGCGACACGCTACGCAGCCGGCGTGAATGCGTATATCGACTGGCTTGCCGCGCATCCGGACCGCATGCCTTATGAGTTTCGCAAGATCGGCTATTGGCCGGCGAAATGGAGC
>NZ_JALQEA010000045.1:0-68633 GCF_023630965.1 Caballeronia sp. ATUFL_M2_KS44 | reverse complement strand
ACGAGGCTTTGCTCGAAATCGCTTGCTGCATCATATGCTGGCGACACCTGCAAAAGTCATTCTGTTAACGCCTCTTATAGCAGTTGTGAATCAGGTGCGCGATGACTTCCGTGTCGGTCTGAGAAACGAACTCATAGCGCTGGCGACGAAGCGTTTCACGCAGCGTCTCGTAGTTCTCGATGATGCCGTTATGAACAATCGCCAGCGATCCGCTGGAGAAGATAGGATGAGCATTGTCGATGGTCGCTGCGCCATGCGTCGCCCAACGTGTATGTGCAATGCCCGTTTGCCCCTCGAATTGCGCTGTGCGCACCGCCTCGTCGAGTGCCGCCACACGGGAAACACTCCGCACACGTTGAGGACCGTCGCCTGTGACGACAGCCAGACCGCACGAATCATAACCACGATATTCGAGTCGTCGCAGTCCTTCGACGAGGACAGGAACGATATTCCGGCGCGCGACAGCGCCCACAATGCCACACATGTCGTTGTACCCTATAGTAGTACTAAGTTATGTTTCCACGAAGAAGAGGGATGTTCGAACGCCGGTGATTATCTCTATTGCATCCGATCAAACTCAGGAAGACGTCGATGCTCAGTGCGCAGGCGCGAAAGTGAACGGACCTGTCTCTGCTGCTTCATTGCGGTTTCGATATTCCGTCGGCGTCGTCGAAAGATGCTTGCGGAAGAGCTTGGCCAGATGCCCTCCGCTTCCAATGCCGCAGTGGCGCGCGATCTTGTCTATCGGCAAGCGGGTCTCGACAAGCATCCGGCAACTCATATTCAGCCGTGCGTACAGCAGGTAGTCGGACGGAGTCATGCCCATTTCATTTTTGAAACGCCGCAAGAAGTTCCGTTCACTCATCGACGCGATCTTCGCCGCATGTTCCATCGAGACGGACCGGCCGACGTTCTCTTCGAGCCATCGCGCAGAGGCGTTGATCTTTTCGCTGACGTTGGTGTCCGGCCTGGTCTGGAAAAAAGCGTCGGAGGGTGTATCGCCTTGTGGTGCCATGGATCGTACGATGCATTGCGCCAGGTCTGCGCCTAGATCTTCGGTGACGATATCCAACGCCGCACGCACGGGCCTCATGCTCTCGTCGAGCAGCCGAGGGGCAGTCTCGCGTTTGACGGTGTCGACGCAGGCTGCATGGTCGATGCGGCTTTCACTTGCCTCGGCGGCGTCGCATAACAGGCGACCCTCGGCGATAGGGTGAACAGTCGTGCTGACGAGACATGCCTCGCGCAACCAGAGAAGCAGACGGTCGTCATGCAGGGCGCGATGGGCGCCGATTCCACCGGCGATGAATAGCCTGTCCATCTGACGCATCGCGCGATTCGACTCGACGCTTTCTGTCCACACAGACACTGCGGAAGAACTCGCAATACGTCCGCCCAAGGTCGAGATCAGAGAGACATCGTATTCCGGCAGGGAACCGCGGTATCGTGCCGTCAACGCATTTGCTTTATGAAATATCTCTATCACTGCGGCCGCGTCTGGAAGCGAAAAACCATCGAACAGCACGATGTCGACGAGGTTGATATTTTCTATTTTTGTAAGTGTTCCCCGCTCAAACACGTCTGGGCGCGGCGTGGTGCAAGTCAACTCCATCGTGCTTCCCCGGAAATATGTATTGGGCGCGTAGTAAGGGACTTTCTTCACAATTATGAGGTTCAAGGCACACATTTAGCCGCGAGCGATTCGTGAATGGCCGAATGAGCCAACATATTGACTGCGGAAGTCATTCGAGGCTCTGTTTGAGCCGATCGCTGTGAACCATGAGCCTATGCGTAGTGAATGCGAACACTGATACAGTCCTGACCACACTCTAAAAACGCTATGCCTCAGAAGGAAGACTCGCCGACGACGCTTCGTTATGTGTGCCACGGTACGCCGTAGGCGTGGTCGAAAGAATTTTGCGGAAGAGTATGGACAGGTGTCTTCCACCGCTAAAGCCACATCGTCGTGCGATCTTATCGACCGGCAAATGCGTCTCACGCAACAGCCTGCAACAGAGATTGAGCCGGGCGCGCAACAGATAGTCCGAGGGCGTCATGCCGGTCTCGCTCCTGAAGCGTCGCAAGAAGTTGCGTTCGCTCATTGCCGCGGCCTCCGCTACGGCATCGATAGAGATGCGTGACGCGATGTTCGCGTCCATCCAACGCAACGCGAGCTTGATGTTGTCGTTCGACGGCCGGTCGGAAAGTGTGTCGGGCAATAAAGCGGAAGCGGGAGTTCGATGGGTCGAAAGCGAAAGCGAGATCAATTTAACGATGGTCGCGCCGACATCCTCCTCGACGATACGTAATGCGGCGAGCGCTGCGGCCGGTGCTTGCGCAAGGGCGGTGTAGGTTTCTCGGAGAGAAGCATTGCCGCTGATAGTCGATGGGGCTGCAATCGAAATGCCGGTCGCTTCCAGCAGGCATCGTCCCTCTGCAATCGGTTCTACTCGTGTGCTGCGCGAATGTTGATGGCGTAACCAATCGACAATGCGTACGTCCGTGCATGCTTCGTGCGCCTTCGGGCCTCCGGCGATGAAGATGAACTGTCTGTCATTCTCGCGTCGGTGAACATCCAGGCCTTCCGTCCACACTAGCACTGACGATGAACTTGCAATGCGCCCGCCCGTAGCCGAGCGCAATGTGACCTCATAGAGCGGAGGATGTTCCGGAAGGCTCGCAATCAGAGAGTTCGCTTTATGAAATACTTCAACCACTACCGAAACGTCCGGCAACGCAAAGCCGTCAAACACCAGAATTTCCGCACGCGTTAGCGGCCGAATGGACTTACTCTGCTGCAGCGAGGAGCGATTATGAGATCCCATTACATGTTTGCTTGCGACACTTAGGAAGCGTCGAAACTGATTGTTCTCAACAGTGAGTTCAGCGGCTCATTAGTAGCACGGCCGCGAAATGATCAAATGAGCCAAACGCGAGCAGATGTGGCGAGCGGCAAGATCAACTGACAGGAGTCGCCCATTCTATAGGAATATTTGCCCGGTGATTGCCGTTGCGTTTCGTTTTCATTGCGGAATTTATTGCCGCATTTGTCCAGGGAAGTGCGTTTGAGAGAATCTTCGGATCTGACCACGACGCGCCGCAATACACTTCGAAACCGGTTTCTTCGGTCGGCTCTCTGCCATCAGCCATTACCACGACGCGCTGAAGCTCCGGCCCTCAGGCCGTGGATGCCCGGCGCATCCGCCACCACGCGGCGACTAGTTCGACTGACTGAATACCGCATGGCGCATAGAAGATAGACAAGCAGAACCGCCACCGTATAACTCACTGACCGCGCCGAAAACATAAGCAACACGATTGCCACTCCGCACAGACCCAATTCAACAGACGCTCGCCGATGCTCTTCCATTCGCGTACCGATCAATATCAGTAACGGAATCAGTACGACCACCATATGAACCGATTCGATGACAGGCGAAGCCGCCAGCATCGTCGCGGTTGAAAGCGCGTAATCGATACGACTGTCTCCGGCACGACGCCAAACGAGGTAGCAAGAAAGAAGGCAAATCGCCAAGCCGCACAGCGTCGAAACCAGATCGATCGCCTCAACGGACATTGGCGCAATTCGTCCGGAGTACGTTTGCAACACGCCTTTTATCGAGCTATTGAAAGGCGCGCCGCCGATACGAGCGAACACACTGTTCAGGCGTGGAAGATCATGCATGTAGTATCCGATAATGACTTGCCAACCCGTTTGCAGGGCCGTGTACCACGCGAGCAAGATCGAGACTAAGAATGTCGATATCAGAACCCGCCACTCTTTGTGCACCAACAACAAGCCGGCGACAGCAAGAGGCGTGATCTTGAAAGCGATTGCCATTGCAAGAAAGAATCCGGCCGCGTATCGGTTGCCTCGTTCGATGAGGAAGAACGTCGCGGCAAGCATCAGGAATAGCAGTGAATTGGATTGCCCCCAGTAGATATCATCGACGATAGGACGACATAAAAGCACGACAGCGACGAGCAGCACATAGACGCTTCTATTGTGCTCACGATAGGCGATGTTGAGCGTCAGCGCACACGCGATCACGAACGCGCAGATGGATATGAGCGACCAAATTGTCCGCGCTGTCGACATATCCCAGAAGGCCAGCCACTGAAAGACTGCCGCGAACTGAGGCGGATAACCGTAGAAATTCGCGAGGCTGAAATGCGTGACGCCAGCGTCGCGAAGGAAAGCGATGAGATGACCTCGTTCATAAAGCGCCCACGACTCGGCCGGGTGCTTGAGAAGCACGAAGAAGGCGTAGTAGTAATTCTGAAAATCGCCGACCCACTCGACACCGCGCGCATAGGAATCCCTGACAAGGTGCGGAACGCGAGCGACCAGCATTGTCATGCTTAATACGATTAGCGCGACTGCTACGAGGGACAGGCTGGGCGTATGGTATTTGCGGAACGGCACGGACTTCATGACTTGCCCTCCGACTTGGCCTTTCACAAGACCGGAGTGTAGCCATGCAAAACGGGACCAAAAATGTTTTTACAATTTAGTTGCGCGTAAGATGCAACACTTACTTTCCGAACGTCTGTGCAGGAAGCGACAGAATGCGTGACTTGGTATAGATATTCGGACACCGAATCAGTTTGGACCATGCCTAATAAAAAAGGCCACGCGACTCCGCGTGGCCTTTGCGAAAAGTGCAAGACCTATCGCTTCAAAGACGTCATTCTTCGACGCTCACGCAGCGAAACCCCGCATAAACATACTGATAATGCGCTTGGAACCAGTTGCGGAAACTCGGCCTTAGCATGCACGCCGCCGTGCGCGGCGAACCGCCCTTGATGACGAAGTGTTTGCCGTCGAAGAAATTCGCCGAATAGCCGAGATAAAAGGGGAACGGTTCAAAACCATCGAGCGGACCGAATTCCGTCGATGTCCATTCCCAGCCGTTGCCGAACTGTCCTTCGACGCCGAACGCGCTGCGGTTCTCGGGATGCGCCTGCACCGGCGTCGGGTCCCAGCGGCGAAAATCGAAGTTACCTTCCGCTACGTGCGGCGCGTCGATTGCCGCGCGTTGCCACTGCGCTTCGGTCGGCAGCGCCTTGCCGGCCCATCGAGCGTAGGCGCTGGCTTCCGCGTAGCTCGCGTACACCGGCCAGTCCAGCGGAAGCGCTATCTCTTCGAACATCGTGCGCAGCTTCCAGCCGGAATCGTCGGCAGCCTCGTCGCCTGGAACCCAGAACGCGGGATGCGCAATGCGATGCCGCTCTTTCCACGCCCAGTCGTCATCGTTCCAATACGCGCGATTCCAGTAACCGCCCGCATCGATGAAGCGCAGAAAATCGCGGTTCGTGACCATGTAACGGTCGATGCCGAAGGCCGGCACGTCCACCCGCATCTCGCCGAACTCGTTGTCCCAGCCGAAGCGTCCGCTATCGCGCGCGAGGCCCAGCGTGGCCGTTCCAGCCGGCACGCGCACCGTTTCATGCGCGAGCGCGCGCGCCGATGTCCGTTCGGATGCCGCGTTGACCGGCGCGATTTTTCGGTCGACCGGCAATTGATGCAACATGTACGCGAGCGTTTCGGCGTGCATCAGCCGATGCTCGATTGCCACTTCGAGCAGCTTCGCGGCCGGTTCATCGGCGGAAAGGGGCTGTGCGACGAGCCTGATCGGATCGAAACGCGCGTCGATGTCCGCGCGCACTTGCGCCTTGTAGCCACGCACTTCGTCGAGCGAAGGCCAGTCGGCGGGCTGATCCGTCGGCAATCCGCCATCGACGGGATCGATGCCGAACGCGAAAAGCTGGTCGTAGGCGGGATTGATGTCCGGCAAGTCGAACAGGCGCTTGTCGAACAGATTGCGGTCGAACGCCTCGAGATGCCCGATATAGAAAACGATGCGATGCCGTTCGGCAATCGGCCGATCGTAGAGATGCTCGGGTTTGACGATATCGAAAAGTTCGTCGGTCACGCGGCGCGCTTCCGCGAGACGGTCGAGCAGAGGATGACGCAGGGAAGGTTCGCGATTCATTTCGCTCTATCTCCGGTGCAAGCCGAAAGCATTGCATATCACCGGAGCTGGCGTCAAAGCGCCGCGCCGGTGCATGAAAAAGAGCTAGTGAGTAGCGAAGTCCGTGCCAAGCGTCGTTTGTTCATGCACGGCGAACAAACGACCGCGCGTTCAGGTGAACGTCAAATGCCGCGCAAACCGTCGAAATCGCAGATACGGATGGACTTGCCCTGCGCCTCGATGAGTCCGAGCTTGTCGAAGCGCGACAGCGTGCGGCTCACCGTTTCGAGCGTCATGCCAAGATAGCTGCCGATGTCGTCGCGCGTCATGCGCATCGTGAATTCGGCTGTGGCGTAGCCGCGCCGTGCGAGCCGCGCCGACATGTCGAGCAACAGGCGCGCGACGCGCTCGTCCGCGCGCAGCATGCCGAGCCGCACGACGTGTTCCGCCTCGCGGTTGATCGCCTGACTCATCATGCGATGCATGCGCCGCTGAAGCGCGTCCGTTTCGCGGCACATGCGCTCGAAAAGCGCGTAAGGCACGACGCAGACGGAGCTGTCTTCGAGCGCGACGGCGTCGCAGGTGTGTTGCCCGTCGCCGATGCCGTCGAGACCGAGCGCATCGCCCGCAAGCAAGAGGCCGGTAACGCGCTCGCGTCCGCCGTCGCGCGTGCCGTCGTGCGTGACGACCGTTTTCAGCGAGCCGGAGCGCACGGCGTAGAGCGAATCGAACGTGTCGCCGGTGCGAAACAGCGCATCGCCGCGCCGGATCTTGCGCGTGACGGAGATGATGTGTTCCAGCTTGGAGACGTCTCTGGCGCACAGACCTTCGGGCATGCACAGATGGCGCATTGCACAGCTGGAGCAGTGTGCCGCTTGCCGCCGGGTGGGAGTCGGATCAGACATGGCGAGCTCGGTTTCTTGATGAATGACAAATTGATTGTCCCATAGCCCGCGACACCGACCGCGCGAAAAAATGCCGCGCCCCCGGCGCTTGCACAACTTTTACATCACGCGGTAATAGCGTCGCCTTCGATGGCTGCCGCCGATGGCACCAACAGCACCGGCAAGGTGGCCTGACGCAGACAACGCTCCGCAACGCTGCCGAGAATCAGCCGCTTGAAGCCCTTGCGGCCGTGCGTGCCCATGACGAGCAGATCGGCGTTGAACGCGCGCGCGGCGTCGATCACGAGCGACGCGATATCGTCGCTGGCGGTGGCATCGACGGTCACGACATCGCCCGCGACGCCGCGCGCCTTCATCGCGTCGGCGGCTTCGCGCGCGACCATCGCGCCCTGTTCGCTGAGGCCTTTTTGCAACACGGACGGATCGTAGCCGGGGACGTCCATGTACATCGGCCCGCTTTCGACGACGTAATACGCCTGGACGACGGCCTGATGCGTGGCGGCGAGATCGAGCGCGGCTTCGAAGGCGCCTTGCGAAGTGCGGCTGCCGTCGATGGCGACGATGATGCGTTTGAACATGGCGTGTTCCTCTTCGGGTGGAATGATCGAGCATATCGCGGCGGTGCGGCCTTCATGCAAATCAGCGGGCGGCAATTTTGCGATGAGTCGATCTGTCGCAGGCGACGCCGTACAATCCGTGTTTCCACTGACTCAGCGCCCGCTTAAGACAGCCGCATGACCGACGACCGCATGACCGAACCCCAGCCGCACGCGCTCGCGTTCCGGACCGCCCTTTACGCGATGCTCGGCATCGGACTCGTCAACATGCTGGTCGCGCTGGATCAGACCGTGGTGAGCACGGCGCTGCCGTCGATCGTCGCGGAACTGCACGGTTTCGAATACTACGCGTGGATCGCGAGCGCTTATTTGCTGGCGTCCGTCGTCACGGTGCCGGTGTTCGGGCGGCTCGGCGATTACTTCGGCCGCAAGCGGTTTGTCATCGCGGCGGTCGTGACGTTCACACTCGCGTCCGTTTTGTGCGGGCTCGCGCCGAACATGCTGTTTCTGGTGCTGGCGCGCGGGCTGCAAGGCGTCGGCGGCGGGATGATGGTCGGCACCGCGTTCGCCGCGATTCCCGATCTTTTCCCCGATCCGCGCACGCGCGTGCGATGGCAGGTCGTGCTCGCGGCGGCGTACGGCATCGGCACGGCGGCGGGGCCGTCGCTCGGCGGATGGATGAGCCAGCACTGGGGCTGGCGCTCGACGTTTCTCATCAATTTGCCGGTCGGCGCGGCGGCGCTGTATTTCATCTGGTCGCATCTGCCGAATCTGCACCGGCCGCGCGAGGGCGGCGTGAAGATCGACTGGCTCGGCGCCGCGCTCGTCGCGCTCGTGCTCGGCGGATTTCAGGCGCTGATCGAGTCGGTGCCGAAGACGGGTCTCTCTGCCGGAAACATCGCGCTCGGCTGCGCGGTGATCGCCGGCGCGGCGGCGCTTCTCGTCTGCGAGCGGCGCGCGACGCACCCGATCATCCCGCTCGACATCTTCCGCGATCCGCATCTCGTCACGCTGTTCACGCTGTCGTTCCTCGCGGGCTTCGTCATGTTCTCGCTGATCTTCTTCGCGCCGCTCCTGCTGCAAGGCGGTTTCGGGCTGTCGCCGCAGGACGCGGGTCTGCTCGCGACGCCGATTGCCGCGTGCATCGCGCTCGGCAGCTTCATCAATACGCGCATCGTCATTCATTTGCGCAAGCCGACGCTGATTCTGACCATCGGTTTCTCGCTCTTGCTGCTGGCGTCGGTGGCGCTGTCGTTCGCGCGGGCATCGACGCCGCACGTGTGGATCGAATTGCCGATGGGCGCCGTCGGCATCGGGCTCGGCTTCGTGCTGAACAACATGAACGTGTTCGGGCAGGAGATCGCGGGGCGCGAGCGCTTCGGCATCACCACCGCGCTCTTGCAATCGACGCGCATGGTCGGCGGGATGCTGGGGACGAGCATCGTCGGGACGATCGTCGCGCATCACTACGCGAGCGTGGTCGAGCGGACGATCAGCGTGCTCGGCGCGAGCGCATCGGCGCAATGGCAGCCGCGTTTCGCGGACCCGCAGATTCTCGTCGACGAAGCGTTGCGCGATACCTTGCTGCGCGATCTCGGCGCGGCGGGCCTCGACGCGTCCGCGCTCTTCGACGCCGCCCGCGACGCGCTCGTGCAGTCGGTGCATATCGGTGTGATGCTGACGGCGGTGGCGGCGCTGGTGGCGACCTTGCTGGTGCGGCGGATCGGGCATATTACGTTCCGGAAGGTCGGGAAGGCATAGGGCGGGGCGCGGCGGTGCCGTCGTGGATTCTTGCGAGCTGAAGGCGCAACGCCGGACGCCTCTTTGCGGAACGCTTCTCCCATCCGCGAGTCACTCGCAAAAGCGCGCACCGTTGCGGCACGCGCAATGCGTCGCCGCTTGCCGCATCCTTGGCCGCCCGCCGGCGCGGGCAGCGTCACCAGCACGGAGGAGGAGTCACCATGAAGATCACCGGAGAAATGCTGATCGGCGCGTCGGCCGTGCGGGGCGCCGACGCCACGCTCCGCGCGTTCGATCCGGTTCGCAACGCCGACCTCGATCCCGTGTTCGGCGGAGGCGGCGCGGCGGAAGTGGCGCGGGCCTGCGAGCTTGCCGACGCCGCCTTCGACCCGTATCGCCACGCGCCGCTCGAAACGCGCGCGCAGTTTCTGGAAGCGATCGCGGACAACATCATCGAATTGGGCGACGCGCTCATCGAGCGCGCGCAGGCCGAATCCGCGCTGCCGAAGGCGCGGCTCGAAGGCGAGCGCGCGCGCACGGTCGCGCAGTTGCGCATGTTCGCGTCGCTCGTGCGCGAAGGGCGATGGCTCGCCGCCACGCTCGATTCCGCGCAGCCGGACCGCAAGCCGCTGCCGCGCCCCGATTTGCGCTTGCAGAAGATTCCGATCGGTCCGGTCGCCGTGTTCGGCGCGAGCAATTTTCCGCTCGCGTTTTCGGTCGCGGGCGGCGATACGGCGGCGGCGTTCGCGGCGGGCTGTCCCGTCGTCGTGAAGTCGCATCCCGCGCATCTCGGCACGTCGGAACTCGTGGGGCGCGCGGTGCAGAAGGCCGTCGCCGATAACGGGCTGCCCGAAGGCGTGTTCTCGCTGCTGGTCGGCGCGGGCAACGCGATCGGCGAGGCGCTCGTCGCGCATCCGGCGATCAAGGCGGTCGGCTTCACCGGCTCGCGGCGCGGCGGCCTCGCGCTCGCCGATATCGCGTCGAAACGGCGCGAGCCGATTCCCGTTTTCGCCGAAATGAGCAGCGTCAACCCGGTCTTCGCGCTGCCGGGCGCGCTCGCCACGCGCGGCGATGCGCTCGCGGCCGGCTATGTCGATTCGGTGGCGCTGGGCGTCGGACAGTTCTGCACGAATCCGGGTCTGCTGTTCGCGCTGGCGGACCCGAAGCTCGACGATTTCATCGATCAGGCGACGGCCGCGCTCGAAAAGAAGGACGCGCAGACGATGCTCACGGCGGGCATCGCAGCGGCGTACGCCGATGGCATCGCGCATCGCGACGACTCGGGCGCGCAGCGCATCGCGTCGGGCAAGGAGAATGGGACGGCGAGCGGCGCGTTGCCGGCGCTGTATCGCGTGGACGCGGCGCAGTTTCTCGCGACGCCGCAACTCGCCGATGAAATCTTCGGCCCGACGTCGGTGATCGTGACCTGCGAAAACGAGGATGAGATGATCGCGGTCGCGCGCCAGCTCGAAGGCCAGTTGACCGCGACGCTCCTGATGGACAACGACGACATCGACTTGGCGCGGCGTCTGATGCCGGTGCTCGAACGCAAGGTCGGGCGCATTCTGGCGAACGGCTTTCCGACGGGCGTCGAGGTTTCCTATGCGATGGTCCACGGCGGCCCGTTCCCGGCGACATCCGATAGCCGTTCGACATCCGTCGGCGCAATGGCGATCGAGCGCTTCCTGCGGCCGGTGTGTTATCAGGACTTGCCCGCGCCGCTGCTGCCGCAGGCGCTGGCGGACGACAATCCGTTGAATTTGTGGCGGCTGCGGGACGGAGAATTGGGGCCGAACTGAGCGCGCGTTTTATCTGCAACGCGAATATTTGACGTTTATTCGTCTCACGAATATTTAACCGACATTTTCTACAGAAGGCCACCGCCCATGCCCCCATCCGACCGCCGCTACCCCGACCCCGCCATCCGCGTGCTCGATCCGCGCTTCAACGCGCTGCGCATTGCATCGGCGTCGGTCGAATGTCTTTATCAGGGCGCGCGCTGGTCGGAAGGTCCGGTCTGGTTCGGCGACGGCCGCTATCTGCTCTGGAGCGACATTCCGAACAACCGCATCCTGCGCTGGGACGAGGAAAGCGGTCAGGTCGGCGTGTTTCGCAAGCCGTCGAACAACGCGAACGGCAACACGCGCGATCGCGAAGGGCGCCTCGTGACCTGCGAGCATCTCACGCGGCGCGTGACGCGCACCGAATACGACGGCACCATCACCGTGCTCGCGGACCGCTTCGACGGCAAGCCGCTCAATTCGCCGAACGACGTCGTCGTGAAATCGGACGGCTCGATCTGGTTCAGCGATCCCGTGTTCGGCATCGACGGCTATTACGAGGGCGAAAAGCAGGCGCCGCAACTCAAGCCGTGCGTGTATCGCATCGATGGCCAGAGCGGCGAGATCACGATGATGTTCGACGGCTTCATCGGCCCGAACGGACTCGCGTTCTCGCCGGATGAATCGGTGCTGTACGTGGTCGAATCGCGCTCGACGCCGCGCAAGATCTTCGCGTTCGACGTGCTCGACGGCGGCCGTTCGCTCGGCGAACCGCGCCTTCTGATCGATGCCGGTCCCGGCACGCCCGATGGCTTTCGCGTCGATATCCACGGCAATCTGTGGTGCGGCTGGGGCATGGGCGACGCCGAACTCGACGGCGTGCGCGTGTTCACGCGAGAAGGCGAGGCGATCGGCCATATCGATCTGCCCGAGCGATGCGCGAACGTGTGTTTCGGCGGACGGCATCGCAACCGGCTCTTCATGGCGGCGAGCCACGGTTTGTATGCGTTGTACGTGAATACGCAGGGCGTGCGGGGCGGCTGAGCGCAGTCAGCTTCGCGCGATCCGTTCCATGATCCGCTCGGGATGCTTCGGCGCCTGGAAGCCGAAATGCGCGTAAAGCCCGTGCGCGTCCGACGTCACGAGCATCATGCGCCGCAAGCCCTGCAAGTCGGGATGCGCCATCACGCACTCGATCATCCATTTGCCGAGGCCCGCGCCCTGATGCTCGGGCAGCACGAAGACATCGGCGAGATAGGCGAAGGTCGCGGTATCGGTGATCATGCGCGCATAACCGATCTGCCGCTCGCCCCTGAAAAGCCCGAACGCGAGCGAATGACGCGCCGCGCGTTCCACCTTCTCGCGCGCGATGCCCGGCGACCAGTACGCCACTTCGCTCAGGTAACGGTGCACGACGCCGAAGTCGAACGCATCGATGTCGGTCGTCACGCGGTAATCGTCACGTGTCCATTGCATTGCGCCGCTCCGTTCGCGATCAATGCACTTTGTACACGCGCCCCGTCTCCGCACCTTCGACACTTCGGCTATAAGCGAGCGCCACGCGCGCGCCGCTCGCCGCTTCGAAGCCGCGAAAGTAGGGGGCGTAGCTGTCGAGCGCTTCCACGAGCACCGTCGGGCTGACCGCATTGATGCGCAGGCCGCGCGGCATTTCGATCGCGGCGCCGCGCACGAAGCCTTCGATCGCGCCGTTCACGGCGGCCGCGCTCGCGCCCTGACGGATCGGCTCGGCGCCCACGATGCCGCTCGTCAGCGTGAACGAACCGCCATCGTTCAGATAGTCGCGCGCCGTGAGCACGAGATTGATCTGGCCCATCAGCTTGTCGTCGAGACCGACGCGGAATTGCGCGGGCGTCATTTCCACGAGATTGCCGAAGTGGACGCGCCCCGCCGTGGCGACGATCGCATCGACGCGGCCGATCGCATCGAAGAGGCGCTTGATGCTGTCGGCATCGAGCAGGTTCACGCGATGCGTCCCGCGCGTCGCACCGATTTCGATGACTTCGTGACGCGCTTCGAGTTCGGCGCGGACGGCCCGGCCTACCGTGCCGGTCGCGCCGATGACGGCGATTTTCATGAGCGGCCTCGCTATGCGTTGCGGTTGAGGAGTGGCAACGCATTGTGCACGCGACGCGGCACGAAGAAAAGCCGCGGACGCTGCGAGGATTCAGAAGGCGTGCGCTTACGCGACTTTGTAAGCGGCTTTGCGCGAAGGCATCGGCGAAAGCAGTAAGAGCGATGCCGCGAGCCTGCACGCGAGCATCGCGCCCGACAGCACGGCGGCCGAGGGGAACACATGCCATTGCATCGCGAGCGTCGGTGCAACGAGCGCAACCGATACCAGCCCGAGCGCCACCGTCAGCCAGCGCGCCCATTGAAACCGCGAAGCGACGCACAAGTAAAGCAAGCCGAGCAGCACGCGCGATACGACCGATGCCGCGACCGGATGGCTCGCTGCATCGCCGGGAAAGCCCATCGCAATCGACAGCCCCAGTTCGGCCCAGGACAGCGCGTAAGCAGCGCCCAGACACGCGAGCGCGGTCTTGAAGCGCTGTTCCGCCGGCGATCGCGCGGGCGCGGCGGCGCGGGTTGCTTCCAGTGGCGGCTGTGCCGCGATTTCAATGGTCTCGTCGGTGGTCGCGCTGCTCGCGCTGCTCATATAGCCGTCGTATGCCTGACTCGTGCTCATGTTGGCCATCCTTTTTTTCTCGGTTGACGCAGTCGGTCGTCTAGTTTTCGTTGCGGCGAAGGGATTGCGCAATCGCTGTGCCTGCTCCTGAGCGGGAACGTTGGTTGCTCGACACACTCGCGACATCAACCGACTCGCCGCGTGCGAGTCCACGACAAAGGAGCCGACGATGAGCAACACCAAGGAACAGAATCCCACTTCCGAGCGCGATGAAGATATCGTCGACAAGGCTGTCGAAGACACCTTTCCGGCAAGCGATCCGCCCGCGACGGGCGGCGTGACCCGGATCGAGCCTGAAAAGGACGGAGAGAAAAAGAAGGACGAGTAACGCGATAAGACGATCCAGGCCGCGCTTCATACGCGGCCTGTTTTTTTGCGCCTGACGAGCGATACGTCACGAACGCTCGATCTCGATCAGCCGCGATGGCCGCAGATGATTCATTGCATAGTGCTTACGGCCACGTAACGTATGACCGCGCGCATCGCGTGCTTCGAAGCGCAATTGCGCTTCCACTTCCGGCACCGCCGGCGCGACCATTCCCCGGTCGATCATCCGATAGCCGCGTTCCAGCGCGAGCGCAAGGCCATTGCGCGCGGGACGGCTGTCGAAGCCGCCAAGTCCGTCGCCCGGCTCGGGGACAAAGTTCACGAGCGTCGCGTTCGACGAGATGACCGCATCCGGATCGTGCGCGCGCATTTCCGCTTCGCGCTTCGCATGGACGTTCTTGCCGTCGGTGTCGACGGTGTCGTCGAGCGTCTCGTCGTTGATCACGTCGATGCCGCGCGGATGGCGTGCCGACCGCGCATCGCCACGCGCCGACAAGTCGTCCCCGGCGCCCGCGCCTGCGTGCGCTTCGCGTCCGGCCTCGGCTTTTCTTGCATCGGACATGCTGACGTGAGCGGTCTCGGTGGAAGGCGTCTTGATCGGGCTCTTGGCCGCGCGATCGCTCTGATTGTCTTGCGATTCGTTGGCTTCGGCGTTGTTCATGGTGACCTCCAGCTAAAGGCGTGATGGGCGATGCGCTCTTGCAAGACGCGTTCCAAATTTTTGGCGGCGGAGCTGCGGGCCTTGCGCGCCAAGCCCTTCATCGACGTAAAAATTCAGAGTTTTTTTCGATGCTCAGGGGTTTCACTACCAGTATTATTTGTAGCTTGTCCGCAGCAAAGCGCAACATGCGGGACGCGAGTAATCAGGAGGGCGCGTCGATACGCCGCCGGATCCACGCAACGCCATTCGAAAGCAGGGCACTTATAGACGGGTGACTCATGCAACACGATGCAGCCTTTTCACATCGAGGCTATCTTCTCAACTGCGCGCCCGCCCGGACCGCGGACGGGAAATATCAACCGTATGTCGTGATTTCACGTTCGAGCGATGGCGAGCTCGTTGCGAACCGCTTTTTCCCCGCGGATTTGCACTTTCGCAGCGAGGCCGACGCCATCGCGCATGCACGCGACTGGGCCGTGCGCTGGATCGATGCAAGCCACGTCACGGTGTAGCAGGGGTACGACCGTTCGACAAAATGGCGTGAGAATGCGCCAACTTCCTGCCGTGCGGGTCCGCGCGAACGCACATCCGGTCGAAACCGGTTACGCTTGAGCTTGTATCCGTCGTGCACGCCACGGCGGCCGTTTCCTTTCGACTGTGTGGATATGCAGAACACGCCTTCGCTCATGACTTCAATGCCACGCGACGTTGCGTCCGATTCGCTCGACGACGCGCCGCTTCATACTTCGCGCGAATGGGGCTTGTCGCGCATCGTCGCTGAACTGCGCGAGTCGCGTGAGGAGTTGCATCGCACGCGGCATCCGCTCGGCATACGTGAATTACCTTCGCGCGACGCGATCCTGAAGATCGTCAATGGGCTGCGCTCCGCACTCTTTCCAACGCATTACGGCGCGCCGGATCTAACGGACGAAAGCGTCGATTACTACGTCGGCCAGACGCTCGAAAACACGCTGCGCCTGTTGCACGAGCAGATTCGCCGTGCATTGCGTTTCCTGCCCGAGCATCGCGATACGAACGAGGCCGAACTCGCTGCGCGAGCCTTCGCCATTGCGCGTGAATTCGGCACGCGGTTGCCGGCCATCCGCGCGCTGCTCGTGTCGGATATCAAGGCCGCTTTCTCGGGCGATCCCGCCGCGCAGCACATCACCGAGATTCTGTTGTGCTATCCCGGCGTCTGGGCAATGACGCATCATCGGCTCGCGCATGCGCTGCATGAACTCGGCGTGCCACTGCTCGCGCGTTTCATCAACGAGATCGCGCATTCGCTGACGGGCATCGATATTCACCCCGGCGCGGCAATCGGGCCGAGCTTTTTCATCGACCACGGCACGGGCGTGGTGATCGGCGAGACGGCGGTGATCGGCGAGCGCGTGCGCGTTTATCAGGCCGTGACGCTCGGCGCGAAGAGCTTCCCGTCAGGCAACGACGGCATGCTCGTGAAGGGCAACGCACGGCATCCTATTGTCGAGGACGATTGCGTGATTTACGCCGGCGCGACGATTCTCGGGCGCGTGACCATCGGAAAAGGCTCGGTGATCGGCGGCAACGTGTGGCTCACGCACAGCGTTCCGCCGGGCAGCAACGTCTCGCAAGGCAAGGTGCGCGAAGGCGCCGGGGCCGATGCGCCGCGCAATGGCTTCAACAACGGCAACGGTGCATGAACAAGAAAGAGCCTTCGTTTGAAGGCTCTTTTTGCGTAGGCCTCAGGTGTTCGTCACACTAAAGGCGCTCGACTGACCGACGATTGCAAGGAACTCGCGCCGCGTGGAAGGATCGTCACGGAACGATCCGAGCATGCGCGACGTCACCATCGCGACGCCCGCCTTATGCACGCCTCGCGTCGACATGCACTGATGCGCGGCTTCGAGAATCACGCCGACGCCGAGCGGTTGAAGCACTTCATCGAGCGTGTCGGCGATCTGCGCGGTCATCTTCTCCTGAATCTGCAGACGCTTGGCGAAGGCATCGACGAGGCGCGCGAGCTTTGAAATGCCGACGACGCGCTTGTTCGGCAGATAAGCGACATGCGCCCGGCCGATGATCGGCACCATGTGATGCTCGCAATAGCTCTCGAAGCGAATGTCCTTGAGCACGATCATCTCGTCATAGCCCTGCACTTCGGAGAATGTGCGCGCGAGGATGTCGTGCGGATTTTGCGCATAGCCCGCGAAAAACTCTTCATAGGAACGCACGACGCGCGCGGGCGTGTCGAGCAGACCTTCGCGGCGCGGATCGTCGCCGGCCCAGCGCAAGAGCACGCGCACGGCGGCTTCGGCTTCCTCGCGGGTCGGACGATCGGCTGAATCAGCGGGCATGTCCGAGCCGGTGAGATGATTTTTGCGCGGGCTGCTCATTGATAACTCCTTTTGTTTCTGTTCGGATTTGCGGATAGCGCCTTATTGTTCCACGTTTTCGAAGGCCCATACGCCTGTCCGGTCTTTCGGAGTCGATGCGCTGCCCGCGCGGCGGCTTGCGTCAGGCGGGCTTGTTCTCCACGCCGCCCAGCACCATCCACGATACGCCGAACCTGTCCTGAACCATGCCGAAGCGCTTGGCGAAGAAAGTTTGCGTCATCGGCATTTGCACCTGGCCGCCGTTGCCGAGTGCGTTGAAATACTTCTCGGCCTGCTGTTCGTCGTTGGCCGTTAGCGAAAGCGATACGCCCGCGAAATTCGGCTTGCCGCTGCACATGCCGTCGGAGGCCATGAGCATGGAATCGCCGATGGTGAATGCGGTGTGCATGACCTTGTCTTCCGAACCCGCGGGCATGCTGCATCCGCTCGCCGCTTCGCTCGCGCCTTCTTTCGATGCATCGGGGTTGTCCCTGAAGCGCATCATCATGAGCACTTGCGCGCCGAGATGTTCGCGATAGAACGTGACCGCTTCTTCGCAACGGCCTTCGAAAAACAGATAGGGTTGAACTTGCATGTTGGCTCCTTGAAATGGGACTGTCAGGACTTCTCGTCGGGGTCCATATCCATCATGAGCGGCACCGATGCGTGTTCGTGCACCACGCGCCAGTCGCCCTCGATTCTTCTGAAACACACGGTGGCGCGCACGATGTCGTCGCGCCCGCCCGCCGTCACGCGATTCAGCACGTGCATGTACGCGAGATCGCCGCTCACTGCGACATGCATGTCCCTGAACTCGAACGAAAACGGACGGCTGATGCTGTCGAACCAGCGCTGCCAGTTCTCGCGATAACGCTGCACGCCTGACATCGATGCAGGCGGCACGACGTCGAACACAACCGCATCCGGCGCGTAATGCGCGACGAGCGCGGCCGTGTCTTTTGCGAGTACCGCTTGCCGCCACGCTTCTGCCAGCTCACGAATGCGCGCTTCGTCATTTGCATCGGGACGAGGGACGGACATGCTTGCCTCCACGAATGACCACGTGATTACGATGCGCGCCTGTCGTGACAGCACAACGACAAGCACGAAAGCGAAATTATTCTTCGCTTGTGTACACCGTCCACAAAAAGTAGCAGAGATAATGGACACTGTCCACATGAGGGATAGTCCGGGCAATCAAAATGACAAAACGAAACGTCGCACATGCGATGAAGGCGACGAAAGCGCGAAGCACTTACAGACATGGCGATTTAAGGCGCGCATTGATCGACGCCGGCCTTGAGCTTGCGCGCGAAGGCGGGCCGGATGCAATCGTGCTGCGCGAAGCCACGCGTCGGGCGGGCGTGGTGCCTAACGCCGCGTATCGGCACTTCGAGAACAGGCAGGCATTGTTGTCGGCGGTGCGCTCGGCGGCGTTGTCGTCGCTCGCGCAGGCGATGGAAGATGAACTGGCCGCGCGCCCGAAGAAACGACGCCGTGCCGACGCAGCCCGCTCCGGATTGCGCGCGATCGGCACTGGTTATTTGCGATTCGCGCAAGAAGAGACGGGATTGTTTCGCACGGCGTTCGCCGCTCCCCAGGCCGAATGGGCAGAGCACGAAGCGGCTTATGGCGCCGGACCGAGCGGGCTCGATCCGTTTCAGTTATTGAGCCGCGCGCTCGATGAAATGGTGGAGGCGGGGGCGCTGGAAGCGCGCCGTCGAACGCAGGCGGAGTACCTGGCGTGGAGCGCGGTGCATGGCTTTGCGCTCCTGTTGATCGAAGGGCCGCTGCAAGCGCTCGGACCTGAAGAAGTCGAGCCGCTTGCAGCGCGTTTGCTCGCGATGGTCGAGCAAGGGTTATGAGTTTAGGGCAAAACGCAGGATTGATTACGCGAGTCCGAGCGCGCTGGCGGTGGCATCGATTGCCGCTTTGGCTTTAGCGATCATTTCGTCGATTTCCTCATGCGTGACCACGAGCGGCGGCGATAACAACATGCGGTCGCCGCTTGCGCGCATCACGAGATTAGTGTCGAAGCAGAAATTGCGGCACATCGTGCCGACGTCATCGCCATTGGCGAATCGCTTGCGCGTGGCCGGATTTTCCGCGAGTTGAATGCCTGCAACGAGTCCGGCGCCCTGAATCTCACCGACAATCCGATGACCACTTAGCGCATCGCGCAATCGCATTTGAAAATACGGCCCTGTGTCTTCCTTGACGCGCGCCACGATGCCTTCATCGCGCAACAGCTTCAGATTCGCGACTGCCACTGCCGCCGCGACGGGATGCCCCGAATACGTGAATCCATGATTGAACTCGCCACCATTTACAAGCGCGTCCGCAATGCGATCCGATAGCGCAACCGCGCCCATTGGCACATAGCCGCTCGTCAGACCCTTCGCCATCGTGATGACATCCGGCTCGAAACCCATATGCCGATGCGCGAACCATTCACCGGTGCGCCCGAATCCGCCGATCACTTCATCGGCGATTAGAAGCACGTCGTGCTCGCGGCAGATGCGCTGAATTTCAGGCCAATAGCTCGATGGCGGAAAGATCACGCCGCCCGCGCCCTGAAACGGTTCACCGATGAACGCCGCAACATTCTCCGCACCGAGTTCGATAATTCTGGCTTCGAGCTGACGCGCACGCGCAAGTCCAAAGGCTTCGACATCCATCTCACTGCCTTCGCCGAACCAGTAAGGCTGTTCGATATGCGCGACGTGCTCCATCTTCGACGGCATCTGCTCATGCATATAACTCATGCCGCCGAGCGTTGCGCCCGCGATGGTCGAGCCGTGATAAGCATTGCTCCGCGCGATGATATAGCGCTTGTTCGGCTTGCCTTGCAAAGCCCAATATCGATGCACCGCGCGCAGCGCCGTATCGTTTGCTTCTGAACCGCTGTTGCAATACAGAAAGCGATTGAAACACCGCGGAGTAAGTTGCGCGAGCAATTCGGATAGCTCGATTACCGGCGGATGCGTCGTTCTGAAGAACGTGTTGTAGTAGGCCAACGTCTGCATTTGCGCGTAGGCGGCATCGGCGAGTTCGCGGCGTCCATAGCCGACGTTCACGCACCACAGGCCCGCCATTCCGTCGATGATGCGCTCGCCCTCCGAGTCCCAAAGATAGACGCCTTCCGCTTTCACGATGACGCGGCTGCCCGCGCGATTGAGTTCCGCCATATCCGAAAAGGGATGCAGATGATGCGCGGCATCGAGCGCGCGATAGTGAGCCGTCGAGTGAATACGATCGTTCATGTTCGCCTCCGCAATCAAACGTGCAGCAATAAGTGTTTGCGTTCCCATGAACTGATGACACGGAAGAACGCTTCGTATTCGGTTTCTTTCAATGCCAGATAGGCGCGCACGAATTTCTCGCCGAGCATGTCCGCGAGCGGTTCGCACGCGCCCATCAAGGTGAGACCTTCGTCGAGATTGCGCGGCAATTGAAAGGGCAGGCGATAACCATCGCTCGCAAGCGGCGCAGTAGGTTCGAGATGCTGTGTCATGCCGAGATAGCCGGCGGCAAGCGTCGCGGCAATCGCGAGATAAGGATTGCAGTCCACGCCCGGTATGCGATTCTCGACGCGCCTTGCCTGCGGCGATGCATGCGGCACGCGAAATCCCACTGTGCGATTGTCATAGCCCCATTGCACGTTGATCGGCGCGGCCATGAAACGCGAAAGCCTTCGATACGAATTGATATACGGCGCGAAGATGGGCATGAGCGCGGGCGTGTACTTTTGCAGGCCCGCGATATAGCCATGGAAGAGGCCGGTCGCCTCGCCATCGCGTCCGGTGAAGAGATTACGCCCCGTCTCTTCATCGACGATGCTTTGATGCACATGCATGGCCGAGCCCGGCTCGTTCTCCATGGGTTTGGCCATGAACGTTGCATACATCTTGTGACGCAGCGCCGCCTCGCGCACGGTGCGCTTGAAAAGAAACACGCGGTCCGCGAGATTCAGGGCGTCGCCATGCAGAAAATTGATTTCCATCTGTGCCGCGCCGACCTCGTGAATCAGCGTGTCGACTTCGAGTTCCTGCACCTCGCAATACTCGTAGATGTCTTCGAAGAGCGGATCGAACTCATTGACGGCATCGATGGAATAGGCTTGCCGGCCCGTTTCCGCGCGCCCCGTGCGTCCGACGGGCGGCTGCAATGGCAAGTCCGGATCGCGATTGACATCGACGAGAAAGAATTCGAGTTCCGGCGCGACAACGGGCCGCCAGCCTTTCGCCTCGTATTTCTGAAGCACTTGCCGCAACACGCGGCGCGGTGAAATGGCGACGGGCGTGCCGTCGAAATGCACGCAGTCGTGAATGACTTGCGCGGTCGGATCGGTGGCCCACGGAATCAGGCGGATCGTCGATGCATCGGGCACGCAGACCATGTCGGGATCGGTTAAGCCGGTGAAGGTTGCGTCGTCGGGATAATCGCCCGTGACGGTCTGAATCATCACGGCTTGCGGCAGTCGCATGGATTCGCCCGATTCGAACTTGCTGCGCGGAATGATCTTGCCGCGCGCAGTCCCTGCCATGTCGGGAATGATGGCTTCTATCTCTGTGATGCGATGCTTGCGCAGGAATTCGTCTATGCGTTCCATTTCAATCTCTCTCTTTCACAAGCGTTTTGACTGGGCGCGCGAAGCCCCGGCCGATGCGCGCGAACGAACCGCATCGGACCGCATTGAGTGCAGACGAGCACAAGCCGCGCAAATGCGCGCTTAACGGCTGTCCAAGGAATCAAACGAAGAGAGGCGCTACGGCAGCAACGAAGCCGCGCCGACGCAATGCACGGCGATGAACGCGCGCGCCGCGATGGCGTTACGCCGCCGCACGAAGCGGCGAGAGAGAATGGTGATGACCGACATGAAGCGGCAATCGGGATGGATGCCGCAGCGATCGGCGAGGGAACGGCTTGCGTTCCTGCTTACCAGAGGGCTTTGGACGCTCACGATCATGCTCGTTTGGCGAGTTGAACTGCGTGAGGGAAGCGGCGCATGCCGACAATTCCCTTTAGCGAGGATATACGAGCCATTAACGCCGTCAAGCCGTGTTTTCCACAGACGCAAGCGTGCCGCGCGGCGAAGGCTTTTTTTCGCAAAGGCGAACGTCGCGCGCAATTCACCGATAATGTCGCCTCGTCGCTCTTTCGCTTCTTCTGGTCTTTATCCGGTCTTTCACGCGCCCGATGCTTGCCAACCTGCTCGTCCAACTCGTCAACGGCCTTGCCGACGCCTGCGCGCTCTTTCTCGTCGCATCGGGACTGTCGCTGATATTCGGCGTGACGCGCATCGTCAATTTCGCGCATGGGTCGCTGTACATGCTCGGCGTGTATGTCGCGTACAGCCTGACGAGCCGCTTCGGTGCGAGCGTGCTGGGCTTCTGGGCGTCGATTGCAGGGGCGGCCGTCATCATCGGCGCATTGGGTGCGTTGATCGAAGTGGGCGTGCTGAGAAGGATTTATCGCGCGCCCGAACTCTTTCATTTGCTCGCGACGTTCGCGCTCGTGCTGATTTTCCGCGACGCCGCGCTTTATCTGTGGGGCCCGGAAGATTTGTTCGGTCCGCGCGCGCCGCATCTCGCGGGCGCGGTGCAATTTCTCGGCCATGCGTTGCCGACTTATAACCTCGTGCTCATCGTGACCGGTCCGCTGGTGCTGGCGGCGCTCTGGTATGCGCTGACGCGCACGCGCTGGGGCACGCTGGTTCGCGCGGCAAGTGCCGACCGTGAAATGCTCGGCGCGCTCGGCGTGAATCAGGCATGGCTCTTTACCGGTGTGTTTTTCGTGGGCGCATGTCTCGCGGGGTTGGGCGGCGCGCTGCAAGTGCCGCGCATGTCGGCGAATCTGTCGCTCGACATTGCGACCATCGGCGATGCCTTCGTTGTCGTCGTGGTCGGCGGCATGGGTTCGATTCCCGGCGCGTTCGTCGCGGCATTGCTGATCGCGGAAATCAAGGCGCTGTGCATCGGCATCGGGCATGTATCGATCATGAACATGGACTTCTCGTTGTCGAAGTTCACGCTCGTTGCGGAGTTCGTCGTGATGGCGGTCGTGCTCGTGCTGCGTCCATGGGGCCTCTTCGGTCGTCCGCAAGCGATCGCGCGTTCCGCCGCGCCCGCCGACAAGCCACTCGTTCCCGCATCACGCCGCATGAAGATGGCGGCGGCTATCGTCGTGTTGCTTCTCGCACTTGCACCGCTCGCAGCCGATGCGTTTCCCTACATGCCGGTGCTGCTCGTCGAGATATTGATCGCAGTGCTCTTTGCCGCGAGCCTGCATTTCATCATGGGACCGGGCGGCATGCATTCGTTCGGGCATGCGGCTTATTTCGGACTGGGCGCATACGGCGCGGCACTATTTTTAAAGGCATTTTCCTTGCCGATGGAAGTCGCGCTGGTCTTGGGACCGGTCATCGCGATGCTGGGCGCAATCGTATTCGGCTGGTTCTGCGTGCGCTTGTCGGGCGTCTATCTGGCCATGCTGACGCTCGCGTTCGCGCAGATCGTGTGGTCGGTCGTGTATCAGTGGGATGCCGTGACCGGCGGAAGCAACGGCATATTGGGTTTGTGGCCATCGCCATGGCTTTCAACGCCCATTGCGTTTTATTATCTGACGCTCGTGGCCGCGATATTGGGCGTATGGCTCTTGCGCCGCATGCTCTTCGCACCGCTTGGCCTGGCGATGCGCGCGAGCCGCGATTCACCGTTACGCGCGGAAGCAATCGGCATTGGCGTGGCGCGTGTGCAGTGGGTTGCGTTCGTCGTCGCATCGCTCGTATGCGGGCTTGCGGGTTCGCTCTATGCGTTCTCCAAAGGCAACATCTCGCCGGAAGTCATTAGCGTTTCGCGTTCCGTGGATGGCCTCGTGATGGTCCTGCTCGGCGGCATTCAAACACTCGCCGGGCCGATTGTCGGCGCTGCGGTATTCACGTGGCTGCAGGACGCTGTCGCGCGACAAACCGATTATTGGCAGGCGCTCCTCGGCGCGAGCATTCTCGTGCTGGTGATTGCGTTTCCACAAGGCATCGCGGGCTTTCTGCGCGATCGATTCACGGAGGCGCAATGACGCTCCTTCGCATCGAACGTGTATCGAAGTCATTCGACGGCGTCAAAGCCGTGCATGACGTGTCTTTCTCACTCGAAGCAGGTCAGTTGCTTGCGCTGATCGGCCCGAACGGCGCGGGCAAATCGACATGCTTCAACATGATCAACGGACAACTCAGGCCCGACGCAGGATCGATTCTTCTGGATGGACATTCGATAGCGGGCAAGCGTCCTCGCGACATATGGCGCCTCGGCGTGGGCCGCACGTTTCAAATTGCAGCCACGTTCAATTCAATGAGCGTGCTGGAAAACGTGCAGATGGCATTGCTTTCACGCGAGCGGCGCGTATTCAGCCTGTTTTCACGCGTCGCCTCGTGGCGCGAAGACGAAGCCATGGCGCTGCTCGATCTCGTCGGCATGAGCGCACATGCGCGGCGCAGTTGCGCAGTGCTCGCTTATGGCGATGTCAAGCGTGTCGAACTCGCGGTTGCGTTGGCGAATCGCCCTAAATTGCTGCTGATGGATGAACCGACTGCGGGCATGGCGCCCGAAGAACGCAATGCGTTGATGGCGCTCACGGCGCGGCTCGCAAAGGAGCGCAACATCGGTGTGCTCTTCACGGAGCACAGCATGGACGTGGTCTTCGAATATGCGGACACGCTGATCGTACTGGCGCGCGGCGAATTGATCGCGCAAGGCAATGCGAATGCCATTCGCAATGACTCACGCGTGCGCGAGGTCTATCTCGGCACGGGCGCATCGTACAGCCCGCACGCGGCGCTTGAGCGAGGTGCCGCACGATGACACTTCTCAAGGTCGATGCTCTCAATGCGTTTTATGGCCGCGCGCAAATTCTTTTCGATGTCGGTCTGGATGTGCGTCGCGGCGAAGTCGTTGCGTTGATGGGCCGCAACGGTGCGGGCAAGTCCACCACGATGAAAGCCATCATGGGCTTGCTGCCGCATACTACGGGCGCGGTCACGTTCATGAACGAAAGCATCGCGGGCAGGGCGCCTTATCGCATCGCACGCATGGGACTCGGTTATGTGCCGGAGGACCGCCGCATATTCGGCGACCTGACCGTGATGGAAAATCTCGACGCGGGCCGTCAGCCGCCACGCGATGATGCGCCGTCGTGGACGCCGGAAAAGCTCTTTCGCGTGTTTCCCAATCTGGGCGAAATGCGCAATCGTCGCGCGAGCCGCATGAGCGGCGGCGAGCAGCAAATGCTGACGATTTCGCGCACGCTGATGGGCAATCCGCGCGTGGTGTTGCTGGACGAGCCATCGGAGGGCGTGGCGCCTGTCATCGTCGAACAGATGGCGGACATGATTGTCGAACTGAAGCGTGAAGGCATCGCCATTTTGCTGTCGGAGCAAAACCTGCACTTCGCGGCGCTCGTGAGCGACCGCGTCTATGTGCTGGAGAAAGGCCAGATTCGCCATGAAGGGCCGATGAATGAATTCGTGCGCGACGACGCCGCGCGTCGCGCTTACCTTGGCGTTTGAGCGCACACGCTCGCGTCTAAAGAATAATCGCTAGAGGAGAGTTGTTCATGAGCATTCGTGCTGGAAAATTGCTGAAGCTGAGCTTCACCGCGTTGGCGGCCTTTGCTGTTTTCGAAGCCCACGCGGACACCATCAGGATCGGCGAAATCAATAGCTATAAAGCGCAGCCTGCTTTTCTGATGCCCTATAAAAATGGCTGGAATCTCGCGCTCGATCAGATCAATGCCGCAGGCGGCATCAACGGCAACAAGCTCGAAGTCGTCTCGCGCGACGACAACGGCAATCCCGGCGATACCGTGCGCGTCGCGCAGGAACTCGTCACGCGTGAGCAGGTGAAGCTCCTCTTCGGCGGCTATCTTTCCAACACCGGTCTCGCGCTCGCGGACTACGCGAAGCAGCGGCGCATCTTCTTCCTTGCGGCCGAACCGCTCACCGACAAGATCGTCTGGCAGGACGGCAACAAGTACACGTATCGGCTGCGGCCATCGACGTATATGCAAGTGGCGATGCTCGTGCCGGAAGCCGCGAAGCTCAAGAAGAAGCGCTGGGCGCTCGTCTATCCGAACTATGAATACGGGCAGTCTGCGGTCGCGACATTCAAGCGCCTGCTCAAGGCCGCGCAGCCGGATGTGGAATTCGTCGCGGAGCAGGCCACGCCGCTCGGCAACGTGGATGCAGGCGCGGTGACGCAAGCGCTGGCGGACGCGAAGCCCGACGCCATCTTCAACGTGCTCTTCAGCGCGGACCTGGGCAAGTTCGTTCGCGAAGGCAACACGCGCGGGCTCTTCAAGGATCGCGCGGTGGTGTCGTTGCTGACGGGCGAGCCGGACTATCTCGATCCGCTCGGCGCGGAAGCACCGGTTGGCTGGATCGTGACGGGTTATCCGTGGTATTCCATCGATACCCCCGCGAACAAGCAATTCGTCGCGGCATATCAGGCGAAATATCACGACTATCCGCGTCTTGGCTCGGTCGTCGGCTACACGGCGATGATGTCGCTTGCCAATGGCCTGAAGAAAGCCGGCAGCACCGATGCAGACAAACTCGCGGCTGCGTTCAAGGGCTTGCCCGTCGATACGCCCTTCGGCCCGATCGTTTATCGCAAGCAGGACAATCAATCGACGATGGGCGCTTATGTCGGCGTGACGGCGCTAAATGACGGCAAAGGCGTGATGACGAATTTTCGTTATATCGATGGCGCTAGCGTGCAGCCATCCGATGACGAAGTGAAAAAGCTGCGCCCCGCGGATTGATCAATCCTTGGGGAAGGGCTTGCTGAAGAATTTCGATCCGGCAAGCCCGAAGCGCCAGGGCACGTCCATCGCCTTGCTAATGCCGATGCGCGGTCCGCTAACAATATCGAACGCTTCTTCGGGCGGCTCGACATGAAACGGCGCTTCCAGCAGCGACATGCCATTGTTCTTGTGCGTGATGCCGAGCGCCTGCGCGACGCGCCCCGGTCCCGAACACAGCAGCTTGAGCGGTTCGAGGCCGCGCCGTTCGCGCATTGCGTCGATGCCGGTCAATGGCTCGATCGCGCGAATCAGCACTCCCGCGCCGTGGCCGGCTTCACGGCACACGAAATTCAGGCACCAGTGAATGCCATACGAGCGATAGACATACGCATGCGCGGGCGGCCCGAACATGACCATGTTGCGCGGCGTGGGGCCTGAAAAGCTGTGCGATGCAGGGTCTTCGCGATCGTACGCTTCGGTCTCGACGATACGTCCGCCCACGCCGTCCACGGTCACGATTGCACCGATGAGATTGCGCGCGACCTCATCGGATGGCGCGGAGAAATCGAGGGGAGTGAGTTTGGTTTTCACATGCGCATTCTACGGGCGAATGCGATGCTTCGCCCGCGCTCATGTCGTCATGTCGCCATGTCACTGCGTCAGGCGAAGCACGCCGAGATTGCCCGCGATTTGCTGGAAGATCGTAGTGAGTGTCGCATTGTCCGGTGCGTGGTAATAGTCGCCGGGACTCGCGCAGTTCTGCATCGTGACTTGCGCGCTCGAACTCGATGCCGAAGCACCGAATGTGATCCCATAGATCGTGATGCCTCTTGCCTTGATCGCCGTGCAGATGGCCAACTGAAACGTGTTGGCGTCATCGGGCCAGCCCGCGTTGTTGCCGCTCGAAGGATCGCGCGGATCGCCGCCATGCAGTTCGGCGGAGTCCGTGCGCGCATTGCTCATCGAGGTGTTGTCGGCACGCAGGACCGTCGGCGCGGAAAGGCTGTTCGTCCCCACGCCCGAGAGTCCGTTGAAGTACAGCGTGTTCGGAATGGAACCCGCCGCGCCGATCTGATTGAGGCCGTCGGTCAGCACGATCATCACGCGCTGAAGATTCTGCACGCTGCCATCGATAGGCTTGGGCAAGGTCGTATCCGTCGATATCCAGCCGTTGCCCTTGCCCGCGACGCTTTGCGACCACGCGGGTTCCAGCATGCGCCAGCCCCACAGCAACCCGACCGGAATGACGGTGGAGCCGGACGCCGTCATCGAATTGACGGCATTCGTGAGCGCGGTTTCATCTTGCGAGAGAAAGGTCACCGGTGTGCTGAGGCATCCGGAGTTCTGCGTCAGCGTGGTGCCTGAAGACGTGTATTGATCGTAGCGGTAACCGATGCCCGTTCCCTGTCCGGAGCTGGGATAGTCACACAGGTTCGCTCCGCCGGAACCGAGCGTGACGGGAACGTTCGTATCGACGGTCGGCGAGTAGTTTCGCGAAACGCTGCAATTGCTGTAGTTGGACCGGCTGCTATACGTATAGATGTTCAGGCCATTCGGCGGGACGTTGTAGTAATAGCGCCCGAACTTGCGCGTGTCCGAAGGCGAATATGCTTCGGGCGAAAGGTTGCCTCCGCTGCGCGGCTCGACGGTGCAGCCGCTCCAACTTGCCGTCTTGATCGACGACGTCGCGTTATAGACCGGCCATGACGAACTGAGCCAGCTTCCGCTCGACGACAACGCGCCGTTCACGTTCACCGTGCTCGCAAACGGCACGAGCCCGATATAACTCTTGTTCGACGCGGAAGGCAGCACGCTGTCGATCAGCGTGTTCGCTGCCGTCTTGAGGCCGCTCATCTTCGTGGCGCCGCTGACGCCGTTCGCGGGCGAACTCATGGACCCGGTGTTGTCCAGCACCATCACGAGTTCGAGCGTGCTTTCGGGCAAGCGCAGCGCCGTGTTGGTTGCGGAGACGAGTGACGTGCTGGGCATCGGCGAACCCGATCCGGAGCCCGAACCCGATCCCGAGCCGTTCATGCCGGCGCTGAGTACCTTCGGCGCGAAGAGCATCATCGATCCCGATGCGGACAACGAGATCTTCTGACCGCTCGCGGGCGTGCCCGAAACGGTCGCGGCGAAGTTGGCGTCCGGCATCGTGAAGCCGAGCATGTTGCCCGGCATGTTCGCGTCGTAGTACGCGCGGGCGTCGGCTTGCCAGGTGGCCAAGTCCGTGCCGGTCGGCGTGTTCGTGAAGTGCGAGAGGTCGGCGCCGGCCGACAGCGTGGCCACGTCGAGCGCCATCTGCATGCGGCCCTGTGTCATGGCATAGTCGATCGCGTCGAGCGCCATGCACATCGCGCCGACCGTCGAGCTTGCGCACATGGCGAAGAGAATCGCGATGGCGCCGCGATCGCCCCGGCGCAAGCGGCGCGCAAAGCGTCGCGCGGCGGGAATCGCCATGAACGTGATCCTTCGTGATCGTCGTGCGTGCGGGTCCATGTTCATTGCTTCGCGAGCGGACTGTTGGTACGCGTGCGCACATAGACGCGGCGATAGATGATCTGCTGGCCCGGCAGCCCCGACATGAAGTTCGACGTCATCGTGAACGGGTTATACGAAAGAAAGACCTCGACGATGACGGCCGAATCGCCGGTGCGGAACGGCCACTTCACCGGCAGCAGATTCGTCTTCGACACTTGCGACGCCATGCCCGTGTTCTTCGTCCAGCCGGACGGCGATGCGCTCCAGGAGATCGTCGGCGCGCCCGCTTTCATGGGATTCGATTTGTCCATGTAGGCGCACGGCAGCGAGTCGCACACGGACGTGACATACACCATGCCGTTGCCGTTGAGTTGATAGGGCGCGGCAATCAGCGCGGCCGCGCGCCAGATGGATGCGGTGCTGTTGGCATCGGTGCTGTCGGTGTCGTCGACGATCACGCTCGTCATCTGTCCGAGCATGTTGGCGACGGTAAAGGCCGTGCGGTCCACCGCGCTCACCGCGCGCATGTACATGTACATCTCGGTGAAGCCGAGCAGCACGAGCAGCATCAGCGGCACGACGACCACGAACTCGATCGACACGCTGCCGCGATCCGAACGCAGCATCGCACGCATTGCACGCATTGCACCGAACCATTGCGCGAATCGCCGGGCCATGTTCATTTCTCGTTCTGCACGATGTAATTGCGTTGGAACGTCAGCTCGTTCACGCCGAACATCTTCGGAATGCCGGTGATGCCCTGCATGGTGAGCTTGATGTTGTAGACCACGACATCGCCGTACGCGCCCATGTCGCTCGTCGGCGTGTAGCTCGCGTTCGCCAGGTTGCCGAACGTGCCGTAGTTGGATTCGGTGACGACGACGTTCGCGCCGATCTTCGTCCATCCGCTCAGAATCTTGTTCACGATGGCGAGCGCCTGTTGCTGACGCGTGCCGCTCGCGGGGGAGGTCGTGGTCAGTCCCACGCGTGACGCTTCCTGCGCGGCGACCTGCACGGTCGCATCGACGATCATCTCCAGCGCAAGCTCGATCGTGCCGACGATCAGCACGACCGCGATCATCAGCACGGCCGCGAACTCGATGGCCGCGATGCCGCTGTCGTCGCGAAGAAAGCGTCGGGCGTTCACTTGAGGCTCACGGTTTGCGCGGAAGGCGTCAGCCGTTCGCGCTGGATGTCGTAATAGCGCAGGTTGTCGTCGACGGAGGCCTTCGGCAGATCGCGCGAGAGGATTTCGGCGGCGGCTTCCCTGTTGCCGAGCAGGCCATACGCGAGCGCGAGATCCTGACGCGCTTGCGGCGGCGCGGCGGGAAAGCGCGTCACGTCGAGCAGCACGTTCGCGCCTTCGCGCGGATCGCCGCCGAGTATCAGCGACAAGCCGAGGTTCACCGACAGCATCGGATCGCCGACATGCTTCGAGAGCGCATCGCGCAGGAACGCCTGTGCAGCGGCGTGATCGCCTTTCATGTCGATGGCCGCGCCGAGTCCGGCGAGCGCGAGCGTATCGTCGGGCGACATCGCGATCAGCCGGCGATACGTCGCGATCGCGTCGTCGAAGCGGCGCTGGCGCAACGCCACGCGCGCCATGCCGATGAGCGGCGCCGGCGCGTTCGCATCGGTCTTGTTCGCGCGATCGTAAAAGACGCCCGCGCGCGTGAAGTCGCCGACCGCGTACAGCGTGTTGCCGAGACCGGTCAGTCCCGCGGCCGAATGCGGATCGGCCTGCACGATCTTTTCGTAAAGCGACGTCGCGAGTTCGAGATTGCCGGATTCGAGCGCCGTATCCGCGATGCGCAGTTCGCTCATCGCGCTGGGCGCGGAGTTGCGCAGGACCGGGTGCGTGTCGGCGACCTGGCGGGTCGTCGTGGTGCAGGCGCCGAGCGCGATCACGAGCGATGCCGCGCAGGCTTTCATCGCAAGGTTCAGCGCGCCGCGCAAGTTGAGTCGAGTGTTCATTTCTTTGCGAAAACGCTCATGAGTTGAATGACGGCCGGGCCGGCGGCAATGAGCATCACCGCAGGGAGAATGAAGACCATCATCGGGACGGCCATCTTGGGTGCGAGCTTCGCCGCCTTTTCTTCGAGCGACACGATATGCGCAAGCCGCTCCGTATGCGAAAGCGTGCGCAGCGCCTGCGTGATCGGCGTGCCGTATCGCATGGACTGCGTGAGCGTCGAGATGAGCGCGCGGATCGACGGCAAATCGATGCGATCGGCCAACGCCTGCAACGCGCGCGCGCTGTCGCCGGAGAGCTTGAGTTCGTCGGCCGTCAGCGCGAACTCGCCGGAAAGCGGCGGGCAGATCATCTTCATTTCATCGGCGACGCGGCGGATCGACACGCCGAGACTGTTGCCCGCGTTCGTGCAGATGACGAGCAGATCGAGCGCATCGGGCAGGCTCCCGGCCATCGCCTTGCGGCGGCGCGCGGCGAAGAACGCGAGCACGTATTCCGGCAGGATCATGCCGACCACGAACACGAGCAGCATCATCACGCCGCGCACGGCGGGATACGCGCCGACCACGGGAATGCGCGAGCCGAGCATCACCGCGAACGCGGCACAGACGAGACCGACGACGAACTTCACCGCGAGCAGCACGGACACCGCCGCCTGGCTTCGATAACCGCTGCGCACCATCTCCTTGCGCAGCTTCTCGCGATACTTCGCGTCGAAGAGCGGCAGACGGTCGCCCAGGCGCGCCAGCCGATGCCCGGTGCGCGCGAGAAGGCTGTCGTTGCCGTCGTCTTCTTCCTGCACGCTGTCATTGCGCTGCACTTGCCCCGCCTGACGCACGCGGTCCGCAATGCGCCCGCGCTGGCCGCCATGCTTGGTCGCCCACCAGATCGCGATCGCGACCACGAGCGTCAGCAGCATCAGCAGGTTGATGAGTGTTTCGACGTTGTTCTGGCTCATCGCGAGGTATCCAGTTTCGACATCTTGTGAACGACGCCCAGTCCCATGACGAGCGAAACCGCCGCGCACGCCAGCACTTTTTGACCCGTCGCGGTATCGAACAGGACCATCAGATAGGCCTTGTTCAGCAGATACATGCTGCCGAGAATGACGAACGGCACCGAGGCGAGAATCTTCGTCGTGATGCGCGCCTCGCCGGTGAGCGCACGCGTTTTCTGCCGGATTTCGCGGCGTCTGCGCACAATGCCCGCGAGGTTTTCCAGCGTCTCGCCGAGCTGCCCGCCGGTTTCGCGCTGCAGCAGCAGACACACGCAGAAGAACGAGAAATCCGCGATGCCGATGCGCGCGACCGCTACATCGAGCACTTCTTCGAGGTCGAGGCCGACCTTGAGCGCATCGCCCATCAGCTTGAACTCGCTTCTGAGCGGCTCGGGGCATTCTTCGGCCGCCGTGCCGATCACATGCGTCACCGGCACGCCCGCACGCACCGCGCGCACGATCAAGTCGATGAGATCGGGAAAGCCGTCGAGAAAGCGGCGCTTGAAGCGTTCGATGAGAAAGCGGTACGCCTGCATCATCGCGAGCACGGGCATGCCGATCAAAAGCACCGGCGTGGCGATGGACGGCAACGGCACGAAGCGCGCGATCACGAGCGCGATGATCTCGCCGACAATCGCCGCGCCGATCACCACGCGCAATCCGTTCGCGCCGGCCACGGTCTTCAGGCGCGCGATGCGCGGCGCGAACCACAGGCTGATCGCGTTGTCGTGACGGCTCAGCGTGTACAGGTCGGAGTGATCGTGGCGTGCGTCGAGAGGACGCGTGCCGTCGGACGGAAACGCCTTCTGAATGCGCGCGCGAATGCGTGCATCGGGCCGCTGATTGCGCATGTCCTGCAGGACGAACGCCATGATGCCGAGCAAGAGCGCGCACGCGAACGCGCAGAACGTGAAGAGATCGACGGAACTCATGTGCGCATGGCCTCCAGCAGGGCGTCTTCGAGGCCGTAGTACGCGGCGCGCGTGGCGAACGACGGCCGCACCGCCGAACATTCGTAGACGCCCTTGACTTCCTCGCTATACGCGCTCGCGTCGTAGCGGAACGCGAACAGATCCTGCGTGATGATGACGTCGCCTTCCATGCCGACGAGTTCGGTGATGCGCGTCACGCGCCGCATGCCGTCGCGCATGCGCTCGATCTGCACGATCATGTGCACCGCGCTCGCGATCTGGCGGCGGATGGACAGCAGCGGCAGATTGCCGTTCGCCATCATCACCATGCTTTCCAGACGCGTGATGCCGTCGCGCGGCGTGTTCGCGTGGATGGTGGTCATCGAGCCGTCGTGGCCGGTGTTCATCGCCTGAAGCACGTCGAACGCTTCCGCGCCGCGCGTTTCGCCGAGAATGATGCGGTCCGGGCGCATCCGCAGCGCATTGCGCACGAGATCGCGCTGCGTCACCGCGCCGAGTCCTTCGGCGTTCTCGGGCCGCGTTTCGAGACTCACGACATGCGGCTGCACGAGCTGCAGTTCGGCGGCATCCTCGATCGTCACCGTGCGTTCGCCATGACCGATGAAGTGCGAGAGCGCATTCAGAAGCGTCGTCTTCCCCGAGCCCGTGCCGCCCGACACGATGACATTGAGCCGCGACGTGCTCGCGAGCTTGAGCACGGTCGCCATCGCTTGGGACATGTTGCCTTGCTGCGCCATGCGATGCAGCGTGATGTTGCGCTTCGAGAACTTCCGGATGGAGATGGACGCGCCGTGAATCGCGAGCGGCGGCAGCACGACGTTCACGCGGCTGCCGTCGGCGAGACGCGCATCGACCATCGGGCTGCTTTCGTCGACACGCCGCCCGACGCCCGCCGCGATGCGCTGCGCGACGTTCACCACATGGTTGTTGTCGCGGAACTTGCAGTTGGTCAGCTCCAGCCGCCCGTGACGTTCGACATAGACTTGATCCGGGCCGTTGACGAGCACGTCGGTGATGGAGTCGTCGGCGAGCAGGGGTTCGATCGGGCCGAGTCCGAACATGTCGTTCAGCAATTCGCCGACGATCTGCTGCTGCTCCGCGATCGTGATGTTCAGGCGTTCGCGTTCGGCCACGTCGAGCACGAGCGTTTCGACGCCCGGCTTCATCTGCTCGCGCGTCTTGCCGACGGCGGCCGACGGGTTCATCGCGGTGAACACGCCGTTGCGGATGATCCTGAAGAGGTCGGAGCGCACCAGCACTTCGTTGCCTTCGGGCGCGTTCGAACGCGCGGGCGCGGCCGCGGCTACCGGAATCTCGACCGGTGCGGCGGGCTCGGCGCCGGGCGCCGCGTCCGTCTCGGGGACGATCCGGGAGGCCTGCTTTTGCCCGAACATCATCCTCTCCGGAGTTTCAGCTTATTGAAGAAGGAACGCTCGGCGCTCGTCTGCTGCCCGGTGAGGTCGCCGCCGATGCGCGTGATCATCTGATTGAAGCCGTTCGCCGCTTTTTCCTTGGGCGCTTCGCCGAGGTTTTCGGCGGTCGCGAGCGCCTTCGCTTCGAACGGAATCTCGTACAGCACGGTGCGTCCGACCGCCTGCATGAAGTCGCCGGGCTGCACCTTGCCGCTCGTCGCCGCGTTCGGATTGTTGAGCAGGAGCGAGGTCGGCGGATTGTTGTCGCGATCCTCGATATGACGCAGCAATCGAATGGTCGAGCGCGTTGCGTGCACCGAGCGGTCCGCGACCACGTACACGCGCGCGGCGTGATCGAATGCTTCGGTGGCGAGCGGGTCGCTCACGTTGCCCACGTCGAGAATCACGTAGTGGAAGCTGTCGCACAGCAGTTCGAGCACGCGCTGCAGCGCGCCCGCGGAGAACGGCCGCGCCGCGCCCAACTCCAGTTCCGCCGACAGCATGAAGAGCCGCGTTCCCTTTGCGACGAGCGTGCGCTCCACGTATTGCGGGTCCAGCCGATGCACGTTCTGCAGCACATCGACGAGACCGTTGTTGGTTTGCAGGCCGAGCATCGAATTGGCCGCGCTGCCGTACAGGTCCAGATCGACATACGCGACCCGCCGATGCGTGTCCTCGGAAAGATGCCGCGCCACGTTGAGCGCGAGCGTCGTGACGCCGACGCCGCCGCGCGCGCCGGCAAAGGCGATCGTCTTGCCCGCGCGGGCGAGCATCACCGGGCTGACCTTGCCTTCCGTCACGCTGATGGTGCGCTTCAGCAGTTCGATCGTCACCGGCTTCACGAGATAGTCGCGCACGCCGATCTTGAGCAGGCTGCGGAACAGGCCGACATCGTTACGCTCGCCGAGCGCGACGACCTGCACCGACGGCTCGCACACTTCCGCGAGGCGGCCGAGATCGGAAAGCGGCATCACCGATTGCTGCAGGTCCACGAGCAGGAACAGCGGCGAGCGGTCGATCTTCGCGAGATAGGCAATGGCGTCGTCCACGTTGCCGACGGCGATATGCGCGTGCGGCATCGCCTGTTCGAGCACGAAGCTCTTGACGATCTGCTCGGTCTTGCGGTCCGCGACGAAGGCGATGAAGTCCGCGTTGCGCGTGCCGGACTTGCTCTTCGAGAAGGAAAACTCTGTGCTCATGGCTGGCCTTGTCTGCCTGTTGCTGCGTTCCGGTGGGTCACTGGCTGCTGCGCGACGTCGTCTTGTCGAGTTGGATCACCCGGCCGGTTTCATATCGATGCACCGCGCTCGCCGCGACGGCGGCATCGGCGGGGCCGAGCGTTTGCGGGTTCACGATGTCCTCGGGGCGCGCGACCTGCGCCGCGAGATTGGTGTACGTGGCGCAGCCCCATTGCATGCTTGGGCGGCGAAACCCGCCGTCCGTCAGCAGCGACGAACGCGCGAGGCTCGCGCAGTCGGGCGGCACGGCGGACGTGCCGTCGAAGCCGATCACCGACGCTTCCGGCATGTTGCGCGGCGGCTTGAAGCAGCCGGTGGCGCTGGCCGCGAACGCGACGGCCAGGAGCAGCGAGAGAAGTCGTGTCTGTTTCATGACGGCCTCAATAAACATAGCCGGCCGCGCCGACGAGACGCGGCTGGCCGCTTTGCGCGGCATCGCCGTTCTTGCGGTGGAAGCCGTATTCGACATCGCTCGAAGGCGAGACCAGCGATTCCAGCGGCGAGCGCAGATTCGAAGGATTCGTCGGCTCGACGATGTACGGCGTGACCATGATTACCAGCTCGGTCTTGTTGTTCTGGTAGTTCGTCGACGAGAACAGCTTGCCGAGCACGGGAATGGAGCCGAGACCCGGCACCTGCGAAACGATGTCGCTCGTATTGCTCTGCAACAGCCCGCCGATGGCGAAGCTCTGTCCGCTCGCGAGTTCGACCGTCGTGTCCGCGCGGCGCACAGAGAGGCCGGGCACGGTGATGCCGCCGGTCGTCACGCTGGCGGTCGAATCGATCTGGCTGACTTCAGGGCGCACTTTCAGGCTGATGCGGCGGTCGTTGAGCACGGTCGGCGTGAAATCGAGCTTGACGCCGAACTGCTTGAACTCGACCGAGATCGCGCCGTTGACCTGCGACACCGGAATCGGGAATTCGCCGCCCGCGAGAAAGCTCGCCGTCTGTCCGGACAGCGCGACGAGATTCGGCTCGGCCAGCACGGTGAGCAGGCCTTCCTGGTTCAGCGCATCGACGAGCGCGCGGATATCGACGTTGTTCGTCTTGAAGCCGCCGAAAATGGAGAACGCGTTGTTCGCCGCCAGATTCACGGGATACGACACCGAGCCGTTCGATCCCGTGATCGGCTGGCTCAGGTTGTAGATCGAGCGGCCGCTGAAAATGCCGCTATAGAAGTTGCCGACCGCGTTGCCCATCGCCTGCCAGTTGATGCCGAGCTGCTGCGTGACATTGCGATCCACTTCCGTGATGCGCACGCGCAATTGCACCTGCAGCGGGCGGTCGATGGTCATGCGGTTGATGAGCACTTCCTTTTCGGCGAGATACGGCGTGACCGCCTGCACGATGGCGTCGGCGTCGGCGGGCGTCGCGGCCTGGCCGGTGAGCAGCAGCGAGCCCTGGCCCGTGCTGACCCGCACGTTCGTGCCCGGAAAGCGCGCGGCGAGCGAGGCGCGCAGCGTCAGCATGTCGCGCATGACGACGACCGTGCGCTGCACGATCGGCTTGTTATTCGCGCCGAGCACGTAGAGCGTCGTCGTGCCGGTTTTCTTGCCGAGCACGAACACCGCTTTCGGCGACGGCACTTGCACGTCGGCGATGCCCGGATCGGCGATGAAGACGGACACCGCCGCTTCGCCGAGCGGCAGGAGCGTGCCCTTGCCGGCGTCGAGCACGAGCGGGCTCTGCTGGCCGGCATACGCCGGCGGATGCACCGCGACGGCTTGCGCGGCTTGCACGGCTTGTGCTGCGTGCGCCGCGTGCGTGGCTCCGGCGGCGAGCGCGGCGCACAACGAGAGCGCGGCGAGACGCGTGGCGTCGGTACGGATCGAACTGAACTGCATTTTCATGAACCTGAATCCTGGCGATGACACGCTTTCGGGACGGTGACGCGGTTTCAACGCTCGGCGGGCATCGCGGGCAGCGGCGGCGCGACGCCCGCGATGCCCGGCGCGCCGCCGCCCGCCAGCGCGACGCTCGACGAGTCGGACTTCTCGGAACCGCGATAGATGGTCACCATGCGCGGTGCGGCCTGCGCGGCCGGTGCCGCATTCGCGGCGCTGTTCGACGGCTGGCGGCTGCGCGGCAGATCGCGCACGGCGCGGGAAATGTCGCCGGCCCAGATCGGCTTGCGTTCGTTGGCGCCCGACGCTGACGATGCCGACGGGACGGCCGGATCGCGCGTGACGGTCGCAAAACTGCGCAGCGCGAGCGACAGACTGCCGAGCCGCGCCGCGACCGCGACGACTTCGCCCATGCGCGGCGTGACTTCGAGCGTGACGGTGCGCGCGCGGGCAATCGCGGCGTCCTGGCCGTCGCTGTCGTTCTTCGGGCGGCGGATTTCGGAGCCGACCGCGAGCACGCGGACATGCTCGACCACCGTTTCGCTCGATACCGCGAGATCCGGCGAATCGGTGCGGCGATCCATCTGTTGCGTGAGCAGCAGATCGACGTAATCGCCCGGCTGGATGAGGCCCGCGTTGCCGGAGACGTCATCGACGGCGACCGAGACCGCGCGCATTTCCGGCTTGAGCGTCGCGGCGAGAAAGCCGGGCGCGCTCGGGAGAATGACGTCGTCGGCGACGAGCACCGCGCCGCTTTCCACCGGATGACGCAGGAGCGCGCCCTTCAGTTCGGGCGCTTTCGGGTCGCCGGACACGATGGCGTTGGGCGGCATCTGCGACTTGTCGATGGGCTTCCACGAGAGGTCTTCGTCGCGCAGCAAGAGACCTTGCGGCAGGCTGGCCGCGCTCACGAGGACTTTTTCCGTCGTGACGGCAGGCTTTTTCGAATGCGAAGCATTCGCGACAACAACGCGCACGATCATCGCGATCAGGAGCGCGCCGACGAGCAGAACCGCGAATTTGATGATGTTGGACATGGGGATGCCGTCCTATTGCGTCGAAAGAAGGCGCAGCAAGGCGGGCAGCACGATCACGGCGCCGCCGCCGAACGCGAGCGCCACGCCGTACGGCACGCCGCGTTGAGCGGAGAACATCGCCAGTGCGCGCAGCGGCAGCAGGCGCTGCGACGGATTCATGTTGCGCGTGGCGAGACTGATGACCGAGACGATGAGTCCGGTCACGGAAACGAGCGTGAGCGTCGCGAGCGACAGGCCGAAGCCGACCCACAGAAAAATGACGGACGCGAGCTTGGCGTCGCCGCCGCCGAGCAGCCGCGCGGCGAACAGCAGCGCGCAGGCGAGAAAGACGATGACCGCAAGCAGAAGATGCGCGATGACGTCGTCGAGCGGCAGGCCGGCGATCAACGCATCGATGAAAAAGAGGGCGCCGATCGCAAGGACGATGTTCGTCGGCAGACGTCGCGAGCGCACGTCGATGACCGCAAGCCACAGGAGCCCGCAGACGGCGACAAGACGAATGACCACGGAAAGAGTCGGCACGATGGATCGCTCGGGAAGGGGCTAACGCGCATGAGGCAAGACAAGGAAGATCCGGCGAGACGCCGCGCGGATCTCCCTTCCATCACGGCGATGATTACGACGGTTTCGCGTTGTTGATGGCGGTCGTGATGCCCGACCACAGGCCGCTGATGGCGGTCGAGAAGCTGGAGCCGGCCGCGACCAGCGCGATCACGACGATACCGGCCAGAATGGCGTATTCCATCGCGCTGACACCGCGCTCGTCGCGCACGAAGGCCTTAATGAACTTTTGCATGGTTGCTTCCTTTTGAAAGGGAGTGAGAGGAACGGCTTCAGGCGCTGCAGGGGTTGCGTAACGGTCGAAGCATATCCATCACCGCGGCAAGCCAATTCGTCGAACAGGAGGCGGAAACCGGCCTATTTCCAGACTGCTCGGCGGTGGGGTGGATAGACCGCTTATCGGCAGAAACCCGCAGGTCTTTAGCGCGATTCATGATTGCTTTTCGGCATCGAATAGCGGGCGATGCAAGCGGTCGCCGTAAGCGTCCCGGAAATGGATGAGCGCAATCGTTTGCGCGACGCTTTTTGCGTGGAATGCCCACGGGCACATCCGTTGCTCAATCGGTCAATGCGACATCTTTCACAAGGAGTACCGACATGCCGGAAAAGAAAACCGTCGAGCGCGCGCACAAGGCGAAGCGCGAGGGCAAGTCAGCGAGCACGCAGGCGGGCGCGTTCGTGAAGGAGCAGATCGATCACATCCGCGAGGGCAAGCACGGCGCGAAGTCGGCGAAGCAGGCGATTGCGATCGGCCTGTCGGAAGCGCGGCGCTCGGGCGTCAAGCTGAAGACGCCGAAGAAGGGCGAGGCCTCCGAAAGCACGCGCAAGAAGGCCGCGCAGGATACCAAGGCCGCGCATCGCAAGACGAAGAGCCCCAGCACCGAATCGAAGGCGAAGCGCTCCGCGACGTCCACGCGCGTGCTGAAACGCGAAAGCACGAAGGCCGCGTCGCACAAGTCGCTGTCGAAGCAGGCGCATGCGAGCGCGAGCCGCCGTTCCGCCGCCGACCGCTCCGCATCGGCGAAGAAGGGCTGGGAGACGCGTCGCGCGCACGCGGCGGGCAAGAAGAGCGCGTCATCAGCTTCGCGTCACGCGTCGCGGTGAGCTTGCCGCCGGCAGCATCCGCGCGAACGATACGGCCATCGTCGCGAGTTCTTGCGCCGCGGGCGTGAGCGGCACGCCCGCGCGCCGCAGCATGCAAACGGGCGCGCCCGCCGCGCGCTCGGCGATGGGCGTAACGACGATGTGATCGCGAAAGAACGCGTGACCGGCGAGGCTGGCGGGTTCGAGCGCGAGATAGTCGCTCGCGGCGATGCAATGCAGCGTGTCGAAGACGGCTTCCGTCGTCGCGGCGATGCGCGGCGGCGGCAAGCCCGCCTGCTCGAACATCGCGGCCAGCCTGTTGCTGCGCTGATGTTTATGCCGCGTGCTCACCCATTCGGCGTCGCGCAGTTCGGCGAGCGTGCGCGCGCCGGCGAGCGGATGACCGCGCCGCGCCATCACGGCGACGTCGGCATCGAAAAGACGCGTGGTCTCCATGTCGTGCAGATCCGCGTCCGTCGCGATGCTCGCGAGCGCGAAATCGAGGCTGCCTTCGCGCACCCACGAGGTCAGCACGCGCGACGTCGCGCTCGTCAGATGCACGTCGATGCGCGGACAGCGCTCCCGAAAGCTCGCGAGCAGCGCGGGAAAAAGGCGCATTGTCGCTTCGGCGGCGAGTCCGAGCGATACGCTCCCGACCAGTTCGCCGCGCAGTTGCCGCATTTCCGCTTCCGTCTTCTCGCATTCGCCGATGATCAGATCGGCCCGCACGCGCAGCCTCTCGCCGATGGGCGTGAGCCGCACGCCGCGCACGTCGCGTTCGAAAAGCGGCCCGCCGACGTTCGTTTCCAGCTTGCGCAACTGCTGCGTCACGCCGCTCTGCGCGATGGAAAGCCGCCGCGCCGCCGCGCGCAGACTGCCGGCCTCGGCGACCGCGATGAACATGCGTAGCTGCGTGAGAGTCAGTTCCACGATGCCTTCCGAGTGATCGCAAAAGCTGATCATGATAAGCAAACCGGCACTTTTTAGGCGCATTTTGCGGCTTTAGTATCGGCGGGCCGAAATTCTTTTGATACCGTCATGCGCCCATCTACCTCGTCTCTCATCGCTTGCGTGCTTGCCGGCCTGCTCGCGTCCTCCACCGTCGTCGCGAAGGAAGCGAACGCGTTGCGGCTCGGCATCGATCCCGGTTATCCGCCGATGGACGTCAAGACGCCCGACGGCCACGTCGCGGGCTTCGACGTCGATCTCGGCGATGAAATCTGCCGCCGCATCGCGATGCATTGCGAATGGGTCGAACTCGAATTCTCCGGGATGATCCCCGCGCTCCAGGCGCGCAAGATCGACGGGATCATGTCGTCGATGGCGATCACCGACAAGCGCATGAAGCAGATCGCGTTCTCGACGAAGCTCTTCCAGTTCCGCTCGCGTCTGATCGCGAAGAGCGGCGCGCCGCTGACCGCGAGCGCGGACGGCTTGCGCGGCAAGCGCGTCGGCGTGCAAAGCGGCAGTCAGTTCGAAACCTACGCGCTCAAGAACTGGCAGCCGGGCGGCGTGGAAGTCGTCGCGTATCAAAGCCAGGAGGGCGTGTTCAACGATTTGATCGCGGGACGCATCGACGCCGCGCTGCTCGGCTCCGTCGAAGCGGAACACGGCTTTCTGAAGACGCCGCGCGGCGCGGGCTTCGCGTTCGTCGGCGCGCCGCTTTCGATGGGCGATCACGGCGTCGGCATGGGCATGCGGCTCGACGACACGGCGCTGAAAGCGAAGGTCGATAAAGCTGTCGCCGACATGCGCGCCGATGGCACGTATCAGAAGATCGCGCGCAAGTATTTCGATTTCGACGTCTACGGGGACTGACATGCACGTTCAACGCACGCCGCTCGTTTCGACGACGCTCGGCACCACACGCGATCTCGTCAGTTTCCATTTCGGCGCGGGACGCGGCCGGGAAAAGATCTATATTCAGGCATCCTTGCATGCCGATGAAACGCCCGCGATGCTCACCGCGTGGCGCCTGAAACAACGCCTCATCGAACTCGATGCAGCCGGGCGCATGCGCGGCGAAGTGGTGCTGGTGCCGGTCGCGAATCCGATCGGCTTGTCGCAGCATGTGCTGGGGCAATTCATCGGCCGGTTCGAGGCGAACAGCGGCCAGAACTTCAATCGCCAGTTTCCGATGCCGGCTGCAAAGGCGCTCGTGGAGCGCGTCGGCTCGCGCTGGTGTCGCGATGATGCGGCGTACAACACGCGCCTTCTGCGCGCCGCGGTGTGCGAGATGCTCGGCGAAACGACGCCGCGCAACGAGTTCGAATCGCTGCGGCTCGTGTTGCTGAAACATGCATCCGATGCCGATATCGTGCTCGATCTGCACTGCTCGCTCGAAGCGACGATGCATCTCTACACGAGCCCCGCGAGCTGGCCCGCCATCGAGCCGCTTGCGCGCTATCTCGGCGCGAACGGCGTGTTGCTCGCGACGGATTCGGGCGGCCAGTCGTTCGACGAAATTCACGCGCTGCTGTGGAACGAGGTCCGCGCGCTGCTTCCCGGCGACGTGCCGCTCGGCGCGCCGAATGTCGCGGCGACGCTGGAGCATCGCGGGCAGCGGGATGTCGATTACGAGCATGCCGATGGCGACGCCGAGGCGATCGTGTCGTTTCTCATCGCGCGTGGCGTGATCGAAGGCGAGGCGCCCGAGATGCCCACGCTCGATCAATCCGCGACGCCGCTTGCGGGCAGCGAGCAGTTGATCGCGCCGGTGAGCGGCATCGTGATTTATCGCGCGAAGGTGGGCGCTGCGCTGAAGGCGGGCGATGCCGTGTTCGATATCGTCGATCCGCTGACGGACGCGGTCACGACCATTTCCACGAAGAACGACGGCGTGTTCTACATGCGCCGCGCGACGCGCTTCGTTTATGCGGGCGCACCGATGGGGCGCGTGACGGGCGCGAAGGCGTTCAGGACCGGCGTGCTCATCGGAGCATGAGAAAGCGGGGCTCGCGTGTGCGATGAACAGCGAGCCCCGCCATCGACTTACCGCGCGTCGGTGACCGTCTGATTCATCGCCTGCCCAGCGATCATCGTATTGACGAGCTTGATGTCATGCACGTTGTACGCGTAGATCGGTCCCGGCGATGTCGCCGTCGCCGGTCCGGCCGCAACGGGCGTGCCGAAGTCGCAATTGGTGATCGTGACGCCGGTGATCGCCGGAATCGCGGGCGTCGGCGCGGGGCCGTTGTAGTCGAACGCGACCGGACCTTGCGCGACGATCGCCTGAAAGCACGAGCCCGTCACGCCATTCAGGTTCACGTTGCTCGCCTTCACGTTCGATATGTTGACGTTCTGTACGAGCGCGGGCCGCGTGCGGATGGCGTCCTTCGACGGCTGATAGTCGCAGTCGAACGTGATGATGCCGCCCTGCGCCGCCGACGGATTCGCCGCCGCCGCCGTGACGACGCCGAGCGGCACCGTCGCGTTGATCGGACTGCCCGCGAGCAGGCTGCTGCCATAGCCGGAAGGCGTGAGGCTCACACCGTTCGGCAGCGTCACGTTATCGACATAGAAGTCCTTCACGAAGCCGCCGCGATTCATGTTGGTCTTCACGCGAATGGCGATGTTCAGCGAGTTCGTCGCCCAGAACTGATTCAGCATTTGCAGGTTGCGCGCGTAGATCTGCTGCACGCCGCCGCCCATTTCGCTGCCGAGCGTGATGCCGCCGTGACCGCTGTTCATCGTGCAATTCTGGATGACGTGGTTTTGCGCGGGGCCATATTGCGTATCCAGATCCTTGCCCGATTTGATCGCGATGCAATCGTCGCCCGTGTTGAACGTCACGTTCTCGCAGAGCACCATGTCGCAGGCGTCGGGATCGAAGCCGTCGTTGTTCGGACCGATGCTATCCACCGTCACGTTGCGAATCACGACATTCCTGCAATCCGTCGGATGATGCTGCCAGAACGGCGTGTTGATCGTGCGATAACCCTGCATCAAAACGTTAGTACACCCGATGAACTCCACCATGCAGGGTCGCAGATAATGGCCGACGCCGAAGATGCGTTTCTCGATGGCCACTCCCGCTTCCGAGAGTGCTGGAAGGTAGTTCTGGTCCTGCTGCCACGGCGTCGCGGGGTCGGTGAGCTTCGCGTAGAGCGCGTCCGATATGCCGGGCGCGGCCGATTTCAGATCGACGTTCTTCGGATTCGCGTACGCCTGCGACGGCGTCGACGATCCCGCGTATCCGTACGCGCCGCTCGTGCCTTTGTACGTCCACCAGCATGTCGCGGTGTTGCCGCTGCCGGCGAACGGCGTCATCGCCTGGCCGTTGAGCACGGACGTGTCGCCTTCGCCGGTGATCGCGATGTTCGTCTGGTTGCGCGCGTAGACGGGCGGGCCGTAGTTCAGGCAATCGTTTGCCTGCCAGCGGCTGTAATAGAGCTTGCCGTTCGCGCCGCAATCCACCGGGCCGTCTTTCGCGAAGTCCGCCGGATTCTGGCTGAAGAAAATCTCGCAGTTCGCGCTCAGGTGAAAGTCGACGTTCGACTGCAGCACGATCGGTCCCGCGCAATACCAGTTGCCCGTCGGCACGACGACGCGTCCGCCGCCCGCCGCGCTGCACGCCGCGATGGCCGCGAGGAACGCGGGGCGCGAATCGAAGGAGCCGGGCGCTTGCGTCTTGTCGGCGCCGGTGCTGAGCGGCGACTTGGCCGGATCGGTGTACGGATTCGTCGCGGCGACGGCCGCGCACGGCTGCGCGCCGTAATCGGTGACGAGGAACTGGCGGCTCGGCACCATCGACGTCGAGACGTTTTGCAATGCGTTGACGATCTGCGTCGCCGAACCGGTCGGGCCCCAGATGGGATCGGCGGCGGCGGTCGGTGTCGATGGGTTCGAATCGTCGTGGCCGCCGCAACCGGCGAGCATGCCGAGGCTGCCGAGGCCGCCGATGAGCGGCGCGCCCGCGGACACGCCGGCGAACTTGAGAATGCTGCGGCGTCGCGGCGAGGTGACGGTCTGGTTGCGGTCCTTCATGCGTGTCTCCATTCCGGTCTGGCCGGATATGTTGTGGGAATATTGCACGACGTCGTACGAGTGTTCCGCTTTTGTTCGCGTGTTTAGGCGATCAAGCGGGAAACCGTTTACCTTGATGGACGATACCGGGCGTTCAAAGCAGGCGTCAAGGTTTGACTTGCGGGCGAAGGGTCGGGACTTTCCCGTAGGCCCGCTGGTACGACGTCATCCGTCATCGATCGCTCGCGTGAAGGAAAACGTGTAACGCGCCATCGCCCTAGAATGAAGCTTCCGCGTCCTCACGAAGGAGCCGTCATGCTGAATTTCGACCGCCACGCCGAAACGCCGACGCTGAACATCGCTTATGCCGATACCGGTCCCGCCGACGGCCCCGCCGTCCTTCTCCTGCACGGCTGGCCCGACGCCGCCCGCGCGTGGACGGCGGTCGCGGCGCGGCTGAACGACGCCGGCTTGCGCACCGTCGTGCCGGAGTTGCGCGGCGCGGGCGGCACGCGTTTTCTGCACGACGACACCGTGCGCGACGGCTCGGGCGTGGCGCTCGCGCGCGATGCCGTCGATCTCGCCGATGCGCTGGGCATCGCGCAATTCGACGTGGTCGGCCACGACTGGGGCGCGCGCGCCGCGTACACCGTCGCCGCGCTTTTCCCTGAGCGCGTGCGCCGCATCGCCGCGATCGCGCTGGCGTTCCAGCCGCGCGGCGAGTTCGCGCTGCCGCCGGATTTCGCGCAGGCGCGGCGCTTCTGGTACCAGTGGTTCATGTCGCTCGATGCCGCTCCCGCCGCCGTCGCCGCCGATCCCAAAGGCTTCGCGCGCATTCAGTGGGACACGTGGTCGCCGCCCGGCTGGTTCGACGAAGCCGAGTTCGACGCCACCGCGTGCGCCTTCGAGAATCCCGACTGGGTGCCGGTCACGCTGAACGGCTATCGCCGCCGTTGGCGCAGCGATCAGCCGTCCGATCCGGCGCTTTCGCCGCTGTACGAGCGACTTCGCGGCATCGAGCGAATCGGCGTTCCCGCGTTGATGATCCAGGGCGGCGCGGACAGCTGCGACGATCCGGCGATGTCCGAAGGGCAGGACGCGTGCTTCACGGCGGGCTATCGGCGCGTGGTGATCGACGGCGCGGGGCATTTTCCGCCGCGCGAAGCGCCCGATGCGGTCGCGGAGGCGCTCATCGCCCATCTGCGCTGAAGGCCGCGAAAGCACGACCGGGCGAGCTACTTGCAAGGACACAGCCGCACACTTCCTGCGCGTTTGGCGACACATACTGTATAGGTGTACAGTACTGTTCGCTGCGGCAGGCGCGCGCCGCCGAACACTCGTGCGCGCCGCCCACGGCTGTCGACAGACGCGCGAGAGCCGTCCATCACATTGAACCGGTTGAAAAATTGGCATCGAACAACGCAATCCGCATTCGCGGCGCTCGGCAACATAACCTCAAGAATCTCGACCTCGACCTGCACACCGGCCAGATGACGGTCGTGACCGGCCCGTCCGGCTCCGGCAAGTCGAGCCTCGTCTTCGACACGCTCTACGCCGAAGGCCAGCGCCGCTACGTCGAAACGTTCAGCGCGTACGCGCGCCAGTTTCTCGACCGCATGGACCGCCCGCAGGTGGATCGCGTGGACGGCGTGCCGCCCGCCATCGCCATCGACCAGACGAATCCGGTGCGCAGCTCGCGCTCGACCGTCGGCACGATGACCGAACTCAACGATCACCTGAAGCTGTTCTACGCGCGCGCCGCCGAACTGTTCGACAGGAAGACCGCGCATCGCGTGCGGCACGACACGCCCGAGACCATCTACGCCGAGCTGCTGGAACGCACGCGCGCCGGCGATCCGCGTCTCGCGATCACGTTTCCCGTCGAACTGCCCGACGCCACGAGCGACGACGAAGTCGCGCAATGGCTGTCCGCGAGCGGCTACACGCGCGTGCAGGCGAAGCGCCACGTTCAGACGGATGCGGGCGCGCGGCAAGTGCTCGATGTCGTCGCGGACCGCTTCCGCTTGCAGAACACGGAGCGATCGCGCGCGCTGGAAGCCATCGAAGGCGCATTGCTGCGCGGCACCGGGCGCGTGAACGTCTACGTGCTGAAGGAAGAGGGCGAGCCGGACATCTGGCGCTTCTCGACCGGCCTGCACAGCCCCGAAAGCGACCTGCGCTACGCCGATCCGCAACCCGCGCTGTTCTCGTTCAACTCGGCGTATGGCGCGTGCGAAACGTGCCGCGGCTTCGGGCGCGTGATCGGCGTCGATTACGGCCTCGTCATTCCGGACGAAAAGAAGACGCTGCGCGAAGGCGCGGTCAAGACGCTGCAAACGCCCGCGTGGAAAGAGAATCAGGACGACCTCGTGCGATACGGCGCGAAGGCGGGCATCCGGCTCGGTGTGCCCTGGAACGAACTCACGCAGCAGGAACGCGACTGGGTCATCAAGGGATCGCCCGACTGGAGCGGCAAGTGGAATAGCCAGTGGTACGGCGTGCAGCGCTTCTTCGACTATCTCGAGTCGAAGGCGTACAAGATGCATATCCGCGTGCTGCTTTCGAAATACCGCAGCTATACGACGTGTCCCGCGTGCGCGGGCGCGCGTCTCAAGACCGAATCGCTGTTGTGGCGTCTCGGCACGAAGGAACAGGCCGATGCCGTTCTCGCGCCCGCCGGCCGCTTCATGCCGAACGGCGTCGACTGGACGCGCGATCAGCTCGAAGCGCTGCCGGGCCTGACCGTGCACGATCTGATGCTGATGCCGATCGACCGCATCCGCCGTTTCTTCGATTCGCTGACGCTGCCGTCCACCTTGCTCGACGAAGCGCTCAAGCTGCTGCACGCCGAAGTGCGCACGCGCCTCAAGTATCTCTGCGACGTGGGCCTCGGTTATCTGACGCTCGATCGCCAGAGCCGCACGCTTTCGGGCGGCGAAGTGCAGCGCATCAACCTGACGACGGCGCTCGGCACGTCGCTCGTGAACACGCTGTTCGTGCTGGACGAACCGAGCATCGGGCTGCATCCGCGCGATCTGAACCGCATTGTCGAAGCGATGCATCGTCTGCGCGATGCGGGCAACACGCTCGTCGTCGTGGAGCACGATCCATCGGTGATGCTGGCGGCGGATCGTCTCATCGACATGGGGCCGGGGCCGGGCGAACGCGGCGGGCAGATCGTCTATGACGGCACGCCCGGCGACATTCAATCGAGCGACACGCTCACCGGCGCGTATCTCGGCGGCAGGCGGCACGTCGCGCATTCGGCGAACTGGACGCGCCGCGTCGTGGATGCGAACACGCCGCGTCTCGTGCTCGAAGGCGCAAGCGATCACAACCTGCAGGACGTGACGGTCGATATTCCGTTGCAGCGTCTCGTCTGCGTGACGGGCGTTTCAGGTTCAGGCAAATCGACGCTCATTCAGGACGTGCTCGCGCCCGCGCTGATGCGTCACTTCGGCAAGGCGACCGAAGCGCCCGGCGCGTTTCGTGCGTTGAAGGGCGCAGAGCAGCTCGGCGACGTGGTGTTCGTCGATCAATCGCCGATCGGCCGCACGGCGCGCTCGAATCCGGCAAGTTATGTCGGCGCGTTCGATGAAATCCGCAAGCTCTTCGCGAAGGCGCCGCTCGCCGCGCAACGCGGTTATGGCGCGAGCATGTTCAGCTTCAATTCGGGCGACGGACGTTGCCCGACGTGCGGCGGCTCGGGCTTCGAGCACGTCGAAATGCAGTTCCTGAGCGATGTCTACTTGCGCTGTCCCGATTGCGACGGACGGCGTTATCGCGCGGAAATTCTCGAAGTGAAGATCGAGCGCGATGGCCGCGAACTGAGCATCGCGGACGTGCTCGAACTGACCGTCAGCGAAGCGGTGTCGCTATTTGCTTCGGATGCCGAAGTATTGCGCGTCCTTCAGCCTATCGTCGATGTCGGCCTCGAATACGTGAAGCTCGGCCAGCCCGTGCCGACGCTTTCGGGCGGCGAAGCGCAGCGTTTGAAGCTCGCGGGCTTTCTGGCGGAGACGGCATCGCCGAATCAGAAGGACCGGCTTTTCATGTTCGACGAGCCGACCACGGGCCTTCATTTCGACGACATCGCCAAGCTGATGCAGGCGTTGCGCCGTCTGCTGGAACGCGGTCATTCGCTGATCGTGATCGAGCACAATCTCGACGTGATTCGCGCGGCGGACTGGATCATCGATCTCGGTCCCGAAGGCGGCGACGGCGGCGGACAAGTGGTGTGCGTCGGCACGCCCGACGATGTGGCCGCGTGCGAGCACTCGCATACGGGCCGCGCGCTCGTCGATTACGAAGAAGCGATGCAGCCCGGCGCGGCGGAGAAGCGCGCGGGCGTGCCGTTGCAGCTTGCGGCGGAAGTGGCGAGCGCACGGCGCGCGCTGCAGGGCGAGGACGTCGTGCGTATCGTGAATGCGCGCGAGCACAACCTGAAGTCGCTCGACGTCGATATTCCGCACAACAAGTTCAACGTGGTGACGGGCGTGTCGGGGTCGGGCAAGTCGACGCTCGCGTTCGATATCCTTTTTCACGAAGGCCAGCGCCGCTATCTGGAATCGCTGAACGCGTACGCGCGATCCATCGTGCAGCCGGCGGGCCGCCCCGAAGTCGATGCCGTCTACGGCATTCCGCCGACCGTCGCGATCGAGCAGCGTCTTTCGCGCGGCGGACGCAAGAGCACGGTCGCGACGACGTCGGAAGTCTGGCACTTCCTGCGTCTGCTTTACGTGAAGCTCGGCATTCAGCATTGCATCCACGACGGCACGCCGGTGCAGGCGCAAAGCTCCGAATCCATCGCCGCGCAAATTCTGCGCGATTTCAAGGGGCAGCATGTCGGCTTGCTCGCGCCGCTCGTCGTGAATCGCAAGGGCGTTTATACGGATCTCGCGAAGTGGGCGAAGGCGCGCGGCAACACGCATCTGCGCGTGGACGGCGAGTTTCATTCCGTCGATCCGTGGCCGAAGCTCGACCGCTTCCGCGAACATACGATCGAACTGCCGGTGGCGGATCTCGTCGTGTCGGCGGATAACGAAGCGGAACTGCGCCGCGTGCTCGACGACACGCTCGAAATCGGCAAGGGCGTGATGCATCTGTGCGCGCCGCTCGATGAACTGCACGGCGCGTTGTCGAACGGCAAGCGGCGCGGCAGCGAAGAGACCATCGTGTTCTCGACGAAGCGCGCGTGTCCGACATGCGGCACGAGCTATCCGGAACTCGATCCGCGCATGTTCTCGTATAACAGCAAGCATGGCTGGTGCAACACATGCGTCGGCACGGGCGTGAAGCTCACGCGCGAGCAGCGCGCCGCGTTCGACGATACCGTCTTCGCGCAGGACGATCGCGGCCGCGAGCAGAGCATCGGATCGGTGGATCAGGAACCGGACGATATCGTCGATCAGCCGTGTCCCGAATGCGAAGGCACGCGCCTCAACGATGTCGCGCGCGCCGTCACGTTCGGCAACTATCCGATCACCGAAGTCGGCCGCTGGACCGTGACCGATACGCGCGAGTGGATCGCGTCGCTGAAACTCACGGGACGCGATGCGGACATTGCGCGCGACGTCATCAGCGAAATCGAAGGGCGCTTGCAGTTCCTCGAAGAAGTCGGGCTCGGTTATCTGAGCCTGGATCGCGCCGCGCCGACGCTCTCGGGCGGCGAAGCGCAGCGCATTCGTCTCGCGGCGCAACTCGGCAGCAACCTGCAAGGCGTCTGTTATGTGCTCGATGAACCGACCATCGGCCTGCATCCGCGCGACAACCTCATCCTGCTGTCCGCGCTCAAGAAGCTCAACGACAAGGGCAATACGCTCGTCGTCGTCGAGCATGACGAGGACACGATTCGCCGCGCCGATCACATCATCGATATCGGGCCGGGCGCGGGCAAGCGCGGCGGCACGGTGGTCGCGCAGGGCAGCGTGACGGACCTCGCGGCGCACAAGGCGTCGCTGACCGGGCGCATGCTCGCGAATCCGATCGTGCATCCGCTGCAACCGCGACGCGAAGTGCGCGCCGCGACGGGCAAGCGTCCCGCCGTGCCCGAGCAATGGCTCACGGTGGAAAACGCGACGCTGCACAATCTGCGCAACGTGACGGCGAGCATGCCGCTGAACCGGCTCGTCGCGATCACGGGCGTCTCGGGATCGGGCAAATCGACGCTCGCGCGCGATGTGCTCATGACGAATCTGCTCGATGCCGTCGGCCGCTCGGTGCTCTCGTCGCCGGCGGTCCGGCGCGCGCGCAAGACGGCGCAGGCGGCGGAAGGCAAGCCCGCGGCGAAGTCGCGTGCCAGCGTGCTCGCGCGCGAGGCGCCGCGTCCGAAGTTCGATGTCGTCCACGCGTGGCAAGGCTGTTCGGGCGTCACCGGCTTCGAGGCGATCGACCGCGTGCTGGAAGTCGATCAGACGCCGATCGGCAAGACGCCGCGTTCGTGCCCGGCGACGTACATCGGCATGTGGGACACCATCCGCAAGCTGTTCGCGGACACGCTCGAAGCCCGCGCGCGCGGCTACACGCCGTCGCGTTTCTCGTTCAATACGGGCGATGGCCGTTGTCCCGCGTGCGAAGGCCAGGGCGTGCGCACCATCGCGATGAACTTCCTGCCGGACGTGAAGGTGCCGTGCGACGTGTGCCACGGCCAGCGCTTCAATCCCGAAACGCTCGCGGTGACGTGGCGCGGCAAGAACATCGGCGAAGTGCTGACGATGGAGATCGACGAAGCCGTCGAATTCTTCTCGTCGATGCCGAGCATCGCGCATCCGTTGCAGTTGATGAAGGACGTGGGGCTCGGTTATCTGACGCTCGGCCAGCCGTCGCCGACGCTTTCGGGCGGCGAGGCGCAGCGCATCAAGCTCGTGACGGAACTGTCGAAAGTGCGCGACGACATCACGCGGCGCGGCCAGAAGCCGCCGCATACGCTCTATGTGCTCGACGAACCGACCGTCGGCCTGCACATGGCGGACGTGGCGAAGCTGATCCGCGTGCTGCATCGGCTGGTGGATGGCGGGCATAGCGTGATCGTCATCGAGCACGATCTGGACGTGATCGCCGAAGCGGACTGGGTGCTCGACCTCGGGCCGGAAGGCGGCGTGAACGGCGGGACCATCGTCGCGGCGGCGGACCCGGAAACGCTCGCGAGCCATCCGCGCAGCCACACGGGCACGGCGCTGCGGCCGGTGCTCGGCCGCACGCAGCGCGCGGAGGACGCGGCATGAAAGACTTCAGTGCGCTCTTGGCGTTGCAACACCGGCATTGATATGCTGGCGCACTTTCCACCACCCCGATGACGACTCGATGGACACGCAGGATAAAGCCCTAGCCCTCAAGAGAATGAAGTGGTTCGCCGCCGGCTTGCTGGTCGCGGCGGGCGCGCTGTTCGCGCTCGCCAAAAGCCGGCACGACGCGGGCATGTGGGCGTGGGTATCGGCGTTCGCGGAAGCGGCGATGGTCGGCGCGCTCGCGGACTGGTTCGCCGTCGTCGCGCTGTTTCGCCATCCGCTCGGCGTGCCGATTCCGCACACGGCCATCCTGCCCGCGAACAAGGCGCGCGTCGCCGACAACCTCGCCGTGTTCGTGCGCGACCGCTTCCTCGGCACGGATGCGCTCGTCGCGCGCGTGAACGCATTCGATCCGGCGAGCCGCCTTTCCGTGTGGCTCGCGGAGCCGAAGAACGCCGAACTGCTGGGCAAGAAGGCGGTGACGGCGGTCGGCCAGCTGCTTTCTTTCGTCGACGACGACCGCGTCAAAACGACGCTGTACGAAGCCATTCGCCGTCGCGCCGATGCGTTCGATCTGTCATCCGCCGCCGGCAATCTGCTTTCCACGCTGACCGCTGACCGGCGGCATCAATTGCTGCTGGATGAAGGCCTGAAGCAGATGGCCGCGTGGCTCGACAAGCCCGAAGTGCAGGAAATGCTGGCGGCGCGCATCGTCGCGGTGGCGGGTGAGGAATATCCGAAGCTCGTCGGCATGCTCGGCTTCGTCGGGCTCGATGCCGCCGACCTCGGCAACAAGTTCGCGGCGGGTCTCGTGCGCGGCGCGAATCAATGGCTGCACGACGTGACGAGCGACCCGGAACACGAGCGCCGCCAGGCCTTCGATGCCGCCGTGGAGCGCTTCGTCGAACGCCTGAAGTCGGACCCGGCGTTCAAGGCGCGCATCGATCTGCACAAGCGCGAATGGCTGGAACGCCCGGAGTTGCGCGGTTATGTCGACGGTCTCTGGGACGAATTCACCACGTGGCTCGGCGCGGACCTGCAGCGCCCGGATTCGGCGCTGCACGCGAAGGTGGTGCAGGTCGCGTCGGGCTTCGCGCAGTCGCTCGGCAGCGATCCGGCGTTGCGCGAGTCCATCAACGAGCACATGCGCGACGCGTTGAAGGCGCTCGCGCCCGAGTTGCGCGAGGGCATCGCGAAGCACATTGCTGCGACCGTCAAGCAATGGGACGACGCGACGCTGGTGCGCGATGTCGAGTTGAATATCGGGCGCGATCTGCAATTCATCCGCGTGAACGGCACGCTCGTGGGCGGCGCCGTCGGCCTGCTCATTCACGCGGTGACGCTCTTCACGGCTTGATTACTTCCGCTCGGCCATCACGCTTCCGGGGCCGTGCGGCTTGTCCTCCGCGCTGCTGCCGTTCACCGTCACAGTGAGTCCGGCGATCAGCGCCGTGTTGAGCAGCTCGCTGCGCGCCGGTTCGGCGTGCGTGAGCGGCGGCACGCACCATTCGCTGCCGTCAGCCGTCTGAAGCACATAGACGATGCCCGTGCCCAGCAGATCCGAATCGATCATCCTGACGATGCGGCCCGTCTCGGTGCTGGCAAAGCGCGTCGTGCCGCAATGGAAGGTCGGGCTTCCCGCGTGCGGCAGGCCCACCGCGACGCCCGTGACGACCGAATTGCCGTCGGCGGAAAGCGTGACGAGGAGACTTCGGGCCAGCGCCGACATCAGTATGCGGTGCCGGGCGGTGTGATGCGCCGTGTTCATCTGCGCGCAGTAGAGCGTTCCGTCGGATGTGCGCAGCACGTAGCAGATGGTGTCGAGCCGGTCGGAGTCGACGATGCGCACGAGAATCCCGCTGCGCGTCTCCGTCAGCCTGAGCCCGAAGAGCACGAGCGACGGCGGGGCCGGCGCCGACAACGCACCGACCGATATCGCGGTGACGTAATGGTCCTCGTTGCCGCCGAGCGTGACCGGCAGCCCCGCCCTGAGCGCGATCATCAGCAGATGGTTGCGGTTCGCCTGCTCCTGCCGGTCGACTTGCGCGTGATAGCGCGTGCCGTCCGGCGACCGGACGATGACGATGAGCGTATCCGACACTTCCCTGTCGACGATTTCCTCGATGACGCCGGAGCGCGGCGTGCTCGAAATAAAAGCCGGCGCGGCGGTCAGATGCGGACCGAACGCCCGCGATCCGACCGATAGCGCCGAAAGGTAATAATCCGCGTCGCCCGCGACGGTCGCCGGCAGCTTTCCCCGGAATGCGGCCATCAGCAAGGCGTTGCGCAACCGGTGCTCGTGCGGGCGAATTTGCGCGCAGTGATGCGAACCATCCGGGCTGCGGACGATATACGCGATACTCGCAAGCGTATCCGCATCCTCGATCTGAACGATGGCGCCCGTTCTGACGTCTTCCAGCAAACGCCAGGTTTCACCGAGCGACGGAAGCGGCGGAGTGCCGGGCAATGCCACGGAAATATCGGTGATATTGTGGCTTTCGTTCGCTGTCATCGTCACGGAGAGACCCAATTCGAACGCCATCAGCAAAATCGAATTGCGATCCGGGTGTTGTCGATAATCGAGGTGCGCGCAATAGAGTGAACCACCTTTCGTTCTAAGTACATAAATAACGTTATCCGGCGATACGGACTGGATCGCGCGAATAAGGTTCCCGGTGCGGACATCCGTGAGGAAATAATCCGCGGACGCCATTGACGGCTTGCTGAGTCTGGGCTTGATTCTCTTCATGCTCTGTATTTCTTGCCTGAGCGAGTTGTGCTGCGAGTCCGTGTAGGAGCGATGTCGCACCCGGCTAATTCGATACCCACTCGCCAGGCACGGCCGCTCGATTATATTTAACCGGATCTGGTTTAGTATATTCGCCAAAAATAAATCAAGAAATCGACCGCTTCGTTTTATGATTAAGATCAATCTTGGCTAAATAGGATATTTCTTATTCGCTGCGTTAAACGCGGATATTGTTGAGCGGGCGCGTTTCAGATTTAATCGCATTAATATTTTTCATTCGGAACGGTTGAAACAACCCAGGCGGCGGCCGTGTGCGCGGCGGCCATGCAGAGTATTCGCGCCCGCGCGAGAATGCGAACTTCTCCGTCCGACGCGGCAGCGCGACCCGCCATGCCAGATTCGAATCCGAACATCGCATTGATCGAGCGCTTCTACCGCGCTTTTCAAAGTCTCGACGCCGACGCCATGGCCGCGTGTTACGCGCCCGACGTCCGCTTCGAGGATCCCGCATTCGGCGTGCTGTTCGGGCGCGAGGCGGGCGACATGTGGCGGATGCTGCTGGATCGCGCGAGCGACTTCGCGCTGACTTTCGACGGCATCGAATCGCTCGGACAGACCGCGAGCGCGAACGCTGTCGCGCGCTATACGTATTCGGCGACGGGCCGGCCGGTCGTCAACGAGATACGCACGCGCTTCGCCATCCGCGACGGCCTCATCTTCGAGCAGACCGATACCTTCGATCTCTGGCGCTGGAGCCGGCAGGCGCTCGGGCCGGCCGGATGGTGCTTCGGCTGGACGCCCCGCATGCAGCAGGCCATCCGCAAGAAGGCGCGCCGCGCGCTCGCCGATTACCGCAAGCAGGCGGCGGCATGACGGCGATCGACACCGCGCGCTTCGACGACGAATGGCTCGAAGCGGACGCGCACGGCGGCTTCGCGTCGGGCACCGTGGGCACGATGCGCACGCGCCGCTACCACGCGCTCGTGCTCGCGGCGACGCAGCCGCCCGCGGGCCGCGTCGTGCTGGTGAACGGCGTGGAGGCGTGGATCGAGATCGGCGGCGCGCGCGTTCCGCTGACGATGCAACGCTACGCGCCCGACGTGCTGTATCCGGATGCATCGGCGCATCTGGCGGCGTTCGAAACATCGCCGTGGCCGACGTGGCGTTATCGCATCGGCGAAAACGCGGCGGTCGTCGTGGAAGTGTTCGTCGCGAAGGAGAGCGGGCAGACGGTGCTGCGCTGGCGTATCGAAGGCGCGGCGACGGATGCGACGCTGCACGTGCGGCCGCTGCTGTCAGGGCGCGACTATCACGCGCTGCATCGCGAGAACGCGGACTTTCGCTTCGATGCGAGCGTCGATGGCGAGCGCGTTTTCTGGCAACCCTACGGCGGCTTGCCGGCCATCGGCGCGATGTCCAACGGCGCATACGAACACGCGCCCGACTGGTATCGCAACTTCAGTTATGCGCGCGAACGCGAGCGCGGGCTGGATTTCATCGAAGACCTCGCGACGCCCGGCGTCTTTCACTTCGACCTCGCGCGCGGCGAAGCGCTGCTGATCTTGCACGCCGACACGGGCAACGACCCGCCGCTTCATGGCGATGTCCACGTGCTCGCATCGCAGCTCGACGCGCGGGAGCGCGAGCGCCGCGCCGCGTTCGGCTCGCGGCTCGCGCGATCGGCCGATGCGTATGTCGTGAAGCGCAAGAACGGGCTGACGATCATCGCGGGCTTTCCGTGGTTCACCGACTGGGGCCGCGACACGTTCATCTCGATGCGCGGCCTCTTGCTCGCGCCCGGACATCATCAGGATGCCGAATCAATTTTGCTCGAATGGGCCGATGTGCTGTCGGAAGGCATGTTGCCGAACCGCTTTCCCGACAGCGGCGGCTTGCCCGAGTACAACTCCGTCGATGCGTCGCTCTGGTTCGTGATTGCCGTGCACGACTATCTCGCGACCGGCCACGCGCTCGCCGCGACGACGACCCGCCTGCAACGCGCCGTCGATGCGATCCTCGAAGGCTATGCGCGCGGCACGCGCTTCGGCATCGCGGCCGACGAAGACGGTCTCTTGCGCGCGGGCGTGCCCGGCGTGCAGCTCACGTGGATGGACGCGAAAGCGGGCGACTGGATCGTGACGCCGCGCATCGGCAAGCCGGTCGAAGTCGAGGCGTTGTGGATCAACGCGCTCGCGATCGCATCGGCGTGGAACGCGCGCTGGCAGCCGATGCACGATCGCGCGCGGCAGGCGTTCCAGGCGCGCTTCGTCGATCCGGACACGCACGCGCTCGTCGATGTCGTCGATGCCGATCACGAGCCGGGCAAGCTCGACCGCGCAATCCGCCCGAATCAGATTTTCGCGGTCGGCGGGTTGCCGCACGTGATCGTCGATGACGAGACTGCGCGCGCGATCATCGCGCAGGTCGAGGCGCACTTGCTGACGCCGCTCGGCCTGCGCACGCTCGCGCCTTCGGACCCGGCGTATCGCGCGCGTTATGCAGGCGGCTTGCTGGATCGCGATGGCGCGTATCACCAGGGCACGGCGTGGCCGTGGCTCATGGGCCCGTTCGTCGAGGCGTGGCTGCGCGTGCATGGCGCGGCGGGCGTGCGCGAGCGCTTTCTCGCGCCGCTTCACGCGCATCTGGATCGATACGGCATCGGCCATATCAGCGAAGTCGCGGACGGCGACGCGCCGTATACGCCCGGCGGCGCGCCGTTTCAGGCGTGGTCGCTCGCGGAGCTGATGCGTATCGAGAAGTTGATCGGCGAAACATCAGCGCCGTTTGGGCAAACCGCGGCGGAATCGCGGTAAATTGGGCGTTTTCGAAAGTCGCGACGAGGAGACGCCCATGGACAGGACGCGCACCGTCAATCAGATCGATACCGTTGAAGGCTCGCGGCTGCATTCCGGCGAATGCCCGCGCTGGCAGCGCTGGGGGCCGTATCTGAGCGAGCGCCAGTGGGGCACCGTGCGCGAGGATTACAGCGAGTTCGGCACCGCGTGGGAGTACTTTCCGCACGATCATGCGCGCAGCAGGGCGTATCGCTGGGGCGAGGACGGCATTGCCGGCTTCGGCGACGACAAGCTCAACTGGTGCATCTCGCTCGCGCTGTGGAATGGGCGCGATCCGATCCTGAAAGAGCGGCTCTTCGGCCTCACGAATCAGGAAGGCAATCACGGCGAGGACGTGAAGGAGCTTTACTTCTACATCGACGGCACGCCCACGCATTCCTACATGCGCATGCTGTACAAGTACCCGCATGTGGCGTTTCCTTACGCCGATCTCGTCGATGAAAACGCGCGGCGCGGCGCTGACATGCCCGAGTACGAAGTGCTCGACACCGGCGCTTTCGACGACGAGCGCTACTTCGACGTGCAGGTGGAATACGCGAAGCACACGCAGGACGATATCGTGATGCGCGTGACGATCGAAAATCGTTCGGACCGCGCCGCCGCCATCGACGCGCTGCCGCAGATCTGGGCGCGCAACACGTGGTCGTGGAAGCCGACGCCGATCAAGCCGTCGCTCAGGCGCGAAACGGTGCAGGGCGCGACGTATGTCGCCGCCGAACACATGGGCCACGAGCCGATGGTCGTCACCGCATGGTCGCCTAATGTTCAGGATGCCGAATGGATATTCTGCGAGAACGAGACCAACGTGAAGCGCCTTTACCACATGGAAGGCGCGGGCACGTTCAAGGACGGCTTCAACGACTACATCGTTCACGGCGATGAAAGCGCGATTCGCCGCGATGCCGGCACGCGCGCGGCAGCCCGCTTTCATCTCGAACTCGCGGCGCATGCGAAGGCGACGGTCTATCTGCGCTGGCGTCCCGAATCCGAGCCCGACGCTGCTCCGTTAGACGCCGACGCCTTGTTCGCGCGGCGCATCGCGGAAGCGGACGAGTTCTACGGCGCGCTTCAGCACGATATCGCCGATGCCGATCAGCGGCTCGTGCAGCGGCAGGCGCTCGCGGGCATGCTGTGGTCGAAGCAGTACTACCAGTTCGACGTGACGCGCTGGCTCGACGGCGATCCGCTGCAGCCCAATCCGCCGAAGCAGCGCCGCTCCGGACGCAACTACGACTGGCGGCATCTGTGCAACGCGGACATCGTATCGATGCCGGACAAGTGGGAATATCCGTGGTACGCGTCGTGGGATCTCGCGTTTCATGCGGCGGCGTTCGCGCTGATCGATCCCGAGTTCGCCAAGCGCCAGTTGCTGTTGCTCGTGAAGGACCGCTATCAGCATCCGAACGGCCAGTTGCCCGCGTACGAATGGGCTTTCGGCGATGCGAACCCGCCCGTTCATGCATGGGCAACGTGGCGCGTCTACGAGATCGATCGCGCGATCACGGGCTTCGGCGACCGCGACTTTCTGGAGCTAGTCTTCCACAAGCTGCTGCTCAACTTCTCGTGGTGGGTCAACCGCAAGGACGCCGATGGCCGCAACATCTTTCAGGGCGGCTTTCTCGGACTGGATAACGTCGGCATCTTCGATCGCTCGTCGCCGTTGCCGACGGGCGGTCACATCGATCAGGCCGACGGCACCGCGTGGATGGCCGCGTATGCGCTCGACCTCATGCGCATCGCGCTGGAACTGGCGTATGCGAACAAGGTGTTCATCGACATCGCGGTGAAGTTCTTCGAGCACTTCCTGTATATCGCGGAAGCCGTGAGTTGCGAGGACGGTTGCGACACGGGCCTCTGGGACAGCGAGGACGAGTTCTTCTACGACAAGCTGCGCCTGCCCGACGGTTCCAGCGTGCCGATGCGCGTGCGCTCCATAGTCGGGCTCATTCCGTTCTTCGCCGTTCACGTACTGGAGCCGGGCGTGCATGGTTCGCTGCCCGGCTTGCGCGACCGGCTGCACTGGTTTCTCGAACATCGGCCGGACTTGTCGCGGCTCGTCTCGCGATGGAACGTCGCGGGGAAAGGCAATAGCGTGCTGCTTTCGCTGTTGCGCGGGCATCGCATGAAAGCGCTGCTCAAGCGCATGCTCGACGAGACCGAGTTTCTCTCCGACCACGGCGTGCGCGCGCTCTCGCGCGTCCATCTCGACGAGCCGTTCGTCTTCTATCACAACAGCGAGAGCTTCTGCGTGCAGTATCAGCCGGGCGAATCCACGTCGCGCGTGTTCGGCGGCAACTCCAACTGGCGCGGGCCGGTGTGGATGCCGGTGAACTATCTGCTGATCGAATCGATCCTCGAATTTCACCGCTATTACGGCGACGATTTCCGCGTCGAGTATCCGACCGGATCGGGACAAAAATTTTCGCTCGCAGAGATCGCCAATGAACTCTCGCGCCGCGTGACCACGCTTTTCCTGCTGGACAAGAACGGCGAGCGGCCCGTGATGGCGGCGTATCCGCTGCTACAGGCCGATCCGCGTTCGCGCGATCTCGTGCTCTTCCACGAATATTTTCACGGCGACAACGGACGCGGCGTGGGGGCGTCGCATCAGACCGGATGGAGCGGCCTGGTCGCGCTGCTCTTGCAGCCTCGCGCGATGGGGCCGTCGGGCGTCGTGCCGCTCGCGGGCGAGGCCGATGCCGAGGTTCAGGACTTCGCCGGCGTGAAATGAGCGCAGAACGAAGCGGTTCGCTGCCGGGTTGCCTATTAAACGTTCGGACAGATCTGATACCGCTGTGCGCTTCATCTGCGTAACTTTGCCAACCACACGCTTGTAGCGGCTTGGAGGGAACAAAGTGGACGCAATGGCAGGAATCTACGAGTTGGAACGCGGTAATGCAGCGGTCGCGCGCCGCGCCGGCTGCCGCACGGAGCATGAAGACACGCCGCCGTTCGGCCTCGTCATGCTGGTGTTTCTCGCGGCAACGGCGGGCGGCGTCTGGGTATCCTTCGCGTTCGACAACATCGCGTTCGGATGGATGGCGTGCGTCGGCATTCTCGCGGCGCTCGGCGCGGCCATCGATCGCTTCTTCTGCGGCGCCGCCGCGCTCGAACGCCGCCTGAACGCGCGCTCACGGGCGCGTCATCAGGCGCTTCACAAATCCGCGCTGAAGCACGGCCTCAGGCCGCAATGGCTCGGCTGGCAGAACGCAACAACACGGGAATGGACTTCGATGTCGGCGTACCGGCGCCATCCGCGATAGACGAGAGCGGCACGAGCGGATTCGTCTCCGGGTAGTACGCGCCGAGACAGCCGCGCGGAATGTCGTACTCCACCAGCGTGAATCCTTCCACGCGGCGCTCCACGCCGTCATCCCACACGCTCGTGATATCGACGACTTCGCCCGGCTCGAAGCCGAGCATGTCGATGTCCTCGGCATTCGCGAACAGCACGTGCCGCTGGCCGTACACGCCGCGATAACGGTCGTCGAGACCGTAGATGGTCGTGTTGTACTGATCGTGCGAGCGCGTGGTCATGAGCGTCAGCAGGCGCTCGCCGTGCAGCGCGCGGGCGCGGTGAATCGGCGTGTCCACGGCAATGGCGTGCACGATGAACTGCGCCTTGCCGCTCGGCGTATTCCACACGCGATCCCGCGACGCCACGCCGAGATGAAAGCCGCCCGGCTTCTTCAGGCGCTCGTTGTAGTTCTCGAAGCCGTCGATCACCTTTTCGATGCCATCGCGGATCAGCGCGTAGTCGTTCGCATGCGCGAGCCAGTCGACCTTCGCGCTGCCGAGCGTCGCGTGGGCCATGCGCGCGACGATCGCCACTTCGCTCAGCAGATTCGGCGACGCCGGTTTGTTCATGCCGTACGAGATGTGCACCATGCTCATCGAATCTTCGACGGTGACGCCTTGCGCCACGCCGTTCTGCATGTCGATTTCGGTGCGGCCGAGCGTCGGCAGGATCAGCGCGTCGCGGCCATGCACGAGATGGCTGCGGTTCAGCTTCGTCGTGATGTGGACGGTGAGATCGCATGAACGCATCGCTTCCCAGGTGCGCGGCGTGTCGGGCGTCGCGATCGAGAAATTGCCCCCCAAGCCGATGAACACCTTCACGCGGCCTTCGAGCATCGCGTGAATGCTTTCGACGACGTCGTAGCCGTGCTCGCGCGGCGGCTCGAAGTCGTACGCTGCGCCGAGCCGGTCCAGAAACGCCTGCGTCGGCTTTTCCTCGATGCCGACCGTGCGATCGCCCTGCACGTTCGAATGTCCGCGCACCGGGCACAGGCCCGCGCCGCGCCGCCCGATGTTCCCGCGCATCATCATCAGGTTCGACAGCAGTTGCACCGTCGGCACGGAGTTCTTGTGCTGCGTGAGGCCCATGCCCCACGTCGCGATCACGGCGCGGCCCTTCGCGTAGATGTCGGCGAGCTGGAGGATGTCGTCCATCGGCGAGCCGGATTCCGCGACGATCGTCTCCCAGCTTTCCGCGCGCAGATCGGCGGCGAAGGCATCGAAGCCGACCGTATGTTGCGCGATGAAATCGACGTCGATCACGCGCTCGCCGCCCGCGATAAGCGCGGCGTCGTCGAGTTCGATCACGCGTTTCGCGACGCCCTTGATGAGCGCGAAGTCGCCGCCGACTTTCGGCCGGATGAACACGGAGCTGATTTTCACGCCCTTCGGCGACAGCATGTCGAGCGTGTGCTGCGGGCTCGCGAAGCGCTCCAGGCCGCGTTCCTTGAGCGGATTGATCGATACGATCGTCGCGCCGCGTTTCGCGCAGTCGCGCAACTCGCCGAGCATGCGCGGATGGTTCGTCGCCGGATTCTGGCCGAAGAGCAGAAGCGTGTCGGCGTGCTCGAAGTCGTCGAGCGTGACCGTGCCCTTGCCGACGCCCACCGTATGCGGCAAGCCGCGGCTCGTCGCTTCGTGGCACATGTTGGAGCAATCGGGGAAGTTGTTCGTGCCGTACATGCGCACGAACAACTGGTAGAGAAACGCGGCTTCGTTGCTCGCGCGGCCCGAGGTGTAGAAGGCGGCGCGGTCCGGATCGCCGAGTTGCTTGAGATGCGACGCGATCAGTTCGAACGCGGCATCCCATTCGATCGGCACGTAGCGGTCGCGCTTCGCGTCGTAGACGAGCGGATCGGTGAGGCGGCCGTGCTGCTCCAGTTCGTAATCCGATTGCGCCATCAGCGACGACACCGTGTGCTGCTCGAAGAACGCAGGCGTCACGCGCTTGGCCGTGGCTTCGGCGGCGACCGCTTTCACGCCGTTTTCGCAGAATTCGAACGTCGACGCATGTTGCCGGTCCGGCCACGCGCAGCCGGGGCAATCGAAGCCGTCCGGCTGATTCTGCTTGAAAAGCGTGCGGTAGTTGCCGCCCGACACCTTTTCCTTCACGAGGTTGATGGCGACCTGTTTCAGCGCCCCCCAGCCGGCGGCGGGGTGATGGTACGGTTCGATGCGCGGTTCGGGCTTCTTCATGATGGATGCGGCCAGCGTGGTCATTCGATGGCTCAGAGCGTACTGTGTCCCGAATCGCGCACGGCGCACAGAAAATGCGAAATGGGAGGGATACAGTTGCGGCGATTTGCCCTAGACTGCGCTTTGTCGAACGTCAAACATGAAAGCCCGTGAAGCTCTACGAACAACTCGCCGATGAAATCGAAGCCGCCGTGCGACGCGGCGTGTTCACGGCGGGCGAGCGCATCGCGTCGGTGCGGCAGGCGAGCCAGCAGCACGGCGTGAGCATCAAGACCGTGCTGCATGCGTATGCGCTGCTGGAGAGCCGCGGCGTGCTGGAAACGCGTCCGCAATCCGGCTACTTCGTGCGCGCGACACCGCGTTCCGGCGAGGCGCGCGGCGAGCGGGGCGCGGCGGGCGCGATGGCGGTGGCGTCGGAAGTGGACGTGAGCCGCCTCGTGCTGTCCACGTTGCGCAGCATTCGCGCGCACGGCGCCGTGCCGTTCGGATCGCCGTATCCGGATACCGAGCCGTTTCCGTGGCGGCGCATCAACCAGTACGCGAACGCCATCGCGCGGCGGCATGCGAGCTGGAATCTGATCGACGACCTGCCGCCCGGCAATCCCGAACTCATTCGCCAGATCGCGCGGCGTTACGCGGAAAACGGCGTGCCGGTCGATCCCGGCGAGATCGTCATCACGGTCGGCGCGACGGAAGCGATCAACCTGAGCCTGCAAGCCGTCGCGAAGCCGGGCGACACGGTCGCCGTCGAATCGCCGACGTTCTACGCGATGCTCCACGCCATCGAGCGCCTCGGCATGCGCGCGATCGAAGTGCCGACGCATCCCGCCGACGGCATCGACATCGACGCGCTCGCGCAGATCGTCGGCGAGGGAAAGATCGCCGCGTGCATGGTGATGCCGAATTTCCAGAATCCGCTCGGCTTTCAGATGCCGGATGAGCGCAAGCGCCGGCTCGTGGACCTGCTTTCGATGCACGACATTCCCGTCATCGAAAACGATGTCTATCACGAGCTTCATTTCGGCGACGCGCGGCCCTCGACGCTCAAGAATTTCGATACGAAAGGGCTCGTGCTGCATTGCGCGTCGTTTTCGAAGAGCCTGACGGCGTCGTATCGCATCGGTTGGGCGATGCCGGGGCGTTATCGCGCGCAAGTCGAAAAGCTGAAGTTTCTCAACACGCTGACGACGCCATCGGTGCCGCAAGTCGCCGTCGCGGATTACTTGCGTCAGGACGGCTACGACCGGCATCTGCGGCGCGTGCGCAAGCTGTACAGGCAGCAGGCGCGCATCATGATGGCGATGGTCGAACGGTTCTTTCCCGCCGGCACGCGCACGTCCGCGCCGCAGGGCGGCTATGTGCTGTGGGTGGAACTGCCGGAGCGCGTCGATTCCATGCTGCTGTATCGTGCGGCGCTGGCGGAAGGCATCACGGTCGGGCCGGGCTATATGTTCTCGACGCGCAATGCATTCAGCCATTTCATCCGCCTCAATTACAGCTATCCGTGGACGCCGCAAAGCGAGGCGGCGCTGCAACGGCTCGGGCAACTCGTCGGCGAAATCGACGCCCGCGCAAGGGAGACTTGAATATGAACGATGACATCGATCCGGCGCTCGTCGCCATTCTCGAGCAGCTTTGGCGCGCGAAGCACGAGACGCCGGGGCGCGCGTGGTCGCTTGCGAAACTGGCGAAGCAATCCGGCTTGCCGATGAGCGCGCTGCGCCGGCATTTGACCGCGCTGGCGGACGCGGGGCTCGTGGACGTGCAATTGAGCGAAGAGGGCGCGGGATCGGCTGCGCTGACGGCGGCCGGCGTGACGCTTTGCGAGGCGGTGTTCGGAGGGGAACAATGACGTCGCCTTCACCTAACGCGCCCGACGCACAGCCCGAAGAACCGCGCGACGTCTTCGGTCCCTGGCGCGAAACGCTGCACGAGGAATGGCCACCGTTTTCCTAACCACATCGCCACCACGTTGGACATCCACATCACCCTGCACGGCCGGCGCGACCTGACCGGCCAGATCTACGGCCAGCTTCGCGTCGGCATCATCGAAGGACGGCTCGCCGCGAACTTGCGCCTGCCGTCCACGCGCGAACTCGCCGCGCAGCTCGGCGTCTCCCGCAAAACGACGCTCGAAGTCTTCGACCGCCTCATCGCGGAAGGCTTTCTGCGCACGCGCGCGGGCGATGGCACCTTCGTCGCCGACGGCCTCGCGCGGCTGCCCGGCGCGCGGCCTGAGCCAGCGTCGGCGCGCGCACGGGCCGCCGGCATCTGGCGCAAGATGCCCGAGCGCATGGCCATGCCGATGCCGCCCGCGGGCATCACGCTCGACTGCGATTTCAAGGGCGGCGTCACCGACAAGACGCTCTTTCCCTTCGACGCCTGGCGCCGCTGCGTCAATCAGGCGCTGCGCACGCAGGCGCGCGCGGGCGGCGGCGTGGCGTCGTATCGCGATCCGGCGGGCGAGCAGGAATTGCGGCTCGGCATCGCGCGTTATCTCGGGTTCAGCCGCGCGGTGGCGTGCAACTGGCAGGACGTCGTCGTGACGCAAGGCGCGCAGCAGGCGCTCGACCTGCTCGCGCGCGTGGTCATCCAGCCGGGCGATGTCGTCGCGGTCGAAGAGCCGGGTTATCCGCCCGCGCGGGCGCTGTTCTCGGCGCTGGGCGCGCGCATCGCGCATGTGCCGGTGGATGGCGAGGGCATCGTCGTCGGCAAGCTGCCGCGCAATGCGCGGCTCGTCTACGTGACGCCGTCGCATCAGTTTCCGCTCGGCATGCCGATGAGTCTCGACCGGCGCGTCGAATTGCTCGAATGGGCGGGCAAGCGCGGCGCGGTGATCGTCGAGGACGATTATGACGGCGAGTTCCGCTTCGAAGGGCGGCCGGTCGAATCGCTGAAGAGTCTGGACCGCGCGGGGCTGGTCGCGTATGTCGGCACGTTCTCGAAGACGCTGTTTCCGGATCTGCGGATCGGCTATGTCGTGCCGCCCGCGACGCTTCGCGAGCCGCTCTGGAACGCGAAGCAGATCGCGGATTGCCACAGTTGCATGCTGACGCAGACCGCGCTCGGCGCGTTCATGCTCGACGGCGAATACGCGAAGCATCTGCGCCGCATGCACAAGGCGTATGCCGAGCGGCGCGCGACCCTGCTCGACCGCTTGACGGGCGATCTCGCGCCCTGGTTCGAGCCGCTTCCCGCGATGGCCGGCATCCATCTGGTCGCGCGGCTTCGCCGAGGCTGGCGCGAGGAACGCGTCGTGGCGGCAGCGCGCGAGGCGTCGATCGGGCTGTACGGCATTCGCCCCTTCTATGCGGGCGACGCCATCGAACAGGGCATGCTGTTCGGATACGGCGGCACGAGCGCGCAGACGATCGCGCGCGGCATGTCGCGCCTCGCCGCGCTCATGCCGCAGCTATCGCGGTGACGATGCGCGTTACTGGTCGTCGCACAGAAGCAGCAGCTTTTCCTGGCTCGTGCACGTCGATTTCTTCTTCGGCGCGGCGGCGTCCGTGCCTTTCGCGGACACGGTCTGCGCCGAGCCTTGCGACTTCGCCTCCGCCGTGCGCCGCGCGATGCACTGGCGCAAGCGCTTTTCCATCGGCGGATAGTATTTCCAGCCGCGCGTGAGCGGCGGCAAGTCGAGACGCACCTGCTTCCACTTCGGATGCCCGCTCGCCTGCAGCGTGTCGAAGTTCGTGCAGAGCGAATCCGCGAATTTCGACAGCGCGCCGACCGTGCCGCGCAAGCCGTAGTCGTACGTGACGAGGAACGCCTTCACGGTGAGCGTCGGCGTGTCTTCCTGAATCCAGTTCGGATAGCTCGTCGTGCGGATGGTCGCCGGGAAATACGTCTGCTTCGCCTTGGCGGTTTCGGGCGCGGACGGATCGAGGCGCAGCAGCTTGATCTGCTGCAGCAGTTCCGGATTCATGTCCTGAAAGAGCTTGGCCGGCTGGCCCGCGACGATCACCGCGACATCGATCTTGCGCACGATCAGCTTGGCGAGCGCGTCTTCGTTGTCGAGGTGCTGCTCGTTGGCATCGGCAATCGGCTCGCCGAACATCAGCCGATACAGCGTCTCCGCCGACTGCGCCGTGCCGCTTCCAATCGGCCCGACGCTGATGTTCTTGCCCTTGATCTCGTTGATGGTCTTGAGCGGCGAATCCGAGCGCACGACGAAGTAAATCTCCTCGTCATAGAGCGGCATGATGAGGCGCAGCGGCTGGATGATCCGGCCCGCTTCCGCGTTGCCGGAACTCGCCATGTCGAGATACGCCTGATACACGTCCGACTGCACCAGCGCGAACTTCACGCCGGGCTCGTAGCGCATGCGCTGCACGTTTTCCGCCGATCCCTTCGAGGGCAGCACTTCCAGATCGATGCCCGCCGGCTCCGCGACGTACTTCGACAAGTCCTGACCGATCTGGATATACGTGCCGCGTTCCTGGCCGGTGGTGATCTTGTACGGCACGGGATCGGCAAAACTGGATGTCGCCGCGCAGGCGAGCCCGATGACGGCGCACAGGGCGAGCGCGCCCCGCGCGGCATTGCGCATGAAACTGGTCGAGACCATGGTTGACCCTTTAGTCGAGTTTGGACGGGTTCTTTGAAACGCGCGCGATGCGGCTGCACCGCGCGTAATGCGACATGCGTGATGCGTGGGAATCGGGCGGGGCGGTCAGCGCGATGGCTTTTGCGTCGTGTCTCCGCTGCTCCAGCCGTATTGCTTGATCGCGCGTTCGACGTCGTCGGTCTTGTCCGCGTCGAAGCGCGCCGTCATGTTCGATGCGCCCGTGCTCGCCGGACGCGTCGCCGGATTGGCGGCGGCGGCGACGGGCGTGGGTTTGTCTTGACAGGGTTGTGAAATAGGGGGGGGGGGGGGGGTGGGGGGTGCCGTCTTCTGCTTGTAAATTGGGGGGGGGGGGGGGGGGGGGGGGGGGGGGGGGGGGGGGGGGGGGGGGGGGGGGGGGGGGGGGGGGGGGGGGGGGG
>NZ_JALQEA010000044.1:0-233 GCF_023630965.1 Caballeronia sp. ATUFL_M2_KS44 | reverse complement strand
CCATGTTGACCGATGAACGCGCCATTTCGATAGCGTTGCGCAAATGCGGTGCCGTCATAAAACGCGAGACCGAGCGAAGCGGTGTGCGCGCCGATCGCATAGTCCGGCGCGATCGCCGATTGCACGAGATCCGCGCGTTGCGGCTTCACGCGATCATCGACATGCTGACCGTAATAGCTGTATGGCCAGCCATAGAAAGCGCCGTCTTTCACGGAGGTCAGATAGTCCGGCAC
>NZ_JALQEA010000043.1:0-234 GCF_023630965.1 Caballeronia sp. ATUFL_M2_KS44 | reverse complement strand
GGTCGCGGGCTGCTCGCTCGCGCCCACCTACGAGAAGCCCGACGTCAATGCGCCGTCCGCCTACAAGGAAACGCCGCAAAAGACGCTCGATGCATCGGAAGCGGGTACGTGGAAGACCGCGCAGCCGTCCGAAGAGATGATGCGCGGCGAATGGTGGACGATCTTCGACGACGCCACGCTCAACGATCTGGAAAAGCAGGCGCAGGACGCGAACCAGAACCTGAAGGCGGCGGC
>NZ_JALQEA010000042.1:0-256 GCF_023630965.1 Caballeronia sp. ATUFL_M2_KS44 | reverse complement strand
GAAGAAGCGCGCGAACACGAATCGAAACGCGCGTCGGAATGAAGCAAGGGCCGCGATTCGAGCGGCCCTTCGAATGTCATCCGCGAGCGGGGCGACGCGGCGCGGCTTCTCGCTGATTGCGCAGCCTGCTATGACGTATGCCGTAGCCGAAGTAAATGACGACGCCGATCGCCATCCAGACGATGAGCCGTATCCACGTATCGGCGGGCAGGCCGGACATCAGAAAGAGCGATGACAACGCGCCGAGCGGCGCGAC
>NZ_JALQEA010000041.1:0-243 GCF_023630965.1 Caballeronia sp. ATUFL_M2_KS44 | reverse complement strand
CCCCTGATTCGCCAGACCGTGCTCGGATGCGCGCTGGTAGTCGAGCAGACCGTGCGGATTCTTGTCGCAATGGCGCGCGACCCATTGCGCTGCGAGCTGCAGCGCCGGCCAGATTTCATCGATCAGGGCGGTGTCACCGGTGCGTTCCGCGTATGCGCCCGCCAGCACGATGAAGAGCGGCGTGCTGTCGACGCCGCCGTAATAGAGCGCGAACGGCACTTCGCCGGTTGCCGCCATCTCGCT
>NZ_JALQEA010000040.1:0-258 GCF_023630965.1 Caballeronia sp. ATUFL_M2_KS44 | reverse complement strand
ACGTTGGCGAGGCCGAGGCCGCGAGTATTGTGAAAGTGCAGCGTCAGATCGGCGGCGGGGACGTGTTCGAGCACGCGTGCGACCAGCCGCGCGACCTGACGCGGATTCGCCATGCCGGTGGTATCCGCGAGCGTGATGCCGTCGATGCCCATTTCGCGATACGTCCGCGCGATCGACACGACGCGCTCTTCGTCGATGCGCCCCTCGAACGGGCAGCCGAACGCGGTCGCGACGGTCGCGTTCAGCGAAGCCTTGCCG